>ONCC01000002.1 GCA_900316235.1 uncultured Bacteroidales bacterium
CACAATTCCGCTCCCCACGCCAGTCCCCAACGTAAACATGATGAAATGCTTCAATCCTTTTGCTCCGCCATAAACATATTCGCCATAGGCGGCAGCGTTGGCGTCGTTGCTAAGCACCACGGGTACAGGAAGGTATTTCTTAATTTCCTTGCCGAAATCCAATACACCCTTGATGGTGAGATTCGGAGCGTTGTCCACGCAGCCTGTATAGAAATTGCCGTTCGGCGCACCGATGCCGATGCCTTCCAGTTCTACGGCTTCGCCGTCAGCCTTACGCTGCTCCTCCACCATAGCCTGTATTTCACGCATCATGTCGCGCACATAGGGCACAAGTTCCGTATAAGCGTTGGTCGGGATGCTCCGACGCTGTACGATGTTCCCGTTTTCGGTCACCAGACCCATGTCGGTGTTGGTGCCGCCCATATCCACTCCAATAGAATATTTCATATTGTCTCTTTTAACTTTAAAATGCAAAAATACACCTTTTTCCCGACATGGCAAAAAAAAAGTTGCCCCCGTATTGGGAGGCAACTCTTGTTCATTGTTCTACAACTCCTAGAAGCGATAGCGGATGCCGAGGCAAATATCGCTTGGGCCAAAAGCGGTTCCGGGAATAATCCAGAAAGTAGGACGCCAGTCAAGAGTGAGTTGCAGAGGGATGCTGAAGTTGTACTCCAAGCCAATCTGGCCGGCAACACCCAGTGCGAATGAATTGTCCCAAACAGCAAGACGGCCACCAACACCAGCATACCAACTGAAGTTGCTGCCAAGATCCCAATTCCACTGATAGACAATAGACAAGCCGAGATACTTGGAATTCCAACCCAAGTCGGTTTCCAAACGGTTGCCTCCCACGCCCCACATGGCGGAGACTTCTCCACCATATCCAACACGAATACCGAGGTCCTTAATCTGAGCGCTGGCCATCGTGCTCAATGCAAAAATAGCCACCAGAGTCAATAAAACTTTTTTCATTGTTTGTTGATTTTTAATTGGTTGTTAATTTTTATTAGAAAATTTTCACATTTCAAATATTTGCAAATATAAACAAAAAAAATGGAACGAAAATATTTTTTTGTCATGTCCTCGATTCTTCGTATTTTTGCATTTCATTTTGGAATCATCATTTTATGAGCATTATATTAGCGATAGAATCGAGTTGTGACGATACGTCGGCGGCGGTGCTGCGGGACGACATGCTGCTGAGTAACGTGATTGCCAGCCAGAAAGTCCATGAGCAGTACGGCGGCGTGGTGCCTGAGCTGGCAAGTCGTGCCCATGAGCAAAACATCATTCCGGTGGTTGATGGAGCCATCCGCGAGGCGGGAATTTCAAAAGAAGAGATTGACGCTGTGGCCTTCACTCGCGGCCCGGGACTGATGGGAAGTCTGATGGTGGGAGTTAGCTTCGCCAAAAGTTTCGCTCAAGCCCTTGGGAAGCCGTTGATTGAGGTGAATCACCTTCAGGCACATGTACTTAGCCACTTCATCGACCGTGGCGAGCCGAGACCGCAATTCCCCTTCATCTGCCTGCTGGTTTCGGGCGGTCATACTCAGATATTACTGTTAAAGAGCCACTTCGAGATGGAGGTGCTAGGACAGACCATCGATGATGCCGCCGGCGAAGCTATCGACAAAGCGGCCAAAATCATGGACCTCGGCTATCCCGGTGGTCCCATTATCGACCGTCTGGCCAAGGAGGGAAATCCCGATGCCTACCGCTTCGCCACACCACAGATTCCCGGCTACGACTACTCTTTCTCGGGAATCAAGACCTCGTTCCTCTATTTCCTCCGCGACCGTCTGAAGGAGGACCCCGACTTTATCGAAAAGCACAAGGCCGACCTCTGCGCGAGCATACAGAAGACCATCGTGGGCTTCCTGCTGAAGAAAGCCGAGCGCGCCGCCATCGACCACAAGGTGAGCCAGATGGCAATAGCGGGTGGTGTAAGTGCCAACTCACTGTTACGAAGTGAATTGCAACGCATCTGTGACAAGCACCACTGGCAGGCCTTCATCCCACCCTTCAAATTCTGCACCGACAACGCCGCCATGGTGGGCATCGCCGGATATTTCAAGTACCTCAAAGGCGAATTCGCCGACATTTCATTGCCACCTTATACAAGATGAAACACCTGCTTATAGGACTTATAGGACTTATAGGACTTATAGGGACTATAGGCAACAAGGCTTTTGCCCAGGACATCCACTTTTCGATGTTGGACCTCGACCCCCTGCTGTTCAATCCCGCCTATAGCGGTTTTTTCGCCGACAAGGCGCGCTTCGGGGCGGTATACCGCAACCAGTGGGCCTCAGTAACCACGCCCTTCCAGACCTTCAGCGTTACGGCGGAACTGAGCGTCATGCGCAGCAAGCGGAACAGCAACGGCCTGAGCACCGGACTCTGGGTGAGCAACGACCGTGCTGGAGAACTGAGCTACGGATCGACATCGGCCAGCGCCATCGTTTCCTACTTCCAAGCCATTGGCAACGGCAACAACCTCGTCTCCGTGGCACTCGAAGGAGGGGTAGGACAGGTGGGATTCAATCCCGAACATATCAATATGGCCGATGGCACAGAGACCTTCGTGCGCGAAAAAGCCCTCTACCCTACCTTGGGTGCCGGTGTGGCATGGTTCTGTCAGGCCAGCGAGGAGATCTACACCAAGGTGGGCTTCTCGATGAGGAACATCAACGAACCCGACATCTCGTATCTGGGGATGAGCGATACACGCCTGAGCCTCCACTGGAACCTCTATGCACGTGCCGAATGGCGCTTCCATCCGCAGTGGGGGCTCCTTCCTGTGGCGGGCTACCAGCACCAACAGGGCTTCAGCGAATTGGTCTACGGCTGCGATGCCAAATGGTATGTCAACGAGCGCGCCCGTAGCTACCTAGCCTTCAGCGCCGGCCTACTGGGCCGCCACGGCGATGCCCTGGCAGTGAACCTGGCGGTGGAGTGGACACAATGGATTTTCGCCTTCAGCTACGACGCCAATCTCTCGACCCTTGCCGAAGCCAGCCACACACTGGGGGCCTTCGAAGTGGGCGTAATTTACAAGATAGGCAAACGCAAAGACGATCACTACAAAGGTGCACTACCTTGCCCGATCATTTAAGGTGAGAGGTGAAAGATAAAGAATATGATGAAAGGATATAACATACAGAAAAGATTGTTGAAGATGATGCTTTGCGTCAGCTTGGCTTTCACCTTTCACCTTTCACCTTTCACCTTGAGAGCCCAGTACCATGTGGTGCATCTGGAGAAGCCGTTGAATACGCCGGGGAGCGAGACCGGAGCACTGCGGCTGGGTGACACTGTGCTGGTCTTCTCGTCGATGCCGCCGACGGTGAAAACCAACAGCCAGTTTGACGTGGGTGGTGGCGTGATGCAGGTCTACCAATCCCGCATTGCCAAGAACGGCCGTGTGGCGAAGCCTAAGCCTGACCGCTGGGGACTGAACAGCAAGCGCGACCACACGGGCAATATCGCCGTTGACCCTTGGACGAAAGACCTCTACTTCACGCGCGGCGACGTTGAGACGTTAAACTGCGAGATTTACTTTGCCAAGAAGAAGAAACGCCGCGGATGGGAGAAGCCTGTGAAGCTGAAAGGACCTGTGAACATGAAAGGATACACCTCGACCCACCCGGCGGTGGGGCGCTTGTCGGACAGCACAGTGATACTCTACTTCGTCAGCAACCGTCCCGACGGCCTTGGAGGAGCCGACATCTGGTACACCCTCATCAAAGGGGGCAAAAGCACCGAGTGTGTCAACCTCGGTCCCATGGTAAACTCGGACGCCGACGAATATACTCCTTTCTACGACCAGCGTAACGGAGTGCTCTATTTCAGCAGCGACCGTGAAGGCGGCAAAGGGGGCCAAGATATTTACTGCGCCGTGGGACAGCGCAACTCCTGGCAGAAAGCCGAAGCCGTATGCGGATGCCTGAACAGCGAGCAGAATGACCTGTACTTCAACATCAGCGACTACGACAGCGCCACAGGACGTCCCTTGGGCGGCTTCCTTTCGTCGAACCGAAGCGACAGTTATTTCCTCACCGACACCTCATGCTGCAACGATTTATACCGGTGGAGGGTAGATAGTTCTTTCGTCGAGGAGGTAGCGATGGCGATGGATACCATAGAAAACATTGATACCATCCAACAGCGCGTGCGGAGATTCATGTTCCCTCTGTTCCTCTATTTCCACAATGACGATCCCGACCCGCAGAGCCGCGAGGTAACGACCGAGACTTCCTACAGCAGCTGCCTACGTCGCTACGCCTCGCTGCGCGAAGAATATATTGCCAAGCAACAGAATGCAGACGACTCATCCATGACAGCACTCTTTTTCGACACTTGCGTTGTGGGCAATTATAACCGTATCGAGGAACTGCTCGACTATGTGGAGAGCCTGCTCGACGCCGGCAACCGCATCACCATCACCATCGCAGGGTATGCCAGCCCTGTATACAAAACCGACTACAACCTCAACCTCTCGCAACGTCGTATCGTCAGCTTTATAAATATGATACGCGCGTGGAGAGGGGGTGTTTTCGAGGATGCCCTCGACGATGGTAGGCTTAATATTGCTCAAAAACCCCACGGCGCCGTGGAGCCGACAACAGAAAGCCAGTCGAAAGACCCCGTCTACGGTCTTCCCGCCGTCCTCGCCCGACGGATAGAAATCCTCGGATGCGAAATAAAATAACAATTTCTTTGTAAGATTTTGGAATGTTATGCGTCATTAGGGCGAACGACAACAATAAACCCATGGCACAAGAAGCACTCCTCGACACCCTGATGGCCCTCCAGCCCGTCTTGCAGCTCACCGCTGAGAAGATGCTGCGCTCGGAGACCGACGCCGAGGATACCGTGCAGGAAACCATCATCGACCTCTGGCAGCGCCGCAACCAGCTGGAGCATGTGCGCGACCTCCGTGCCTACGCCATGCAGAGCCTCAAGAACCGCTGCGTCTCTTTCCTACGCCGAAGCCGCGACATAGCCACCGACAAGATTGAACTCTTCGACATCGTCGACGACAAAGCCATCCGCGAGGAGGTGGCCCTCACCGAACACCGCGCAGCTCAACTCGACGGCATGATGGCCCGGTTGCCAGAACGACAGCGCGAGGCGGTGACGATGAAATACATCGAAGGCATCAGCCACGAGGAGATGCAACGCCGCCTGGGCATGACAAGCACCAACGTTTACACCACCCTTTCGAGGGCTATAAGTACACTTAAATCAATGATTAAATAAACGAAGATATGGAGAACAAGGACCTTCAAGAGCTCTTCGCCGCCAAGCGCACCACCGAGGCCAACCGCCGCCGTCAGGCGGAGCTACGCCGGAAGCTCGAAGCCACAGCCGCGCCGACAAAGAGCCGCCGACTCTGGCCTGTGTGGGCAGGCGCCGCGGCCGCCAGCATCGCCCTGCTGATAGCCACGCTTCCTTTGCTCATCACCAACAGCCAGCCCGCTTCCATACCGATAGCCCAAGCCGAAGTGCCCACGGCAGTGGTGCCCGCAGAGGGCGACGAAGCCCCCGCTCCCGAAAAAGACAAGGAGTCCTCAAGGACCATAAAGCCCACGAAGTCCCTCGCCATCAAGGCTGCACCGGCCAACGAGATGGTGACCACCGCCGAAGATCCCATTGTCCAACCCGAGGAAGACCCCATTGCCGAAGCCCCCACCATCGACCTTGCCGAGTACGCGGAACCGACAACCACCGAAGCCACTCCCTCCCCCCGCATCCACCGCCGCACCAGCACCCGCATGGTCAATATCCCCAAAGAGGCTCGCCGCGAAGGCTTCGACATGAGCTGGCTGGCCAATGCATTCGGCAGCGAGGACTCCACACCCCTCACCCTGAGCACCATCAAAATGTAATCACCCATAAAACATACCATCATGAAAAAGATATCATCTGTCCTTGGCGACATCCTCAAAATCTCATTCCTGCTTTTCATCGTCGGCAGCGGCATCGCGGCCACCGCCCACGCGCAAGACCTCTACCAGATTGAGCAGACCTTCGACCACAGCTTCGACATCAGCGAACTGAAGGTAAACCGTGGGTGGGACGTACACCTGCGCCAGGCGCCGAAAGGCAGCGTGACACGTGTGGTGGTGACCACACCCTGCGCCAACTTCTTCGAGGAAGGCGAGGAACCCGATTTGATAAAGGTACAAAAATCCTCCAAGCGCGACGGCGGCTATGAGGTGTTGTCCAACCAATCCATGCCCCGCAGCACCCGGGTGGACATCATCACCCACCAACCTATCAAATATATCGATGTCTGCAGCGGTGCCCGACTGACCATCGACCGCTGGGTCAGCGACTCTGTCCACTTCGATTTCAACATTGACAGCGGCGCCGTAGTGGTGATCGACTCGATGGTCAATCCCGGCTCTACCACCTTCATGGTTTACGATGCCACCCTCGACCTGCGCTACTTCCGTGGAGGACGCCTCAACATCTGGAACTACCGCAACAGCCGCATCACCGAGGGCGACATCCAGACCACCATCCCCCACCGGAACGAGCCTGCCAAGGAGTGGAAGTTGCACTACTTCAATCTCAACTTTGGCATCGACCTGGCACAACCGATGCTGAACGACAGTCGCTACAACTCGCCCTACAATACCTATTACGGCCTCACCGGCCACATAAGGATGACCTCCAACGACATGGCCATCAACCGTCTAATGAGCTGGAACTTCGGCCTCGATGTCAGCTTCAGCGTCTTGCAGCTCGATAATGCGGTGAAGATCGACGGCAGCAGCCTGGTGCTTGACCCCAGCTATGGTGCCACACCGCCGCGCCAGAGCCTCTACTGGTGGTCCGTAGGGCTTCCCTTCACTCTGAAGTTCAGTTTCGGCAAGTGGGGAAATCCCTACCTTGGCTCCCCCCTCCGAGGCCTCTATGCCACCCTCACCCCAACGCTCAACTTCAAGCCCCGCCTCGAGACAAGGACGCTCGACGAGGACAGCCATTGGAACACCGACCACGAGCGCGTGGACATCCTCAGCCGCTTCAACCTCCGCGCCTCTGTAGGTCTCAACTGCTCCATCGGCGGTCTGGACAAGGTGGAGTTCTTCATCGACCTCCTGCCCTCCTTCCGCTCCTCGGCCGACGCCCCGCAGACACGCATGTACGGCCTCAGCTTCATCTTCTAAACACACATCCAACAAAAAAACGGGCACTTTTTGCAAGGTGTCCGTATTTTTTTTTGTAAGATTTCGACGTTGTTTGCGTTATTAATATGGAAGACGTGATGATATGATGACCCAACGGCAATTCCTCGACATCCTCCTGCCCCTGCAGCCCACCCTGCGGCTCGTGGCCGAACGGCTGCTGGGCGACCGCGAAGATGCCAAGGATGCCGTGCAGGAGACCTATGTCCGCCTCTGGGAACAACGCCGCAAGCTGGCACAGCACGCGAACCCCGAGGCCTATGCCATGCTGACGCTGAAGAACCACTGCATCAGCCTGCTCCGCCAGCGTCGTCCCTTCGAGAACATGGAACAACTACCGGAGGTCAGCGACGAGGACGCCCGCCATGAAGCCGAAGTGCTGGAGGAACGCGCCGCCACTTTCGACCGCCTATTGTCCCGCCTGCCCGAAGTGCAGCAGGCAGCCATCAGAATTAAATACCTGGATTGCAAGAGCCACGACGAGATGCGTCAGGCGCTGGGCATGAGCAGCGCCAACGTCTACACCACCCTCTCGAGGGCCGTCGCCAATTTGAAACAAATGATAAGCCATGGAAGATAAAGAATTGCAAGAACTGCTCGACGCCAAGCGTTGGCAGCTGGAGAACCTGCAGCAGCAACAGGAGATAGCCTCGCGGATAGGCCGCAGGGGGATTGCCTGGCCGTGGTGGGCAGGCTCGGCCGTAGCGGCCGCCATCCTCGCTGCCGTGCTGTTCGCACCGACACTCTTCGGCACCAAGGAGGAACTGGTCGCCAAGGCGGAAAAAATGGAAGAAATAGCAGCGATAGAAGAAACAGAAGAAATGGAAACGATAGATAGAACAGAGACAACAGAGAAGGCTCCTGCAAAAGCAACAACCCAACCCATCCCTTCTGTCGAACCAATCGCCGTTATCGAAAACACACCTTTCGTCGAATCCCACCCCGTCGTTGAAACCGTTCCCGCACTTCCCGCCATGGATTCCATCCCGTCCACCCCGTCAGCCCCGCGCGTCCATACCCGACGCAGCACCCGCCTGGCCGACGTGGAGAAAGCCCCAGCCAAACCCAAAGTGCCCGCGCTCATCGCCCACTACATCAACATTCCCGACAGCATACTGTTCACAAGCGACATCGTCATCAACCTCAAATAAATAATTCCAATGAAAAAAACGCTCATAATCCTATTCCTCTTTTCCTCACTCCTCTCCCCCTGCTTCTCGCAAGAGGATGTCTACCGCATCGAGCAGGCTTTTCCCGTGGCCATCCGCCAGCTGACCATCGTCGAGGGGTGGACACTCCACCTCGTCTACACCCCCGGCGAGGACTCGACACGCATAGCCGTCGTCACCCCCTGTCCCTACTACTTCGCCGAGGGCAAGGAGCCTACCATCGTCAAGCTCGAAGGCGACAAACTCCACATCCTGGCCAACCGCACCATGCCCCCCGGCACGCTGGTCGAGGTGCGCTACCCGGAGCCTTTGGATGCCGTCATCGCCACAGGCCACGTCCAACTGGACACCCTCCACATGCTCCTGCGCAGCGAGGGACCCCGCGCCGCCGCCATCATGTCGACAGGACGTAACTCAAGGCTGATAATCGACTGTCTTGTCTCCCACGGCGACATCGGCGTGGAGTGCCGCGACGAAGGCTCCCGCGTGGAGATAGGCACCGTGCGCTGCCGCCAACTCTATGTCGACGAGCGGCAACAGAAGCGCGTCAAAGTGGAGCTCATGGAGGCCGACAGCCTTGTGGTGATGCCGCACCATTGGTGGCACGACATCAACTGGAACAACAATATCATCAACATCAGCGGCAAAATAGGTGTCGCCAGCCTGATGAGCCACGAGTCTACCCCATACCAAACCTCCATGATGGCAAGTATCGGAATGATGGGGCAATGGATCGACCTCGCACTGCCGCGCCGCTGGCGACTCCAGGCCGGATACGGCATAGGGTTCGATTTCAACCTGCTGGCCTACGATGTAATCCTTGAGGACGACCGGCTCGTCTTCAACCCCAACCACACCGTCGACCACCCGCTGAGCGTCATTGGTCAATGCTACCTCACTTTGCCCATCAAACTACAATATCGTCCGAAGAATGAATGGGTCCGAATATTCTCCAACCATCTCTGCATCCGTCTCACACCGATGCTCAACCTCGGGGGCGACGTGTCGGGCTTTCGCAACGGAAGTTATTATTCCGAAAACACCAATCTCTTCAGCCGCTTCCAGCTGCGGCTTGGGCTGAGCAACACCCTCCTGGCCTCGGTCAGGGGCGACATCGTCTCCGGCGGCATCACATGGGAGCTCTTTGTCGACCTCATGCCCACCTTCCGCCCCTCGGCAGGCGTCAAGGGGCTGCACCAGATAGGTTTTGCTTTCTACTTCTGACCTGAACCTCCCCTTGTCAACACTTACTGGAAAAAGAGAGGACTTAGAGAGGGGTAAGAGAAGAGTAAGAGAAGAGTAAGAGTTATGGCGTTTAGAACACTGACTGATAGGCATTTACACGCAATCACAGTTGTACGACACAACGAAACGGCACTTAATCAATGGATTAAGTGCCGTTTTATGCTTGTAACCTGTTGATTTCCGTTCAGGCTACCTGCTGCCGAAATGGTCTTTCAGAGCGTCGAGCTTGCGTTGTTTTTTGCGATTCCAAATCTCGGTGACAAGCTTCTTGGTGCTGAGGGGAAAGTCGGACTTCATCATCCAATCGTAGTAGGAGGGTTCCTGCTCGAAGATTTCCTCAACGGTCTTGCCCTTGTGCTTGCCGAAATTGAACACCTCGCGGTGCTTTGCATCGTAGCCTATATGTCCCACTAGGTCGGCCCACTGGCTGTTGGCAGTGAAGCGGCTAAGGGCTTCCATGTCGTTAACCACCGGCTGACTGATTTTGCCGGAGCGATCCTTGTAGTCAACACCTTTGTAGCGGTCGAGCTGAGCCTTGAGAACCTCGTAGGTAGCAATGGTGTCGGCAGCGGCGCTGTGGGCATTCTCGAGATCCTTCTGACAATAAAACTTATAGGCAGCCACAAGGGTGCGTTGTTCCATCTGGTGGAAAATATTCTGCACGTCAACAAGATGACGGCACTTGAGGTCGAATTCAAAACCTGCACGGAGGAATTCCTCGACGAGCAGAGGCACATCAAACTTATTGCTGTTGTACCCTGCCAAATCGGCATCGCCGATATACTCCAACAAACTGGGCGCCAGCTCACGGAATGTGGGCTTGTCCGCCACGTCGGCATCAGAGATACCGTGGATGGCTGTGGTCACTTCGGGAATATGGACGGTCTTGCCCTCGGCATCGACCGGGCGGACACGCTCCACACGTGTGTCGGTAGCACCGCCAGGCATCACCTTGTGGAGGCATATTTCAACGATATGGTCGTGACCGACGGTGACACCCGTAGTCTCCAAGTCAAAAAAAACGATAGGTTTGTTGAGATTTAGTTCCATTTGTTTACAGTTTGTCTTATCGCTACAAGGTGCTCCAAGAGTTTCTCGGCGAGGTCGAGGCGGAGCATGTTGGCGCCGTCGCTCTTGGCGCGCGATGGGTCAGGGTGCGTCTCCATGAAAATGCCGTCGGCTCCCACGGCAATGGCAGCACGACCGATGGTCTCAATCATGTCGGGACGACCACCGGTGACACCTGCTGTCTGGTTAGGCTGCTGGAGCGAGTGGGTGATGTCAACCACCACAGGGACACCATTCTGTCGCATAGTGGGGACGCCGCGGAAGTCGACCACAAGGTCTTGGTAGCCGAAGGTGGTGCCGCGCTCAGTGAGCATAAAATTGTCGCAACCGAAGGCACGCATCTTGTCAGAGACCTGCTTCATCGCCTCGGGCGAGAGAAACTGTCCCTTCTTGACGTTGACACACTTGCCAGTCTTGGCGGCGGCGTGGAGCAATTCAGTCTGACGGCAGAGGAATGCCGGAATCTGTAACACATCGACATACTCGGCAGCCATAGCTGCTTCGGCCTCGGAATGGATATCGGTGACCACGGGAACACCGAAACGCTTCCTCACTTCGGCCAGCAATTCGAGTCCCTCACGGTCTCCGATGCCGGTAAATGAACTGACACTGGAGCGGTTAGCCTTGCGATAGGAAGCCTTGAAGGCGAAAGGAATCTGCAACCGGTTGGTGATTGCCACCAGTCGTTCACAAACCTCGAAAGGGTTCTCATGGTCCTCTATCACACAAGGACCGGCAATTAGGAAGAAATTGCCGGTCTCAGTGTGTTTCAAATCTGGTATTTTCGGATTCATGTAATCGTATCAATAAGACATGTCGTTGGCGTAGGGGTCTCCCTGTTCTTCCTCAGCCTGTTCGCTACGGCGTTCGGCAGAACGCTGGAGCGAGATAATGAGGGCGCCCAACATGCGGGTGAGTTCCATGAGGTACTCACGCGACTGGTTGTACTGATCGTCGTTCATCAGACCCAGATTGTGAGCCACCTCGGTGTAGACCACGCACTCGCGGATGGCCGTCTTGGCGATCTTCAGGTAGTGGTCGAACTGGCTCTTGCTGCGACTGGAGCCTTCGGCAATGTTGAGAGCGATGTCGTAGGAGGAGTGGCAGAACGAAGCTGCAAGAGTCTTCTCGCTTTCGGTGCGTGGAGCGCCCACCTGGGTCGAGACCCATGTGGCATAATCCGTGGCCTTGGCGTAGACGCGCAAATCCTCAAAACGGAAAAAGCTGACGGTTCTTTCTTCTTGCTGGTCCATAATTTTGTAATTTTAGTTTAATGATATTGGGAATTAGACAATTTCTGCGAAGTATTTCATAAATTGAGTACGCATGGCGACGGAAGCCTTGTCGCTGGGCTGTACAGCCAATTTGCCACGGAATTTGTCGACACTCTCGTATCCCTTCTTCTGCATCCAAGCCTGCAAGCCTTCGTTGAGTTCCCTCAGGGTATCGATACCGTTCTTATAGAGGCAGCTCACAACCTGCACCGTGGTGGCACCGGCGAGGAGCATCTTCACCACATCGTCGGAGGAGTAGACTCCCGTGGAGGCGGAGATGTCACATCTCATCTTCTTGCTCAGTATTGCTACCCAACGCAGTGTGTTATAAACCTCACCAGGGTTGGACAAGAAAGAGGCATTTTTGAGAGTCTCATTTTCGAGGTCAATATCCACCTGAACATTCTTGTTAAACATCGTCACTCCCTGGATACCCATCCAGCTAAGCTGCTGCATCTGCTTGGCCATGTCGGTAAAGTAGGTGCCCACCTTGATGCTAATGGGGATGGTTACAGACTTGCGAAGAGTGTTGATAATCTGATTGAAGGTACGTTCCACATCCTCAGCCGACAAGGAGGTCTCATAAGGCAGGATGGCCATATTGAGCTCCAAGGCGTCGCAACCTGCCTCCTGAAACTTGATGGCATAGGTCAGCCAGTTCTCGTAGGAGAAACAGTTGATGCTGCCGATGACAGGAATGGTAAGGTGTTGCTTAGCCTCACGAATCATCTGGAAATGTTTGCCAAGAGAATCGTCAGCCACATGGGCGGCGATGTACTCATAGCTGTCGCCATAACTGTCGGTGGGAGCCACCACATGGGTGTTGCGCTTGATATCATAGATAATCTGCTCTTCAAAAACAGACTTCAATACAACAGCGCCAGCGCCGGCCTTTTCCATTTCGACCATCTTGGCAACATCGGAAGTCAATCCGCAGCTACCCACTATAATCGGACTCTTGAGTTCCAGTCCCAAATATTTGGTTTTTGTATCCATATCATGCTTATTTTTCAATCTGCAAAGATATGTAAAATATATTTATGAAAAAAATTTTTTTTTGCTTATTTTAACAATTAAAACATAATACATTGATTTATAATACCAAAAAACAATCATAAGCAAGTATATTTTTTATTTCTCATTCTTTATTTCTCATTTTTATTCTCCAATTCACAAAAAATTTGTATTTTTGCAACCCGATTTAAGCCAGAAAGAAACAAAAAACATTTTCATAATGAAAGAGCAAATAGAAGAAAAAAACACCGAGATGGCAAGTGTCATCAACCGTACCGAGGAATTCATTGAGAAAAACCAGAAGAAAATCATCATCATCCTGTGCGCCATTGTGGCCGTAGCTTTGATAATCTTCTGCTACTTCAAGTTCTACAAAGCCCCCCGCGAGGCCAAAGCCGCCGAAGCCATCTTCTATGCCGAGAACTATTTCGACAATGGAGACTACCAGCAGGCCCTCGAGGGTGACGGCGTCAACCCCGGTCTCCTCTCCGTCATCGACAACTATGGCTGCACCAAGGCCGGAAAATTGGCTAAGTATTATGCCGGTGTCGCCAGCTTGCGTCTTGAGAAATACGACGATGCCGTCAATTTCTTCAGCGACTACAGCGGCAAGGATCTCTACTCCAAGCCCCTGGCTCTGATGGGAGAAGCCGACGCTCTCGCCGAGCAGCAGAAGTTTGACGAAGCCGCCAAACTTTATGTCAAAGCCGCCAATACCAACGAGAACGAACTCACCTCCCCCGCTGCCCTCCTCAAGGCCGGTATCTGCTACCTCGGCACCGACAATGCCAAGGCTCTCGAGCTCTTCAAACAGGTGAAGAAGAACTATCCTACCAGCACCGAGTATACCGAGATTGACAAATACATCGGCCTCGCCGAAGCCGGTGAGTAATCACCCGCCTATAACAAAAAAAGCCCTCGCTCATGCGAGGGCTTTTTTTGTTGGACATTCTCATATCATCTTAGCCAGTTCGCCGACCATATTGGCGGCGCCGTCGAAAATCTCGCTGATGTGCGTCGCTGCCATATAGGCGGGTGTGGTAAGCACTTTGTGCTCGCTGTCGACACATACGTCGGTGGGGCCGCAGGCCTGCACACGGCAGCCAAACCCCTTGGCCACCTGCGAAGCCTGGTTGTCGGCGGGACCCAAGGTGAGTTCCACCTCGTAGCGACCCAGGACCTTGGCTAGCACCATGGGGGCTATGCACATGGCCACCACGGGCTTGTGGGCTCGGAAGGTCTCAAGGATGGCATCGGCCACACTGTCCACAACCTCCATCCTTGGACCATCAAAGGCGAAGGTGGAGAGGTTGCGGGCGGCGCCCATACCACCGGGAAGGGCCAGGGCGTCATAATCGGCAGGCTTATAGGCTTCCATCGGCAAGAGGTTACCACGGGCAATACGGGCGCTCTCAACAAAGATATCGCGCTGTTCCATGTCGAGGATTGTACCCTCTTCTTCGTCATCCACGACGTCGATGTGGGGAACCACCTCGAAGAATCCTTCGGGAGCAAAGCATTGGTACTGCCAACCCTGACGGTCGATGGCCAGCATCAGAGACAGACTCTCCTGCAACTCACTGCCATCTCGGTTGCCACAGCCGGAAAGGATAACTGCAATTTTTTTCATATGGTTTAAGGTTTAAAGTTTAAGGTTTAAGGTTTAAAGTCAGAGACGGTACGCGTCCCTTAAACCTTAAACCCTAAACCTTAAACCAGATTGTCTCTTACTTATTGAAAGCGTCGACGCTCTCCTTAATCAGCTGGAAGGTAGATTCGATGTCGTTGTCGAGACCCATGGAGAAGCGGATGAGGCCTTCGCTCATGCCCATTTCCTTCTGGATATCCTCGGGAACCTCGGAACTGGTGCTCTTGCCGCTGTTGCTGAAGAGGGTCTTGAAGTAACCCAGAGAAACGGCGAGGTAGCCGACGCCCTTCTGCTGCATGAGTTCCATAATCTTGCTGGCGCGGTCGGCAGTACCCATATCGATGCTGATCATGCCGCCGAAGCCGTAGCCCTCGTTCATCATGCTGCAGAACAGCTGATAGTCGGGATGCTCAGGCAATCCGGGGTAGTTGTACTTGAAGCCCACCTCTTTGAAGCGCTTGGCGAGGTACATGGCGTTCTCGCCGTGCTTCTTCATGCGAATGTGGAGGGTGTGGAGGTTCTTGTTGATGGAGGCGCTGCGCATGGGATCCAGCACGGGACCGAGGAGCATGCAGGTACCGTTGTTCACATCAATCAGGCTGTTAATATACTCGGCGCTGCCGCAGATGGCACCGGCGACGCAGTCGTTGGTACCGTTGATGTACTTGGTCATCGAGTAGACGGTGACGTCGGCACCCAGACGGCAGGGGCTGAAAATCATGGGGGTGAAGGTGTTGTCGACAATGAGTTTGGCACCGGCGGCATGAGCCATCTTGCTCAGCTCGGGGATATTGGCGATGCGGAGCAGGGGGTTGTTCATGGTTTCAGTGTAGACAACCTTGGTGTTGGGGTGCTCGGCGAGGGCTTTCTTCACGGCATCGAGGTTCTGCATGTTCACGAAGGTGGTGTTCACGTTGAACTTCTTCAGGTAGTTGGCCATGAAGGCGAAGGTTCCACCGTAAGTGGTCATGGAGGCCACGATGTGGTCGCCAGCGTTGACTTCATGGAGCAGGGCGCTGGTGATGGCGGCCAAGCCGGAACCAGTGACCCAAGCCATCTCGGTGCCTTCCATGGCGGCGAGGCGCTGGCAGAGGGCGAGGTTGGAGGGATTCCAGTGGCGGCTGTAGAGGAAATAGCCCTCGGTTTCGCCGTGGAAGGTCTCGGTCATGAGGTGTGCCTCGGGGAAGGTAAAGGTGGCGCTGTCGCAGATTGCGGGGTTCACACCACGGTTGGCGTCGCGGCCATCAATGCGCTGGATGGCGGTTGCGGGATCAAATTTCGTCATAGGTATAAATTGTTAAATTTGTTTTTAATTAAAATTTGAATTTGCAAAAATACATATTTTGCCTGACACAGCCAAATTTTTTTTTCAACCGTCAAAAATCAACACACACGAAAACTACACTCAAACTTTACTAATAAATGTTAAAACGTCCGATTTTAACTTAATGAAAACCCTATCATCTCCCACTGTGGTAGGAGTTGGTAAGGAGATGGTAGGTAGTTGGTAGGTGCAAAGTAGGAGTTTGGACCTTGGAAAGGGGGGTGGGAAAATCTTTTTTTTGCCATGTAAGAAAAAGTGTGTATCTTTGCATTTTGAATTTAAGAAACATTATATATAATGAAACGCTGCTTTTATATACTTCTTGGAGTGCTGATGACAGCGACGGCCGTTGAGGCACAGAAGCTTGAATTTGAGAGTGCAACGCAAACTTTCGGATATAAGAACGACAACGGGACATGGAAGATATTGCCGCAGTTCCAGCGTGCGGGCGAGTTTGAGGGGGGAGCGAGGAAATGGGCTCCAGTGAAAGTGGACGGCTGGTGGGGTGTGATTGATGTGGACGGAAATCTTGTATGCCGTAACCTACTGCCTACGAAAGAGGTAGCCCGCGAGGCAGGTCAGGAGTGGGAGGCGATGAGCGAGCCCGGCAAGTGGGTGTATCCTGCAAGGAACAAGGCCGATGGCCGATGGGGTTTTGTGGACTACTATGGTCGCTGGAAGTACCAGCCGGTGTATGAGAAAGCCAATCCCCACCAGGGGAAGGACCCGAAGAGCTATGCGTCGGTAAAAAAGGAGGGCCGTTGGGGTTGCATCGACGGCCGCGGCGTGATGGTGATTAACAACATTTTCCTCACTGCCGAGCAGGCCGAAGCGGCTGGTGCGCAGTGGGCAATAGGAAGGAATTATTACAAATGGCGTGTGCCGGTGACCAATCCTGCCACGGGGCTTTGGGGCTTTGTGGACTATCTGGGGCGCTGGGCGGTACAGCCTGTTTATAACGACCGGGTACCCTTTGGAGAGGACAACTGCTATGAGTTCACGCAGGTGAAGCAAGAGGGCCGCTGGGGAAATATCAACCGCAATGGCGAGGTGGTCTCCACCCCCATCTTTTTCACCCAGGAAGACGCAGCCTATGCGCTGCGGCAGTATGAGCACGGACGCACACTGGAAGGCTGGCGCGTGCCAGTAACTAATCCGCTGAATGGCAAGTGGGGATGGGTAGACTGGAGTGGCGAATGGCGTATCCAGCCAATGTTTGAGGATGCGTCACACTTTGCGAACGACACGGGATTGTTTGCCACCGCAAAGCTGGACGGTTACTGGATGGTCATCAGCGATACAGGCGAGTATCTCTCACGCAACGTGTTCACTCTGAGCCGCGAGGCTTGGTTGGCGGGCAACGAGTGGGACACGCACCAGGAACTGGGTCACTGGCTCTATCCCATCATGGATCCCGGGACTCAGGCTTGGGGATATGTGGATTACAAGGGCGAGTGGGTTATCAAGCCTACGCTGGAAGATGCGAAGTTGTTTATCAATGTGTGGAACGACCGTGTGGCGCCAGCGAAGATGGACGGGAAGTGGGGTTGCATAGACCATACGGGCCAGTTTGTGGTGAAGAACCAGTTCAACACCTCGGCCGACGCGCAGACAGCAGGTCGCCGATGGGCAGAAGGAAAGAGGTTTTAAATGAAAACATTGATTCATAATGCGGCCATCGTGAACGAGGGTCGCATTTTTGTTGGTTCAGTCCTCATCGAGGACGACAAAATTGCTGAAATATCGGAGAAATCAGAATACTCCGATTATTCTGATTACTCAGAAGTCATTGATGCCACCGGGATGATTCTCATGCCGGGAGTGATTGACACTCACGTGCATTTCCGCGACGGCGGCCAGTCGGAGAATCCCGCAGGAACATTCTACTCCGAATCAAGGGCGGCACGTGCCGGCGGCGTGACCTCCGTCATCGATATGCCGAACACAAAGCCTCTGACCACCACCCTTGAGGCGCTGGCGGCCAAAGAGGCGTTGGCAGCACGCGATTCGGCCGTCAACTACGGATTCATGCTCGGTGCCACCAACGAGAATATCGACGATCTGCTGGCCATCGAGCCCACACGCTATGCCGCCATCAAGCTTTTTCTGGGCTCGAGCACGGGGAATATGCTGGTAAACAATGGCGAGCAACTGGATCACCTGTTCCGCGACGCGAAGAAACTCATCGTGGCGCACTGCGAGCAGGAGGAGGTGATACAGGCCAACCTGCTCAATGCCAAACTCGAATACCAAGGGACAGCTGGCGAAACGGCGGCGCTGCATCCAAAAATACGCAACAACGAGGCGTGCTTCCTGAGCACCTACCACGCTATCGAGCGTGCAAGAAGGTATGGTACGCGGTTCCATGTGGCACATATCTCAACAGCCACAGAACTCTCGTTGCTGAGCAATTTTGACCTGGAGAAAAAAAACATCACAGCGGAGGTAACGCCGAACCACTTGTGGTTTGACGACCGCGACTATGCGGAACTTGGGAACAAAATCAAGTGTAACCCCGCCATCAAAAGCAACGATGACCGGCTGGCACTATGGGCGGCATTGGAGGACGACCTCATCGACACTATCGCCACCGACCATGCCCCCCACCCTCTCGAGGCCAAAATGAAACCCTATTTCGACGCTCCCAGCGGCATCCCGAGTATCCAGCATTCGTTGCAAATGATGCTCGAGCCTGCCATCGACAACAACGAATTACTGACGATGGTGGTGAGAAAGATGTGCCACAACCCGGCGGTGCTCTTTGGAATCAAAGGTCGTGGGTTTATCCGCAAAAGCTACAAGGCAGACCTAGTGCTGGTGCGTCCCGGAGTGGAGGAGACCGTCACGCGCGAATCATTATTATATAAGTGCGGCTGGAGTCCCTTGGAGGGGCAGACGTTCCACAGCCGGATAGAGCGTGTGTGGGTCAACGGAAAGAAGGAAGGTGGCGCAGAAGCACTCACATTCAGCAAATAACCGAAAAGAACAAGGAGGGCGCCCCGATGGGGCGCCCTCCCTTTTTGAGTATTATCTTTCTTATTTTTCAAGACGGATGCGGGCGTCAACAGCAGTGACGTAGCGCGGGTTGCCCAGCAGCGGGTTGAGGTCCATCTCGGCAATCTCGGGAGCAGCCTGCACGAGGGCACTCACACGAGCTACCTGGTCGGCATAGAGGTCAAGGTTCACGCCTTCCTGTCCACGGACACCTTCGAGAATCTTGTAGCCCTTAAGCTGCTTGAGCATCTCCTTGGCTTCAGCGGCGGTGATGGGTGCCAGAGCGCTCTGGACATCCTTGAGCACCTCGATGAAGATACCGCCCAGACCGAAGAAGATCTGATGACCGAATTTATCGTCACGGATGGCACCGATATAGACGTCAGTACCGTCAAGCATGGGATACATCTCCACGGCGTAAGTCTCGGGGATGACGATAAGGCGATCGAACTCCTTAGCAACGGTGTCAAGATCCTTGACGCCGAGGGTGACGCCACCCACATCGCTCTTGTGGAGCGGGCCGACGACCTTCATCACGAGGGGAACATCCTTGGAGCAGCCCACCTCTTTGGCGAAGGCCAGGGCATCCTCTTTCTTGGAGACCTCAACGCTCTTCTTGCGGCTGATGCCGGCGGCATCGAGGAGCTCGTTATAGTCCGAAATCTCCATGTAGCCGTCCTTGCAACGGTCGACAGTAGCGCGGATACGAGCCACATCAATCTTGGGCAGCTCCACGTTCTCAGGCTGGGGTTTGGGGGTATTGTACACCTTCACGAGGGCATTGCCGAGCACACACTCCTCGGGGAAGTTGATGTTGCCCTTGGCAATGAAGTCCTCAATCTCGCTCTTGACGTTGATGATGGAAGGCAGCACGGGGAAGATAGGCTTCTTGCAGGTGCGCATCTTCTGGTCAAGCAGGTCATAAACCTCTTTGTTGGAGAAGAGTCCGGGAGAACCGAAGATAACGACGGAGAAGTCGATGTCAGTGTACTCGTTCTCGACGGTGTCGAGGATATAGCCGAGCTGTTCGGCAGTGCCGGTAGCCAGGAAGTCGATGGGGTTGCCCACGGAGGAGCCTCCGAAGAGTTTCTCCAAAAGTGCGGGGCTAGCGGGGTGGTCCTTCAGGCTGGGGACCTCCATGCCGCC
Source organism: uncultured Bacteroidales bacterium (assembly GCA_900316235.1). Lineage (GTDB taxonomy): Bacteria > Bacteroidota > Bacteroidia > Bacteroidales > P3 > Colimorpha. The sequence continues at coordinate 20,082 of ONCC01000002.1, forward strand.
GTTCGACAGCACGTCGGTGAGCATCACGGCGGGGCCGCCAGCGTGGGTAACCACGGCGCAGCGTTTGCCCTTCAGTTCTGGATACATGAAGACGGCGCAGACAGTAGTCAGCTCCTGACGGTTCTGGCAGCGCACGATGCCAGCCTTGCGGAAGAGGGCGTCGACGGCGGCGTCGTTGGTTGCCAGGGCACCGGTGTGGCTGGAAGCAGCACGGGAGCCGGCGGCGGAGCCACCGCTCTTGATGGCAGCAATATGGCAGCCCTTGTTGATAAGGCTGCGGCTATGCTTGAGCAGACGCTGCGGGTCGCCAATCTTCTCCATGTAGAGCATGATGACGTGGCTCGACTTCACGGGGTCGAAGGTCTCGTCGAGGTGCTCAAGGACATCCTCGATACCCAGCTGGGCACTGTTACCCACAGCCCACACACTGTTGAACTTAAGACCGTTGCTCATACCGTACTCCTTGATGAACACAGCAGTGGCGCCGGAGCCGGTGATGAAGTCCACACCCTTAGGATCCAGCGGAGGAATAGGAGTGTCGAAGCATCCGGCATAGTTGACGTTGAGGAAGCCGGTGCAGTTGGGGCCGATGAGCGAGCCGCCGACGCTGTTGATGGTGTCGACGATATGCTTCTCGATTTCGGCACCCTCGTGGCTCTCCTCCGAGAAGCCGGCGCTGACGATGATGAAGCCCTTGCAGCCTTTCTCTTTGGCCAGCACGTCGACAGTCTGGGCACAGAACTTGGCGGCGATGCAGAGGATGGCGCAGTCGACCTGCGGCAGGTCCTCTACCTTGGAGTAGCATTTCACGCCCTGCACTTCGGTTTCTTTGGGGTTGACGGCGTAGACCTGTCCCTTGAAGGGGCTCTCGAGGAGGTTCTTCAGCGACTTGCCGCCGGGTTTATGTACATCACTGGAAGCACCGCAAATGACGATGCTACGAGGATTCAGTAATTCTTTTGCTATCATATCTTTGTTATTATTATTTGTTTTCTAATAAAATGCAAAGATACAAAATGTTTTCGAAACAACAAAATCTTTTTTAATAAGTAATATTTGACGGGCCTGTTTCAATGGATTCTTCAGACAATAAAATTGCAGACTTTCGGGCTATAACTCGATTTTTTTTTGACTTATAGCCCGAAAGTCTGCAATTTTTCATTTGGTCCTACGGCTGTTTCGTTCCTATTATTACTAAAATCGGAACGATATAACACCTTTTTTTGCCCTTTTCTATGGCAAAATCGGAATAATGCTACCTTATCACCACCACTTTCCTTGCCGGATAGCTGCCGATTTTAATCATGTAAGTGCCGCTGGCGAGGGCATCGAAGCGTATCTCCGTGCCGTAGTCCTGCTTGGTAGCAAGCAGCCGTCCGTTGACATCGAATAGCGTCACCTCATACCCATCGGCCCCCTCAACAACGATTTGGCCGTCACTCGAATACACCTTGGCGTTCAACGCATCCACACCGTCGATACCCTCCTGGGTGATATAGACGGTGTCGTGGATGTATATCGTATCATGCAGCCAGATAGTGTCAGTCAGAAACACTGTGTCATAGACAAAACGATCGATGGTGTCGTATACCGTGTTGGTGATGGTGTCGAACTGTGTTAGTGTTACCGTATCTGTCACAACAGTAGTGTCATGCACTGGTACATTGATATATGTGGTGTCGTGTACACCAATATATGTGGTATCGTATTCCGTTAATGTTACAGTATCGACAATAAGAGTCGTGTCATGAATGGGAATTGTCTGAATAATTGTATCATGGATAAGTAATGTATCTTGATAAAAATCTCCTTCGATGTCAAATATTGCCATCAATGCAATATCATTTGTTACTTCAAAAGTATATTGGCGGTTCCTATTACCATTACTCCAGTGAAGAAAACGGTAGCTATTTCTCGCATTAGCCGAAATAGTGATGACTGTACCAGCCACGAATGTGCCCCCCCCTGATACATATCCCATATTGGTGTTGCAAGATGAGACGGTTACATTATAGGTTGGTATGTCTTGTACAAAATAGGCAGTAAGAGAAATATCTTCTGAAACAGTGATGGTTCTTGGATTCTGCGTGTTTCCGTCACTCCAGTGATCAAAACAGAAACCACTATTAGCAATGGCGGTTATTGTGATTGTAGTCCCATCTCCAAACGTTCCTCCACCAGACACAGTACCTCTGTCTGGATTGTTTACCGATAAACTAATGGTATGGTTGCATCCCCCTATTCCCATGATATTAGTGAACGCTCCCCATCTACTATCTGCTTGATACGCACTGACACTTGAACAAGGGACATATAGTGTTTTGTCATGGCATGACAGAAAAATACTACCACTTCCTGCGGGAGGAACAAGGGCGGTGCAAATAATACTGTCAATACTTGTGCAATTATTGAAAGCATTTTCCCCAAGCTGAACAAGACTCTCAGGCAGGATAACATTTCCAATTAATCCACAATTTGTGAAATTATACTCTCCTATCGAAATCAGGGAATTGGGAAAAGTTATGTAGTTGAGATGAGCGCAGCCTGAAATTAACAGGTTGGGTAGTGTCTGCACACTATCACCAATATTGAAATATCGAACACTTTCGCCTCCGAAAATCGTATAATTAGGACCAATACAATTGATTGCATTATAATTCACCGTCTGTAGAGACTCCCACGGCATGCACTGCATTTTCATGGATATTACATTTTGCGGGATTGTCACACTGGTCAATCCACTACTCCAAAAAGCACATCTGCCTATGGTTGTCAATGTATTTGGAAAATTCACACCTGTAAGATAGTCACAATATTCAAATGCGCTATCAGGTATCTCCGTTATACCTTCAGGAATGGATAGAGTCCCTGATATATTGTCGCAATTATAAAAAGCCGCAGTTCCTATTATTTTTAGAGAATCGGGCAGTGATGTAACAGCAACATTACAATTATAAAACGCATGAGGTCCTATGCACTCCAATGTATTAGGCCAGTCAACATCAACGACATTGCTCCCCTCAAAGGCTCCACCAGCGATGGTCTTTATGTTAGATGGTACGTCAACAGCATAGTAAGGAAGTGTTCCCTTGTAGCCAATAAGTGCGCTGCCAAGATACATCACCTCATTCGCGGGTTTCATAATATACCATCCGGTATTATAGAACGCGTCCTTCTCTATAATTATTCCCGAAGAAGGGAGATTAATTATAGTAAGATCAACATCTTGGTAGAAGGCCCTATATCCAATCTTTTTTACTGTATTTGGGATTGTTACACTTGAAAGACTACTACACTGAGACAATGCGTATTTTGCGATTGAAACAACCGTATAGGTTTGTCCTGAATATGTCACGGTAGACGGCAATGTTATATTACCTGACGGTCGAGTGTATCCAAACCAAGGATTTACAATCTCACCACCTGGGCCAACCAATTCTACCGTCGTTGCTGACTTGATGTTATAATACAAGGCTAACTGTCCGTCCCCAAAGGGAATGGGACTTGAAAAATCGTAAGCATTACAGCAAAATGATGTTACAATGGCCACAAGAAAAAAAACGAGTTTTTTCATATTTCTGTCAATTATTATTAAAGGTCACATACCTCTTTTATGTCTGTGATAATATCACTTACAATTTGCGTTTTTGCAGCATAAATCTGAGCATTTGAGCCGTCTATTCTTTCTGTTTGGTAAATATGCTTCGTGCATACAGAGGGGCCAAATTCCGACTCTAGCATTGGAAACACATAGTGCGGTCGGGCGCATACAATCAAAACGTCAAAATTGAATACAATATTAACGAAAAGAATCGTCTTTCTCAAGCAATCAACGTAATCACCTTGTGAGATAATTCCTATCTTTCTCCCTTTTATATCAATAACCGAAATAAAATTATTATACAGCTCTTGGTTATTGATATCAAAGACGGCTGCGCCATCTGGATTCCAGAAGCATTGAACCACAGCATTGGGATGATTTGACAACTTTTCATGCAATAATGCCGAAATGGTTGACTTTCCCGTATTGCTATTGCCTTTAATAACAAACAGATTTTTCATAATCATGTTGTTTGTTTTCCGAACCTCCAACGGAAACACTTTTTCATACAAATAGAAAAGGCATGAGGTTATGTGCTCATGTCCGTCTACTTGTAGGTATCGGCAAACACCTTTGAAGGAACGGGATATGGAACTTTCTCTCACGCCTGAAGAATATGCTATGGATATAGCATACACAATCAAACGAAAGCATAATTGCTCCGTCCTCCTTCATGAATTTTTGCCGAATTTACAAGTAAGGACAATTACAATGCTTTTCTTGCTTACTGCTTACACTTTACTCTCGTAAGCGACTGCAAAATTACGAATAAAAATCCAATCCACAAAAAAAAACTTTGCCGCCACAGGTAAAAACCGTGACGGCAAAAGGGAGATAGTTCTATGAAAAGAGCTAAGATTCACGATACTTGACGCGACTTTGGTACATGCGTTCCTTGATTCCGCCCTCGGTGACGAAACGATTCTGCATCGTCACCAACAATTTATGGAGCATATACATGGCCTGATGGATGAGGGTGATGCAGAGGTTGGCAATCTCCTCATCATTCATGCACTGTATCTTCACGGCATAGTCTTTCTTGATATCCTCGCTGCGCGCATACTGGCGCATCTTTTCATAACGGGGATGAAGATTACCCCACTGCTGGAGGCTTCGAACGCGCAGGTAGTCCTCGTAATCGTCAAGAAGTTCTTCGAGGCTGGCTTTCGCCACATTGGTCAGTTTGATTTCGGTCTCACTGGAGGTGGCGGCCGCCTGATTGCCTTCAGCTATGTTTTGCTTGCCACTTCGGGCAGCCTGTATCATTTGGTCGACAGTGCGGTCGCCACGCTGAAGATAGTGCTGGGTGAAGTAGTAGGTGATGTCGTAAATCATCTCAGTGACCTGATAGACACGGAGGTGGCGGTAATGGCCGTGCTGGGGGAGGAAGGTGTAGGGGGGATTCTTAGTACTCGAAGTATTCAGATTATTCTGAGTATTCTGAATATTCGGATTATTCTGACTATTCTGACTATTCTGATTATTCTGATTCATAGTTTTGTTTTTTTATTTCTTCTTCAACAGCTTGCCCACCACCCGGCGAACGAGGGCGCGCTCGCTCCAGAGAAGGGCGGCGAGGAAGAGGGCGAAGAGCAACGTGTTGTAGGCCAGACGGAGCCAGAGGTTGTCGATATGCACACAGGTACTGGCGGCAAAGAGAACGAGGGCGAAGGCGAACCAGCCGAGGATGCTCCACACAGGATAGGGCACATGATAATGGCGTTGGCCAATGAAGTAGCTGAGCAATACGCAGGTTCCGTAGCCAGCCAAGCCACCCCAAGCACAAGCCATATAACCAATCCTAGGCACCAGCAGCACGTTGACCATCACCAGCACGCCACAACCCACGGCACTCATGATGGCACCCCAGTAGGTCTTGGCCGTCAGCTTGTACCAGAAGGAGAGATTGAAATAGACACCCATGAGTATCTCGGCCATCATGACGATGGGCACCGCACGCAGGCCCTCCCAGTAGTCGCTTTTGATGATATACTTGAAGACATCCATATAGCACACCACCACCATGAAGGCCAGCAGGGTGAACATGACGAAATACTTCATCACAAGAGCTTGACTCTCTTTGCTCTTCTCCCCTTTTCCCCCGGCAAACACAAACGGCTCATAAGCATAGCGGAAGGCCTGTGTAATCATGGCCATAATCATGGCAATCTTGACGCAGGCACCATAGATACCCAACTGCTCTTGCATGTCCTCGCCGGGATAGAGGAAGGGGAAGAGAATCTTGTCAAGTACTTGATTCAGAATGCCCACGATACCAAACACCAGCAGCGGCCAAGCATACTTGAGCATCTTTTTGAGAAGAGAAAAGCTGAAAGAAGAGAGTTTAAAGTCTTTAAGTTCGCGCCAGAATCCAAAGGTCACCAAAGCAGTGCATATCAGATTGATATAGAAAATGTAGCCCACATTGTTCTGTTCATCGTACCACTGCATGAAACCTAGGTGCTGCCACCTTGGTGCCACGAGGAAGACAAAGAGATTCAGTCCAATATTGAGGACGATAAAAGCCAGTTTCAGGGCGGCAAACTTCCAAGCCTTGTTCTCGAGCCTCAGGCGTGCAAACAATATCGCCTGGAAAGCGTCGAGAGCCACCACAACAGCCATCACGGCAATATACTCCGGATGAGCCTCATAGCCCATGGCGACGGAAATGGGTTGGAGCAACGCCAGTACCAACAGCACAAAGATTCCGCTGACTGAGCCCACAGCACTCAAGGCATTAGAAAACACCTGTTTGGCATTAGCACCCTCGCGGTTGGCAAAATAGAAGAAGGTGGTCTCCATGCCGAAGGTAAGGATAACCAGCAAGAGCGCCGTATAGGCGTAGATATTGGTCACCACGCCGTAGCCCCCAGAGGCTGCGGAGATATGGTAGGTGTAGAGCGGGACGAGCAAATAGTTCAAAAATCTGCCCACGATGCTACTCAGCCCATAGACGACCGAGTCGGAAAAAAGTTTTTTCAACGATGCCATAATTGTTAAAATTACGCTCCAAAAATTGTTAAAATAACGTCCCGTAATCCGAAATATTGCCCACCCTTCGTTTTTACCCATGAAATAGGGCACAACATCCTGCCACACAATAGCGTAGATCACCCTACCAACTACCTATCAACACCCTACCAACTCCTACCATGGTAGGAGTTGGTAGGGTGTTGATAGGGCCTTCATAGGGTCATTGAGGCTACCATATTTTTTAACATTTACATACTAAAAGAGGGAATGACGCGTTATAAAAATGTTTTATTATAAAAAGAGAAAATGACCTTCAAGAGATATTTCCTCCCCATCGCCATGGCCGTCCTGCTGACAGCCTGCGGACGGACGGTAACCATCACACAGATTGACATTATCCCCGAGCCTGTGTTCCAGGTGCAAAAGGAAGGAAGCTATACCCTGAACCGCAACGTCGCCGTAGCGGTTTCGGGACTCGGGCAGAACTCACCCACAGCGAAATACATCATGAACTCGCTGCGCCATGCACACTTGAGGCCCTCACTGGTGGCATGGTCGGAAGAGAGTGACATCGAGCTGATTGTGAACGACACGATGAATCCCGAACTGGGCGACGAGGGCTACCTCCTCGAGGTCCGGCAGACGGGCATCCGCCTCTCAGCCAACACCGAGACAGGCCTTTTCTACGCCTATCAGTCTTTTACCCAGATGATTCCGGCCGACGTGCTGGAGCGCACCTACAGTTCCATCATCCTGCCCGAATGCACCATCCTGGACTATCCCCGCTTCGCCTGGCGCGGCGTCTACCTCGAAGCCAACCGCCAACTTTTCCCCGTGAAGACTATCAAGAAATACCTCGACCTGATGGCCAACTACAAACTGAACCGTTTCCACTGGGAACTGCCCGACAGCACCGCCCTGACAGCAATGGACGGAAATATTGATTCTGTTGAGAATGAGCAAGAAAGCAACAACTATTACAGCAGCGAAGAGATTGACGAGGTGATTGCCTATGCTGCCTCGCTGGGTATCAAGGTGGTGCCCGGCGACGGGACCGCCATTCTGTGGGACAACGGAACGGAGACCTCGCTGTTGCCTGTGAAGGAGGGAGAGGTTGTAGCGGCACGCAACTCGCTGCAAGCCGGGCAGAAAGCCGCCCGTGCAGGCAACAGGGTCGTCATGTGTCCCGACGAATACTGCCGACTGGACTACTATCAAGCCGACCGCCGCTACCAGCCTCTGGCCAGCGACGGACTCATCACCCTGGCCAAAGCCTACCAGTTCGACCCCGCCCCTCAAGGAACCAACAAGTATGTGGAACAGTGCATCTTGGGAGGACAGTGCAACCTCTGGGCCGAACATATCGAGACCTCCACGCAAGCCGAATACATGCTGCTTCCGCGCCTGCTGGCCATGAGCGAATGCCTGTGGAGTCCCGAAGAGGTCAAGAACTGGAGCCACTTCCGCAAGAAAGTGGAGTTGCAGAAAATACGCCTCAACTGCAAGGGATATACCTATTGCGAGGGGTCGTTCACGCCACTGTTCAGCGCCACACGAGTCGACGACCACTCAATGAACATCGCCATCGAGACGGAGATGCCGAGCACCTATATCTTCTACACTACCGACGGCAGCACCCCCACACGAAGGTCGTCTATATATCTGGGGCCCATCAACCTAAAACGTGGCACACACATCAAAATCCAGCCAGTATACAAAGACCAGGAACGCGATTCCGTGTATGAATTTATCATTAAGTAACATAGAACACCTACTGACCACTAGCGACCCCACTGCAATCGACGGCCTTTTTGCGGAGGCCTGCCGCGTGCGTGACGAGGTCTACGGCCGCAAGGTGTTCATGCGCGGACTCATCGAGATCACCAACCACTGCAAGAACAACTGCCTCTACTGCGGCATCCGGCGCGAAGTAAGCACACAACGTTACCGCTTGACCAAGGAGCAAATTCTCGACTGCTGCCGCATCGGAAACCAGTTGGGCTTCCGCACCTTCGTGCTGCAAGGCGGCGAGGATGGATGGTTCACCGACGATGTGATGTGCGACATCGTGAAGACGATAAAGAAAGAGTTTCCTCACTGTGCCGTCACCCTCTCGCTGGGAGAAAGGGGGAAAGCTAGTTTCCAGCGCCTGTTTGACGCCGGTGCCGACCGCTACCTGCTGCGTCACGAGACCGCCGATGCCGCCCACTACGCCTATCTCCATCCCAACGAGATGAGCTTTGAGCACCGTATGCAGTGTCTGCGCGACCTGCGGGAGATTGGTTTCCAGGTGGGTGCCGGGTTTATGGTGGGTTCACCAGGACAAACCCTCGAGACTCTGATAAAAGACCTACAGTTCATCCAGGATTTCCGTCCCGAGATGGTGGGCATTGGCCCCTTCATCCCCGCCGCCGGCACACCCTTCGAGAGCCGCCAAGCCGGGAGCGTAGAGCTGACACTGAGACTATTGGCCATCATTCGCATACTCCATCCCCGGGTGCTGCTGCCGGCCACTACAGCCCTCGGCACCCTGCACCCCAACGGGCGCGAGCGCGCCGTGATGGCCGGTGCCAATGTGGTGATGCCCAACCTCTCGCCACAGGACACCCGTGCGCTCTACAGCATCTACAACAACAAACTCTCCACCGGAAGCGAAGCCGCCGAGAGTGCCGCCGACATACGCCTGAGGATGAAAGCCATCGGCATGGAGACCCCCGTGGATCGCGGAGATTTTGCCTATTGAGGAACAAGAAAATGAAGAATATATGACCCAGAAGTCCTTAAAGCCTATAAAAATCCTGCCGAGTATGCTGGCCCTTTGCTGCCTGCTAACCACACTTACGGCCTGCCACAAGACCTGCATCTGCACACGATACGACGGGGCTGAAGACAAATACAGCGCCGACGAGGTCGACGACCGTGGAGTTACCTGCGCCAACATGGTGTTCCAAGCCGGCGTGCAATATTATTCGGTCTGCGACTGGGAATAAATTATGGAGTGCAAATTGTGTCCAAGAAGATGCGGTGTAGACCGCGCAGAAACCACTGGTTTCTGCGGGGCTCCCGAGGGCCTCGAGGTTTCCGCCATCTGTGTGCACCGGGGAGAGGAGCCTCCGCTCAATCCCATCGTGAACGTGTTCTTTTCGCACTGTAACCTACATTGTATCTACTGCCAGAACCACGACATCTCGTCCGCCGGAATCGACTCGTCGTTCATTCACTATCGCTCTGTCGATGAGGTTGCCGACCGCATCTGCCAGCTGCTCCCAGAAAGCGGCGGGTTATTGGGATTCGTCACCGCCACCCATTACGTCCAATACCTTCCTGGCATCGTGGAAGCGGTACGCAGGCGCGGATTCTCCCCTACCATTGTCTACAACTCCAGCGGATACGAGAGTATTGAAACCCTGCAGATGCTCGAAGGATTGGTGGACATTTACTTGCCCGACTTCAAATACATGGATAGCAGGCTGGCCCTCAAATACAGCCATGCCGGAGATTATCCCGAGGTAGCCTCGCGTGCCATCCTGGAGATGAAACGCCAGATGGGAGCGGGATTGAAATGCGACGAAAACGGGGTCGCCTTCCGTGGCTTGATTATCCGCCACCTGGTGTTGCCCGGCCACATAGACAATTCACTGGCAGTGCTCGACTGGATTGCCGACAACCTACCGCCCTTCAGCGTTCATGTATCGCTCATGGCACAGTATTTCCCTCCTCAAACCAACCTCCCCGAACCCCTGAGCCGCACACTCACAGAAGAAGAATACCATCGCGTAGCCGACCGCTATGAGGAATTGGGGCTGGACGGATGGCTTCAGGAAATGGCCTCTGAGCATAACTACCGTCCCGATTTCACAAAGAAAGATAACCCATTCGCATGAAAAAACAAGTATTTAAGCTAGAACCTGACGATTTTGGTGACGACAGCGAGAACCTCGCCTACCTCTTTTTCCATACCACCGTTCCGGGATACGTTTTTGTCGACGACCTCAACCATCTCTACCAACTCTCTCTGAGCCGCCTCGACGACCTGCAGCTGGAGGGGCAAGGATGGCCTCTCTATACCTATCGCGACAGTCTGCAAATGGTTGACTACTACCTCATCGAACGCCCCACAAGCTCGGCAGCCACGGCTTCCCATTGGGCTCCCGGACACAAAATGATGATTCTGAAAGGCGAACGGGCTACCGACATCGCAAAATTTATCTGCGAAGACTTCTCCACACCCCCGCCTCTCCCCGACCACAACAATCCCACTGTCACGGAACACCACGAAATCCTCAGTTCCTACCAACAGTCTTTCACCCCCGTCAATCTCTACGACACGAATGCTCCCGCACCATCGTCAAAAAAAGTGCTCAAAGAGCGTACAGAACTGGAAAATCTCTTCACCGCCATCCTCGACATCCTTGACCTTTCAGGGATTGAATAAAAAAATATTTGCATACTCAAAATTATTTTTGTACATTTGCATTTTCTATCGGAGTTAATAATAATTCACAATAAAACATTTCAATCATGACAATCAAAGACCTTGAACCCAAAGAATTGTGGAGCAATTTCGATGCTCTGACCAAATGTCCGCGCCCTTCGAAGCACGAAGAAATCGTCCGTAATTTCCTTGTGGAATGGGCTAAAAAGAACAAAATTGCCTGCCGTGTCGACAAGATTGGCAACGTCATTCTCTCCAAACCCGCCACCAAAGGCATGGAGAATGTCCATCCCGTGGTGCTCCAGGCACACATGGACATGGTTCCCCAGGCCCGTGCCGGCAAAAAGCACGATTTCCTGAAGGATCCCATCAAGACCAAAATTGTGGGTGAATGGGTCTACGCCGACGACACCACCCTCGGTGCCGACGACGGTATGGGTGTTGCCGCCATCATGGCAGTCTTCGCCTCCAAAACTGTCAAACACGGTCCCCTCGAGGCTCTCATCACCACCGACGAAGAGACCGGCATGACTGGAGCTTTCGGTCTGAAGAAAGGCGAGCTTCACGGTGACTACCTCCTCAATCTTGACTCCGAAACAGAAGGCGAACTCTACGTGGGTTGCGCTGGCGGCATCGATGCAGCCATAAGCATCCCCTACTCCACCGAGAAAGCCCCCAAGGGCATGGTGGCCTACAAACTTACCATCGGCGGTCTCAAAGGTGGCCACTCCGGCATGGAAATCAACACCGGTCGCGCTAACGCCAACAAACTGCTCTTCCGTCACCTGCGCTGGGTAGCCGAGTGCGGCATCCGCCTCATCAGCCTCGAAGGCGGCAATATGCGCAACGCCATCCCGCGCGATGCAGAAGCCGTCATCGCCATGCCCAAGGAGCACGAGGCTTGCATCCTCAAAGAATTCGACAAAGTTGCCGGCTGGGTGAAGAAAGAACTCAATAAAGTCGAGCCCGACTTCTTCATGAAATATGAGAAGGTGCGCATGAGTCCCACCGTCATCTCCAATGCCGACACGCAGAAGATTATCAACCTCATGATGGTTGCCCCCAACGGTGTCATCCGCATGAGCAAAGATATGGAAGGCCTCGTGGAAACTTCGCTGAACCTGGCTATTGCCAAGACCACGGCTGCCAAGAAGTTCGTCGTCTATGCCCTGCTGCGCTCCTCGGTCGATACCGCCAAGGAAGCCCTCGCCGAGCGTCTTGTATGCCTTGCCGAACTGGCTGGCGGCAAATGCCAACTCAGCGGTGCCTATCCCGGATGGAAGCCCAACATGGATAGCCAACTGCTCAAAACCATGAAACAGGTCTACAAGAAACTTTACAAGAAAGAGCCCGCCGTCGTAGCCATCCACGCCGGTCTCGAGTGTGGCCTGCTCGGCGGCAAATACCCCGACATGGAAATGATTTCCTTCGGTCCCACACTGCAGAGCCCCCACAGCCCTGACGAGCGCTGCAATATTCCCAGCACCAAGATGTTCTACGACTATCTCGTAGAAGCCCTTGCTGCTATGCCTGTAAAAAAATAAAAGAAACTGGATATAACAAAAAAAGGCATCCGCAATGCGGATGCCTTTTTTGTTTAATCCAAACCTATAACTGCCTTGATTTTCCCAATATCAGTCTCGCGTTTCAGCTGTAGGTCACTGTTCGAGGCCAAGTCGCTGGACAGCAATTTAAGGAATGCCTCCTGCATCTTGATAACAGCATCACATTGGCGCGAGTAGCGGCGCAGGTCCTCAGTGTTGGCAATTTCATCGGAATCGTCATACACCTTCATCATGCGCGAATAGGCTTTGGCAATGTTACGGAAAGAGGAAGCCTTGTTGTCAATCTTGTCATCGTTGGCCGTAATCTGGCGGCGCTTTTGCACCGTAGCCAGACAGAACTGCTGAAGTTCAATGTGTGCATCGAGCATGGAGAGGAAACTCTCGCCACGTTCAAAGGTGGAGAAATTAGGTTGAAGGTCGGCTTGCTTGCGGAAGAGACGATAGCCATTGTAGACCGTACGGTCTACCTTGCGCACCGACATCAAGGAATCGTCGTTTTTCTCAATCACATGACGCAGACGGATGGCCTGCAGATAGCACTGCTGTACCCTGATAACCTCGGCGAGTTGCTCCTCGTAATGGGCGGCTTCCCCGAGGGTCTTGAAAGTAGGCACGGGCACCAGCGTGGACTGCACCTCACGATAAGCCATCGTAATATCCCTAAACTTACTGTCATGTCCATTAAGAATCGAGTCAGATCTGATGCTGATGTCTTCCAATACAGTATAATTCTCCTCATAGCGCTGCTGGGCGGCGATGAATTCCTCCAAGTGCTGAATAAAGTTGATACTTTCGGCATTGGTAGTGAAGTCGGGCACCATGTTCATCGACCGTGCCACATCCTTATACGAGTTGACCACCTCACGGTATTTCTTCCCGTAAAGTTGCACAATGCGGTCGGAGCCGGCATTGATGGCGGCACGCAACTCCAACGTCTGGAGGTAACGGTTCTGGACATTGATGATGGTCTGAAGACGGTTGATATAGTCACCATATTCGCTCACATTGGCAAACGAGATAGGCACGGAAGTCTGCCTGAAAACACGCGAATAGCTACGGTAGACATCGCTATTCTCTCGGTCGCAACGTATCTTCAACACGTTCTTGAAGTTCTCAATCTGAGACGGCAGCGAATTAGCGCCCAACACATTTTCCAACAAGTCATTCTGGAAAGAATTGAGTTCGTCAAGTTGCGCCAGCGATTCCTTTGTCGCATGACTCATCGAGAGGTCGTACTTGTTGTATACCATCAGGTAGGAATAGTACAAGTCCTTCAATTCCTTGAGCTTGACCTTATCCTTGATACCTACGCCGTCGCAAGCTGTGATGATAGCGCGATGGTGGATGTCGATGCTGCTAAGCAGAACACCAGCCTCCTGGTCGCGCTCGCGTTGCTGACGGGCGGCCTCCTCTATAGCTCTCTGGCGTGCCGCCTCTTTCTCTGCCTCCACACGCTGCTGCTCCAAACGACTATAGCGGATGCTCATCCTCCCCATCAGGTCGGCCAACCTACGCAGGCGGAACTCGAAGATGTCGTAATCGGAGAGCACCGTGTTTGAGTCAATCCATATCAGACTGTCCCTATGCACATAGTCGTTCTCTATTGAGTTGATGGCCTGTTGAGCCTTGGTTCTCACACCGACACAATAGTTTGTCAATTCCACATAGTCCTGAGGCTGACTTTCCAGATAGTCAATCACATAAGCCGTATCATTCACCATGGCTGTATCGAGGCCATAGTTCGGCAAAATCTCGGCTACCGAGACTACCGTAGGAGTCTTCTTGGGCGCCGATGCCTTCCTGGGCTTCTGTGCCTGCAGGGCACCGACAGAAAGCATACACAACAGTATCAGCAGCAGTTTTTTCATACTAGTCACCGTAAGAGCTGGCATCAAAACAATGGGTGCAGATGCGTTCCTTCGGCAGGCCGATGGCATTGCACACATCCTCCACCGTATTGAACTTCAAAGTATCAACACCCACATGCTGGCGGATTACCTCCACCATCTTAGTGTATTCGGGAGTATCGGCCGTCTGGTAGGCACGGAGTTTCTCGGGAGCGAGAGCGGCGGCGGGAGTACCCTCCAACTCTTCAATGACACGACGGGTGATGAGCTCTCGGTCGGTCTTGCTTTCGCTGAAGTTGAGGAACGTGCAGCCGTGCACCAACGGCGGGCAGCTGATACGCACGTGTACCTTCTTGGCACCGTAGTCATAGAGCATCTTCACATTGTCGCGCAACTGGGTGCCGCGGACGATGGAATCGTCGCAGAACACCACCTCTTTGCCTTCCAGCATGGCGCGGCTGGGAATGAGTTTCATGCGGGCCACCAGGAAACGGTCGTCCTGGCTCACAGGCATAAAGCTTCGGCTCCATGTGGGCGTGTATTTCAGCAAACCACGTTTATACGGAATCTGGCGTCCGTTGCTGTAACCCAACGCCATGCCAATACCGCTGTCGGGGATGGGACTCACGAAGTCAGGCGTGATGTCGTCGCGCTCACCCATGATACGACCCAGGTTGTAACGTACATCTTCAGCGTTGATTCCCTCATACTCGGTGCAGGGATAGCCATAGTAAATCCAGAGGAAGGAGCAAATCTGCAGCTTCTCCTCAGCCTGACGCAGCACCTTGATGCCACCTTCGGTGGTTACTTTCACCACCTCGCCGGGACCCACGAAACGGCAGGTCTCATAGCCCATGTTCACATACGAGTGGCTCTCGCTGGCCAGCGCATAGTCATTCCCACGGCGTCCGATAACAATGGGGGTGCGGCCGTAACGGTCGCGGGCGGCGATAACACCGTCGGGAGTGAGAATCAGCATCGAGCAACTACCCTTCACCTTGCGGTACACATTCTCGATACCGTCCACGAAATCCTTACCCTGCGAGATAAGCAGTGCCACCAATTCGGTGGGATTGGTCTTTCCGCGCGACAGGTCGGTGAACTGCTGATGTTTTTCCAGGCATTCGCGCTCCAGCTCCTCGAGATTGTTAATCTTGCTCACCGTGGTGATAGCCCAGCGACCGAGATGTGAGTTGACCATCACGGGCTGTGCCTCGGTATCGCTGATGACACCGATACCCACATTGCCCTTCATCTCGTCCAGGTCCTTCGAGAATTTCGGACGGAAATGGGAATTCTGAATGTTGTGAATATTTTGGTGCGCCTGCATGCCGTCGAATGTTGCCATTCCCGCACGCTTGGTGCCGAGGTGTGAATGATAATCTGTCCCGTAGAACAAATCGGAAATACAGGGTCGTTCAGAAACAACGCCGAAAAAACCACTCATAATCTTTGTGTTTTAATTAATGATTAATAATATATATATTTGATTATAAAAAACTTCTTCTTTCAATCCTCAGAAATCGAAACTGCAAAAATACACACTTTTTCCAATTCTTCACGAAAAAATTATCAACATCTCAACGCAAGAAATCTGCCACTTCATCTTCATCCACATTCCGCAGATGATACGTCGCCTTCACCTCCTGACCATCCATCAGCAACATCAGCGGTCGAGCACCGTAGGTAATCTTAATCCACAATTCCTCCCCGATATCCTTTGGCTCCACATACACCACACTCCCCTCCTCCAAACCATGCCGCTTCACCAGTCCGTCCAATTTCTTGCGGGCCAACTTGCAATAGGGGCACTTCGGGGTGACAAAGGCCACAAGCTTTTTGTCCTCACCCACACCCATCTGCATCAACGCGCCATCAGCCATTGTCGCCTCCCTCAGCTCCACCTCGCCATACGGTTCCCTATTCGGTCCAAATCCCCAACTGTCAGGCACACTCACCACAAACGGTGTCACCATCAGTACCACGCCAACCACAATTGAAACCACGAGTTTAGAGACGCGGCAGGCTTTGGAGACGCGGCAGGCCGCGTCTCTACGATGGCCCAACAAGACAAGCACTATCAGCACCCCGTTCTTCACCAGGCTCTCCGCCGGACTCAAATCCACCCAGCGTCCCATACACTCGCACGACTCATTCCTTCCATTCAAGGCGGCATAACACAAGAACAGCGAAAACAACACCAGCGTTAGCAAAGCTGCCGTCTTCGTCAACCGTTTCCACCACCCCGTCAGCAGCAGTCCGCCAAGCACCAGTTCCCAGCCAATGCACAACCTCGCCACCACATAGCTCATTCCCAGCGGGAACCATCCGTAGGAATAAATATACAATTCAAAATCGTCGATGGCCACCAGTTTCGCCACCGCCGAAAGAACAAAAAGGGTGCCTACCAGCACCCTCAAGATAAGTCTAATCACCATAATCGCGGCACTTCACCTTATGCACATCCACTCTCCTCAGCGACGTACCACCCTCCACCGACACATGCTCCTCGAAGGCCATCTCAGTGATATTGTCGCAACCCACACTTCCTTCCAGCGTGAACACCATGTTCTCATCCTGCGCACCCGCTTCCACGTCGGTCTTCTCACACTTACACCGATGTTCCTTGCTGCATCCGGCGAAAACCACCATGCCGGCAACAGCCAGCAGATATATCATCTTTTTCATATCTCTGAGTCTATATTAAATTCATGATCCGTACACAGCAATGAGTCCACCACCAGCACATCCAGTGGCGTGTGGTAGCTCAGCAACTGGATATCCTCACAGCTGCCGCCGTCAATGGTAATGATTCTCACCTTTTCCGAGTGCAACACCGAGCAACGGCACTTCTTCTCCTTCGAGCATCCTGTCACCCCCACTGCCAGCGCCGCCGCCAGTCCAAACAACAAATACTTTTTCTTCATATTTCTATGTCGTTATATCGTTATTTATAATGATCTTAACAATTCTTCCAGACTCACCTCGTCGTGCACCAGCACATCCCTCGGTTTCGAACCATTGCTCGGACCCACAATGCCTGCGGCCTCCAACTGGTCGATGATGCGTCCTGCTCGGTTGTATCCCAATTGCAACTTGCGCTGCAGCAGGCTCGTCGAGCCAAACTGGCTCGCCACCACCAACCGCGCCGCATCGTTGAAGAACTCATCCTTGTGCTTCGCGTCGAATTCCTTGTTGGGCTCCTCATTCTCGTCCAGATACTCAGGCAGTTCAAAGCCTTCGGGATAGCCACGCTGGTCACCGATATACTTCACCAGCCGCTCAATCTCGGGAGTGTCGATAAGGGCGCACTGCAGACGTATCATATCCTTGCCGGCCAGCGAGATAAGCATATCGCCACGGCCTATCAGCTGCTGAGCACCGCCGGTGTCGAGGATGGTCTTGCTGTCGATGCCGCTGGTCACACGGAAGGCGACACGGGCCGGGAAGTTGGCCTTGATGGTACCCGTGATGATATTCGTGGTGGGACGCTGGGTGGCGATAATTAGGTGGATACCCACGGCACGCGCCAACTGTGCCAGTCGCGCTATGGGCAGTTCCACCTCCTTGCCGGCGGTCATAATCAGGTCGCCGAACTCGTCAATTACAACCACAATATAGGGCAGGTAACGGTGTCCGTGCTCGGGATTCAACATCCGCTTGCAGAACTTCTCGTTATACTCCGTTATCTTCCTCACCTTAGCCTGTTTGAGGAGGTCGTAGCGGCTGTCCATCTCGATGCAGAGTGAGTTGAGTGTGCGCACCACCTTCTTGACGTCGGTGATGACGGCCTCGTCCTCATCGGGCATCTTGGCCAGGTAGTGGTGGTCGAGGGCCGAATAGAGGCTGAACTCCACCTTCTTCGGGTCTACCAATACGAGTTTCAACTCGCTCGGGTGTTTTGTGTACAGCAGGCTTGCCAGCACGGCGTTCAATCCCACACTCTTACCGGTTCCCGTGGCGCCTGCCATCAGCAGGTGCGGCATCTTGGCCAGGTCGGTCACGAAGCACTCGTTAGAGATGGTTTTGCCGAAAGCTATCGGCAGTTCCATCTTCTCCTGGGCTTTCTGGAAGGCCTCGCTCTCCAGCATGGTCTTCATGGCCACAATCTGGGGCTTGGCATTGGGGACCTCGATACCCACGTTGCTCTCTCCGGGAATGGGAGCTATGATGCGGATTCCCAGAGCCGCAAGGCTTAAGGCGATGTCGTCTTCGAGGTTCTTTATCTTGCTGATTCTGACACCTGGAGCGGGCTTGATTTTATACAGCGTCACCGTGGGACCGGGTTGGGCCTGAATCTCGGTAATCTCGATGCCGTAGTCCTTGAGGGTCTGCACGATGCGATCCTTGTTGGCTATCAGTTCCTCTTTCGTCACCTTGGTGTTGGCCGTCTCCCAGTCTTCCAGTATCGAGGTCTCGGGCATCACGAAGTCGCCGAGGTCCAGATGGGGGTCGTAGGGCTCGTCCAAGCCGTAATGGCGACGGTAGTCGTCCTCCTCCAGTTCCTCCTCTTCTTTGTCAGAGACCTCCTCCTCTTCCGAGGTTTCCGTCTCTTCCGGTGTCTCCGTCTCGTCCATCCCTTCGATGGTAAAGGTCACATCCTCAGCATTCTCTTGGGCTTTCGCGTTCACTCGGGCGAACTCGTCGTCGATGTCGAACACCACCTCTTCGGGTTCTTCGGACACCTTCTCCGGTTCCTCGACGGGGGGATTGTGCCTTGTGAAGAGTTCCATGGCTGCCTCCTCGAAGTCAGCGCCCTCGTCCTCTTCCTGTTGCTGCTGGGCGAAGTCGATAATTCCCTCTGTCTCCTGACGATGGGAGTCCGCTTCGTTCTCCTTCTCCTCCTCGGTCCCGACAGCCTCAAACTCCTTCAAGGCTTTTTTCAAGTCCACTTTGGGCATGTGCACCTCGGGGAGTTCCATCTTGTGGACCATCACAAGGATGGCTATGGCGAGTGCCACCATCATCACCAAGGTCCACCAACCCATCAGGTTTTCAAGCGCTTCGGCCATGGTCACGCCGATACCGGCATACTGCTCGAAGCCCACGCCGCCCTCTATCCACTTGACGGCGATATAGCCCAAGGTGACGCTGAGCCAGGCCATCCAAAAGACGGTGGTGCCGAAGGTTTTCCACCACGGCATCACCCTTATTTTCCAGAGTCTCAAGCCATAGATAAAGAAGAGCAGGGAGAAGCCGAGGCTTCCGATGCCAAAGAGGTTGACGGCGAAGAATTCCGCCGTACCGTATCCCATGGCCTTGAGCCAGTGGCGGGTGGGGTCGCAACCGGTGGCGTAGTAGCTCGCCAACGAGAGGAGAAGGAAAAAGGCGAAGAGCACATAGACCGTACCACGGATATGCGCGAAACGCTCGCTCTTTATAAACGCGACAAAAGCGCCCCAACGGTTTTTACCCTTTGAGGTGCTCTTGCCTTTACCTTTTGGCTTTGCAGCCTGTTTCTTTTTCGCTCCTGCCACCTTAATCCTTAAGCCTTAAACCTTAAACCGAATTATTCTCCTTGCAGCAGCTCAAGTTCTTCCATCAGCTGCTGGCCGAATTCTTCCATCTCCTCGTCGCTCAGGGTGTCGTATCCGTCGGGCAGGAGGAAGTCGGCTTCCTTGACCTTACCTTTGACGATTTCGGTGGCGGTATAGGTGATGGCTTTGCCTTCACCGGCGTCGATGGTGCACTCGAGGGGCATACCCTTGATGCCGCTGAAGAGGACGTTGATCTGGGGACCGATTTCCTTGGAATACCACATAACCATGGGATGGTCGACGCCTTCCTCATCGTAGACGTGGCGCACCATCTTGTAGGCTTTCTGACCGGCGATTTCCTTGGTCTCGCCGTCGACATACTCATAATAGAAGTGGCCGGGTTCGGTGTCCTTGATATCGAGGGAGTCGAAGTCCGAAGGCTTGGCCTCGTTCTTGACAAGCAATTTGCCGGCACCCTGATAGGTGAACTCGGAACCCTGGGAGCGGAGGTAGCCAAGCAACTGGCTGAGGTCCATGCAGGTAGTGGTGCGGAGGTTGTTGATGAGGACACACTCGGCACCCATGCCGTTGAGGAAGATGGGGCTCTTGGTGAACATGTTGTCGCCGTCGACCTTGATTTCGGCCACTGCCACCTCGTCGGGGATGGTCATGGAGACGGTGCCGGTAGACTCGACTTTGTATTTAACAATACCCTTGAAGGTGTTCTGAGCCATCATGGAGCCCAGGGAGAGCAGCATCGCTGCCGCCAAAACAAATGCTTTTTTCATTTTATTCTTTATTTATTGATTTTCACTGGGTGCGCAGACGTCTCGTCTGCTTTTTATTTTCACTGGGTGCGCAGACGTCTCGTCTGCTTTTTATTTTCACTGGGTGCACAGACGTCTCGTCTGCTTTTAATCCTTATTTTTTAGTATAAATTTTAAACAATAACTTGCAAACAGGAAAATTATTGTGTCACCCCACGAAAAAAAACTTGTCAGGGTCGATAGTCGCCATAAAATAGATTGGTAGAGACGGAGCATGCCCCGTCTGTAAATATGTTAACAACTGTTAAACAACAAACACCCTATCATACATCTATCAACACCCACCGTGGTAGGAGTTGGTAGGGAGTTGATAAGGAGTTGGTAGGTAGATTATCGCTATCATATAGAGTTGATTACATAGAAAATATGGTTTTATGGGCTTTAGAGGGTGTCTCTGGAGGAATATCTGTTGAGATTTTAAGTTAATAAATGTTAATATGCGATTAGTAGGGACGGGGCATTCCCCATCTCTACAGGGTTTAGGGTTAAAGGGTAAAAGGCAAAAGGTTTTTGGCGTTTGTATTTTTTTTTGTATTTTTGCATTTTTAAATAAGCATAGACGAGGAGACGTGGCTTGCTGCGTCTCTACAGGCAAATGATTAAGAATCAATGTCATGGGAAAGATAATATCGAGTACAGTCCGCCATCTGGGGCTGATATATAAAATCACGGCAATGCTTGTCACGTCGTGCATTATCGTGTTATTGTTCCCCCACGAGGGCCGTGGAGAGAAGTATGACTACAAGGTGGGAGCCGTGTGGCGCGGGGCCGACCTGGTGGCGCCGTTCGACTATGCGGTGCTGAAGAGTGCCGAGGAGGCCAAGGCCGAGGAGACGCTTGAGCGCAGCAAGGCTATACTTTATTATGTAAAAAACGAAGAGGCGCCGAGTGGGAAGATGAGCCTGGAGGTCCCTGCCGACGACGAGTTGGGGGTGATAAATGAGGAGCGGAAAGTGGTGATATTGGACGGCAACGTGGGCCACGAGTACCGGATGGGCGATTTTGAATGTTTCGACGAGGCGGCTATAGCAGAGGGTGCGGTACCGGAGTATGTGCTGGATCGCAACCGTACGTCGCTGGAGTTGGAGAGCCGCTTGAGCCAGTTGAGCTATACCAGCGAACTGGTGATGGCCGGAGAGAAGATTGTTGGGAAAGGAGAGATGGTGACCGAGGAGAAGGGACGGCGGATAGCCGCGCTTGAGGCCGAGGAGGAGCGCCGCTTCTCGGAGGGCTTCAGCCTCTGGGGCCGCCTGGGCGGACAGCTGCTGCTGGCCGTGATTGCGTTCACCGCCCTCTATATGTTCTTGAAAAACACGCGTCACCGTATCTTGGAGGATAACCGTAAGGTGCTGATGGTGCTGGTGGTCGTTCTGCTGATGTCGGCCATGGAGGCCATGATGGTGTGGGAGGCCCCGGAGTGGGTGCTGCTGGTGCCGCTATGCATCGTGCCCATCCTCATGCGTGTGTTTTTCGACATGCGCGTAGCCTTGTATATCCACCTCACCACGGTGATTATCCTGGCCAACCTGGTGCCCAACTCGTTCGAGTTCATCTTCTACCAGTTGGTCACCGGCATGATGAGCATCATCGCGGTGAGGAACCTGGAGAAGCGGAGTCAGTTTTTCGTGCTGGCATTGGTGATTTTTGCCAGCTACTCGTTCATCTACACGGCAGGTGTGCTGAGCCAGGACACGAATTTTGAGAATCTCACGGGTGAGAAGTACCTGATTTTCTTCCTGAATGCGGTACTCACGCTGTTGGCATACCCGCTGATTTATGTTTTCGAGAAGTTGTTCGGGATGACGACAGCGCTGACGCTGATGGAACTTTCGTCGACCAACAACAAGGCGCTGAGAGAACTCAGCCGTCGAGCCCCCGGCACTTTCCAGCATTCGATGCAGGTGGCAAATATCGTGGAGGACCTGGTGAGCGACCTGGGTGGCGATGTGCTGCTGGCAAAAGTGGGTGCGCTATATCACGATATAGGCAAAATCAGGAAGCCCATTTATTTCACTGAGAATCAGACGAGCGGGTTCAATCCGCACGATGAGTTGGACTATGAGGAGAGTGCACGGATGATTACGAGTCACGTGACAGCGGGATTGGAACTTGCGAGGGAGTATGGGTTGCCCGCGGAGGTGCAGGACTTCATCCGCACACACCATGGGACGACCTACACGGGCTATTTCTACGCCAAAGAAAAAGAGCGCCACCCCGACGGCAACTTCGACGTGACGGCGTTCCGCTACCCGGGGCCGCGCCCCTATAGCCGCGAGACCGCCGTGGTGATGATTGTCGACACCGTGGAGGCGGCCTGCCGCAGCCTGAAGGAGCACACCAAGGAGGCCACCGACGCGATGGTCGACCGCCTGATTGACGGCAAGATCAACGAGGGGCAACTGGACAACTGCCCGCTGAGCTACGGTGACATAGCGAAGATAAGGAAGATGCTGAAAACGAAGATGATGAGCATCTACCATGTGAGAGTGGAGTACCCGAAAATGAAAACTGAAAAATAAAGATATATGAAAAAGAATGTTTGGATACATTTGGGAATTGTGGCAGTGATGC
Organism: uncultured Bacteroidales bacterium; assembly: GCA_900316235.1. GTDB lineage: Bacteria > Bacteroidota > Bacteroidia > Bacteroidales > P3 > Colimorpha. The sequence continues at coordinate 43,378 of ONCC01000002.1, forward strand.
TGGTTGTGGCGTGTGCCTACATGTCGCCTGCGCTGAGTGGCAAAGCAATGGTGCAAGGCGACTCCATGAAATGGGAGGCTATGGCCAAAGAGCAACTCGACCTGCATAAAAAAACAGGCGAGCCAACAATATGGAACAGTTCGATGTTCAGCGGTATGCCAGGCTACCAGATTATGACCGGCGTGCAGACCCACTCGGTGTTTACGAGGCTTAGGAACGTGCTGAACCTGAACTTCGCAGGCTGGGGACGCGACATTGGAGTGCTCTTCCTCTACCTGATGGGCTTCTATGTCTGCCTCGTAGCTTTCGGCGCCGGTCCCTGGCTGAGCCTCCTCGGCGCCCTCGCCTTCGGCTTGGGAAGCTACAACATCATCATCATCGAGGCTGGCCACATCACAAAAGCATGGTCGCTGGCAATGATGGCTCCCGTGCTCGGAGGTATGACACTGCTCTTCAGACGCAAATGGCTCTGGGGCGGTATCCTCTTCACTCTCGCGCTGGGCATTCAAATCGCCTTCAACCACATCCAAATCACCTACTACACCATGCTGGCGGGAGTGATTCTCGGCCTTGTCTATGCGGTGTTCGCGGTGAAAGAGAAAAAGATAAAGGATTTTCTGATTGCCGTTGCCATACTGGTTGGCGGAAGCGCCCTCGCCGTCGGCGGCAATGCAGCCCTCCTTTTCTCCAACCAGGAATACGCGAAATACACCATGCGCGGAGGCAACGACATCACCGTAACGCCTGAAGACCTCTACCACGACAGCGAACCCTCCTCCATCGGAGGCAAGAACACGGGCCTCGACATTGACTACGCCTTCAGCTGGAGCTACGGCGTCGGCGAAACCTATACTCTCCTCGTCCCCGGCTCCCTGGGTGGCGGTAGCGGCGAGAAAGTGGGTACAGAAAGCGCTTTCTACAAAACATTCCACAGCGATCAGGCCCCCCTCTACTGGGGCAACCAGCCCTTCACCAGCGGTCCTGTCTATTTCGGCGCCATCATCATCTTCCTCTTCATCCTCGGATGCCTCGTTGTGAAAGGCCCCGAGCGCTGGTGGCTGCTGATAGCCACCATCTTGGCAATACTGATGTCGTGGGGTAACAATTTCATGGCATTCAATGAATTTTTGTTCAACCACCTGCCGATGTACAACAAGTTCCGCACGCCTAGTATGAGTCTGGTGATCGCCAACGTGACAATGGTGATGATGGCCGTACTGACGCTAAAGGCGGTATTTGACAAGAAGAATCCGATAGATCGCAAGATGCTGAACCGCAGCCTGTATATCGCCACTGGCGTAGTCGGCGGACTCATCCTCGTAGTGTTGTTGCTGAGCGGTTCGTTCAGCTATACCGGTGCCAGCGACCAGCAAATGGCCGCACAATATGGCCCGCAGTGGGACATGATCAAGAGCGTCCTCGTCAGCGACCGTGCGGCACTGCTGCGCAGCGATTCGTGGCGGAGCCTGGCCTTTGTACTGCTGGCCGCCGTCGCCCTGTGGCTCTATGTGAACGAGAAAGTGAAGAAAGCTGGCATCATCATCGGCGCACTGACAGTGCTGGTGCTCATTGACTTATGGCATGTGGACCGTCGATACCTCGACGAGAGCAATTTCTCCGACCCCAGCCACATGGCCCTCTACCGCAACCAGACCGACGACGCCCTTGACAATTTTGCCGCACAGAACGGCGACAGGGACTACCGTGTATTCGACCTTTCGGTGAACACTTTCAACGATTCAAGACCTTCTGCGTTCCACCACCAGATTGGCGGTTACCACGCGGCGAAATTGCGCCGTTACCAGGATATCATCGACTTCTACCTGAGTCGCCATATCAACATGGGAGTGCTGAACATGCTCAACGCACGTTATATCGTGATGCAGAACCGACAGATACAGCGGAACCCAGAGGCGCTGGGCAACTGCTGGTTTGTCAGCGACATCAAACAGGTGCAGAATTCCAACGAGGAGATTCTGGCGCTCAACGACTTCAACCCCGCGACGACAGCAGTCATCAATACCCATGAGTTCGAATCCCTGAGCACGACATTCAGCGTTGATACCACTGCCACCATCGAGATGGAGCATCAGGTACCCTACCAGACTGACTATGTGAAGTACCACAGTCATGCTGCCACCGACCAGCTGGCTGTCTTCAGCGAGGTGTACTACGCCCCCGACTGGCGCGCCTACATCGACGGCGAACCCGCCGAATATATCCGCGCCAACTACATCCTCCGCGCGATGGTGATACCTGCGGGCGACCATGTATTAGAGTTCCGCTGCGAAGCTCCCGGCCTATACCGCCTCATCACCGTCAACATCATCTTCGGAATCCTGCTGGTGCTGGCTATCGCCGGTGGCATCTTCTTTGTCTACCGTAAGAAAAAGAAATGAAGATACTCATCATCAGATACAAAAAGACCCTCGGTGTGCCCGAAGGCGGCGAACAGGGAAGTGAAAAGAATCTCATCGTGCTGCGGCAGATTGCGGGTGAGGAGAATGTGGACACCTACTTCATCCACGACGAGGCCCACCGTCGCACGATGGCGGAATACCTGCAGGGCATCCTGTACATGCCCTTGGGCTATTATTTTGGTCTGACGCCGCGCCGTGTGCGCGAAATCGTGACCATGGCACAAGCCTACGATGTGGTCTTCGTCGACCGCTCGGTATTTGGTATTGTGGCAAAACGGCTTAAAGAGAGCGGATACCGTGGACGTGTGGTCTGCTTCTTCCATAACGTCGAGGTCGTCTACTTCTCAGCCAAATATTCCAACAAGTTCAATCCCATGCGATGGCTGGTAGTTCCCTGTGCCGACCGCAACGACCGCTGGAGCTGTCGTTATGCAGACCGGATGATTGCCCTCAGCACCCGCGACGACGAGGAACTATACCACCGTTATGGCCGTCATGCCGATGTGCTGATTCCGGTGGCTTTTGTTGACCGCTACAGACGTGACTCCTACCCTACCGAATTCATCGGGAACCCTCCACTCTGTATGTTCCTCGGTGCCTATTTTCCTGCCAACGTGGAGGGTATCGAATGGTTTGTAAAGAATGTGCTACCGAGGGTGACTATCCGTATGCAGATTGTCGGTAAAGGCATGGAAAAACTGAAAGAAGCCGACTGGATGCGGCCGGATATTGAGGTGTTAAGCAACGTCCCTGACTTGGAGCCTTTGTTTGAGAGTGCAGACATCATGGTATTGCCCATCTTCAAAGGCAGTGGCATGAAAGTGAAAACGTGCGAAAGCCTGATGTACGGCAAGAACATCATCGGAACTCCAGAGGCGTGGAGCGGCTATGAACTGGATTATGCGAAAGCCGGTGCCTGCTGTCTGACGACTGATGAGTTTATCACCGCCATCTACGACTTCTGTCAGAATCCCCGTCCCCGCCACAACGCTTACAGCCGCGAAGTATTCGTCAACCAATACTCCGCCGACAGAATGGTAGAGAAATTCCGAGCGGTGCTGTTCCGTTAATCTCCTTAGACCAAAGTCTGTGTTAGCTTAGACTAACCTTAGACATAGAAATTTGGTTTAGGATGTTTGGGGGGACACAGTCAGTCGAGTTCTGCTTAATTACGGTGTATGCCGTGTCTGCCTATATCGAACGTTGCATAAACTCTGTAATAAACCAAACGTACAGTCCCATTGAGTGCCTCCTTGTGGACGACGCCACGCCCGACGACAGCATCTCCAAATGCGAGCGGCTGATTGCCGACTATAAAGGCCCCATCCGTTTTGTGATTCTCCATCATGACCGGAACCGCGGGTTGTCGGCGTCGCGAAACACCGGCATGGACGCGGCCACGGGTGACTACGTCTTCTATTTGGACAGTGACGACGAGTTAAAGCCGAATTGCATCGAGAAGATGGTACGGCCAATAAAGAGCAACCCCGCCATTGAGATGGTGCTCGGCAATCACGAGGTCTATGTCCAACTCAAGTCGGGAGCCACGACCAAGAAACGACAGACACATCTTCCCGAAGGAGACTATGACACCATGGAGAAAGTGTGGAATCTATACAAAAAGGGAGGGGGATTTGACGGGCACGCCTGGAACAAGTTGATCAAAAAGGATTTCCTGCGGCAGCACCGGCTCTATTTCAAGGAGGGGATAATGTGGGAGGACATGATCTGGAGTTTCATCACCGTACAACATCTCAGCCACCTGCACGTCATCCCGGACATCACCCTTGTGTACTATATCCGTCCCGAATCCATTATGACGGGGACCAGCGGAAAAGAGAGGTCGCACCATTTGGAAATCGTGTATGAGGAGATTGCCAAGCACTTCACCGAAGAGGACAAGGGCTGGGAGGCGAAGCGAAACCTGAGTGGATTCTGCAGCGTGCTGATTTACAGATATGACAGCCCCTTTGCCCAGCATACGGCGCAAGTGTTTTTAGAGGCCTTGTCCGGCAGGTCCTACGCGCGTGAACGCCTCTATTTGAAAACGGTCATTTTCCTGTCGAAATTCTGGTTGGGAAGGAAGATTTTTGCCATCGCAAGGAGCACGCGCAAGGTGATAAAAGGGGAAAAGTGAGAACCACCCTACCCAAGCTGTTGGCAAGTATTTGGAAGGGATATGGCATATGTTTTCCAAGAGGATGCCATATCTTTTTGTCTACCTCGACCTGAGAAACACTATGTACTGATTCTGACAAAAAAGATTATTAGAGGGCAGGGTAGGGAGGATGCTCCTTGCCAAAGTGAACGGATTTGCTTCGTTTCGGGGGCGGGTGTTAATGCAACGAGTTTTCTACAATACTTGCCTTAGCCAAAACGCAAACATTCGTTTTGAAACGCTTAGCCCAAATTGAGGTGCTTTTGTGTCGCACACAATCTTTCGGCAAACAATATCTGAGTTGATATACTCTTTCAATAATCTATAAGAGCGTATAAGTCCTTCTTTTTTTATATTATGAATGAACCAAGAATAACTAAAAGAAATCATTGAAACGAACAATAATTCCTTAAGTAACTCAATATTATTATCTTTCCACGAAATGCTATCTATAATAACAGACATCTCATGCATATGTTGGATAATATGCGGATAATCACTATACCAAGAAGAAAGGTGAGCATTGTTGCCATGAACGATAAATCTGTAAAATACTTCCTGAAGATTGGAAATTTCTGAATCCGATTGAATATGAGACAACACACTTAAATTAAACAGGCTATCTTCTGCGTAGCATTGTTTTGTATCTACAAAAGTGATATCATATTTGCGAAGATAATCTCGTTGATAAAGGTTTGGTGTAACATGACCTCTTCCAATAAATTTTTCACCAATAAACCTCGTCATTATGGTAAAAAATGTCAATTGATATATTGGATAAAAGCAAAGATCATTATTGTGGAGAAATTTTGATATTTCATTGTTGAGAACGAGATTAACAATCTTACCTGAAAAAACGACCTTCTTTTGTGAGTGTTCTGTCGCTGCATACATTTTTTCATACATATCCAATTCTCGTGTATCATCATGGTCGGAAAAACCAATATATTCTCCTTTTGCTGCACGCATTCCCACATTACGTGTTTCTCCAATATTGAGGTTGTGTTTGTTCCTGATAACTACAATTCTGTCGTCCTTTGCAGCATATTCTTCCACTACCCTGTCTGAGCCATCCGTAGGGCAGTCAAGTACACAAACAATTTCAATATCGCGAAAAGTTTGGTTCAATAGTGTATCAAGACATGGTCGAAGATACTCTCCAGCGTTATACACTGGGACAACGATAGAGATTCTAGGAGTATGTGAAATATCACTCTCAACTTCGGAAAGCTGGAAATCTTGTTCAACAGACAGGTGGTCCGTGTTTAGATAGACACCTTCTGGTGATGATGGTGGGGGGGGGTGGTAAAGTGTTGATATTCATATGGTTATTTAACTAAATTATTTACAATGTCCTGCAATATTCTCCCGAGTCTTCCTCCAGCTCTCAGTACAGCGGACATCTCAGCAACATGCTTTCGAATAATCTGAAGCTCTTCCTTCTCAAACTCTGAAATTCTTTTGTCAAGTTCCAACAAGGATGAAATGGTGATGCCCAACTTGTTCTTCTCTACAAATTCCGCCAAAGCGGATTCCTTGCTGATAATAACAGGAATGCCAGCGGCGATATATAGGGAAACTTTATGCGGGGCAATATATTTCAGATAATTACCGATTACCCCTTGTAGAGAATCTATGCCTTCACCGTCCCAAGCTAAACCCCATGCTTCTTGCAACATTGTAACATTTTCAGGGCTGAAGCGACCAATATAATGCATCCATTCTGGATAATTGGCGGTATCTTTGGGATGCCCACCATAAAGATGTAATTGGATTCTTTCGAACGAAACATCTTGAAGCTTCTTTAAGAAGATACTTTTATCCAGTGCCCCTGCAAAAGCGATGCTATTGGGATCCTCATGAAGCGGATTAGGTGTCTCATCTGTCAGATAGTCGAACAGCCAAAGATAGCGGCATGGGCGCTCCACTCCAAAAGATTTGAAAAGTTCCTGCATCTTGCCGTTATGGACAATCAGTTCAGAAGCCGTATTCAGAATTTTGATTTCTTTTTCATTGAATACCTCCGTTTCTCGGTAGTGAACAAGGTCGTGAACCAAGAGAACAAGGTGGCATTTTTTCCTTTTCAAGCAGCGGCAGAAAAACAACGTAAAGAACTCGCCGAAGGGAGCAAATGGATATTGGAACAAAACTAACGTCCCTCGTTTTATCGAAAGCAAAGAGGTGCAAAGGATGAAAAACTTCCGAAAATTATACATCAGTTTTGAAACAAAGCCCTGCTTTCCTTCTGCGGATTGTTCCGTGGTGGTTCTCGTGTTGATTAAAAACGGTGTGAAACCATTTTCTTGGGCAATGCGATTCACATCTTCGCGTGCTTTGGAGCGGGCACTAAAATAATTCTTATATACGTAATCAACGACTATCTTTTCCATTATTACCTATTTATTCGTTCGCTCAAGCTTCTTGCCTCCTTAATATTATCTTCTATGGAACAATATGTCCAACTACCATATCTTCCTATTGAGTAAGCATTATGCATTTTCAGTTTATCCTTCATCATCTGACAATGACGGGTCGATTTTTCGTTGATATGTACATAGGCCGGATCCATCATTACACATTCAGAATCCACCAATTTCTCATCATGGATAATTCCAGCCACTCTCAAATCGGACAATGTCTTTTGGAAACTTGCCTCTAAATCAATTGTTGCATCTTTAGAGAACCCCAGTTCCACATACAACGACATCTTATCCATTCCTAACACATTGTCGTAAAAACCAACTCTGTAGAAACAATATTTTTCTTCCGGAAAATATATCCAATGAATGTCTTTATTCTGGCCCTTCTTGTCAAATCCCAAGTTAAAAACCACAACTTTGTTCCAAGTGTAGATGTCTTCATCCACTGGAATGTTGCACAACGACAACAATGAGGGGAAAGAAATAGTTGAAATCAAGTTGTCATACTGATATTGTTCCCCTTTATTGTCGAAAACTGTTTTGGATTCGAGATCAACCTTGACCACTTTTGTGTTAGTGCGTATTGTGCAATTACTCAATTGCTTGCAAACAGCATTCACATACTCGACTGCACCGCCGTATGGATAATCGAACATGCTGTTGTATGACAAATCGTCTTTTTCCCTAAAATTACGAATAATATCTTCCTTTTGAGCATAAGGGAAGAAACGCCCCATGGCGTCTTTATCTAGCAAGTCCAAGTCACAGGCATAAAGTTTCGAATTGTACGGAATGAGAAATTTATCTGCAATAGACTTGCCAAATTTGCAGTACAGCATCTCCTTAAAGGTGGAATATTCTGAATTTGGGGCTGTAAAAAGGTCGTATAGGCAATCGATAAACTCCTCTTTCGTCAACTGATGGATGTTTTTTTGAAAAGGGAAATCCACTAAGATGTCTTTATATTTAATCTTCGTGTTTTTCATCACCCTTCTGATGGCATTTGGCGGCAAATTCCGAGTAATAAGCGATTCAATCTCTTTATCGTTAAAATGAAAGAAATGACCGGAATAATCCCATACATATCCGTTTCGCTTAGTGGTTTTGCAATATCCACCTATCTCCGACGAAGCCTCCAAAATAAGGGTTTCATTCGGAGAAAAAAGAGAATAGGCCAAACCGGAGATACCAGCACCAATGACAATATCCATAAACAATTCTATTTATTCAACATTAATAGCACCTTCTTTTCTGTCCATGAAAGCATAGATTACATGAGTCCTTCTATTTTCTGGAGCAGGGATTTTCATATAATCCCCATATACGTTTCTAAGACAAATATCAGGGTTAAAGGGAGCCATGAACTTGTGTCCTTCAAACTCTATTTCTTGTAGTGGAAAAACGTCATCTATTTTAGATAACATACCATAAGTATAACATTCTGGAGTAACACCAATCAGATAAGGCTTGCCTATGGAAAAAATTTTGATTAACAATTTATGGAAAACATAGGATATTGGATAAACGAAATAGCAGATGATATTTTTAAAATTCAATTTCGGATAATATTTAAAGAATCCATACGAAAATTTAATTCTAGAAAACAAATATTTCATGTTTTTTGGATTCATCTTAGGATAAGTTTTTGCCATAAAAACATCTATAAATACACCCTTATTGTACTCTTCTTTGAAGTTATCAAACGAATGAATAAACAATGATTTTTTGTCCCGAACTTTCACCATTCCATTTCCCATATTTGATTTAGGATCTGTTTTTTCATTTTGTAAGAATAAATCATCAGGTAATTGCTCTATACAAACACGTTGAAATTTATCAAAATCCTTCTCATGTACATAAATATCAAGGTCGTCATCCCAGGGGATAAAACCCTTGTGTCTTACAGCGCCTAATAAAGTCCCAAAATCAATCCAGTAGCAAATGTCATTTTTTCTACACAGTTCATCTACAGCGAGCAAGATAGTCAACATTCTTTGCTGAACTTTTCTTAAAGGGGAGCCTTCCTTATTATATTTTGAAAAATCTTCTTCCATAATTAATTACTTTAAGATGCGGTCATATATTGCATGTATCGTTTCTCCATCCAGCTTCACAGGATTATTCTTCAGTCGTTCTGGGTTAACAGACCAAGTCAAAATTTCTAACTCTTCCTCGCGATTCTTGCTCTGCGGTTGCGGCATATCCAACGAAAACATGATGGCGCGGAACATCATCAAGCCTTTGTAGGCGCTGTCACATTGCATAATCTGTCCCAACCATTCGAAGATAAACTCCAGATGGTCTTTGCCTCGCGGGTCAATACATTTCTCCGGATGCTCCATCATGTACATCCACACTTCCGGCAGACAAAGCGCAACAGCATGACCGTGGGGCAAACCATACATGGAGGTAAGTTTGTAGCTCATGGCATGGGGTGCCGTGGTTTGCGAGATATTGATAGCCCGTCCACCGTAGTTAGCAGCCATCATAATGTATTGAGCATCCTCCTCGCTATTATCCTCTATGTACCCATGCCAATGGTCCATTATCATCTGCAAACCAATCTTGGCATAGAGCTGACTCTCATCGGTGGAGTTAACACTCCAGAGAGACTCAATGCACTGGCACATGGCGTCCAGCATGGTACATTTCTTCTGGTAGAGCGGCAAAGACTTCAGTAAAGAGGGTTCCAATACAGCATAAGTGGGGATGATACTTTCATGTGTAACACTTTGCTTCTTGCCCTCAAAGTAAATGACAGCGTAGCGAGTGCTCTCGCTGCCGGTACCCGCGGTAGTAGGCACCGCAATCAAGGGTATCCCACTATCCTTATATTCCTGCTGCAGATAGTTCTCTTGTGGATCCATCTTGCAATAGAGCTTGATGCACTTAGCCACATCTATGGTAGAGCCGCCACCTACAGCCACGATGGCATCACATTGGTGCTCATTGAACAATTCCACACCTTTGCGCACCTGCTCATACAGGGGATTGGGGGTAAACTCGCTGAACATCAGCTCCGGATGGAAACAATCCTTTATTGGCAAGAAAGGGAACGATGTATCGCATACAAGCATATAACGCTTGCTGCCAACCTCCGACAATGCCTTCTCTATATTCTCATATCCCTTAAGTATCTGCTGCATCACAATTACTTTTTAAGGAAATCCATCAAAGCCTCTTTATTTTGTATCGGAGTGGTGGTCGGCCGTCCAAGGTCTTTACGGTTACCTTTTTTCACCCTGACCTCAATCAATTGCAAGCCCTCGATGAGTACATTATCCAGTGCCTGTTTCAACTGTTCCGGAGTCCATACACAGACCGCATCATCATAATGCATAGCATGGGCAATCTCAACGAGGTCAATCTCATGTCCCACCGTCGGCTGTCCGCCTACGCTGTCATGTGCACCGTTATTGAAGATGACATGGACATAGTTGTTTGGATGTTTGCTGCCGACGATAGCCATATTGCCCATGTGCATGATGCTGGCCCCATCGCCATCGAAGCAATAGACTTTTCGTTCTGGATGCTGAAGTGCTATTCCCAGCGCTATCTGCGAGGCATGACCCATTGAGCCAACGGTGAGAAAATCTCTTTCATGTCCCTGTCCCATGGCTGTGCGATACTCAAAGAGTTCACGGCTAATCATGCCGGTGGTGCTCACGATGACAGCATTGTTGGGAATGCTGGCCGCCACCGTTTGGACGGCCTCCTCCCTACTCATCTCATATTCGTTCTTGACAACATTCTGCAACGAATAGTTATCGAAAGTATCCTTTTCGACCACCAAGGCATAGGCATCGCCAGTCTCGCGGATGCTGCGCATAGCCTTTTCTATCTGTACGGAAGCCTTATCCTCCTCTTTCGAAAGTACCTCATAGTTGATACCCATTACGTTGAGCAAACCTGTGGTCACCTTCCCTTGCTTCACATGCTGGGGTTCGTCGTGCACACCAGGACGTCCACGCCAGCCAATAAGCAACAATAGCGGGATATGATACACCTCGCGGTCGGTCAACGAGGCCAGCGGATTCACGGCGTTACCCTCACCGCTATTCTGCATATACACACAACCCACATTACCTGTGGCCAGATGGTATCCTGCTGCAAGAGCCACGGCTCCGCCTTCATTTGCAGCAATGATATTGTGTTTCGAGTCAAAATGGTCCGTAATATAGGCACAGACATTCTTCAACAGCGAGTCGGGAACGCCCGCATAGAATTCGATGCCTTCACGCTGAAGTTTTTCTATAAAAAACTGAGGTGTAATCATTTCTTGGTTCCGGGTATGAGTGTAAGAATCTCTTTAATGGGCATGCAGTAGTCGTTGCTGGCCTCCAAACTGCGCTGGTGCATCAGGATGCTCTTGGCGCAGTTCACCATGGCCGGATAGGCAGCACGGAGCATATGATTGGCATAAATAACCACATTAATTCCCCACTCTGCCAACTCTTCCTCAGTAAACTGGTTATAGGTAGTGGGTACCGCCACGATGGGAGTTTCAACATCCTTCTCGCGGAAACGTTGGCAAAACTCCTTGATATCCATGCCGTCTTTGTTCTTGCTGTGTATCATGATGCCATCGGCACCGGCAGCCACATAGGCGAACGCACGCTCCAACGCATCCTCCACCGGTTTGCCAGCAATAAGACTCTCGATGCGGGCTATCACCATGAAGTCATCGGTAATCTGAGCATTCTTTCCTGCCTTAATCTTCGAACAAAAACCTTCGATGGTATCCTGTGTCTGAACGGCATCGGTACCAAACAATGAATTCTGTTTCAGGCCCACCTTGTCTTCAATAATAACGGCCGAGATACCCAAGCGTTCGAGGGTACGGACAGTAAAAACGAAATGCTCCACCTTGCCACCTGTGTCACCATCGAAGATAACGGGCTTGGTAGTCACCTCCAAAGCATCATTAAGGTCATGCAGACGGGTAGTGATGTCTACAGCCTCGATATCGGGCTTGCCTTTGCTGGTACTATCGGTGAGAGAAGAGGCCCACATACCATCAAACTCCTCTTTCTTACCATTAACTTCAACACTTGTATTTTCAATAATAAGACCCGTCAAGCCGCTGTGGCTTTCCAAAACGCGGACTATCTTCTTGGCTCCGATTAGGCGGCGGAGTCGTTTCATTCGAATTTCTGGAGTGGTACCAATCTCCTTCAATCGCTGATTCATGGCGGTGCTACTGATACCCTGTGTATATGGGATATCTATCACCTTACCACCCCATTCAGCCATAGCATCAATAATACGCTGACGCGTTTTCTGCTGCACTCCTTCTTTCCAATCATCACCATGTACTACATAGTCAGGCTTTAACTCTCGAAGGTTTGGCACATAGTCCAATGTCGTTTGTGGAACCACACGGTCCACCCCCTTAATATTGCCTACAATTTCCGCACGCTGCTCGTAAGTGAGGTAGGGCAAACGTTTATAGCTGGCAATAGCCGCATCTGTCAGCACTCCCACCGTGACGCTGCCAAGTTTGACAGCTTCATGTATGATATTCAGATGACCCGGATGAATCATATCGGCACTCATGCCGACATATACTGTTTTCTTGTCCATATTATTGTTTTATAACTTTTTCACTATCCATTTATCAATATTTGTTCCAGGGCGGCGAGGTCATTCCTTCACCAACGAATAATTTGTGCTGCGACCTCCCTCGTCGTTCTTTCTTAACACTCCATTTTCTATCAGATACCTTATATCATTGAGTGCTGTATCGGACGAGCACTTGCCAATCTTAGCCCATTTGCTTGTCGTCAGTTTGCCAAAGAAGCCGTCAAACTGCATATTGATGATTCGCCGCTGGCGCTCATTGACCACCAGTCCTGCATGACGCTCCCAGAACCGGGCCTTCTCCAAAACTGACGACAGCGTATCCTCTGTTGAAGACAATGCCCTGTCCAGACAGTCAAGGAACCACAGCAGCCACTCGGTGATATCGCCGTCGCCACGCTGCGTCAGCTCCAGCACATCGTAATATTCCTTTTGACAGAGTTTTATCTCATTCGACATGCTGTAAAAACGTTTGGGTGAGTGCTCGCTGCGTGCCAACAGCATATCAGTAATGGTACGGGTAATACGTCCGTTGCCATCATCAAACGGATGGATGGAGACAAACCACAAGTGGGCAATGCCCGACTTGATTACGAGGTCGAGTCCATCATCATTATTTACCCAATCAATGAACCGATGCATCTCTGCTGGAACACGTTCAGGCTTCGGGGCTTCATAATGCACCACCTCATGTCCCATGGGGCCGGAAACGACCTGCATCTCGCCACTGCGATATTTCGCCACTTCAATGGTATAAAGTCCACTCCTGCCCGAAGGAAACAACACATTGTGCCAGCCAAAAAGACGGTCATCGCTTAACGGCTGGTCGTAGTGCTGTGTAGCGTCCAAGAGCATTTCCACAACACCTTCCACATAACGCGAGGCCGGGACAATACCCGCCGTCTCAATACCAAGACGACGTGCTATCGATGAACGGACTTGGGACATATCAAGACTCTCGCCCTCGATTTCACTTGAGCGCACCAACTCCAACGACATCGTAGTCAGCATCGCTTCACCCTGAAAGTCGAAACCCAACGAAGACATGCGACCCAACATCTGTCCTTGCTTTGCACGCACCTCGCCCAGCCGGTTTAACACCGCCTGAGCGTCATACATAAACTTCCACCAGTTGTCCCTTTGATGCAGATACATATCTTCTTACTTCGTTACTTTCGGTGATTACCCTTCCTATTCGCCGAAAAACATTCGGCAAATAGACATTCTCCTTATTAATTTTCTTCTTTTTTACTATCCATTTATCAATATTTGTTCCAGCGCGGCGAGGTCCTGAGGGGTGGTGACCTTCAGGTTGCGGTCGCTGCCTTCCACCACCGCTATCTTGGTGCCGGGCATGTACTTGCGGACCACGCCACAGTCGTCGGTGGCCTGGAACTGGGGGTCCTGCAAAGCACGCTGGTAGGCGTCGCGGATGAGCGGCAGGCGGAATGCCTGCGGTGTCTGCGCCCGCCACATCAATCTCCGCTCCGGGATCCTGGCCACAAAACGCGGTATCTCACACTTCTCACTGTTCACTATTAACTCTCCACTCATATCGGGATGCACTTCCCACACGGTATCCGTGCTCGGCACTGCCACTCCCACAGCCTCATGGTGCTTCAATGCGGCCACCACACGGTCGATAATCTCCGCCGTCACAAAAGGCCGAGCGGCATCGTGCAGCAACAAATTAGTGTCGTCGGGCTCATCAATATAAGCCATGATGGCATTGAGACTCGACATATAGCGCTCGCTTCCGCCATCAATAATCCTGCTCACCTTTAACCTTTCACCTTTAACCTTTAACCTTTCCACTATCTCCTCCATCCGACCGCGCCAGTCGGGGTGTACCACCACCGCCACCTCGTCGATGACCGGATGGTTGCAGAAGGTCTCAATGGAATATTCAATCACGGTGCGTCCGGCAAGAGACATGAATTGTTTTGGCACCGACGAGCCCATACGGCTGCCGGTACCTCCTGCCAGTATCACTGCGATATTCTTCATCTCATTCTCTTATAAAACGCCGCGAACAGCCCTCCCCAAAGAGCCACCGCCAGCAGTTGCATCCACCATTCGGTGCCCACCAGCACGGCAGGCGCAATCACAACGGCCTTCAGGGCATAATAGACCACCTTGCCTGCCAAGATGGCGGCGAAGACGGAGACCACAGCGTTCCACCGCCGCGAGAGCAGGTGGAACAGTCCCGCCACCGTGGCCAATTCGGCCATCATGCACACCATCTTAGGTGCAGCGGGCATACCCGTCAACAGGCTGGACACCAGCGGCATCAGCACCGCCAGCACCAGCGCATTGCGCCAATCGCGTCCAAGTATCACTCCTGCCAGCAGCAACGCCAGCATGGGGTTCAACACATACAGCGGCACAGCGAAGAGGTGCGATGCGGCAGGTATCAGGCAGGCGGCGGCGACAAGCACCGTGTCGAGCACTGCCAGTTTCACTATAGGTTTGGTTGTTGCTTCAATCATCATCTTTATTATTTGCGTGCAAAAATACATCTTTTTTTCCATTTGCCAAAATATTTTATCTAATTCTGCGTTATTCAGTCACATAATAGGTACGCAGGCGTCTCGCCTGCATTCGAATTACGATAAATAAAGTACAATAATTATATAATAGCAACTGCAACCGATGAAAAAAAGCATTCTCTTTCTTGCCACAGCCATGATGCTCACCGCCGTCAGTGCCACCGCCCAGAACCAAGTCGACAAACAGGGTCGCCGCCAGGGTCACTGGATCCGCACCGACAAGGACGGCTCCAAGATCTATGAGGGCGACTTCCAGGACGGCCTTGAGACCGGCACCTTCACCTACTACTACCACGACGGCACCGTGCGCATCCGCAACACCTATACCGAGCCCGGCCGCCGCTGCCTCCACGAGGCCTACGACGCTCAGGGTCACCTCCTTGCCCGAGGTGAATACAACCAGCGCAACCGCGACGGCCTCTGGAAGTTCTACGCCGAAGACGGCCGCCTCGTCAAGGAAGCCACCTACAATATGGGCGTCAAGGACGGCATCCATGTCATCTACGAACGCAACGGCGACACCGCCGAAGTCTCCACCTGGGCCAACAACCACCGCCACGGACGCTGGTGGAAACGCATCGGCGACAAAGGCTACATCACCGGCAACTACGTCAACGGTGGCCTCGAGGGACGCCTCGTGGCCTACGACGACAACGGCAAGCTGAGCCGCGAAGGCTTCTATGCCGGCGGCCTCAAGCATGGCGACTACAAATACTACGAGGACGGCATCCTCACCATCAAGGAGCGCTGGAACTACGGCATGATGAACGACCGCGAAATCCGCCTCCTCTGCCCCGAAGAGCGCTTCGTCTCCATCCACGACATCGCCTGTATGGCCGCCCAGGGCAAAGCCAAAACCATCGTCATCCTCCGCGACGGCACCAAACTCACCACCCTCGAGCCCACCGACCCCGTCTTCTCGCGCGCCGGCGACGAGCTCTTCGCCCTCGCCAACCGAAAAAGCCGCATCTCCGTGGCTCGCAGCTGCATCCAGGGCATTGGGAAAGACAATGAGAACCGCGACATACTCCTCCTCGAGCCCCAGCCCGACTTCGCCATCTTCCCCGACGAGGACGCCGTCAAGATGGTGCAGTCCATCCACTTTGAGGAACACCCCCCACTGGAAGAAATAATTAACCGATAAAAAAAAGAAGCGCCCAGCCATCCAGCTGGGCGTTTCCTCCATTAAACACTATTACAAAATCCAAAATTTAGAAGGTATTCTGGAAACCTTTCCCATTAATTATCAACCTTTTCAAACGTTTCTACGCCTTCAAAGACGATTGCAAAGGTACAACTATTTTTTATTCTGACAAAATTTTTTTTCGATAAAAAAGTAACTATTTGCCACTCCCGATGAAAATCGCCGCCCAAACCCTCGGTTGCAAACTCAACTTCGCCGAAACCTCCGACCTACTGCGCCGCCTCGCCGAAGAGGGTAACACCATCGTCGACTTCCACTCACTGGCCGACCTCTACATCGTCAACACCTGCACCGTGACGGCGGTGGCCGAGAAGAAATGCCGCAACGCCATCCGCCAGGCCCACCGGCAAAATCCTGACGCCCAGATTGTCGTCATGGGCTGCTTCGCCCAGGTGGCAAAAGAGGAAATTGAGAAGATGCCTGGCGTAACCCAAGTGCTTGGTAACGACAGCAAACGGCTCCTCTCTTATTCAGGCGAGGACCGCACCCGCACTTTCTTCAAGATCCAGGACGGCTGCGACTATTTCTGCACCTACTGCGCCATCCCCTTCGCCCGCGGCCGCTCACGCTCCGCCACCATCGAGGAGACTCTCTGCGCCGCCCGCCGCATATCCGACAGCGGTGCCAAGGAGGTGATTCTCACCGGTGTTAACACCGGCACCTTCGGCCAGCACCAGGGAGAGAATTTTCTAGAACTTCTAGAGAAACTAGATAACCTAGAAGGCATCCTGCGCTACCGCATCTCCTCCATCGAACCCAACCTGCTCACCGACGAGATTATCGACTTCGTGGCCCATAGCCGGGCATTCCTCCCCCACTTCCACATCCCACTGCAGGCCGGCAGCGACCATGTGCTCAGCCTCATGCACCGCCGCTACGACACCGCCCTCTACCGCAGCAAGTTGGAGCGCATCAAGTCCGTCATGCCCGATGCCTGTATCGCCGCCGACGTGATGGCCGGCTTCAACGGCGAGACGGAGGAAGAATTTCAGAAAGTGCTCCGCTTCATCGACTCGCTCCCCATCTCCTACCTCCACGTCTTCACCTACAGCGACCGCCCCGGAACCGCAGCGCTGAAACTGGGTGAGAAGATTCCCATCCCCGTGCGCCACGAGCACACCGCACGCCTCCTCGAACTCAGCGAGAAGAAGCACAAAACCTTCATCGACAGCCAACTCGGCAAAACCCGCCCCGTCCTCTGGGAATCGACCCAACACCTCTCCCCCTCTAAGTTAGAGGGGGTACCCGAAGGGCGGGGGCGTATATCATATATGTTCGGTTGGACAGACAACTACATCCGCCTTTCCCGCCCCTACTCCCCCACCCTCGCGGGCTCCATCGAGGAGGTCGAAATCCGTCCCGAAAACATCGTCCGAGAGTAACCTCCCGACCCCTCGCAAACGTAGAAAATTCGTAATTCATATCACACTGGTTTACAGCGGGATATATTTTTTTACCCTCAAAACACCCTCCAACTCCTAACTAGCTATAAACCAGTTACCAACTCCCTACCAACTCCTAACCAACTCCTACCACGGTAGGTGTTGGTCCGTTTTTGATAGGTTTTTGATCCATTTATCTCCCCTTTTTCTTATTAAAAGAAAACCCCTACGGGAGGATATCCCGTAGGGGTATAAAGGTGTCATTAAACATTTCTTAATAACTGCGGGCGAAGACCACGCGGCGGTGGGAGGGTTTGCCGCTGTAGATGCACTTGCCTTCCTCTTCGGGGGCGTCGTAGGGGATGCAGCGGATGGTAGCCTTGGTTTCCTCCTTGATGCGCTCCTCGGTCTCGGGAGTGCCGTCCCAGTGGCAGAGCAGGAAGCCGTTCTTCTCAATCTCGACCTTGAAGTCCTCCCAGGTGTCGACCTTGCGGGTCATGCTGGCGCGGAAGTCGGCGGCTTTCTTGAAGAGGTTCTGCTGGATCTGTTCCATGAGGTCATAGACGTGGTCGGCGATGCCTTCGATGGGCATGGTGATTTTCTCCAGCGTGTCACGGCGACGCACCTCGCAGGTGCCGTTCTCCATGTCGCGGGCACCGATGGCCAGCTGCACGGGGACACCCTTGAACTCGTACTCGGTGAACTTCCAGCCAGGCTTGTACTCCGGACGGTTGTCGTATTTCACCACGAGACCCTTGGCTTCGAGGGCCTTGACTATCGGGGCGATATGCTCGTCGAGCTGGCGCTGCTGCTCGTCGCTCTTGCAGATGGGGACGATGGCCACATGGATGGGGGCCAGACGCGGCGGCAGCACGAGGCCGTTGTCGTCGGAGTGGGTCATGATGAGGGCGCCCATCAGGCGGGTGCTGACACCCCACGAGGTGGCCCAGACGTATTCTAACTTATTCTCTTTGTTGAGGAACTGCACCTCGAAGGCCTTGGCGAAGTTCTGCCCGAGGAAGTGGCTGGTGCCGGCCTGCAGGGCCTTGCCGTCCTGCATCATAGCCTCGATACAGAGGGTGTCGAGGGCACCGGCGAAGCGCTCGTTGGGGCTCTTGTGTCCCTTGATTACGGGCACAGCCATGTAGTTCTCCACGAAGTCGCCATAGACGTCGAGCATCTTGCGGGCCTCCTCTTCTGCCTCCTCGCGGGTGGCGTGGGCGGTGTGGCCCTCCTGCCACAGGAACTCGGCGGTGCGGAGGAACATGCGGGTACGCATCTCCCAGCGCACCACGTTGGCCCACTGGTTGCAGAGGATGGGCAGGTCGCGGTAGGACTTAATCCAGTTCTTATAGGTGCTCCAGATGATGGTCTCGGAGGTGGGGCGCACGATGAGCTCTTCCTCCAGCTTGGCGGCGGGGTCGACCACGACGCCGTTGCCGTTGGGGTCGTTCATCAGGCGGTGGTGGGTCACCACGGCGCACTCCTTAGCGAAACCCTCCACGTGCTCGGCCTCACGGCTGAGGAAGCTCTTGGGGATGAAGAGGGGGAAGTAGGCGTTGACGTGGCCGGTGGCCTTGAACATACTGTCGAGCTGGTGCTGCATCTTCTCCCAGATGGCGTAGCCATAGGGTTTTATCACCATACAGCCGCGCACGGCACTCTGTTCGGCGAGGTCGGCACGCACCACCAGTTCGTTATACCATTCGGAGTAGTTCTCACTGCGTTTCGAAAAGTCTTTTGCCATTGAATATATATTTTTTTATTTATTATACAATATTTTGTGACGTTTGTCGTTTCAATAGACGATTTGCAAAGATACGAAAAAAATTGGAAATCGAGGATTGAAAATAGAAAAATGTCAAAATGAGATATAAAAGTATTGTTGCAGCGGTGATTCTGATGCTGGTATCCACAGTGTCCCATGGGCAGGAGAAGCATGGTATCGACACGCTGCAATGTCATATTGTGGGCTTTTCCTTTGGCGCGCTGACGCCTCTCTCGGGAAGCAACAGCGGCGATATGCCCGGTGGCAGCATGAAAGACCTCTACAATGGCCCCTATCTGAATTTCGCCCTGGAATGGGACTATAAGACGAAGCGCAACTGGATAGTGTCGTTGGAGGGCGACCTGTGGTTCGGCTACAATAGCGACAACCTGACCTTGCGTGCTGAACGCATGGGTGACATCTACACGAGCCAGGGCTACCTGATGGGCATGGACGGCAGCGACGGTGTGGTCACGCTCTACAACCGCGGTTTCGCCGTGCGCCCCGGTATCGGCAAAATCATTCCACTCTTCCGCAAGAATCCCGATTCGGGCATCCTGCTGAAACTCAGTGGCGGATGGATGATGCAGAAAACGGTAAACACACAGGACATGAACGAGGGCGAGGTGCCACAGCTGGATGAGAAGATGATGCCGCTCTATGACCACCTGCGCCACGGTCTGATTCTCACCGAAAGTGTCGGGTTCATCTACATGAGCAACCGCTCAACCTATATCAACTTCAAAATCACCTTCGACCTGAGCCAGTGCTTCAGCTGGTCGACTCGTCCCTATATCATCGACAAGGTGATGGGACTGAACGGCAAAGACAACAACCGCTACTTCGACCTGATGGGCGGCGTGAAACTATCATGGATGTTCCCGTTCACGGGAAAGACGTCGTATGATTATTACTACTATTAGTAGTTAAGGCAATACTAGTATGAGAGTTTTATATACTATAGGGATTTGGTTTTATACACTGGGTATCCGTGCAGTTGCCCTCTTCGGCCATGAGAAAGCGAGGCAGATGGTTGAGGGATGGAAGCGGTGGCCCGAGCAAGTGGCCAAGTTGGATCAAAACCGTCACACGGTGTGGTTCCACGCTGCCAGCCTGGGAGAATTCGAGCAGGCTCGTCCTGTACTTGAGGAATATCGTCGGAGGCACCTTGGACATCAAGTGCTAGTCACCTTCTTCTCACCCTCCGGCTATGAGGTAAGGAAGAACTATGCTCAAGCCGACGCCATCTGCTACCTCCCGATGGATACCCCGAGGAATGTGCGGCGCTTTGTCGCTGCCGTCAACCCCAAGACTGTTTTCTTCGTCAAATACGAGTTCTGGTACAACTACCTGAATGCATTGAGAAAACACAACATTCCAACCTATATTTTCTCCACCATCTTCCGCCCCGACCAATACTTCTTCAAATGGTATGGCGGATGGTTCCGGAAGCACCTCAAGACCTGCTTCAAGCACCTCTTTGTGCAGAACGAGGAGAGCCTTAACCTACTGAAAGGCGTTGGTATCGAGCAGTGTTCGCTGGCAGGCGACACACGCTTCGACCGTGTGCACCAGATAGCAGAGGCCGCCGAAAGCAACGACGTTGTGGAGAGATTCCTCAAGGGTTATGAGGGCAAAGTGCTGGTGGGGGGAAGCACATGGCCACCCGACGAGGAGCTGCTTCATCAAATACGTGCCAAGAATTATGAGTTAAGAATCATCCTGGCGCCTCATGTCATCAGCGAGGAACATCTGAAACAGATTGAAGAGCTGTTTCCCGAGAGTGTGAGATATTCTGTTCTGAATAATCAGAGCTCCCAGAATAATCTGGATACTCCGAAAAGCACCCTCATCATCGACAATATAGGCCTACTATCAAAGCTCTACCGTTACGCCGATGTGGCCTACATCGGAGGCGGATTCGGCGTAGGAATCCACAACATCCTCGAAGCCGTCACCTTCGGCAAACCCGTCATCTTTGGCCCCAACTACCACAAGTTCCAGGAAGCGCGAGACATCATTGCCTGTGGCGGCGGATGGAGTATCGATGGGAAGCAAGACTTTGAAGCAAGCTGTCTCGACAAGCTGATGACCGACCCCGACGCCTACCGCAAAGCCTCCGACGCCTGCCGTACCTATATGGAACAGAATTTGGGAAGCACAGAAAAAATCCTTTCTACGATTGAAGTCTAAACTTCTACATATAACCCTCCTTGCTGCGCTGGCGATATTGGTTGCCAGTTGCTACACCAACCGCTATATCCCCGATGGCAGTTACCGCCTCGACGAGACAGAACAGACGGTGGAGATGGCCGACGGCTCAGAAGCAACACCCGAGGTGAACGAAGCTCTAAAGAATTCAGGCAACTATTATGTGCAACGCCGAAATGCGAAAGTATTCAGCCTGCGCTGGCTGCCTGTAGGCATGTGGCTCTACAGCATTGCGAAGCCCACCGACAGTTCTTTTTGGGGCAACTACTGGCGGAGGCTGGGAGGAGCTCCGGTAATCTACGATGAGGAGAAATCGGTTCGTACCGCCAAGCAGCTACAAGGATTGCTCCAGTCGAAAGGCTGCTTCAATTCCACTGTCTCCTTCGACACCCTCAATACCGATGGCAAGAAAATCACCATCGGTTACCACCTCACGGCGAGTCCCCGATTCATTATCGACGAGGTAAACTATCACACCGAGAGCACTGCCGTGCGACGCCTGCTGGATCAGTGGAAAGAGGGTTCTGCCCTCAAGGCCGGCACATACTACGACCAAGAAATCCTCGCCTCCGAACGCACGCGGCTAGTCTCGTTATTATTGGAAAAAGGATACTACCGTGCCAGCACAGAGGACATCACATTCGTCGTCGACACCACCTACCTCGACCAGCACCTCACCATCGATGTCAATGTCGACAGCCGCAATCTCAGCGTTTACCACATCAACAATATCTTCATCTATCCCAACAGCACCGCAGGCCTCCGGAGCAATGAATCGGCCTTCGAGACCTCCATCGCCCCGTTCTATGACAACCGCGGAAGAAGTATCGAATTCATGCTCGTCAAGGAAAAGGGGAAGAAGATGACCATCGACTCCACCACCATCTTCCGCGCCATGATGATGTTCCCTGGCATGACCTACCGTCCCTCGCATATCACCAACACCTATAACTCTCTCCTCAACCTCCGCAACTTCAAATACATCAATATTGAGTTCACCGAGTCGCCTTTCTCTTCCGACAGTGTACCTCTCGTTGATGCCCATGTGCGACTCATCAACACCACACAACAGAAGCTCTCGGTCTCTCTGGAGCTCACCAATGCTTCCCCCATGGGTGCCACCGACACCGCCGGCAACTTCTTCACTGCCGGCAACCTCGGTATCGAGACCGCACTCGAATACCAGCACAAGAACATCTTCGGGGGCGCCGAAATACTCAAAGCCAAAGGTTCCCTTCTCCTCGAGCTACCCAAATTCATACTCGGCGGAAACAGTGGCAGTTTCTACGACAACTTCTCCACCTTTGAAATCAACCTCGATGCCTCGCTAGACATACCCGAGGCCTTTCCTTTCTCCGACTTCTTCCGTCTACAGAACACTCGTCCACACACCCTCATCAATGTCGGTGGCGCTTACCAGTACCGTTATTGGTTCGAGCGCATCTTAGCCAACACCTCTTATGGCTACACCTGGACCACACGTCCCGGCTCCTCACGCGGCATCACCTCCCACCGTACCGCTTCCCACCAGCTCCTCCCCATCGAACTTACCTTCGTCCGTATTCTCAATCTCGATGCCGACTTCGCCCTCCGTCTTATCAACGTCAACGACCTTCGTATATATTACCAGTACAGCGACCACTTCATCTTCGACGCACGCTATGATTTCAACTACTCTAACCAGCGATTCGGCACCCGGAAGAACTTCTCTGTTTTCCATCTCTCCCTCGAGAGTGCCGGCAACCTTCTCAGCCTCCTTTCACACATGGTCGACGGCAACTCCGACAGCAATTCCATCCGCGAATTCTTTGGTGTCCCCTTCTCCCAATATGTCCGTCTCGGCGGAGAATACACCTATTATTTATATCATGGGAAACGCAACACCCTGGTCTCCCGTATCCTCCTCGGTATCGGTATACCCTATGGGAACTCTATGGATATGCCCTATGAAAAGAGCTTCTTCGGCGGTGGATCCACCACCATACGCGCCTGGCCGCTCCGTCGTCTTGGTCCCGGTTCCTACGATGGCTCCACGCTGATGATTGATCGCGTCGGCGACCTTCAGTTCGTTTTCAACCTCGAGGAACGATTCCCCATTGCAGGCATCTTCGAGGGCGCTCTCTTCACCGACCTCGGCAATATTTGGCTCTACAACTCTTCCGATCTCTATCCCGGGGGCGAACTCAAATGGGATAAATTTCTCAAAGAAATAGCCGTTGGCGTCGGTCTCGGAGTTCGCGTCAACGTCTCCATCGCCACCCTCCGTCTCGACTTCGCTATCCCTCTTTATGACCCAGGATTCGAAGAGAGCCTCCGTTGGCGTCCGCCCCACTGGAAATTCAATCAAATCGTCACCAGTTTCGGCATCAACTACCCATTCTAGAAATCCATGAACAAGACCCTCACCTATACCCTCATCACCGCCTCGGTCGTCTTCTGGGGCGTCAGTTTCATCCTCACCAAGGAGCTCTTTCTTTCCGAAGAGCACATCACCGTCACCATCCTCATCGCCCTCCGCCTCGCTATTGCTTCAGCCGTGATGCTTCCTGCATTGGCGCTCACCCGCCACCTGCAACGCATACGCAAAGAAGACCTCAAATGGTTTCTCCTGCTGGCACTCTGCGAGCCTTTCATTTACCATCTCTGCGAAACAAACGGTGTGCGTCTTGTCAGTGGTTCTCTGGCATCAGTCGTCATTGCCACCATTCCCCTCTTTGTCCCTTTCGGCATGTGGGCAGCCTACCGCCAACGCATCAAACCTTCACTGATAATCGGTGTTCTGCTCTCCCTCGCTGGTGTATTTCTTATGCTCAACGGTGAGATAGGCTTTCAAGGCTCAGCCCTACAAGGACTACTCTTTCTCACCGGTGCCGTCGTCATTGCGGTGGTCTATACCCTGCTGCTTGTCAAGGTTGTGAATCGTTACCACCCGCTGGTTGTCACCACCTGGCAGAACGTCATTGGCCTCGCCTACTTCCTGCCCTTGGTATTCATCTTCGACAGCCAATCGCTCCCATTGCTCTCTTGGAGTCCGAAGATGCTACTGCTCCTGCTGGTTCTCGGCATCTTCTGTTCCACACTGGCCTACGCCGGCTACAATTATGGCGTCCGCAACCTTGGAGCCTCCGAGGCCTGCATCTTCAACAACGCCATCCCCGTCTTCTCCCTCATCACCGCCGTGGCTATCGGTCAAGAAGACTTCTCCTGGCTCAAGGTCATCGGCATGGCTATCGTCATCGCCGGAGTCATCCTTGCCCAGAACCCATTTAAAACTTTGGAAAATCCAGCACCTCCAGCTCCGCCGGCTGGGGATTGAGGACAAACCTCACCAGCGTGCCGACACGATGAAACCCCTGTCGTCCAGCAGCGCCGGGGTTGATATGCAGAAAATTGTATTCCTTATCATACATCACCTTCAGGATGTGACTGTGGCCGCAGACGAAGATATCGGGCTTTGCCAGTTCCAGCGTCCTCTTCAATTCGTAGGGATAGTGTCCCGGCCATCCGCCGATATGCGTCATCAGCACCCGCTGACCCTCCACCTCGAAGAAAGCCCGTTCCTCCAACTCATAGTGCAGCGCGAAACTATCACAGTTTCCCCACACCGCCCTCACAGTCTTCCATGCGCGCAACTCCTCCAGCACCCCAGGACCTATATCGCCTGCATGCCACAACTCGTCGCAGTCCTTGAAGAAAGTGTAGACCTGCTTCGGTACTGTTCCGTGTGTATCCGACAGAACCCCTATGCGTCTCATTCGTTGGCGTGAATCTCCTTCAGGTTCTCCGAAATCATCTCCTTCAGGTAATTGATGATATGGATGTCGTTGAGCGACATGCCGTCCAGCGCCTCTTTCAGCTCGTCGGTGTCGAGCACAAACTCACCCTCGTCGGTCTGATAGGTAATGACGAAATGGATGTCCTCGTGAGCCGACAACAGCATTACCAATGACCCCGACAGATCGCCCATGGGAGGACGATCCCAGTGATTGTGCTGGAACCAGAACTCCAGACGCGTACCCACGCCGACCTCAGAGGTCAGCTTCATTCCGCCGCCGCAATTCTCGGTATTCATCTTGATGAGCGGCAAACCCAATCCAACCTTGCGCGTAGTGCGGCTCGTAGTATACGGATCGGTCACCTTGGCCAGGAACTCGGGAGACATTCCCTTGCCATTGTCCTCTATGGTGAAATGGAAAATATTATCCTTCAGGCTGTCCCTGATGGTCAGTTTTACATCCTTCGAATTCGCCGCTGTCGAATTCTCCATCAGGTCGTACACGTGCATTGCCAATTCTTTCATACCTTATCCTTTTAAAATGCGATTGCAAAAATACACATAAATTTTCATTCACAAATAATAAAATATCAACAACCTCGTTTATTACATATAATACAATATTAAATGAAGAAACTGCTCACCGTAATGGCTCTCTGCTGCCTCCTCTTCGCTGCCTGCAAGAATGACGACGACTTCGTGGCACCCGCCTTCCTTCATATCGATGCCATAGACCTTATCCCCCCCGAATCCAATGCCATCACCCTTGAAGACGGATTCTATACTTCCGATATCGTCGCCTGCTACGTCACTCTGCACTATCCCGGAGCCTCCAGTCTCGAAAAGCTGGGACTCTTTCAGCTCCCCTTCACCGTCCCCGTCCTCAACGACGGCCCCATCGACTACATCGAAATCTACCCGGCCGTCCGCCAGTCGGGTTCCTCCTCCAAACTCCCTTTCTATACCTTCTACAAGCCCATCAAGATTGACAAGCTCTCTTTCGACCTCGACGGCACCCACTACACTGACACACTCTTCACCCGCTCGGGCGACACCCTCAAACTCGACACCCTCCACACCACCTATAACATCACCCTCAACGACAATCCCGTGTACGAACTTTTTGAACCCACCTCTTCCTCCATCATGTTCGACTCTGTCACTTGGGTGAAACACGCCCCCGACGAGGCTCGCTCGGGCCAAGGATATGCCTTTGTCCACGTCCCCGATACCCTCGACCGAGTTCCCTTCGCCATCAACTACGACTTTTACATCACCGACTCGCGCCGCGCCGTGTATCTCGAACTCGACTCGCGGTCCGACATCCCCTTTGAGATCTACATGGAAGCCGCCTACACCTCCGGCGGTGCCACCGACATCCAGCGTGTCATGGTCATCAACCCCTCCACCGAATGGCGCCACATCTACGTCAATCTCGGCCGCACATGGAATTACTTCAACTATCAGATTCCCTTCCGCCTCTCCTTCGCTGCCCTCAACGTCTACGGACAGACCGGCGATATCCGCATCGACAACGTGCGCGTTCTCTCCACCTCCATCACCAACTAAAAGAAAACATCATCGTGAAAAAAAAGCAAACCCTTAAATATATCCTCTGCGACATCCTCGCAGCCATCCTCTCCTGGACAGCCCTCTTTCTCTTCCGCAAACTCGTCCTCGACCCCGTAGAGGCGTTTCATGAAACGTCTCTACACCTTTCACCTTTCACCTCTCACCTTTCACCTTTAGCCGACCCCAACTTCTACTTCGGGCTCATCGTCATTCCCCTTGGATGGTTGGCACTCTACACCATCCTCGGCACCTACCGCGACGTCCTCCGCAAAGCCCGTCTCAACGAGCTCCTCGATACATTCCTCGCCACACTTATAGGCTCCGTGGTCATCTTCTTCCTCATCCTTATCGATGACTATGTCCCCACCTACCGCTACCACTATCTTGCATTCCTCTTCCTCTTCTTTGTCCATTTCATCCTCACCTATTTCCCGCGACTCATCATCACCTCGCAGACCGTCCGCCGCGTCCACACACGCCAGATTGGTTTTCCAACCCTTCTCATAGGCTCCGGCAACAAAGCCCTCCGCACCTACCTCGACATCGAAAACCAGGAGACCTACTCGGGCAACCTTTTTGTCGGCTATATCGAAATAAACTCCGAAAGCCAAATTCCCAACTCAGAGCTGGACAAAATCATGCCCCGTCTGGGAAACCTCGACGACATTCGCCTGCTTATTGACAAGCATCAAATCCAGGAGGTCATCATCGCCCTCGAGGACAGCCAGCGCAACCTCGTCACCGATATCCTGCGCACCCTCAACGCCGCCGCCGACCTCATCATCAAAATCACTCCCGATGCCCGAGACATCATCGTCGGCTCTGTCAAGCAGGAGTCTATTTTCCACTCGCCCTTCATCGTCATCAACAACCGCTTGATGTCCGAATGGCAATACTCCATCAAACGCATCGGCGATATTCTTTTCTCACTGGTGGCCATGATTATCCTCTCCCCCGTCTACCTCATCACTGCCATCATCGTGAAATGCACCTCCCCCGGACCTGTATTCTACGCCCAGGAGCGTATCGGCCTGCATGGAAAGCCCTTCCGCATGCATAAATTCCGTTCCATGTATGTCGACGCCGAAGCCCAAGGACCTGCACTCTCCACCGACGACGATCCGCGCATCACCCCCTTCGGACGCTTCATGCGTAAAGTCCGCCTCGACGAGATACCACAATTCTACAACGTTCTCCGCGGCACCATGTCCATCGTCGGTCCCCGTCCCGAACGACAGTTTTACATCGACCAGATTGTGAAGCGCGCACCCGAATACATCCTACTGCAGCGCATCAAACCCGGAATCACCTCCTGGGGGCAGGTGAAATACGGCTACGCTTCATCGGTCGACGAGATGGTCGAGCGGCTGCGCTACGACCTCCTCTACCTCGACAACATGTCTATCACCACCGACCTGAAGATAATAGTCTACACAGGAAAAATCATCCTTCAAGGCCGCGGGAAATAACCCAACCAACTTTTCCAAATCACATCTTTAAGGGACAATGTACAATTGCCCCTTTATTCGTATTTAACACCTATCAACACCCTACCAACTCCTACTATGGTAGGAGTTGGTAGGGTGTTGGTAGGCATTTGGTAAGGCGATTGTACTAAGGATGTGAGAGTTAGACGATAAATCATAGCTACAGTACTGTGTATTAGAGCATTATACATTAACACATTAATTTAATGCAACTTTTTTGAAGATTTTTCGTTAATGTAAGTGATTTAGTTGTATCTTTGCACAACAATCCAATTAAGTTAGATTGGCAGATATGGTTGAATTTTAATTAAATCAATTAAAATGAAGAACAAGTATTACGACCTGATCGACCAGACGTTCGATTTTCCGCAGGACGAATTCCGGACGGAAGACGGCGAGCTCTATTTCCATGATATTCCTTTGATGGAAATCATCAAACAATACGGCACGCCACTGAAGATTACTTACCTACCCAAGATAAGCAGTCAAATCCAGAGGGCGAAACGTTTGTTCAACGTGGCCATTGCCAAAACCGACTACCGAGGCACCTACAACTACTGCTACTGCACGAAGAGCAGCCATTTCGCCTTCGTGCTGGAGGAGGCTTTGAAGAACGATATCAACCTCGAAACATCCTCTGCTTTCGACATCAACCTTATCCAGGAACTGCACAACCAGGGATTGGTGGACAAGGACAAAGTGGTGGTATGCAATGGTTTCAAGAAGGACCAGTATATAGAAAATATCGTAGGCTTGTTCAACGATGGATTCAAGAATGTGATTCCCGTGTTGGACAACAAAAATGAATATTACGTACTTGACCAGACCCTTGAGGCAGGTACAGCAGAACCTATGATGCTGGGAATCAGGATTGCATCGGAAGAGGAGCCGAAATTTGACTTCTACACGTCGCGCCTGGGAATCAGATACAACGACATCGTGTCGTTCTATGAGGAGCAGATAAAACAGAATAAGAAATTCCGTCTGAAGATGCTGCATTTCTTCATCAACACTGGTATCCGCGACACGGCCTACTACTGGAACGAGCTGGCGAAATGCGTGAATGTGTACTGCGACCTGAAACGCGTGTGTCCCGAACTGGATTCGCTGAACATCGGCGGCGGTTTCCCAAGCAAGGTGAGTCTGGCGGCAAACTACGACTACGAATACATGGCCGAAGAGATTCTGGCCCAGATAAAGAATATCTGCGCGCAACGCGGAGTGGAAGAGCCTAACATCTTCACCGAGTTCGGCAGCTTCACCGTGGGAGAGAGTGGCGCCACATTATATAGTATATTGGACCAGAAGCAGCAGAACGACCGCGAGCTGTGGTACATGATTGACAGCAGTTTCATCACCACGCTGCCTGATACCTGGGGCATCAACCAACGTTTCATCATGCTGCCCATCAACCACTGGGACTGCGAATACCAGCGCGTGTTCCTCGGTGGCCTGACCTGCGACTCAGAGGACTACTACAATGCCGACTCCCACGCCAATGCCATCTTCCTACCGAAATTCCAGAAGGACGATCCGCTATACATCGGATTTTTCCACACGGGAGCCTACCAGGAGAGCATCGGTGGCTACGGTGGCATCCAACACTGCCTCATCCCCGCGCCCAAGCACGTCATCATCGACAAGGACGAGGACGGGGAATACACGACAAAGCTCTTCGCCAAGGAGCAAAGCTACAAATCGATGCTAAAGATATTGGGTTACTAAAAAAAAGAAAGGCTGCCGGATAGCAGCCTTTCTTTTTTTATTTTAATTCTCGAAAAGTTCGTGGAGCTCGACTTCGTAGATGAATGGTGTAAATCCCGGGATATTGCCGGAGCCCTTGGGACCGAAGGCAAGCTGATAGGGGAAGTAGAATCGGTAGATGCTGCCGGCATTCATGAGCTGGAACCCTTCAATAAGGCCAGGGAACATAGGTTCACCAACAACATGAAGGATGGGATCGCGCTTGCCATAGGTCTGGTCGTAGGGCTCACCGGTAAGCATGAGGAATGAACGGTAGTCAAAACTGATGCGCTGGGCGTACTTGGCCTTGGGCCCCTTGCCTTCACGCAGCACCTCATAGTAGAAACCCTTGGGATGTCGCTTGACGTTGGGATTTTCTCTCTCGAGCTTCTGGAAATAGGCATCCTGCTGGGCATCGACAGTCTCCTGTGTCTGAGCGGCATCCTGACGGGCACCGGCGGCATACATGGTCATGATATAGTTGAGAGCCTCCATAACTTCCTCAGGAGACATTGGCTGTTCCTCGCCACCGCTGAGAGTGTACTGGGCAGATTTGAGGATGAGGTCGGCATCGAGGGTATTGAAGAAGCCGGTCTTGAGGGCGTCGGCGATATTTTGACCATAAGCCCAAGAGAGGGAATCGGTTTGGTTTTTGAGTTCGGGAACCTTGGGGGTACTATTGTTGCAGGACGTTGTCAGCAGAAGCACTGCCGCCAAGGGGGTGATGATTGAGGTAATTCGGTTCATGTTATACTGTTTTATTTGTTGACGATAAGTTTCTGTGTAGAGAGACCGTTGGTCGTGGAGATACGGAGGAAGTAGATGCCCGCGGGGACAGCAGAGAGGTCGAGGACAACCATGTCGGCATTTGAGTGAGAGAACGAGTTGATGGTACGCCCGGTGAGGTCGAGGAGGTCGGCGCGAAGGAGGTCCTTGGCGCTAATGGTGACACGGTCGGTGGCGGGATTGGGATATACATTAACGCCCTGCCCCGCCGAGAGATCTTCGATACCGACATGGATATCACTGAAGGCCTTGAAATAGGGCTTATGGCCCTGGGCGGTAACGGAGAGACAATAGTGGCTGAAGTCCTCAGAAAGACGTCCATAGGGGAAAGAGATTCTACCGTCGGCATCGGCAAATCCAGCAGCAACGACGTGGGCGACGGGGAGGGTGTCGATGATAGCGACGTAGGCATGGGGGAGGGCTGTAATGGAGGTATTGTCGTCGGAGAGGGAGACGGAGACCTCAAGGTCGGAGGCTCTACCAAGCCAGGGGAGCAAGGAGGGGTCTCCCATAAGTTCGTAGATTTCCCAGTAGTATTGTTTATAGCTTGAGGAGCTGTTGTTTACCGCCATATTGCCCGAGACGACGAGGGCGCCAGCGGTGATAGCATAATTCTCGAAGGTCTCATCATGGGTGTGGAAGAGACGGTCGTACATGCCGAGACGAGAGGAGGTGTAGCTGGTGTTCATGGTGTTGGAGATGTTGCTACGGACACCGACGCTCCAGTAGAAGTCCTCACTCCAGAGAGTGGAGTTGGTGCCACCAATATAGGCTACGGCTCCGCCGTTGTCCTTCTTGCGGAGAAGAGTTTCGCCAAAGCAGGAGCTCTTGTCGAACTTGTTGGTGAGGCAGCAGTTGCCAATCATAAAGGAAGGCTTACCGTTGTTCTGCATAGCACTGGCGTTGGAGTTGGTGAAGGAAGGCTTGTACCAGCGGTCCCAATCGCCATGGGCGGAATAGTTGATCCAGCCGAGGCCCTCGTTATAAAGATTACGGAGGGCGGAAACCGAAGAGGAAGAGCTGCAATAGCCGGTGACATAGACACCTTCGGGTGCAAAGTCGACATTGTTTTTATAGTAGCTGACAGTGTCGAAACCGTTGGCATGGTTGACATAGGTTTTAGCGATGTAGTCCATGGTGGGGTCGGAATAAACCCAGGCATAGTCGGCCGACCAGCCGGAAGTCTGGTGAGAGCCATTGTCTTCACCAGCGACAAGGGCGGCACGTGCAAGATAGGAGTCATCCTCGAAAGCATACTGCTCATAGAGGAGTGTCTTATTGATGATACTGGCGACGGTGGCCGTATCGGTGGCGGAGAAGCGGCCCTGATAGCAGTCGGGCAGGTTATCACCGTTGGTCCAGGTGACATAGTAGAGGTCGGTCACATGGTCGAGTTCAAGACCCTGCATGGAGTACGAGTTAATTTTTGATTCTAAAGCGGGGAACTGATTGACGTCACCAATGAGGAGCAGGTAAGCGGGAGCAGGTTGCTCGACAGTAGCTTCTGCATAGAGAGACTTAAGGTAATTGGCGACAGTGTCGCGGGATTCGCCTTCATATAAGTAGATGTCGACATTGAATCCCTGTTTACTCTTCCAGACAGCAAAACGGTCAACAGCCGCGCAATAGAGCGAGTTGGGAACAATGATAACCATTCTGGTGGGAGTGGAGAGGGAGACATCCTTGGTAGAGAGAAGGGTGTTGAGGGTGGTGCCGGCAGAGA
This sequence comes from uncultured Bacteroidales bacterium, assembly GCA_900316235.1. Classification (GTDB taxonomy): domain Bacteria; phylum Bacteroidota; class Bacteroidia; order Bacteroidales; family P3; genus Colimorpha. The sequence continues at coordinate 76,156 of ONCC01000002.1, forward strand.
AAGCGGGAGTATAGTAACGGTTGAAATATTCCTGGGTGCCCTCAGCATCGGAGTTGATATAACGCACAGTGATATCGGCGCTGCGGCAGACAATAACCTCGCCTGTGACAGGGTTGACCTGCACAGGGCTGAAGGTAAGGTTAGCCATGCGACGGTCACGCGCCACTCCGAGAACCTCGACAGAAGCCAGCGGCAGACCCCAGAAGGCGTCGGTGGCATAGCGTTCGGCATTGATAACAGCCACTTCAGGAGTGGTATCAGACTTACTGCGGCTGGGCTGAAGCGGATAAATAGTTTGATTGCCCATGAGAGCGAACGTATCGTACACAGCATTGTTTATCTCAACCTGCATATCGTCGCAGAAAGGGATGGTAATCATGTCGATGCTCACAGGCAAAGCCGGAGAACCCACTTCTCCACCGAGTTGATAACCGGCAATCTGGAGAACGCCAGCCTTACCAGTGGACAACGGCAGGGAGCCCAAGGTAAGCTCAGGAGTCTGATAGTGAACCTCGAGACGGTCGTAATTATCAGTCACGACGCGCTGGGCATGCATAGCCGTCAGTGGTGCAACAATAAGTGACAGGGCAAAAAATATCTTTTTCATTGTTTTTTATAGCTTTCAATATATATTTTGTATCGCTATAGCGTAAAAAATTTCAATTCAGGTGGAACATTTTTTCGATGGTAGGGTTGGGGGCCGTGATAGTGACGGGAAGATGGGTGACAGGATGCTCGAAAGAGACTGTATGGGCATGGAGCGAGATGGAGCCGTCATCGTTGCTGCGCGGAGCGCCATATTTTAGATCGCCCTTGATGGGGCAGCCGATATTGGCCAGTTGACAACGTATCTGGTGGTGTCGTCCCGTATGAAGGTTGATATCCAGAAGATGATAACCCCCGTCGGAAACGGCAATTTCTCGATACTCGAGGCGCGCCAGCTTGGCGTTGGGACGTGCCGAACCGAAGACATAGCTTTTGTTGCGTTCCTCGTTTTTGACGAGCCAGTTCTCAAGTGCTCCAGCAGGCTGGGGAGGGGCGTTCTTGACCACCGCCCAGTAGTGTTTCTCAAAATCACGAGTGCGAACCTTCTCAACCATACGGCTCAATGCTTTGGAAGTTTTGGCAAGTAACACCACACCTGAGACGGGGCGGTCCAAGCGGTGGATAACACCGCAGTAGACCTGCCCAGGCTTGTGGTCTCGCTCTTTGATAAACTCTTTAACCAAGTCGGCCAGACAAGGGTCTCCGGTCTTGTCACCTTGGGTGATTTGCCCAGGCAACTTATTGATAGCCAGCAGGTGGTTATCCTCGTAGAGTATCTGGTCGGCAATCATTTTCAGACAATTTCGGCAATGGGGCTAATGGCGTTCTTCACCTTGTCCTGAAGGTCGACACTGATGGGGAAGTCGAGAGGCAGGAAGAGGTCGACACGCGAACCAAAGCGAATGAAGCCAAGTTCCTGGTTCTGCTTGACACGCTCACCTTCCTTGGCATAGCAGACAATGCGGCGTGCCATCACTCCCGCCACCTGGCGGATGAGGATGCGCTGTCCATTATCAAGCAGCATTCCTATTTCGGTACGCTCGTTGAGGTCGCTGCTTTTGGGATAGGAGGCCACGAAATAGTTTCCACGGCGGAATTTCACATACTCCACCAGTCCATCACAAGGGTAGCGGTTAACGTGCACATCGGTACCACTCATAAAGATGGACACCTGCATACACTCGCCCTTGATATAGGTTTTCTCGTTGACCTGCTCGATGGTGACAATGGTTCCGTCGGCAGGCGAGATAAGTTCCTTAGGATTGTTGGCGAAGATGCGGCGGGGAATGCGGAAGAATGCCGTCACAAGAAAACCAAAGACCAACAGGCCCAGGACAAAGAGGTAATGGAGCACATTCCACTCTTTGACCAACAACAGCATCAACAGCACGATGACAAAGATGCCTGCGCCGGTGAGCATGATTATTTTCTTTCCTTCACGATGGATTGTCATATTATTGGATTATTAAGGTTATGTAGGCAAAAACAAAAGGCATAATGATGAGCAGGCTGTCGAAGCGGTCGAGGAAGCCGCCGTGACCGGGCATGATATTGCCACTGTCCTTGACACCTACGGAGCGTTTGAGCATGCTCTCCACAAGGTCGCCAAGGGTATCGATAACACTACAAATGAACCCCAGTGCCAACCAGTGATACCAGGCTATGGCAGGCTGCACCAGAGGTCCCACGAAGACAGCCAGCAACAAGGTGACCAGCACCCCGAAGGCGGTTCCTTCCCAGGTCTTTCCCGGAGAGTGGCGCGCCCACATCTTGTGTTTTCCAAAGAGGGAACCTCCGATATAGGCACCGGAGTCGTTGACCCACACCATAACCACTATCATCAACACCACGTATGCTCCCACATCGGGTATCAGGCTGCTCATCAGGCTCAACGGGAGGGCAATATAAAGCATCGGCACTAGCGTATAGGCGGCGTCGCGGAAAGGCTGTTCACTTTCCTTCCACAGCTGGACAATAGCCGACAGGGCAAAAGTGACAGGCAAAAGCGTGATGGCCACCAACATTATTCTGAAACCTAGCAGCGCATCACTAAGCATCGGTGAAATCAGTATCGCCACAAGGGTAATGACAGCATAGGCATACCCCAGCAGGCGACAAGGCACAGCACCCTGTTTACCAACCATGCGGAAGAACTCGAAAGTACACCCCATGGTGACAAAGAGCAGAAAAGCACCGAAAAGGAGCAAACCCAACTTGGGGTTGTTCAACAAACGACCGCTGAGAAGCGTGCCAAGAAAAAGCAGTGCATATACCGTAGCACTGGCGGTGCGAATCCAGAAAGTTTTCATGACAGGGTGGTATTTTCAGGGTTATACGTATTCTCAGGCAATTCCGGAGCCTCTGAAGCCTCCTCAATTTCCGGTTTCTCGGGCGTCTCCCACGGACGAGGACCATAGATGCGTTCCAAATCCTCACGGAAGAGTACCTCTTTCTCATAGAGTTGTGCTGCCAACTGGTCGAGTTGCTCGCGGTGGCTAATCAACAACTCTTTAGCCTTATTGTAGGCTTCTTCCACCATGCGGCGGACCTCCTTGTCAATGGTCTCGGCCGTCTTTTCACTGAAGGGTTTCGCAAAAGCATATTCGCTTTGGCCCGTCGAATCGTAGAAGCTGATGTTCCCCACCTCAGGACTCATACCGTAGTAGGTCACCAAGGCCTGCGCCATCTTGGTGGCACGCTCGATATCGTTGAGGGCTCCGGTACTGATGCGGCCATAGACAATCTCCTCTGATGCTCGGCCGGCCATGAGGCTGGTCATCTCGTCAAACATCTGCTCGTAGGTGGTAATCTGACGTTCCTCCGGCAGGTACCAGGCGGCACCGAGGGCCTTGCCTCGCGGCACGATAGTGACCTTCACCAACGGGTTGGCCCACCGCAGCAGCCAACTCACCGACGCATGGCCACTCTCGTGGTAGGCGATGGTGTGTTTCTCCTGGTCAGAGAGTACCTTGGTACGCTTCTCAAGACCACCGACAATGCGGTCAACGGCATCGAGGAAGTCCTGTTTCTCAATCTGTTTCTTATTCTTGCGGGCGGCACAGAGAGCGGCCTCGTTACACACATTGGCGATGTCGGCGCCGCTGAAGCCCGGAGTCTGTTTGGCTAGGAAATCCTTGTCCACATAGCCTTCACTGTCCTCCTGGGTGTTAAGTTTCAGGTTTTTCATGTGGACGGCAAAAATAGCTTTGCGTTCCTCGAGGTCGGGGAGTTCCACATATATCTGTCGGTCGAAACGGCCGGCACGCATCAAGGCCTTGTCGAGCACGTCGGCACGGTTGGTGGCCGCCAGCACAATGACATTGGTGGTGCTCGAGAAACCGTCCATCTCGGTAAGCAGCTGGTTCAGCGTATTTTCACGCTCGTCATTGCCACCGGTGAGACCATTTCTTCCACGTGCACGACCCACGGCATCAATCTCATCAATGAACACGATGCAGGGGCTCTTCTTCTTGGCCTCGTCGAACAGTCCACGGACACGCGAGGCACCCACACCAACGAACATTTCCACGAAGTCGCTACCACTCATCGAGAAGAACGGCACGCCCGCCTCACCGGCCACAGCTTTGGCCAACAGGGTCTTACCCGTGCCCGGAGGGCCTACCAGCAACACTCCCTTGGGAATCTTGCCTCCCAGTTCGGTATAGTGTTTGGGGTTCTTCAGGAAGTCTACCACCTCCATCACCTCCTCCTTGGCACCGGCCAATCCGGCCACATCCTTGAAGGTGACATTCACCTGCTTGGTGGCGTCATATTGCTTGGCGCGTGAACCGCCGAAGCCGAACAGTCCGCCGAAGCCGCCACCACCGCCTTCACCGCCCATCTGCTTGCGGGCGTAGGCACTCATGCCCCAGAAAAGGAACACCATAATCAGCAGCGGGGCAAACCACACCAACAGTTCACGCCAGGCGTTGCTATGGGTCTCGATCTTATAGCTGATATGCTCGCCGGTCTTAGCCTCGATGATAGCCAGTTCCTTGTCGAAATGCTCATAGTTGCCGATATTGTAGGTATACATCCCCACGGGGCCTTCACCTCCGGTGATGTTGTTGGTGCGCAGGTCCTTATACAGGTCGGGGTACGCCTTCACGGCATCGGCCTTGATTTTGATTTCCGCCACCTCCTGGTTGATGACCGTGATACTCTCGTAGTCATGGCGCTCCAGGATGAGCGACAGCTTGTTCCAGTCCACTGGCTTCTTCGCCTCGTTGCCACCGCCGAACATGCCGACCAGCAACGCTACCATGATGGCACCATAGACAATATAAATCCATTTCGCCGTCTTGGGCTTGTTGCCCCGCGGCGCATTATTAGGCACTTTATTCTGCTGTTGTTCAGCCATTAACTTTAAACTTTAAACCTTAAACTTTAAACCTCAAACCTTCACTTCTTCCCCGTCACTCCACAGCTCGTCGAGCCTGAAGAAAGCCCGTTTCTCTTTCTGGAAGATGTGAACCACCACGTCGAAATAGTCCATTAGTATCCACTCGGCATTGTTGTAGCCCTCCACCTTATGGGGATTCAGACCCGTGGCCTTCTTCACCGTCTCGAACACCGCGTCGCTCAAGGCACTCACATGCGACGGCACATTGCCGCTGGCAATCACGAAATACTCCGCCGGAGCCCCATGGACCTTCCTTAGGTCCAGGATGCGGATCTCTTCTCCCTTCTTCCCGTCGAGCGCCTGCGCGGCCAACCGCGCCAGCACCTCAGATTCTTTTTCTTTATTATTCATCAAAAAATGATTATCTGTTAACTCTTAATTCTTTACTATTTCCGCTCTCAACCGTCTTACCCCCTCCTTCTCTTCAATCTCCACCCTCACATATTGTTCCGGCAGCAGTTCTTCCACCTTCTCTGTCCACTCCGTGAAGCAGTAGCAGCCACTGTAGAAGTATTCCTCGTAACCCAGGTCATAGGCTTCCGAGAGGTTCTTGAGGCGGTAGAAATCAAAATGATATACCGGCTCTTTATCGCCTGCGGAATATTCATTCACGATGGCGAATGTCGGGCTGCACACGTTGTCCTCCACTCCCAAAGCGGCGCAGAGCTCCTTGATGAGCGTGGTCTTCCCCACCCCCATCTTGCCGAAAAAGGCGAAGAAACGCTCCTCCGGGAATCCTTCCAGCAACTTTCGTGCCACTTCAGGCAACTGACCGATATTTTCTATGACTATATCCAACATATCAACGCAGTCTGTCAGCCGCTCTCACCAATGCCTCGTCTTTCTTGATGGCACGCTGTGCCAGGAAGAAGAATACCAGCGACGCCAGCGGTGCGAAGGCGCCCACCTGCCAGGCAACCTCGGGACGCTCGCCACCCATGCCGGCCGCAAGGAGGTCGGCATAGCGGTCCACTGCCCAGAAGAAGACCAAGAAGGCATACACCACGTTCAGCAGGAATCCCAGTGCCACGATGCGCACCTGCAGCGTGCGACGCTTATAGAGGAAGATGCTTCCCAGCGCGATAACGCCACACACCATCACCAGCGTCACCAGCGGCCATGTCTCCATGCCCGTCATACGCTGGCTGTAGTTCACCACCGGCTCGCCCATCTGCGACGCCATGTCGGCACCGTCGCGGGCAAAGAGGTCCAGCCGCGCCTCCGTGCGCTGACCCTCTGTCGGCATATTCTCATAGTTATACTTCGCCACCGGCGTCAGCAGGCACAATGCCATGCACCCGGCGACCAACAAAAGCCATAATGTTTGAATTCTCTGTATCATAAGTTATTTTTCCATTTTCAGTTCCTCAGCCTTGCGGCCCTTGTCCACCACGGTGCCCTTCTCCACATACATGAATCCGGGGTTGCCCCTCATCATCGTCTCTATGGCCGTGGCGTCGGCAAAATAATACTCCAGTCCCTCCACCCCGTTCTCATACATCCAGGTCTGGATATCCTCGGGCAGCGCCGACGTGAGCAGCACGATATCCTTGCCGTTCTCACCGGCAAGGGCAACGGCGGTCTTTATCTCCTCAACGTCCTCGGCATCAATCTTGTCCAAGTGGTGGATGGTGACTATCACCAGCCCCTCTTCGGCGGCAATCATATCGAGGGCGCGGTCCGACCCCTCCATGTCAAGCATCGAGAAGCCGGGGGCCTTGATTTCGGGCATCTCCACACGGCTGCTCTCCCACTCCCACGCGTTCACCCACGCTGTGTCGGACATATACTCCATCAGCTTGGCAGCCTCCATCTCCATCCTCTCGCCCGTCTCTTTGTTCCTGTAGGTCACGTAGCTCTTCGTGGTGGCGTCCTGCTCCAAGTCAACCATCTGGTTGCCAACCTTCCATGGACGGAAGTCTATCACCGGCTCGTGGTTGATATTGTAGATACAGAACACCAGCATCACCGTCAGCGCAGCGATAAAGACGATGCTGTCGCGCTCAAAGCGGCGTTTCTTCCGCAGGTGGCAGGTCAGCACGATCCACACCGTCGGCACGTCAAGCACGACATTCTTCCAGAAGGTCTGCCAGTTCGTCAACTTGATGGCATCGCCGAAACAGCCACAGTCGTCCACCAGGTTCGTCGTTGCGTCGACAAATGTCGTCACCGTGAAGAAGGCCATCATCAGCGCCAACAGCCATGCCGAGAATACCCTGAAGGCATTGCATATCAGCATCACCCCCACCAGGAACTCGGCACATATCAGCGTCACGGCAAGCACTCCCGCCAGCGGGTGCGCCCACTCGAAGCCCATGCCGAAAAGTTCCCAGTTCGACATATAGTCCTGCACCTTGAACATCGTCCCCATCGGGTCCACACCCTTCACGAAGGAGGAGAACAGGAACACCAGTCCCACGACCCACCGCGAGACCACGTTCAACGTGTAATTCAACTTTGTATCCTTGATTTTCATGATATTGTGTTTTCTTCTGTTAATCTGACAAGGCAAAACAGCGAGTAGTTCACAATGTCCATATATCCGCCTTCCACGCCCTCACTCACCAGCGTCTTGCCTTCATTGTCCTCTATCTGCTTGATGCGCAGCAGTTTCATAAGAATCAGGTCTACCATCGAACTCACCCTCATCTGCCTCCACGCCTCGCCGTAGTCGTGGTTCTTGTCCATCATCAGGTCCAGAATTCTCTTCACCTGCTCGTCATAGAGGGTCATCGTCTCCTCCAGCGGCAGCTCCAAACTTTCACCTTCCGCCTTTGATCTTTCTCCTTGTATCAGCGCCATCACCGCATAGTTGACCATAGCGACGAACTCGTCGCGGATGTCGTCGCCCACGCGGTTCTCGCCGCTCTCCTGAATGCTGCGTATGCGGTTGGCCTTGATGAATATCTGGTCGGTGAGCGACGGCAGGCGCAGGATGCGCCACGAGGTGCCGTAGTCGCGCGTCTTCTTCTCGAACAGCGCCCGGCACACCGCCACTTCCTGTTCCATCTCTTTCCTGGTATCGTGTTCCATGAGTCCATTTTTAGTCACAACCATCTTTAAACGCAACTTTATATTATTTATTGTATAGAATATAAAAAATATTTCCGACACCCCGCCAGCCGGCTGGCGGCAAAGTGTAATTTTTGCCGCCCCAAGACAATATTTCACCATTTTTCTCGTTCTTTTTTAACAAAAAAGAAACGACCTCAAAGAGACAAAAAAACATGGAGAGTCAAAAATTCACCCCCTTCAGCATCACGGTCCAGGGGCGGCTAGTCACCTTCGACCGGCCGGCCGTGATGGGCATACTCAACGTGACCCCCGACTCCTTCTACGACGGTGGCCGGCACCTCGGCCCCGAAGCCCTTGTCAATCACGCCCATAAGCTTGTCGCCGAGGGTGCCGACATTGTGGATATCGGCGTCGTCTCCTCGCGCCCCGGCGCACAACTGCTGCCGCCCGACGTTGAGGCCCAGCGACTTGCCGAGGCGGTCACCCTCGTCCGCCAGGCCCTTCCCGAGGCCATCCTCTCGGTCGACACCTGCTACTCGCTCCCCGCGCAGAAGGCCGTCGAGGCGGGAGCCGACATCATCAATGATATCAGCGGCGGACAATTCGATGAGGCTATGTTCCAAACCGTTGCCAACCTGCAAGTTCCCTACATCCTGATGCACAACCGCGCACTGCCCTCCGAGATGCAGCAGCACACGGGATATGACGACATAGTGGACGACCTGACGAAATATTTTTCCAAACACCTCGACACACTCTACCGCCTGGGGGTCAAGGACGTATGGATTGACCCGGGCTTCGGGTTCGCCAAGAGCGTGGAGGAAAATTTCGAGCTGCTGCACCGTCTGGACGAACTCACCAGCCTCTTCCGCGAGCCGCTGCTCACGGCCTTGAGCCGCAAGAGCATGATTTACAAAAAACTCGGCATCACGCCCGACGAGGCGCTCTCCGGCACCATCGCCCTCGACGCCATCGCCCTGATGAAAGGCAGCCGCCTGCTCCGCGTCCACGACCCGCGCCCCGCCCTCGAAACCATCAAATTATTTGAAACAGTATGATAACCAATGCTATCCTGGGCCTCCCCACGCCCAACCTCATCGACATCATCGATATCGCCATCGTGGCGGCACTGGTCTTCTATGTCTACCGCATGATCCGCGGCAGCAACGCCATGCTCATCTTCTGGGCCCTCGTGATCATCCTCATCGCCTGGCGCGCCGCCGACCTCCTGGGAATGAGGCTCCTGGGAGCCATCCTCTCCGCCATCGCCAGCGTGGGTCTGATAGCCCTCATCGTCATCTTCCAGCCCGAGATCCGCCGCTTCCTCCTCTTCCTCGGCACCAAAACCCAGATCGACGACAACCTCTGGCGTCGACTCCAGTTCTGGCGCCAGCAGCAGAAAGTGACCAAAAACAGTGGCTATGAGGACTATGTGAACGCCTGCGTCCACATGTCGCAGACCAAGACCGGCGCTCTCATCATCTTCAAACGCCAGAACTCCGTTGATGAACTCGTCGACACCGGCGAGCTGGTCGACGCACTGGCGTCCAGCGCCTTGATAGAGACCATCTTCTTCAAGAACTCTCCCCTGCACGACGGCGCCATGATTGTCAACGGCAACCACATCATCGCCGCACGCTGCATCCTGCCCGTCACCTCGCGACTCGACATCGACCCCAACCTCGGCCTCCGCCACCGCAGCGCCATAGGCGTCACCGAACAACTTGATGTGCTGAGCGTTATCGTCAGCGAGGAGACCGGCGCCATCTCCTACGCCCTCAACGGCGAGATACACCACGACATCTCCCCCGTCGAACTACGCCAAGTGCTCGAGAAATACAACTGTTGAGCGCTGAGTTACAGACCACTTAGAAAATAATTTGCAACGGTACGATTTTTTTACGTATCTTTGCATTCTATTTAATACATGGAATCATCATATATTTTATATAACTAAACAACAAAAAAAATGAAGAAATCAATTTGGATTCTGCTGCTGACCGCTCTGATTGGCGGCACCTCTTTCGCCCAGTTCCCCGGTGCTGACAAGAAAGAGAAAAAAAGTGACCTGAAAGCCCAGGTGGCCCTCGACAAAAAGGTGACCTACGGCAAGTTGGACAACGGATTCACCTACTACATCCGCAACAACAAGAAACCCGAGAAGATGATCCAGTTCCGCCTGGTCACCAACGCCGGTTCCATCATGGAACGCGACGACCAGCAGGGTCTCGCCCACTTCTGCGAGCACATGGCTTTCAACGGCATCAAGGGCTATCCCGGCAACCAGATGATCGACAAGCTGCAGCAGCACGGCGTGGAGTTCGGACGCGACATCAACGCCTACACCTCCTTCGACCAGACTGTCTACTATGTCAACATCCCCGCCGACGACCCCGAGATGGTCAAGATGGGTATCGAAATCCTCGACGGCTGGGCCGGCAACATCCTCTTCGACCAGAAGGAGATTGAGGAAGAGCGCGGCGTCATCCACGAGGAGTGGCGCGGTGGCGTCGGCCACGGCGACCGTCTCCGCAAGAAGACCTGGCCCATCATGCTCAAAGGTTCCCTCTATGCCGACCGTCTCCCCATCGGTAAGGAAGAGGTCATCATGAACTTCAAGCGCCAGTCCATCGTCGACTTCTTCAACGACTGGTACCGTCCCGACCTGCAGGCCATCGTCATCGTTGGCGACATGGACAACTACGAGTATGCCGGCCTCAAAGGCCCCAAGGCCATGGAGCAGAAGGTCAAAGACACCTTCAGCAGCCACAAGTTCCTCGGCACCCAGAAGCTGGAGCGCAAGAGCTATGAGATCCCCGACAACGTCGAACCCCTCATCTGCATCGCCACCGACAAGGAGGCCACCAACACCAGCCTCGCCCTCTACTGGAAACACAAGAAAGGTGTCAACGGCACCGTCGGCGCCTACCGCACCATGCTCGTCCGCAGCCTCATCGGCATGATGATCAACGAGCGCTTCAACGAGCTCACCCAGAAACCCTCCGCCCCCATGATGTATGCCGGCGGCGGCTACAGCGGCTTCCTCGGCCGTGAAATCGACGTCTTCGCCCTCAGCGCCGCTCCCAAGGAGAACCGCATCAACGAGACCGCCGAAGCCCTCCTCAAGACCGTCAAGCAGATGACCGACCACGGCTTCCTGCTGGCCGAACTCGAGCGCCAGAAAGAAGAACTCCTCAGCAACTACACCAAGATGGCCAAGGAAGAGAACAAGACTCAGACCAACAGCCTCGCCGACGAATACACCGACCACTACCTCGAGAACGAACCCTGCCCCGGCATCCGCCAGGAATGGAAATATGCCAAGGAGTTCCTCCCCGAAATCACCCTCGACGAGTGCAACGCCATGATTAAGACCTGGGTCACCGACCAGAACCTCATCTTCTACCTCACCGCCCCCGAGAAGGACGGCGTCAACGTGCCCACCGAGAAGGAAGTCCTCGACATCCTCAAGAACAGCAAGAATGTGGCCACCGAACCTTGGGTTGACAACTTCAACAACCAGTCCCTCTTCAGTGAGACCATCGAGGCCATCACCCCCATCCAGACCGCCAGCAACCCCGTCCTCGGCTACACCGAGTACATGTGCCCCAATGGCGTCCGCTTCGTGGTGAAGAAGACCGAACTCAAAGCCGACGAAATTCTCATCTCCTCCTTCTCCTTCGGCGGCACCTCGCTCTATGGTGACGAGGACTGCTACCAGGCCGAGAACGCCGACTCCTTCGTCGACGAAGGCGGCATCGCCGACTTCAGCTCCACTCAGCTCAGCAAGAAACTCAAAGGCATGAACCTCTCCATCAGCCCCTACATCGGCAGCTCCACCCAGGGCTTCAACGGCAACTGCTCCCCCAAGGACCTCGAGACCACCCTCCAGCTCATCAACCTCTACTACACCGCCCCCCGCAAGGACCAGGAGGCCTACGAGCGCGAGATCGAGAACACCATCCAGCAGCTCAAATACATCGCCGACAACCCCCAGTATGCCTTCATCGAGAAATACTACCGCACCGCCTACCCCAACGACAAACGCCAGGTCATCTTCCCCAGCGAGGAGAAAGTGCGCAGCCTCAGCCTCGACCGCATGTTCGAGATCTACAAGGAGCGCTTCGCCTTCGCCAACAACCAGACCTTCTTCTTCGTCGGTAACGTCAGCGACAGCAACATCGCCATGATTGCCAACTACCTCAACCACCTGCCCACCATCGCCGCCGTCACCAAGGACTACTTCATCGACCGCAGCGCCAAGTTCGCCACCGGCATCCAGCACGCCGAGGTGAAGAAGGGCATCGAGAAGCAGGGCATGCTCATCATGACCGGCCAGATGGAAGTCCCGGGCGCCGAACTCGACCCCCAGACCCGCATGGCCATCCAGCAGCTCGGTGAATGCCTCAGCATCACCGTCACTGAAATCATCCGCGAGAAGAACGGCGACGCCTACAGCCCCAGCGGCAGCGCCAGCGCCAGCGTCTCCCTCTCCGGCAAAGGCACCGTGAACTGGCAGTTCTACATCGGCCTCGACCCCGAGAAGGCCAAGAAAGTCGAGAAAGACTGCATCACCATCCTCAAGCAGTACATGAAGAAGGGTTGCGACCAGAAAACCCTCAACAAGGTTCAGGAACAGCTCATCGTCCAGCACGACAAGAGCATCCAGAACAACAGCTGGTGGTCCAGCGTCATCCAGAGCGCCTACATGTTCAACGAGAGCCGCGACTACCAGGTGACCGACTACAGCAAGATGGTCAAGGCCGTCACTCCCGCCGACATACAGCGCCTCGCCGCCAAGTATATCAACCTTAACAACTACGTCGCCGTGACCCTCCGTCCCGAGGACGGCGCCGTCGGAACCGCCGACTAATTCCAAACTTTTATATAGTAGAGACGCAGGAAAACTGCGTCTCTACTTTTTTTATTTATTTCAAATCATGCGGAACCAAGAAACCACCAAACACGATTATGGCCACGGGCTGCTGATAGCGGGAGCCTACGGCCGCATGGGCTGCGCCATCCTGGCCGCTAAAGCGGCCCTGCGCAGTGGCTGCGGCCTGGTGAGCACACACCTCCCCTCGCGCTGCGTGGAACCCATGCAGGCGGCATTCCCTGAGGCCATGGTCTCCATCGACCTCTCACCCACCCTCTTCACCACCCTACCGGCGAACCTCGACCGATATACGGCCATCGCCGTAGGCCCCGGCATAGGCACCGCCCCTGCCACCTGCCAAGCCCTTCACAGCCTCCTCTCCCACCTTTCTCCTCTCTCCTCTCACCTTTCTCCTTCCCTCATCCTCGACGCCGACGCTATCAATATCCTCGCCCTTCAAAAAACGCTTCTCTCTAAACTCTCAACTCTTAACTGTGTCATCACCCCCCACGCACGCGAATATGAGCGCCTCTTCGGCGACGCCGACCCCGCCGAGATGGCCCGCCGCCACAACATCATCATCGTCAAGAAAGCCCACCACACCCGCGTCTACGCCCCCGACGGCCGTGTGTATGAGAACCTTACCGGCAACGCCGGCATGGCCACCGCAGGCAGCGGCGACGTGCTCACAGGCATCCTCATGGGCATCATCGCTCAGAAAAACAGCGACTTATACGAATCCACGTGTCTCGCCGTGCGAATCCATGGCCAAATCGGTGACAACCTCACGAAAAAACAGTCCGAATCAAGCCTCATAGCCTCCGATATGGTGGAAGAACTGAAGAATATATCCATCGAATAGACAGTAAGTTAACCTTACAAACAAAAAATATTTTAAAAAATATTTGGTCGGTTTGCAAAAAGGTTGTATCTTTGCACCCGATTTCGAAAGAATCAAGAGAGATTCCTCCTTAGCTCAGTTGGTTAGAGCACCTGACTGTTAATCAGGGGGTCGAAGGTTCAAGTCCTTCAGGGGGAGCAAGAGGCACTGATAATCAGTGCCTTATTTTTTTGTACCCAAAATGTAACCGAATACCATAAAGTATTAGGATTCAGAAATTTGAGGTTATAGCACGATACACCATTCAATTCATCCCCAAAGATAATCTTCTGTACTCAATTATTTAAAAATCGATAGATTCAATACCACTTGGGGGTTGTACCTTTTCTTTTCATTTTATAATACATTAGAGTCCCATTCCGCGCAATGGGGGTGCTTCTGTTTTGCAAGTTTCTTTCCGCCAATCCAATTTTTCTTCGTATCTTTGCACTTTGAAATAGATTGTAAAATACAAATACACAAAACAATGAAAAAAGTATTTTTAGCATTCGCCGCCGCCGCTGCGATGATGATGGCTGGCTGCAATTCACAGAAACAGGAGACGCCCGCTGCCGCGAAGGCTGACGGCGAGGCCGTCGTCTACCTCACCCGCGACATCTCGCCCGAGGGGCTGGTCAATATCTACAAGGCCCTCGGCGTGGAGGCCAACGGCCGCGTGGCCGTGAAAATCTCCACCGGCGAGGGCAGCAATCCCAACTACCTGAAGCCCGAGCTCATCAAGAACCTCGTGCAGCTGGTGGACGGCACCATCGTGGAGTGCAACACCGCCTACGGCAGTGGCCCCGGCAACGAGAAGGACGAGCGCAACACCTCGGCAAACCATTGGAAGGTCATCGAGCGTCACGGATTCACGCCCCTGTTCAAGGTCGACATTATGGACGAGGAGGGCGAGATGCGCATCCCCGTGCAGGACACCACCCACATCAAGTACGACATCGTGGGCAGCCACATGGCCAACTATGACTTCATGATTGCCCTCAACCACTTCAAGGGCCATCCTATGGGCGGCTACGGTGGAGCGCTGAAGAACCTCAGCATCGGCTGCGGCAGCGCCAACGGCAAGGCCTATATCCACTCCGCCGGCAAGATGGAGGTGCTCGACATGGCCAAGCTGTGGACACCCGAATTCATCGGCGACCAGGACGGCTTCCTCGAGAGTATGGCGGCTGCCGCCCAGGCCGTTACCGACTACTTCCGCGCAAAGAAAGGCATCATCTACATCAGCGTGATGAACAATATGAGTATCGACTGCGACTGCGTCGACCATCCCGAGCCCGTGAAGCTCGAGGACTACGGCATCCTCGCCAGCACCGACCCCGTGGCCCTCGACCAAGCCTGCATCGACATCATCAACAACCAGGAGGTGACCGCCACCAACGACCCCACCGACCTCCTTGCGCGTATCGACAAGCAGCACGGCATCCACACCATCGAGCATGCTGCAGCCATCGGGCTCGGCACCCGCAAGTACAACCTTGTTAATATCGACAAATAAGCGTCGGTCGCTACTTTCTCCCTACTTCCTCCCTACACTCTCCGTACTTCTCCCTACCCCGCACGGAGGATACACCTTGCTTGTAGTGGGTTGGCTATTCGTTGCCGTCGGGTTCATTCCTACAAGGACAATCTTTGTGCTTAGGAGGAGGTCTTATGGATGCCTCGGCTGGAGACTGCGGCGGTAGTCGCTGGGCGACTGGCCGAGGTGCTTGGTGCAGTAGCGGCTGAAATAACTTAGCGAGGTGAAGTTCATCCGGTCGGCTATCTGCGTGAGCGACAAGCGTTCATCGTTGAGGTATTTTTTCAGGATGGGCACCGTGGCGCGGTCGATGAAGCTGCTGACGCTGTGGCCGGTGACGCGCTTGACGGTGGCGGAAAGGTATTTGGTCGATACGTTGAGCCGCTCGGCATAGTAGCTCACGTCGCGCTCGGTGCGGCTGATGCCGGTGGCGAGCAGGTCGGTGAGCTGCCGGACGATAATGGCGGTGCGGTCGCTGTGGGTGTCGGTGGCGTCGCGGCGGGCGTGGAGCTCGAAGATGTCGTACATCATCGTCAGGCAGAGGCTCCCCATCATCTCGCGGTAGAAGAGCAGGTGGCGGTCGTCGAGGCGGTCGCGCAGGCGGTGGAAGTCCTCCAGCAGGATTTCCGCCTGCCGGTCGTCGACCTTGATGACGGGGTTCTGGTTGAGGCTGATGCTGCCCCCGATGCTGTAGTTGTTCGACGGCAGGAGGCTGTGCAGGTACTTCTCGTCAGCGGCGAACCACTCCACCTCCATCCCCGGTGCCGCCGCGAGGTTCTTCGCCCGTGTGGGGTTCGGCATCACCACCAGGTCGTTCTTCACGATGTGGTAGCACCGCTCGTTGAACACAAAGCTCCCCTCCCCCGCCGTGCACAGCAGGTGCATGCAGGTGTGCCCCAGCTCCGGCGCATTCATCGCCAGAAAATCCGTCGAGTATAGAAAGTCAATCTTCATTCTTCAATCACTTCCCAATGGCCACCTTTATCTGGCCCAACACGACAGAGTAATCCCTTTTCTTGGAGTATTTTGATATTTTTCTCCACACCTCTTCGCGATAACCCAACAAGTGAGGTGAGTTCTTTAACTGTGATTTTCGGGTTCTCCTTCATTGCTCTAATAATTTTCTCCACACTTTTCTCCACACTTTTCTCCACACTTTCTGGCCACTCTATGTTTTTCTGGCCACTTTCTGTACCATTTCTTGTCACTTTTGTCTAATTAAAATGTCACAATAATTGTCTTTAGATTATTATGATTACAATTTGTGAGGCAGGGGAAACTGGTATATGCGGTTTATTACTCTTCTTTTTCATCGCTAGCATGTCCTTTTCTGATTCGTTCTTCCAGAAGTTCTTGAGCAAATCTAAAGTCTGTAATGTCGCTTGATACGATTTCAACCATAAGATTCTTCCACTCTTCAGCATCTAGTTCAGCCCGTTCGACCTGTTGTATCACCTCTTCTCGTAGCCGCATTTCAGCCAATTCTTTTGGGGAGAACATTACTTCTGGCGGGCCGTACATCAACGGACAGTTTTCATCTATTATTTCCTCCAATATACGATGTGCCTCTTCAATAGGCTTGAGGGCTTTCAAAAGTTCTTTATTGTCGGTGTTAGAACAATTGACCTCCGAAATATATGAGCTTAATGCCTCAACTATCTGGCAAACACAATCGAATTCTTTCGTAGTTAGTTTGTTGTCATTCATATCTTGCTTCATTGGAGTTTGTTGTCATTTGTTTTATTTATTTCATCTCCTACATGTAC
>ONCC01000012.1 GCA_900316235.1 uncultured Bacteroidales bacterium
GGCGGCGTAGAGGATGGTGTCCTCGGTGCCGAAGAACTCGGCGATCTTCTTCTCAAGCTGCTTGTGGAGGTCCTGGCAGCCGCAGATGAAGCGGACGGAGGCCATACCGTAGCCGCGGGCGTCCATGCCCTTCTTGGCGGCCTCGATGAGCTCGGGGTTGTCGGCGAGGCCGAGGTAGTTGTTGGCGCAGAAGTTGAGGCACTTCTTGCCTTTCACCATGATTTCGGCGCCCTGGGGGCTCTCGATGATACGTTCGTGTTTGTAAAGACCGGCGGCCTCGATGTCGGCCAGCTCTTTCTGCAGGTGCTGTTGAAACTTAGTGTACATAATTACAATATTTTATCGTTATTTTTATACTTTATTTCCTTAAATAACAACCTACAAAAGTACAAAAAAATTTTATGCAATAAATTTTTTTTTCAATCAGTTTAAAAAAACGAATTGTTAACAGATGTTAAGTACGAACAACCTATGATAATCCTATCAACACCTACCGTGGTAGGAGTTGGTAGGGAGTTGGTAAGGAGATGATAGGTAGTTCATAGTACTGTGGTACATAGGATTATATACAGTAAAATGGGCTCTTTCGCATATCGGGTGCCATGGGATAGATTTATTCTGAAAAATTAACTTAATAAATGTTAATCGTCCAGATTGTAGCCGAGACTGCGGAGATTATTTTTCTTGGGTGTTGTCCTCCCAGATACGGAGGAAAATACGCGATACATTGGGAAGGTATTCCCCGGGGGTGATGTGCCACTGGATGGAGTCGGAAACATGGCGGCGAAGGGGTTCAGGGTCGCCGACGCCCTCAGGACTCGGCAGCAAGCGCCAGCAGAAACCCTCACAGCGCAAATGACCGGGGTACAGATTCTTGAGTTGGTCGTAGGCAAACTGACTGAAGTAGACAGGGCGGCGGAAATTGTTGTCGTTCATCACCTGCATCACCTTGCGAAAGCCCGACACATTAATGTTGTAAATATCCATGTCGGGGCGCTGGTTTTCAACATATTTCAGATACCAGAGGGGGAAGGTGTCGTTGTCACCGTAGGTGAAGAGGATGGCGCCGTGGTCACAACTCTGGAGGTGTGCCATGCTGATATCGTGGACGGAATGGCAGTTGTGGCGGTCGTGGTCGGACCAGTTGCCGACGGCGAGCACCAGCGGAGCCAACAGCAAAAGCCAGCGCCAACGACGATGAGTGATGCTGTCGGCACCGATGCCAATCCAAATGGCGAAAGCATAGAAGGAGAGCACATAAGCGTAGTCGCGCTCACGGGGTTCATAGCAGGGGTGGTTGAGGTAGAGATTGAGAATAATGCCGCCGAAAAGGAAGAGCAGAAGGACAGCGTGGAAATCGCCCCGACGACGACGACGGTGACGCCACAAGCCCCAGATTCCCAGCAAGAACGGCAGCACAAAGGGCACGATGAGATTCCACTTGAGGTTCTCGCGTCCAATGAAATTATACATCAGATAGCGGCAGTACATATAGCCGAACTGATATGTGAACCAGTATTTTAAGTTGCCCCAAAGCGACTGGCTGTCGCCACCCCATTCGGCCCAGTGGTCGGCATCACGCTCGCGCCACATGCGGGGGTAGAGCGGGGCTTTGGCATATTGATCGCGGGAGAAATATTTCTTAAAATCCTCATAGGTAGCGGGGTTGCCCTCGTTGATGGGCGGGTTGGCAGCGGCGCGGATGGGAACGATGGCGTAGGGGGTGAGACCGAGGAGGAAAAAAAGGGAGGCGAAAAGAATGATTTTAAGAAGTGAAAGAGAGTGAGAAGGAGTGAAAGGGAGAGAAGAGCCAATGGTATTATGTCTAATTCTTCGTATGAATATCCACAGCAGGAAGGGAGCCACCAACAATGTCATCAAATGGACGCATACCCCCAAGCCCAGCAAGAGTCCGATTAACAGAATCAAGCGATTGTTCCCGCTGCGTTCCCACCGCAGCATGAGCCATACGGTGAGTGAGCAAAAAAGCATGGCCATGCTGTAGACCTCACTTTCCACAGCCGAAAACCAGACCGTGTCGCAGAAGAGGTAGCAGAGCGCACCTATCACGGCACCCCAGGTCCCCGCCCCCAACAGTCTTATCGTTTTATACAACAACATGACTGTGAAAGCACCGCAGAGAACCGAAAGGAGGTTACTCATCGGTGCCACCCACATAGGATTGCCGAAAGAGAGGAGCATGAAGCAATGGGAAACAAGCTGATAGAGTGGGGCTCCCGGGGGATGACCCACTTGGAGTCCATAGCCTGTAGCGATGAACTCACCGCAGTCCCACCAGCTGACCGAGTGGTCCATGGTGAGGAGATAGGTGGCCAATGCCACAAAAAAAACTACCAGTTCACCACGGCTTTGTTGAAGATGTCTTCGCATAGTTCGGTAACGATTTCATCCAACAACGAGTTCTCGACCGCGGAGAAGTCGAGCGAGGCCGCATAGTCGCGATAGCGCGAGAACTGCTGCTCGAAGTTGGCTTCGGGATCTATGTTGTTGGTGAAGCGCACCTTGATGGTGACAGTGAGGCGGTTCATGGAGACCTCGTCGTTGCTGGAAAGGGCTGCAGCACGAGTATCGTAGCCGACAATCTCGCCTTCGACATGCAAGTCGCCGCCTTCGGTGCTCATTACGTCGAGGGAGGTTTGGCTGCTGAACATCATCGTCAATTCCTCGGTGAGCATCTTGCTCAATTGGGGATTGACGGTGGGGGCGAAGTTGGGGAAGGTAGCCACCGAGATAGTCTTGGCTCCAGGCGGAATAGAGGCGCCGGTGAAGGAATAGCCACCGGTGCATGACGCCAGCATCCACACTGCCAGCAGACTAATAATCGCGCGAGTCTTCATCGATGCGTTGTTCATCTTCGAGTTGCCACAGCAGGAATCCCGTCTCCTGCTGGATATAGTTCAGCACTGAAATCTTGGTCATCAAGTCGGGCACGGCGGCCACCTCGCTGATGAGTGCATCAATTTTTTCTTTAAACTTCAGGTCCATAGTCTTTTCATTATAATGCTATAACGTGATTACGTTATTATCCATTTATTCTATTATAATAGTGCCACCAGAGTTCAGGGATTTCGTTGTCCATGGCGCGCTGGTAGTCGGCATATCCGCAGGGAATAAGGGTGTGGCGCTGGTAACGCTCGCGGCGTTCCTCATCGTTGCAAGGCACCTCCATCCACCAGCGGTCGCTCTTGAGACTCTTGTAGAAGACCAGGTCGATACCATGCTCGCGCATCTCCACGGTGAAGCGTTTGTACGACTGTTTGTCGCGGTGGGGGAAGTCGTTCTGGCGATAGTAGAAGCCTTCAATAAAGTGCCACACAGCGTGGGCCAGCATGTGAGCTGTCTGGCCGTCGCGGTCGCGGTGAGGATTCATCTCGAAGATTCCGAAGGTGGAGGTCTTGTCGCTCATGCCGGCGAAACGTGCCAACTGGCAGACCTGTTCGCCGTAGAAGCCGTGGGGCGAAGGATTGTCGTTGGCCGGAGCATCGCTCTGGCGCACGGCACTGATGTCGACAGCCACCACGTCGCTATAGCGTATCAGCGGCTCGGCACTCACCATCGACGACTGCACCTCGCCGAGACGTTTGGTGCTGAACTTCAACTCGTCCATGAGGTCTATCATCTCCTGGCCGACAAAGTAGGTCTGGTAGCCCACATTGACATAGTCGAAGAGATAGTTGGGCTGCTGGAGGATGATATGCTGAAGGTAGTTGGAGGAATTAATCTCATCGCCGCCCTCGAGGTTGAAGCGCGAGTCGACAGAACAGATATTGATGACGCGACCGAGCACCTCGTAGGCCTTATAGATGGGGAAAACAAGGTCGTCGCTGCCACCGAGGATAACGACGGTAGTGCCGTTCTCTATCAGCTGGTGCAATGCCTCGATAAGGGCAAAATAGGTGTCGCGTTTCTCGGCGCCGGGGGTGATGTTTCCCAGGTCGACAACGCTAGTGTCGGCGTGAGGCTTGGCCAGGCGGTAGAGACGGTGGCGGATATGGTCGGGTGCAGCGGCACAGCCAGGATTATCCACCGACCCGCGGTCCTCCTTCACACCCAGCAACACCAGGTGCGCATCCTTCCAATCGGGGAAACTGCCGTGTTCGGTATATGCGGTGATGTTGTCACCCAGCATGGGGTGGAACTCGCGGCTCTGGAAGTCCACGATAGCAGTGTCTATAGGCTCGAAATAGGTACTCAGCTCCATGTTTTTTCATTAATCATAACTCACTTATAACGCAGACACTCCTTTTTTATTGTGTCTTTCGCGCTGTGAATATCTTTTTTCTCACCATATCAAAAAAATTGTGTATTTTTGCACCTCGTAATTGTCAGGAAAAACAAAATCAAAAAAAACAATAACACCCATGAAATTCAACCGTATCTTTGTCGCAGGGCTGCTTAGCGCAGCGATGCTCGCCGGCTCCGTCGCCGAGGCCTGCACCAATTTCCTTTTCACCAAGGGCGCCACCAAAGACGGCAGCACCATGATTACCTATGCTGCCGACAGCCACACCCTCTACGGAGAACTCTACTACCGCAAGGCCGCGGAATATCCTGCCGGCACCATGTTCCGTGTCGTCGACTGGGACAGCGGCACCCCCCTCATCATGATTCCCCAAGTAGCCCATACCTACAGCGTGGTGGGCAACATGAACGAGCACCAGCTGGCTATCGGAGAGACCACCTATGGTGGCCGTGAGGAACTGGCCAAGGAGATTGAGGGCGGTATCGACTACGGTAGCTACATCTACCTCACCCTCCAGCGCGCCAAGAACGCCCGCGAGGCCATCCAGGTGCTTGCCGGTTTCATGTCTCAGTATCCCTATCACAGCGAGGGAGAAAGTTTCTCCATCTGTGACCCCAACGAGGTGTGGATTCTCGAACTCATCGGCAAACGCCCCGGCACCGTCAAAGATGACCTCGCCAAGAAGCTGAAATACAAATACACCGATGGTGCCGTGTGGGTAGCCCGCCGCATTCCCGACGGTTACGTCTGTGGCCATGCCAACCAGGCCCGCATCACCCAGTTCCCTCAGGAAGGCAAGAAATTCAGCAAAGCCAAGGGCAAAGGCCTCCACAAGGTCATCTCCTCCACCCACCTCGAATACATCTTCGAGCCTGAGGTTGAATGTGTTTACTCTGCCGACGTTATCACCTATGCCCGTGCCTGCGGCTGGTTCGACGGCAAAGACGAGGACTTTTCCTTCGCCGACACCTATGCACCCCTGACTTTCAGCGGTCTCCGTGGCTGCGACGCCCGTGTCTACGCCATGTTCAACCGCGTGGCCAGCGGCATGCAGCGCTACGAAAAATATGTCATGGGCGATGCCACCGCTGAGCGCATGCCCCTGTGGATCAAACCCGACCATCAGGTTGATGTCCATGAGGTTATGAACCTCATGCGCGACCACTACGAGGGAACCTCCATGGACATGACCAACGACCTCGGTGCCGGTCCCTTCAAGTGCCCCTACCGTTGGCGTCCCATGGGCTTCGAAGTTGACGGCCACACCTACATCCACGAACGCGCCACCTCCACCCAGCAGACGGGATTCTCCTTTGTAGCCCAGTGCCGTAGCTGGCTGCCCGCCAAAGTCGGTGGCATCCTCTGGTTTGGCGTCGACGACACCTACAGTACCGTCTACTGCCCCATGTACTGTGGCATCACCGAGATTCCCCTCTGCTTCCGTCAAGGCAATGGCGACATGCTGACCTACAGCGAGACTGCCGCTTTCTGGCTCTTCAACCGCGTCACCAACTTCGTTTATAGCCGCTACAGCGATATGATTGTCGACCTCCAGAAAGTGCAGAAAAAACTCGAAACAACCTATATATCCGATGTCCAAAAATTCGACAATCGTGTCAAGGATCTTCAAGGAGAAGCCCTTACCCACCAACTCAACGACTTCTGCAACCGACAGGCCGGCAGAATGATGATGGAATGGAACACCCTCGACCGTTACCTCCTTGTCAAATACATCGATGGCAACATCAAGAAAGAAAAAGACGGCAAGTTCGAGCGCACCGCTACCGGCAATGCCGTGTTCCCCATGCAACCCCAATACCGCAAAGAGTGGAACCGCATGATTGTCAACGACCACGGTGATGTTATCCGCGAAAAATAAACCGCTATTTTGACACTTATAAAAGAGGCGCAGTTGCTGCGCCTCTTTCTTTTTACACAAACGATAGATTAGGCAAGGTGCCGCAAAATAAAAATATACCATTTATAAAAAAAGTTGTATATTTGCAGTTTAAAACTGATGTAATGAACCTTCTCAGGAAGATTATATCATATTGTAAAAGAAACGATTGTAAAGAAACAACGGAAGAACCTGTGAGCAAATTTCTCATAGTGGGGCTAGGCAATGTGGGTGCCGAATATGAAGGCACACGCCACAATGCGGGCTTCATGGTGGTCGACGCCTTGGCCAAGGAGGCCGATGCGCGCTGGACCCTTGAGCGCCATGCCTACCGCACCGAGATACGCCACAAGGGACGTGTTCTGGTGCTCATCAAGCCTACCACCTACATGAATCTCAGCGGCAAAGCCGTAAAATACTGGCTCCAGGCCGAGAAGGTAGAGTTGGCCAATCTGATGGTAGTCGTCGACGACCTAGCCCTTGACCCGGGCGTCATACGCATCAAGAAACAGGGTGGTGCCGGCGGACACAACGGCTTGAACGACATTGAGGCCATCCTTGGCACACAAAACTACAACCGCCTTCGCATGGGCGTGGGCGACCATTTCAGCCGTGGCCATCAGGTGGACTATGTGCTGGGCCGCATCGAGGGCGAAGACCTGGCGAAGATGGAGGAGGCCGTAAAAGAGGCCGGCAATATGGTGAAGTGCTTTGTCACCCAAGGCATCGACCGCACCATGAACCTCTACAACAAGAAAGGCAACGCACACAAAACCGAGCAATGAACCTAACACTGGACATAGGGAATACCGCCGTGAAATGGGCCGCTTTTGAGGAAAGAGAACTCAAGGATTGTGGCTATGGTGTGCCTGAAGAGCTGCTGAGGAAAGCCGACCGTACCCTCGCCTGTGCCAGCGGTAAACTGCCGGCAGGAATCAGGGTTCAACGTCTGACTACCAACATGCCACTGCCTATACAACTTGATTACAAGACTCCCGAGACTCTGGGGGCCGACCGTGTAGCCGATGCCTGTGGGGCGGTAAGTCTCCACCCTGGCGAGCCTTGTCTGGTGATTGATGCCGGCACCTGCATCACCGTCGATTTCGTCGACGCCAAAGGCATCTACCATGGCGGCGCCATCATGCCGGGACTGAAGATGAACCTACAGGCGCTGCACACCTACACGGCGAAGTTGCCGTTGATAGACCTCGAAGGAGTGGAGAAAGCCCCCGTGTTGGGGCGCTCGACCGAGGAGAGCATCCTTGCCGGCACACTGGGGGCCACGATGCTGGCGTTAGCAGGCTATGTGGCCCTCTACAAAGAAAAGGCGCCAAGACTGCGGGTACTACTCACTGGCGGTGATGCCGACATGCTCATAGCATCAGGTGCTACCGGATGGGAACACGTGCCGCACCTAACATTGATTGGACTAAACGAGATACTGACATACAATGAGTAATAGATTTTTGATTATAGGGATATTGGGCTTAATGAGTTTAATAGGCCTACGGACGGAAGCACAGAACGGCTTCAATATGCCCTACTCACAGTTTGGCATCGGCCTGAGTGAACTACCCTTCTCGGTACCAACGGTGACCCGCATGGGCGGTGTGGTCTACACCCAGTCGGGCAGCAACTACATCAACCCCTTCAACCCAGCCTCCTATGGGAGTATCGGTATGGAGAGTTTTGTGTTCGACATGGGTGCAGGTATTACCCTCACACGCCTTCAGAACAACAACGACCACGCTAAAGACGCCGACGGCAACATCAGCCACCTGATGTTCGGCCTTCCTATAACCAAATGGTGGAAACTGGCTGGTGGTCTGCTTCCTTACAGCGAAGTGGACTATGCTACAGTGTCGGAAGGCTCTTATGCCAGCAACAGCATAGTGAAAAACATCTACGATGGTACCGGCGGCACAAGCATGGTGTTCCTCGGTAGTGCCTTTAACATTCTCGATAATAGTAAGGGCCGTCGCCTGCAAGCTGGATTCAACATCGACCTACTCCTCGGCCGCATCCAACGCGCCCTCTCCTATGCCTTCCAAGGTATCGACACCACACACTATATGGATAAACGCCGATTCAAAGAGACCGATTTAACCAATCTACTATTCGATTTCGGTGTGCAATACTGGGAACCATTGAACGAGAAATACACCCTCGGCGTGGGCCTCACCTACAAACCCTATCGCAAGATGAACATCACCGACAAGGTACTCATCTACACCTACCATGCTAGCGACCAAACCTTGAGCGATACCATCTTCCCCCTTGCCGGAGAGTCGTCAAACGTCACGAGTACCCTCGAGCGTGACCACACCTTCGGTCTAGGTATCAATTTCGCCCGTAACCACCGCTGGATGGTGGCTTTCGACGCCACCTTCTCGGGATGGGCAGGCATGAAATATACGGAAGGAATAAATCCACCAGTGTTTGGCGAAAGCAGCCTCGACTATGGTCCCTACAGCCGCTATGCCGTGGCCTTTGAGAAAACTGGCGACATGGACGCCTCATCCTATTGGAATCGCATCAGTTGGAGCCTCGGTGCTCACATGGAAAACGGCGCCATGCGGCTAAATATCAACGGGCGCAACGAGGTAATCGACGCCTGGGGTTGCGGACTGGGAGCCTCTCTTCCCATGCGCAAAGGACGTTCGCTGCTGACCCTCAGCGTGGGCTACCGCAGTCTTGGCAATAAGGACCTCCTGCAACAAGAGAGCCTCACCTTTGGCATCTCGGTGAGCAGTTGCGAGCGCTGGTTTGTGAAGAGAAAATACAACTAGTACAAGAAAACAACAACAAACGATACAAAATAACAGAAAAGGAATCAAAAACAATAAAAATAAATCAAGATGAAAACAATCAAAACACTGACGATTGGACTCTTCCTGGCCGCCATGGGCAGTTCCGTCGTCGCACAGCAGCCCAACTGGGGATGTTCCGACGAAGTGCAGCAGGAGATGCTCGCACCCGTATCACTCTACCAGGATGCCGTAAAACAGTACAAAGCCACCAAAGATTCTCGCTGGCTGGAGGAAGCCTATCCCTACTGGCATGAAATCGTGGCCAAATGTCCCAAACAGAGCAAGAACCTCTACAACAATGGTACCAACATCATGAAAGTGAAAATCAGCAAGGCCAAAGACGCCGCCGAGCGTGACGCCCTGATTGAAGAGCTGATGAACATGTACGACATCCGTATCGCCAACTACGGAGAAGGTCCCAAATGGACTGCCAAAAAGGCTCTCGACCTGGAGGAAATCCTGAAAGAGGAAGGCCTGGATCGCTACTACGCCCTCTATGACCAGGCCGTGAGAATGGAAGGCGAGCTTGAGGCCGCCTACCTGGTGAAATATATGGAAGCCACCATCAATTATGTGCGTGCCGGCAAAGCCGAGCCCACCCTGGTGGTCGACAACTACGACATCGCAAGTGAAAAGCTTGACGACGAACTCCAAAAGAATGCTGACGATAGCGTGAAAGCCGCCACCATCCGTGGTTACATCGCCGGTGTCGAAGCCGCCTTCTCGCCCTACGCCACCTGCGACCAGCTGGTAGAAATCTACAGCAAGAAGTTCGAGGCCGACCCCGAAAACGTAGACCTACTGAAGAAAATCACCAACATCATGATGAAGAAACGCTGCACCGAACAGCAGCTCTTCTTCTCGGCCACTGAGAACCTCTACCGACTGGAGCCCACTCCCACCACCGCCTTGAGCATGGGCCAGATGTGCCTAGCAAAGAAAGAATATTCTAAAGCCATCGAGTATCTGAAGGATGCCGTTGAGGGTGTAGCCGACAAAGACAAATACAAAGCTTATCTCTACCTGGGTCATGCCTACAATGGCGCCAAGAGCTACAGCGCTGCCCGCTCCGCCTACAATGCTGCCGCCGAAGCCGACCGCACCAAGGGTGAACCTTATCGCTTCATCGCCCAGTTGTACGCCGGTAGTTCCTCAACAGCTTCCGAAGACAATGTCTCGGGCCGCAGCGCTTACTGGGCCGCTGTTGATAAGCTGAACAAGTCGAAAAGTGTCGATCCCTCGGAGGAGAACGTTGAAGCCTGCAACGCCCTCATCAGCCGTTACAGCGCTCACTTCCCCAAACAGACCGACGCCTTCATGGCCGGCCTCGAGAACGGCAACCGCTTCACGGTGCCCGGATGGATTGGCGAATCGACTATCGTGAGAACACGATAAGCAAATGAAAGCAGAAAGTGGAAAGTGGCACCCCGAAGGGGAACTGAACATCTTGAAAAAGGAGAAAAATGCAGTGAAGAGAGTGGAGAGACTACCCAAGGCGGTAGCCTCTCTTTCCACTTTCCTCTTTACCCTTTCCGCTATGCTTTCATGTTCCAACGACATGAAAGATATCCAGCAGTTCCAGCGACAAGCCCCTCCTGACCAAGAAATTGTCGATGCACATATTTGGCGTAGTGAGGAGGGCAAATTGCAAATGGAGTTAGATGCCCCGCGTATCGTACAATACCGCAAACCCGATACCCGTACCATCTACCCCAAAGGGGTGGAGTTGCGATTCTACAATGGGCAACGGCAGTTACAAACATTTATCCGTGCTAACAAAGCCACCTCATATGATGACAAGAACATCATCACTGCCAAAGACAGTGTCGTTGTCATCGACTATGACAACGGTGACACTATTTATCTGGAAGATATCGTTTGGAAATCGGACGAAGACATTATTTATTCCAACCACCCCGTACGCGCTGTCAATGGTAACCGTGTGACCTACGGCGACGGGTTCGTGAGCGATGCCAACATGACAAACATGCGCATCACACACCAGCGGGGTATCATAGAATTTGAAGAATAAAGCATGCAATACACAGCAAAAGAATTAGCCCGCATTGTCAAGGGTACTGTCGAAGGAGACGAAAACACCCGAGTATGGAAACCCTGCAAGATTGAAGAAGGGGAAGCTGGTGGAATCACCTTCCTTGGCAATCCCAAATACACGCATTACATCTACGAGAAAGAGGCGTCAATTGTCATTGTAAAAAAGGACTTCCATCCTGAACATCCTGTGAACTCGACTCTTATCCGCGTCGACAACCCTTATATGGCGGTAGCCAAGTTGCTCCATGCCTTCAACCAGCGCAGCAAACCTCCGAAAGGACGCTCTTGGAGAAGCCATGTGGGCCGAGGTTCGAAGATTGGAAAGAAATGCTATATGGGCGAGTACTCCGTAGTGGGTCGCCACTGCATGGTGGGCAACAATGTTAAGATTTACCCAAATGCTTGTATTGGCGATAACGTGAAGATTGGCGATAATACTATTATATACGCTGGTGTAAAGATTTATGAGGGTGTCGAGATTGGACGCAACTGCATCCTGCATGCTGGCTGCGTCATCGGCGCCGACGGCTTCGGCTTCGCACCCACGGGAGACGGAAGTTGGGACAAGATTGACCAAATTGGCAACGTCATCCTTGAGGACAATGTCGAAGTAGGAGCCAACACCTGCGTCGACCGTGCCACTATGGGCTCCACCATTCTCCACCAAGGAGTGAAAGTCGACAACCTCTGCCAGGTAGCCCATAACGTGGTCATCGGGGAAAACACCGCCATGGCTTCACAGGTGGGTATCGCAGGTAGCTGCAAAGTGGGTGCCGACTGCATCATCGCCGGCCAAGCCGGCCTGGTGGGTCACATTTCTGTGGGCGACCACGTGACTATCGGTGCTCAGAGCGGTGTCACCCACAACGTCCCCAGCAACCAGACCATCTTCGGTAGCCCTGCCATGGAAGCCAGCAAACGCCGTAAAGTCGAGGTGCTGGTACGCAATATTGAAAAACTGGCCGACAGAATAGCCGCATTAGAGCAAAAATGAAGCCCCGCAAGATAACTCTTTTCCTTGCAAGCATCATTGCCGCATTGGCAGTTATCTGTGTTCTCTTCCCTTCCGACGGCATCATCATCGGAAGACATTCTTTTTATTTGCCAACCATCCATGACCTAGCGGAAACAAATAGCTCTTCCTTTAACAAAGATGAGACTGCCAATGGTATTACAGCCGAGATGGCAGAACTCAGCGACTCTATCACCACCTTACAGACCTTCTCCGACAGCAGTGACATTCGATTCTGGCTACCCGACAGCCTTTATTTTACCGAATTCTGGGAAGCTGCCGAGAACGCCATCATACAGCGTCGCATCGTCCGCATCCTCCATTATGGTGATTCACAAATAGAAATGGACCGCATAACGTCACAACTTCGCATTTATATGCAGGAGACCTTCGGTGGTGGCGGTCCTGGCATGATACCCTACCGCACCATCATCCCAACCTTGGCCGTCAGCCAGAACACCAGCGGCGAACTGATTCACCTGTCCTCTTTCGGCGACAGCACTGTCACTCGCTCTCGTGGCAACTACGGCCCCATGATGCAAAGTTTTCGGATAAGCGGCGGCGCCACACTCCGCATTAAGGCCTCCACCCATGCCTCCGTCGACCACCACGTCAAAGCATTCTCTGACATCCGCCTTGTCTTCAACAACCGTTTTGGCACCCTCAAAAGCGCCCTCAGCACCAATCAAAGTCGGGAAAAAGATCTTTGTGAAGTTAAAAATAAAGGAGTAGGAAGCATGATGTGGCGACTCGACACCTCCTCTACCACTATCACTCTTAACACCCGTGGAAATGCGGACCTCTATTGTGTCACTGTCGACAATGGCCCAGGTGTGGCCGTCGACAATATCCCAATGCGAGGATGCTCGGGTCAGCAGTTCACTCTGGTTGACCAACACTTCCTCACTGAAGCTTACGCACAGCTCGACGTGGGGCTCATCATCCTCCAGTTCGGAGGTAACTCAGTACCTTACCTGGATGATGAAAAATCCATCTCAACCTACTGCCGGTCAATGGGTAAACAAATTGACTATCTCCATCGTTGTTGCCCCAAGGCCAAAATTCTCTTTATTGGCCCCTCCGACATGAGCACCCGAAACAAAGGAGTGTTACAGACTTATCCCATGCTGCCTACTCTTATCGACAGTCTCATCGTCACTGCCAACAGCCATAATGCCGCCTACTGGAGCATCTACCATGCTATGGGAGGATGGAACTCCATGCTAAATTGGAACAAAAAAGGGTTGGCCGGCAGCGACTATATTCATTTCTCGCAACACGGAGCCGACAAGATGGGTGCCAAACTGGCACAAGCTTTTGCTGACAATTATCAACTCTACTGTCTGCGTCGCCGATTTAATCAACAAAGAGACAATTAGTCCTCATGAAATATCTATTATCATTCATAATATTTCTTTTAGCCCCCGTTTGTATATTGGCGCAGCGCGAATCTGTCGAATTGCCCCAATATTCATTTGTCAAATATAAAGAAAACAAACTCCATTTCGACACCTCATCATCGTCGATGAAAACATTCTTCTGGAAGTGGCAACGCATGATTGATTCCCAGCAGGGGAACATCAATATCGTCCATATCGGCGGTTCACATGTCCAGGCCGGAACCATGAGCAATACAATCCGTACCAACCTCATGCACGCCTACCCCTCCCTTGTCGCCGGACGTGGCATGATATTCCCCTATTCGGCTGCCGCCCGTTGCAACAACCCTCATGATTATATCGTACACTGCCCACAGAAAGTCACTCTCACGCGTAACGTATACAAAGAACATGACTACCCTTTAGGTCTTTGTGGCATTGCCATCACTGCTGCCGACTCTCTTGCCGAGGTACAGATTGTTATGAATGAACCCACTGTCGACTATGCCATCAATCGAGTGGTCATCCTGGGCCATTCCGACGAGCAGGTGGTGCCACTGCTTTCGTTTGACAATCGTCAGGTATATCCTTCCTATGTGGACCATAACACTGATCGATATGTTTTTAATCTCAATTCAGTCGTCGACTCCTTTTCCATCATCATCCCATGTAAGGCAGGCGATAGTTTTACCCTTACGGGCATCTATCTCGGCAACCGTCGCCCTGGTATCTCTTTCCATTCTATCGGTGTCAACGGCGCCGCTGTGCCCGACTACTTGCGCTGTCAGAACTTTACCCGCGACCTTCGCATGTTGCATCCCGACATGGTAATCTTCGGCATAGGTATCAACGACGCTAACAATCCCGATTTTGATACCGCAGCCTTCCGCACCAACTATCTTGCCCTTGTCGATTCCATCCGCACCATCAATCCCGATTGTGCCTTTGTTTTCATCACCAACAACGACAGTTACCGCAAAAAAAGTCGCCGCCGTTATGAGGTAAACCGCAACGGTCTTCTTGCACGTGAGGTATTCTATCGTCTAGCCAATGATACCAATGGAGCCGTCTGGGACCAGTTCGAAATCATGGGAGGTCTCAAGTCCATGGAGAAATGGTATAAGAACCATCTGGCACAGAAAGACCGTGTACATTTTACCATCGCTGGTTACCAACTCCTCGGTGACCTCTTCACCAAAGCCCTCCTCAAGTCCTATTCCGATTACTCCGAATAATCCGATTACTCTGAAACGATGTCTGACATTCTCGCATACCTCTGTTCCCTCTTCGCCTTCAACGACGATCATCCCCTGCTCTTCACGCAGATTCACTTCTGGGTGCTCTTCCTCATCATCTATCTCTTCTTCGGAATCATCGTAGCACGTCAATGCAAGCAGGCCGACGGCACTCTCGACCCCACCCATCGCGTCCTCCGCAACGGATACCTCTTCGCATTCAGTCTTTTCTTTTACTATAAGACTTCGGGACTTTTCGTCCTCCTACTCGTCTTTTCCACCCTCTTGGGATGGATTCTTGGCATCGGCATGGACAAGCCTCTGTCCTATACCAAACGCAAAACCCTGCGTACCATAGGTGTAGTGGTCAATCTCGGTGTACTCTGCTTCTTCAAATACGCCTACTTCTTCACTGACATTTTCAACGCCACCTTCGGCACCGAATACAGCATTGCCATCAAGATATTCCTCCCCGTCGGCATCTCCTTCTTCACTTTCCAGAACATCAGCTACATCGTCGATGTCTACAAGCGCAAAATTCACCACGTCTCCAACATCCTCGACTTCGGCTTCTACACCGCTTTCTTCCCTCAACTTGTAGCAGGACCCATCCTGCGTGCCGACCAGTTCGTTCCACAACTTTACAAGCCATTCTTCCTTTCCCGCCGCCAGTTCGGTATAGCGGTCTTTTGGATTTGCAATGGTTTGATTAAAAAAATAATCCTTAGCGATTATTTGGCCGTCAGCTTTGTCGATCGGGTCTTCGAAAATCCCCTGCTCTACACTCCTTTCGAGAACTTCTCCGCCCTCATAGTCTATTCCCTCCAAGTCTATGCCGATTTCTCCGGCTATACCGACATCGCCATCGGCGTGGCAATGCTCATGGGGTTCTACCTCCCCGTCAACTTCAACTCGCCCTACAAGGCCCAGAATCCCACCGACTTCTGGCGTCGCTGGCACATGTCACTCTCGCGCTGGTTGCGCGATTATCTCTACATCCCCCTCGGGGGAAATCGCACCTCGGGTGTTACCTCCTACGGCATCCTCTTCGTCATTCTGCTAATCGCCGCCTTCCGTTTGAAAATGACAGGCTTCACCATCGCCGTCATCGTTATTATCGCCACCATCCTACTTCTCTACCACCTCCGGCCCTCGCACCGCAAAACCCTGGGCACCAACGTCAACAATATGGACACCATGCTCCTCGGCGGTCTCTGGCATGGTTCCTCCTTCAACTTCATCACATGGGGCGGCCTCAATGGTCTCGGCATCCTTGTCTACAAATGGTGGAAAGACTGCCGCTGGAGTCTCCGATTCCTCGTTCTTATCCTTTTCACCTCCGTCCTCGGCATCGCCAGCCACACTACCGACCTTCCCCTTCTCAACCTCCTATACTATTGCTCCTTCACCCTCCTCGTCGGCTTCCTAATAGTCTACCTCCTAGATTCAAAATTCAAAGTTCAAAATATAAAATTTTCAACTGCCTGGGCCGTCACCATTACCTTTATCTTCATCTCCTTCACCCGCCTCTTCTTCCGCTCGGGATCCAACCTTGACCCTGCTGAAGCCAATGAAGTGGCCTGGAACACTGCCAGCCAGATGGTGCACCAGATAGGTTCTCATTGGAACCTTTCGCAGATACTCGACATATTGAGTCATTATTCTGCCGTCTTCCTGCTCTTTGTCTTCGGCATGGTAATTCACTGGCTCCCCACTCGCTTCAAGCGTCGCTACCGCCTCTGGTTCGCTTCCATGCCCTTGTGGCTTATGGCCCTCGTATGCATCCTCATGGCAGTGACACTCTATCAGTTCATCACCGCTGACTTACAACCGTTTATCTATTTCCAATTTTAATTTGTATAAACCGCCGACAAAAAAATTTGCAGTATGAAAATAAAAGCATTCCCCTTCAGCAACGTTTTGACAGTGCTCATCAACCTGGCACTCGTCTATGTCCTCTACATGGTCACCCGTGTAGCCTTTATCCTCGAGAACTGGAGTACCCTCTCCGTGGGCTGGGACCAACTTTCCATGGGTGAAATCCTGGCTGGCAGCCTGCGATTCGACTCCTCGGCAATCCTCTACACTAACTGCCTCTGGATTGTCCTCATGCTCTTTCCCCTCCATCTCAAGGAGCGTCCCTGGTGGCATCAGATGTGCAAATGGATTTTTGTCGTCATCAACTCTTTCTGCCTCTCTATCAACCTCGTCGACACCGTCTATTCCCAGTTTACCGGCCGTCGCACCACCGCCACTTTCTTCTCCGAGTTCTCCAATGAAGGCAACCTCGGCGGTATCTTCTTCACCGAACTCATAAACCATTGGTATCTCCTTCTCCTCGGACTGACCCTCATCGCCGCCCTCTGGTTCCTCTATGTTAAACCCGACAATAGTCCTCTAAACCATTCCGTTTCCCAATCGCTCAGCCACACCAAACTCAAATACTACCTCGCCACCTCCCTAGGCCTTATTGTCGCCATTCCATTCTCCATCTTTGCCATGCGCGGAGGCTTCACTGGCAGCACGCGTCCCATCACCATCTCCAATGCCAACCAATATGTCCACTCGCCTCAGCAGGCCTCTATCGTCCTCAACACCCCCTTCTCCATCATCCGCACCATCGGCAAACATCCTTTCAAAGATCCTAAATACATGCCCGAAGAGCAACTCGCCACCATCTACACCCCCCTCCACATCCCTTCTCCTGCCGACACTATTCCCATGGTCTCAGGGCAGAAAAATGTCATGGTCATCATCCTCGAGAGTTTCTCACGCGAATATTTCGGCTATTATAACCAAGCTCTCCGCCAGTCGCATCCCGATTTTGTCAGCTACACTCCCTTCCTCGACTCGCTGCTCGAACACTCGTTGACCTTCGAGCACACCTTCGCCAATGGCCGCAAAAGCATCGACGCCATGCCCTCGTCTCTCTCCTCGGTGCCCTTCTTCATCGAGCCCTTCATTCTTACTCCCTCATCGCTCAACGACCTTAGCGGACTCGCCGACTGCCTCGGGCAGAAAGGCTACCACTCCGCCTTCTTCCACGGCGCCCCCAACTCCTCCATGGGCTTCCAAGCCTTTGCCCGCTCATCGGGATTCAAACAATACATCGGCATGTCTGAATACTGCGACGACCCGCGCACCGGTGGCCGGGATGACTTCGACGGACACTGGGCCATCTGGGACGAGGACTTCCTCCAGTTCACTGCCACGGCCATCACCGAGCGCCTTGAGGAGCCCTTCGTGGTCGGATTCTTCTCTGCCACCTCACACCACCCCTTCAACGTCCCACAGCGCTATGAGGACGTCTACCTCGGTGGTCCTCTCCCCATCCACCGCACCATCCAGTACAGCGACAACGCCCTGCGCCACTTCTTCGCCACCGCCAGTCAGCAGCCTTGGTTCAAAAACACCCTCTTCGTCTTCACCGCCGACCACACCTCGCGCCACCAATACGACGAGAGCCATACCTCTGTTGGCGTTTTCTCCATTCCCATCGCCATCTATGACCCCTCCGGAGAACTCCCCACCGGCATGCTCCCGGGCGTCATGCAACAGATAGACATCATGCCCTCCGTACTTCGTATCCTTGGATACGACCAGCCTTTCTCGGCTTTCGGAAAGAATGTCTTCGATCCCAATGAGACCCCTTGGGCCGTCAACTTCAGCAACGACATCTACCAATATATCGAAGGAGACTACACCCTACTCTTCGACGGTGAGCAGCCCACGGGCCTCTACAACTATGTCCTCGATCCGCTGCAGAACAACGACCTCCTGAAATCCGAACCCCAACGGGTCAACGCCATGCTCACACGCCTCAAGGCTATCGTACAGACCTATATGATTCGTATGACCACCAATCACCTCGTCATCCGTCCTGGAGACCTCTGAAAAGAATCAGAAATATAAAATTATATTTCTATTTAAAAAAAAGTTTGTATTTTTGCACTCTCAAATCGGTATAAAAATGAGTCATAAGACCGCAATAAAATTATATGAAATAGCCTCCTACGTGCTGATTCTCGGTGCCACGGTAGTCTATTTTATGCTGAAAAACAGTGAGACACCGGGCCTCAGCCTCTCGCTGACGATGATTCTCGTGGCCCTGGCCATCGCCATGCGCTGGATGATGGAACGCCACCGCTTCCGCGCCTGCGAGGAGGAACTCGACCAACTCAAGGACGACCTCCGCCGCCTCACACAGCTCTATGCCGAAGAAAAAAAGAAAAATAGTAATAATTAAATAAACAACAAGTATTTATGGCAACAACCACTGACATTAAGAACGGACTTTGCATCAATTTCAACAACGACATCTACACCATCGTTGAATTCCTCCACGTGAAACCCGGCAAAGGTGCCGCCTTCGTGCGTACCAAAATGCGCAATGTGAAGACTGGCCGCATGCTCGAGAACACTTTCCCCAGCGGTGCCAAGATTGACATCGTCCGCGTGGAACGCCGCCCCTACACCTACCTCTACAAGGAGGGCGACATGCATGTCTTCATGCACACCGAGACCTACGAGCAGATCTACATCCCCGAGCAGATTATCAACGCCCCGCAGTTCCTTAAGGACGGCCAGTATGTTGAAATCACCGTCGAGGCCGACACCGAGACCCCGCTGACTTGCGAGCTGCCCCCGTTCATCGAAACCGTCGTCACCTACACCGAGCCCGGTTTCGCCGGCAACACCGCCACCAACGCCATGAAGGACGCCACCGTCGAACCTGGCGTGCAAGTCCGCGTCCCCCTCTTCATCAAAGAAGGCGAGCGCATCAAAGTCGACACCCGTACCTGCGAATATGCAGAGCGCTTGAAATAAACATAGTTAAAAGTGAAACGACTTGCTTTTATTGCAGCCTGCTTGCTTGTGCTGGCAGGCTGCAATCACAAACCCCAGGAGGCTTCCGAAACCTCCAGCACCATCGACTACACACAGGTAGCGGTACCTGACTTCTCAGCCGACAGCGCCTATGCATTCGTTGAGCATCAGCTCTCCTTCGGCAACCGCATCCCCGGCAGCAAAGGATGGAGCCAGTGCGCCCAATGGCTGGAAGCACAGATGCGCCGCTGGTGCGACACCGTTATCGTGCAGGACTTCACCGCCACCTTGTGGGACAACAGCACGGTACCCGGAAAGAACATCATTGCCTCGCTCAATCCCACGGCCGACCGCCGCGTGCTGCTGGCCGCCCACTGGGACAGCCGCTCCTGGGCCGACCACGACCCCAACGATGACCTCCACCACAGCCCCGTCCCGGGTGCCAACGACGGTGCCTCGGGAGTCGCCGTTCTCATGGAGATGGCCCGCGTCATGAGCCTGATGCCGCCCTCGGTGGGAGTCGACTTCATCTTCTTTGACGTCGAAGATCAAGGCGCTCCTTCCTGGAGCGAAGTCTACGATGAGGACACCTGGTGCAAGGGCTCCCAATACTGGGCGCGGAACCGCCATGTACCCTACTACACCGCCGTCTACGGCGTCCTGTTCGACATGGTGGGCACCCTCCACCCCCGCTTCACCAAGGAACAAATCAGCCGCAACTTCGCCCCCGGCCTAACTGACAAACTGTGGCGCGCCGCCGATGCCCTCGGCTACGGAAATATTTTTGTCAGCCAGGATACCGACCCCATCCTCGACGACCACTACTACGTCAACCGCCTGGCCGGCATTCCCATGGTAGACATCGTGCAGAACAGCGGCACCACCAGCTTCTTCGAGCACTGGCACACCACCACCGACGACCTCGCCGCCGTCAGCAAGGAAAGCCTCCTCACCGTGGCTTTGGTCACCATGAAAACCATCTATGGAGATTATCAGCATGAAAAATAGCGTGCTATTTTTCATGCTGTTTTTCCTCTTTGCCTGCAGCAAAGACAACACCTGCGACACCCCCTTCGGCGACGGGGCGCAGATTGACATCAACATGCCCGACTTCGCCGCCCTGCAGACCGTGGGAGGCACAGTTACCGTCAACCGAGGATACAAAGGCATCTTCGTCCGCCGCGTCAGCTATGGCGAGTTCGTGGCCTTCGAGTGTGCCTGTCCCCATTGCCACGACGAGCGCTTGCTGCCCCTCGAAGGATGGGCGGGCGCGGTGCTGGAATGTCCCTCATGCCATTCACTCTTCGAGACCGAATACGGCAATCCCCTCGAGGGTGCCGCCACCTCGTGTCCCCTCTACCAATACTACACCCAGTTCGACGGGTATATCCTAAGCATCTATTAGAGGAGCTAACACTTTATATCATTGACCTTCAGAAACAGATTGATGCACTGAAGTCAAAAACAGTAAAATGATGTAACGATGAGAATGTCATTATTAATCCTATACTTGTTCTTGGGCTCTGTAAGTTTATTTGTGGTAAGTTGTTCGAACAAAGAAGATAATTGTTCTATCAACCCCAATACTGGAGGGGAAGTGTTACCTGACGAGTGTTTTGATTGTGAATGGTACGCTCCTGAGTCAGCCACATTATCTAACATGGGCTATAGCACCGTTGAGCAAGCCAGAAACTGTTTCGCATGCCATAGAGAGACACTAAAAGAACATCAAGGTGATACTCTCATGTTGACTGGCTGGCTCTGCTGGGGCTCGACAACATGGGTCCCAGACTATATGAACGGCTCTGCCAATAATTTTGTCTATTGCACTGACAGGGAAGACCATTTGGATGAGAGCATTCATACGTTCACCGTAACCTTAAATCCAGATTTAAAAGCAAAATTTCAAGAGAATTACGAACAATTACTACAGGAAAAATGGTTCATTATTGGAATTTTAAAAGCACATGATCTTCATACTGGAGGATGCTGCTCCGTAGTTCCTGTCCTGGATGCATTAGAGTTTATGACAGTAAATATTTAAAACCATGAAAAAATTGCTTTGTATACTTTTGGTTGCGCTAGGAACGACAAACCATGCTTTTTCACAAAATCAGCAGATTCGCAAGTGATAAAGAAGTTGTTTTCTCACAACAATACTCCATTAGTCCTCTGGTTCATAATAAAGAAGGCGTCTCGATCGAGACGCCTTCTTTTTATTTCAGGTGGAGCTCATGCCCCATGCGGTCCTGCTTGGTCTTGAGATACCGTTCGTTGTATTTGTTGGGCTCAATGACGATGGGGATAATCTCGGTGACTTCGAGGCCGTAGCCTTCCAGGCCGGTGCGCTTCACGGGGTTGTTGGTGATGAGGCGCATCTTGGTGACCTTCTGGTCGCGGAGAATCTGGGCGCCGATGCCGTAGTCGCGCTCGTCGGCCTTGAAGCCCAACTTGAGGTTGGCGTCGACGGTGTCGAGACCCATCTCTTGCAAGTGGTAGGCCTTGAGTTTGTTCACCAGACCAATACCGCGTCCCTCCTGGCTCATGTAGGCAATGAGTCCTTTGCCCTCACGCTCAATCATTTGCATAGCGTGATGCAGCTGGTCGCCGCAGTCGCATTTGCAGGAGCCAAAGATGTCTCCCGTGGCGCAACTCGAGTGGACACGCACCAGCACGGGCTCTCCTTCCTGCCACTCACCTTTTTTGAGCACCATGTGGGTGTTGCCGTTGTCAAGCTGGGTGTAGGCGATGAGTTGGAAGTTGCCCCACTGCGTGGGCAGGAACACCTCCTGCTCCTTACGGATGAGTGTCTCGTGAGCCACGCGGTAGGCGATGAGGTCCTTGATAGTCACTATCTTGAGGCCAAACTTCTTGGCCACCTCCTGCAACTGGGGCATGCGGGCCATAGTGCCGTCGTCGTTGATAATCTCGATGAGGGCACCGGCGGGATAGAGTCCGGCGAGGCGGGCCAGGTCGACAGCCGCCTCGGTGTGGCCGGCACGGACGAGCACGCCGCCGTTGCGGGCGCGCAGAGGGTTGATGTGGCCAGGACGGCCCAGCTGGTCGGCCTTCGTCTTGGGATCGGCCAAGGCGCGGATGGTGCTGGCACGGTCGTGCATGCTGACACCGGTGGTGCAGCCATCTTCCAGATTGTCAACAGTAACCGTGAAGGGGGTACCAAGGAGCGAGGTGTTGTCGTGCACCTGCATGTCGAGCTGCAGCTCGTGGCAGCGCTCCTCAGTGATGGGGGCGCAGAGCACACCGCGGCCATTCTTGAGCATGAAATTGACATGCTCGGGGGTAATCTTTTCGGCAGCCATGATAAAGTCGCCCTCGTTCTCGCGGTCTTCATCGTCGACAACAATCACAAACTTGCCCTCGCGGAAGTCCTCGATGGCCTCTTCTATAGTATTGAGTTTGAATTCCATAGGTATCTATTGTTTATTTTTTCACTGGTGCAAAGGTACACAAAATTCTCGATACAAATGCAAGTGTCACGAAAGCTTTTTTACAATCGCACGCATTACCACCCCCTTTCCATTGTCCATTTCATGTTCCAATCCCATCATCATTTAACATTTATTAAGTTAATATTTCAACACTATGACCTCCGGGATTACCATTTTTTTCAAAGAATACCCGATTTCTAGCTTAATTCACTCTACCTGATAGCAATGAACAACCTACCATCTCCTTACCAACTCCCTACCAACTCCTACCGCAGTAGGTGTTGATAGGGTTATTATAGGGTTTTTGTTATTAACAATTGTTAACATTTATATTCGACGTGAAATGATAAAATAAAATTTGGCCGTATGGGGAAAAATGAGTATTTTTGCAGTTTCGTTTTTAGAAGAGAAAGACAATGAAGATTGCACTGATAGGATACGGGAAGATGGGTCACGCCATTGAGACTCTGGCCGCTGAGCGTGGTCACAAGGTCACTACTAAGATTGACAAGGACGAGCCCTGGCCCGCGAAAATAGATGCCGATGTGGCGATAGAGTTCACCACGCCTGCCACAGCGACAGCCAACATGCTGCGCTGCCTGGAGGCCGGTGTGCCGGTGGTGTGTGGTACCACGGGCTGGTATAGCGACTATGAGAGGGTCACCGCCGAGTGCAAGAAGCTGAAAGGCAGGCTTTTCACAGCCACCAACTTCAGCATCGGGATGAACATCATGTTTGCATTGAATGAGCGTTTGGCCAACTTGATGCGTGGCCGCGACGACTACAAAGTGTCCATCAGCGAGACCCACCATATCCACAAGCTCGACGCCCCAAGCGGCACGGCCATCACGCTGCAGGAGCAGATAGTGGAGGCTGGAAAAAGGAAGGTGGAGAGTATCCCCATCACTTCCTACCGCGAGGGCGAGGTACCAGGAATCCATACGGTGGTCTACGACAGTGAGATAGACACCATCACCCTGACCCACGAGGCGCACTCGCGCAAGGGTCTGGCCTTGGGGGCATTGCTGGCGGCCGAGTTTCTGGCCAAAGCCGAACCGGGTGTGTATACGATGAAAGATATCTTGTAAAGGTTAATGGTTAACGAAAGAAGATCGGGAAGAGCCAATCCGTGGGTGCTGCTGGGTCTCAGCGTGTTGCTGGTGGCCACGATGGCTGTCAGTTGCCTTTTTGGAGCTGTCGACTTTACGTGGGATGAGATTGGAAACTCACAGATTTTCTGGCAACTGCGCCTACCGAGGGTCATTATGGGAGCCTTGGTGGGGGCGGTGCTGAGTGTGTGCGGCGCAGCCTACCAAAGCATCTTCCGCAACCCGCTGACCGACCCCTACGTGCTGGGCGTCAGCAGCGGAGCTTCACTGGGCGCCGCAGTAGCCATCCTGCTTGGACTCGAGGCTTTCCTCTGGGGTGTGGGCGGCATGGCGCTGGCGGCGGCACTGCTCACAGTGCTGCTCATCTACAAGATAGCTTCCATCGGCAACCGCATGCACACCACCACGCTGCTACTCACAGGCGTATGCCTTACGCTGCTCATCTCGGCCGTCATCTCATTCCTCATGGTGCTCAACCAGGAGAAGATGGACAGCATCATCTTCTGGACCATGGGCTCGTTTGGCAGTTCAGCGTGGACCGACGTGTGGATGCTACTGCCGGTAGCCGCGGTGGGCATAGGCGTAGTGCTGTGGTACTCAAGGGATTTGAACCTGCTGCTGGCCGGCAGTGAGGCGGCGCAGAGCATGGGCTGCGAGGTGGAGAAGGTGAAGCGGGTGCTGCTGCTGGCGACCACCCTGATGGTGGCCTTTGCCGTGAGCTCTTGCGGCGTGATAGGCTTTGTGGGACTGATAGTTCCGCATGCCGTACGTTTGGTGGCGGGACCCGACAACCGGAGGGTAGTGCCCTACGCGATGCTATGTGGCGCCATATTCGTGCTGCTGTGCGATACATTGGCACGCACGGTATTGAGGCCCAGCGAACTGCCTGTGGGTTCGTTGACCTCGATGGTGGGCGCCCCGCTGTTCATCTATTTGTTGTACAAAAATAAGAAAACATACTAGTAGAACTAGAAATACTAGATAAACTAGAAAAAACTAGAAAAACAATGATAACCCTCGACCATATCACCGTCAGCTTTGGCCAGCGCTGCATCCTCGACAATATTAGTGCCGGGATTGCAGAGGGGCGCATCACGGCGGTGATGGGGCCCAACGGCTGCGGCAAGACCACCTTGTTGCGCTGCATCGGCGGCCTGCTGGAACCCACGGGAGGTCAG
This sequence comes from uncultured Bacteroidales bacterium, assembly GCA_900316235.1. Lineage (GTDB taxonomy): Bacteria > Bacteroidota > Bacteroidia > Bacteroidales > P3 > Colimorpha. The sequence continues at coordinate 25,216 of ONCC01000012.1, forward strand.
GTGCTGATTGATGGCCGACGGGTGAAAGACTTTTCCGCAAGGACCTTGGCCCAGAAGGTGGCTTTTGTGCGCCAGCAAGCGCAGACCGACTTCGAATTCTCGGCCTTCGAGACGGTCCTCATGGGTCGCAACCCTTACCAACGACGTCTGCAGAACGAGTCGCAGGCCGACTGGGACATCGTGGAACAGTGCATGCGGCAGACCGGCACCTGGCACCTGCGCATGTCCAAACCCCACGAGATGAGCGGCGGCGAACTGCAGCGAGTGATGATTGCCCGCGCACTGGCCCAACAAACGCCGGTGCTGCTAATGGACGAGCCGGTGAGCAACCTCGACATCGCACACCAGCTGGAGATCATGCGGTTGCTGAGAAATACCGACAAGAGCGTGGTCATCGTCATCCACGACTTGAACCTCGCTCTCCAGTTCTGTGACGACCTCCTGCTGTTCCATGAAGGGAAATTGCTCTACAACGGTCCCATGGCTGGCGGTCTCACGCCGGAGAACATCCGCACTGTCTATGGCGTAGAAACCCATACGACCGAGGGACGTATTATCTTCAACTACTGATGCCTATGAAAAGATACCTGTTTGCCTGCCTCACAATGATACTCCTGCAGGGGAGTTTTCTACAGGCCCAGAATCTGGTGCAGGACACCTGCATCAACGTGGACACACTGATTGCTGAAAGCATGAAATACCTGGGAACCCCTTACCGCTGGGCTGGCAAGAGCCCCAAAGGATTTGACTGTGCGGGATTCACACGCTATATCTATGGCAAATTCGGTGTCACGCTGGCACCGGCGGCAGGGGGACAATACAGCATGTGCAAGAAAGTGGAGAATGACACCTTGAAAGTTGGTGACCTGGTATTTTATGGTGGACGCAAACACGCGAAGAGTGTGGGACACGTGGGTATCGTCACCGAGGTGAACGATGACGGCACTTTCCGATTTATCCATTCCTCCACCCAAAGCGGCATTGTCATCACACGCTCGAACGAGCCCTACTATAAGAAACGCTATATTGGTGCCTGTCGCATCATTGCCTGTGGCGATTTTTAATTTTTTAAGATAATATTATTTTGCCAGTTGGGGTATTTTTTGTATTTTTGCAAAGTTTTTATACACCCATATTGAGCATTACATAATGAAATATACGAAACCTATCCTATTGTTTTTTGCTTTGTTGACAGCCCCTGCCGTAGCCATGGCACAGAGCGATGACCCCAAGCAGAAGAACAACAAATCGGAAATCAAGGTCAACAAACTGGACGTCATCTACGAGGACGAGGAATACAAAGGAGTGGTGATTGATCCCCGCAACAACAAGGAGACCGAGAACCACCTATATCAGGCCCCGTTCCTTTTAGAAGAGCGCGATGAGGAAGACATCGACGATGTCGACGAAGAGGGCATGCCCAATATCTACACGCTCGATGACGATGGTGTGGCGAGCGAGGACGACATTCTGCTGGCGGGTTTCGACACCGCGGCCATCCACCTGCCGAAACTTGATGTAAACACCATTGAATCGCCCATCGACATCCAATTACCCAAGTTTACCTGGCCAACGCCTTGGGCGGCTCGTCCCTCGTCGCATTTCGGCCCCCGCCGGCGCCGTTTCCATTACGGTCTCGACTTAGCGCTGCCCACGGGAGAGCCTATCTATGCCGCTTTCGACGGCGTGGTGCGCATCTCGAAGCGCAACCGCAGCTATGGCGAGTTGGTCATCATCCATCACGCCAATGGTCTTGAGACCTACTATGCCCACATGTCGGCACGTCATGTAGTGGCGGGGCAACAAGTGAAAAGTGGCGAGATTATCGGACTTTGTGGCAATACCGGCCGCAGCCGCGGCAGCCATCTGCATTTTGAGATACGTTACATGGGTAACGCCATCAACCCCGAAAATGTGCTTGATTGTGCCACCCACGACCTCATCAGTAACGAGCTGTCGCTTACCTCGTCGTCGTTCCGCAAGGTGGCCAAAGGAGGCAAGAATGGCAGCAAGGCCTCATCGGGCAGCGGAAAGGGCTCCAACGGATGGTATAAGGTGCGCAGCGGCGACACCCTGGAGAAGATTGCCCGACGCAACGGAACCACAATCACCCAGTTGTGCAAACTTAACGGCATCAGCCGCAACAAAGTGCTCCACCCGGGAGACAAGCTGCGCGTCAGCGGAAAATCGAAGAAGAAGAGATGAGACTCGATATCCTCACCCTGTTCCCGAACATGATGACCATGTTCTTTGAGGAGAGCATCCTCAAGAGGGCCCAGAAGAAGGGGCTCGTTGAGGTGCATTTCCACGACCTTCACGACTATTCCTTGACTAAATATGGCTCCGTCGACGACTATCCCTACGGCGGCGCCGCCGGCATGGTGATGGCAGTGGAACCCCTGGCCAACTGCATCGAAGGGCTCCAGAAGGAGCGCCACTACGACGAAGTGATATATACCGCCCCCGACGGCGAGATGCTCTCGCAGCCCATGGCCAACGAGCTGTCACTGGCGGAGAACCTGATGATACTCTGCGGCCACTACAAAGGTGTCGACGAGCGTGTGCGCGAGCACTTCATCACCAAGGAGATTTCCATCGGTGACTATGTGTTGACCGGTGGCGAGCTGGCTACAGCCGTCATCTGCGATGCCGTCATCCGCCTCGTTCCGGGAGTGCTCGGCGACGAGCAGTCGGCCCTCGGCGACTCCTTCCAGGACGGCCTCGTGGCTCCGCCCGAATACACCCGCCCGCCGGAATTCCGCGGCTGGCGTGTCCCCGACGTCCTCCTCTCCGGCAACCACGCCAAGATAGAGCAATGGCGCATGGAACAAGCCATCGCTCGCACCAAAGAGCGCCGCCCGGATCTGCTGAAAAAGAATACCTAAGATAAGAGGCCGGATAACTATGAAAACTGAAGAGATACAACAGATGTTTGGGCAGTACGAGCAGGCCGTATGTGAGGTAAACGGAGTGGAGTGCTGGAGTGCCCGTGAGCTTTGTAAGTTGCTGGGATATACCCAGTGGCGCAACTTTGCAAGCGTGATAGAAAAAGCAAAAGCTTCTTGTGAAAACGCAGGACAACCTTTGACGGATCATTTTGCTGACGTCAGCAAAACGATACCCATGCCAAAGGGTGCCGAAAAAGAGATAGATGACTTTCTGTTGACTCGTTATGCTTGCTATCTTGTGGCACAAAACGGTGACCCTCGTAAGCCACAGATTGCTTTTGCTCAGACTTATTTTGCCGTGCAGACACGCCGTGCAGAGCTTGTGGAGAAACGTTTGCTGGAGGTGGAGCGTGTGAAGGCCCGCACCAAGTTACAGGAGACAGAAAAGAAATTGTCGGGCATTCTCTATGAGCGCGGGGTGAATGACAAGAGTTTTGCCGTTATCCGTTCCAAAGGAGACCAGGCGTTGTTCCGCCTGAGTACTGGAATGCTCAAACGCAAGATGGGTGTCCCCGACAGTCGCCCGTTGGCCGACTTCTTGCCAACCATCAGCATCAAAGCCAAAGACTTCGCTGCCGAGATGACAAGCGTGAATGTGCAGAGCAAAGACCTAAAGGGTGAACACGACATCACCGCCGAGCATGAAGACAACAACCGCGCTGTTCGCCAGATGCTTATTCAGCGTGGCATCGTTCCCGAGAACCTCCCACCCGCCGAGGACGTAAAGAAGGTAGAGCGTCGCCTTGCCACCGAAGAAAAGAAAGCCATCGGAACCGGTAAGAAGAAAAAGACCAAATGACCGTGCTGGAAGAGGTGGGGAATAGGAAACTGCTGAAATAAAAAGACATGACATCAAAATACGATATAAACACTTTAATGGAGCATTACCCTTTAAGTAGGTTCTTCGATTATGTCAAATCACAACAAGATTTGAACAATGATTCCCATTTACAAGGATTGCCCACATATGATGTCTATGGCCTTACAAAGAATAATGTTGTTGATTATTTGTGTAAAAAAACGGAAATACTACTTGATGCAGAAAACCTTTATGCAAGCACAGGCGAACAAATATCATCGCGAACAGCAAGGTTGTTTGGAATATGTTACATTCCTGCAATAATCTGTGGTGTACTTGCATGGCCCGATGAAGGAGAGAATACGAATGGGATATTTGCATTACTAACAATAATCTTACTTGTTTTGCCATTTGGCATCAAATCATTACAAAAAAAGAGATTTATTAAAAAACATAACAAGAACATTTATAATGCTAAAATAGAAGAGTATCTTAATTCATTACAATCATATATTGGTTTTATTGAAAAGAAAGAACTAATTAATTCTTAAATGGTTAATCAATTATAGCAAACAAAAAAACAATCATAGATATGACAGAATTTGAGAAATACGCCACAAAGCATCGTGGTATCAGCAGCACGACTTACGCCAAGTATACGTCGGCCATCAATAACTCGCTGACCCCCTATATCGTTGAGGAGCGTCAGCTCAATGTGGCTCAGATGGACGTCTTCAGCCGTCTGATGATGGACCGCATCATCTTCCTCGGCACCGCCATCGACGACTATACGGCCAACGTCATCCAGGCCCAGTTGCTCTTCCTCGAGAGCGTGGATCCCACCAAGGACATCCAGATTTACCTCAATTCGCCGGGAGGCTCCGTCTATGCTGGCCTCGGCATCTACGACACCATGCAGTACATCCAGCCTAAGGTGAGCACCATCTGTACCGGCTTGGCTGCCTCGATGGCCTCCGTGCTGCTCTGCGCCGGCGAGAAAGGCCGCCGCTGCGCCCTGCCGCATGCCCGCGTGATGATTCATCAGCCCATGGGCGGTGCTGACGGTCAGGCTACCGACATGGAGATCACCGTCCGCGAGATTCTCAAGCTCAAGAAGGAGCTCTACGAGATCATCGCCAAGCACAGCGGCCAGCCCTTCGAGCAGGTGGAGAAAGACAGCGACCGCGACCACTGGTTCACCGCCGAAGAGGCACTGAAATACGGCATGATTGACGAAGTGCTGACAAAAAAGTAGTTAAGACAAATGATTGTTAAGCTGAAGAACACCAGTCATCATTCGCTGCCGAAGTACGAGACTTCGCAGTCAGCAGGCATGGACCTGCGAGCCTTCCTGCCCGAAGGTCCCATCACCTTGAAACCCATGGAACGTGGCTTGGTGAAGACCGGCCTCTTCATGGAACTCCCTGCAGGCTACGAGGCCCAGGTGCGTCCCCGCAGCGGCCTGGCTCTGAAGAAGGGCATCACAGTCCTCAACAGCCCCGGTACCATCGATGCTGACTACCGCGGCGAGATTTGCGTCATCCTCATTAACCTCTCGCAGGAGGATTTCGTCATCAATGACGGCGAGCGCATCGCCCAGATGGTCATCGCCCGCCACGAGCAGGCCGAGATTGTCCAGGTGGAGGAGCTCACCGACACCGAGCGTGGCGCGGGCGGGTTTGGACACACAGGAAAGAACTAAGCAAAGATGGCCACCATTTTAACCGCGCATGATATCCATGTGCGGTTTTTTGTTAAAGTTTGTACCCCCGATGTAAGATTATCGGCATAATATGAGTATTATATTGGTATGACGCACAGAAACGACATACAAGACACCGCCGCAGACTTTGAAATCATGCTGCACCGTCGACAGACTGACCTTTGGCGACTCTGTCTGCGTCAGGCTTGGGGCAACACCGAGCAGGCCCGTGACCTGATGCAGGAGTCGATACTGGCGTTGCTCCGCGTCGATGCACGTCGGCGTCACGATGTAACCGATGCCGAGGAGCGCTCGTGGGTGCTGCTGGTGGCACGCACGGCCATCAGCAACCTCCGACGGAAACACCGTGTGGAGACGGTACCCCTTGACGAAAGCTGGGCACTGCCTGCTGAAGACAACGACGACAAAGCCCGCGAACTGCTCGACGAGATGCGTGTCCATTTGTCGGAGGCCGACCAACAGCTATTGCAGCTCTATCGCGACGGCTTCGCCGTAAAAGACATTGCCGTGATACTTTCCATCACTGCCGATGCCGCCAGCGTGCGACTCCATCGACTCACCGAACGGCTGCGCACAATATATAATGACAACTATAAATCCAGATAGCCATGAAATTCGAAGACATTGAACATTACATGCACGAGGAGCACCTGCGAAACGAGGCCGCAAAGTTCACCGCTGACCTGATGCACTCGCAAGAGGCTCGTCGGGCCTTGCACCGTGCCCGGCTGCAGCGGGCCGTGGCGGCCTGCTTCCTGCTAGGCGTGATTACCCTGACATCCTTGGCTTTCATGCCTGCACCCCGTTACGACTATGCCTATGGCACCCACGCCGAAGCAGCCTCATCAGTATGTGACAGTGTCCAACAAATATATTCCATGCTATGAAACACGCTATCTCTGTCTTGTTGTTTTTAGCAATGCTGTGCGTTGGCGGTGTGGCGACGGTTAGGTATTGGCCCCGTCTCTTCCCGTCGGACGAGACCAGCGTCCTCTTCCGCCGCTACGAAAATGCTGATGGCATTGAGGCCGACTTCGTGCGCCGCATGCGTTTCGACAACGGCCAGCGCATCGACATCACCCTGCTCCACGCCACCGATAGTGTAGCATGGGACAAACTGAAATGCGATCTGAATATCCAGGAACAGCCTGTCGAGGCATTGCGACGTCTGGGAGTCGAGCCTGCCGACATTCACCTGCGCTATTCCACCCGCCAACACCCCGAGCGGGCCATCACCATCGTCGACTTCGATGTCTACGACTGTGTGGCCGTATGCTACAGTCGCCGCCTGGTATGTGTGTTCCATATCGATACCAAGGAGCAGATGGAAACCATGTTCTCCGAGGTGGCAAACAACCATATGAATCAAGTTTTCAATCATTAAATACTTAACATCAATGAAACAAATTGTCAAAATGCTGCTTCTCGCAGCCATGCTGTTCCCCCTCGGCTGCACAGCCGAAACCACCGAAGGTAAACCTAGCGGCAAGAGCGCCCTGGTGGGCACCGAATGGGTCTATCACTATGAAGGTAACGACACTATTATGGACCAGGTTTTCACTAATGTGGGAGATTACATACTGCAGTTCCTCACCGACAGCACAGGTCTCTATTTAGTGGATACTTACGTCATCATCAATGGTGTCTCGCAGAACAGCAATAACCAGATGGGCATAAAATACACTTTTGACGGTCACAGCGGCGTCATCAAATACATCTTCCCCGAGGGAACACCTTCCTATGTGCGCGCCAGCATGCCGCCACAGAAATTCGTCTACGATGCCAAGAAGCAGGAACTCATCTGGGTAAACTTACTTGACCCCACATGGGAGAAAAAGCACGGCAAGATGATTTTCCGCCCCAAAAAGTAAACATACACAATAAATTGCGGTTCTCCGCGTTATACCAGCAATATGAAACGCACAACGCTCATATTGCTGGTTTTGTTTGCTGCGATGTCCCTCATCTCCTGCCACGCCCAATTGACTACCGAGAGAGACTATGTGCCCCTGCGGACGGGCGCCGAGATGTTGATGGAGCAGCAACTGCCGAAGGGACATGTTGCCGTAGTGGGCAACCAGACATCGGTCATCGGTGGCACTCACATTGTGGACACGCTGATAGCACGTGATGTGCAGGTGGTGAAGATATTCTGTCCCGAGCACGGCTTCCGTGGCACCGCCGCTGCTGGTGCCCATGTCGACAACAGCGTCGATCCTAAGACTGGCCTCCCCATCATCTCGCTCTATGGGAAAAACAAGAAGCCCACGAAGGAGCAGCTAAAGGATGTGGACTGTGTGATCTTCGACCTTCAGGATGTGGGCTGCCGCTTTTACACTTATATCAGCACGCTACACTATGTGATGGAAGCCTGCGCAGAGAGCAATATTCCACTTATTGTCATCGACCGACCCAACCCTAATGGGTATTATGTCGATGGTCCGGTGCTCGACACTGCTAAATATTGCTCTTTTGTCGGTATGCACCCTGTGCCTGTCGTTTACGGCATGACCATTGGAGAATATGCCGAGATGATTAACGGTGAGCATTGGCTGAAGGGAGGTATCAAATGCGACCTCACGGTTGTCTCTATGGAGGGCTACAAGCGCGACTCGGTGGGCTACGAGCTTCCTGTGCCACCGTCACCCAACCTGCGTAACGCCCACGCCATTGCCCTCTATCCTAGCCTCTGCCTCTTCGAGGGTACCAACTGCGGTGTAGGACGCGACACCGACTATCCCTTCGAGTGGGTCACTTATGGGAAAGACACCCTCGACTTGCGGCAGGAACCCGCCCCCGATTCCTTCAGCCTCAAGTACTTGACGTCCATGTATAAGCGGGTGCCAAAAGGAAAATTCTTTCTCAAGAACAATTTCTTCGAAAAACTCGCTGGCAATGGGGAGTTGCGCCGTCAGATAGAGGCCGGCATGAGCGAGAAAGACATCCGCGCCACTTGGCAGCCCGCGCTCAGGGAATTCATGAAAATCCGTGAAAAATACTTAATTTATAAATAAAATGAAGAAAACCTTATTACTGATGGCAGCTGCCGCCATGCTCTTCGGCGCCTGCTGCGAGAAACAAGAGGCCACACCGGTCAACACTGCCGACGTGGTGATGCAGAACATCCTCAACCGCAAGAGCGTGCGCTCCTACAACGGCGAGGCTATCCCCGACACGGTGATGCAGAACATTCTTCGTGCCGCCATGTCGGCCCCCACGGGCATGGACATCCGCCCCTGGCAATTCGTGGTGCTCACCGACAAGAGCCAGTATGAGACCATCTTCGAGGGCAACGGCAACATGAAGAAGTTCATGGAGAGCGGCGCCATCGTCGTGGTGTGTGCCGACACCACCGTGACGCGTCCCACGCGCGAGAATCCCGACGGTCCCGCCGTCACGAGTCCCAACCCCATGTGGCGCGACGATGTGGCTGCCGCCACGGAGAACCTGCTGTTGGCTGTCGAGGCCTACGGTCTTGGTGCCTGCTGGACGGCCTGTTACCCCTTCCCGAACACCATGGCTCCCGTGAAGAAAGGCCTGGGTCTGCCCGCGGAAGTGATACCCTATGCCGTGGTGCCCATCGGATACCACGACGGCACAGCGCAGCCGAAGGACAAGTGGGATCCCGCCCGCATTCACAACGGACGTTGGTAAACCATCAGGAAAACAGAAAGCCCCCTCGGAGAATACCGAGGGGGCTTTCTTTGTGGAGTAGATGGGACTCGAACCCACTACCTTTTGATTGCGAACCAAATGCTCTACCAGATGAGCTACTACCCCGAGGTTCCTTTATCAAAAAAGGGCCGTTTTTGCGACCCTCTTTTGTGGAGTATATCGGAGTCGAACCGATGACCTCTTGCATGCCATGCAAGCGCTCTAGCCTACTGAGCTAATACCCCATTTGACTCTCATGAAATCGGGTGCAAAAGTACAACCTTTTTCCGATATGACAAAATTTTTTTGAATTAAAAATTAAGAATTAAAAATTAAGAATTATTTATCAGATAGTTATGGGTTAAAAATTTTTTTTAGAGAATATCCCATTTGAAGCCGTCGAAGGGATGCTGGCGGTCGAAATTTTGCTCTTTTGACCTCTCCTGTAAGCGTTTGATCCGTTTCATGCCCCAACGCCACATAAGTATGTCGAAAACAATGAATACCAGCATCAGAATACCCGAGACAATCACACCGATGGTTTCCTCGTCGCCACCACCCTTGGTCAAGGCGTCGCTGACCATTAGTAGGGCATCATAGGTGCCATGCAGGAGCATGGGATAAAGCAGGGCATGGAAGAGGTGGGTGCGACGGTTAGGGGTATCGAACTTGGCCAGCGAAAGGTGGTAGCCCATGATGATGGCAAAGAGGAAATGTGCTGGCACTGCCAGTAGACCGCGCGTAAAGGCGATGCTCATCGGGTCGCTGCTCGAGAACACATACAGGATGTTCTCCAGGCAAGCGAAACCCAGCGAGAGGAAGACAGCATAGACGATGCCATCGAAATATTCGTCGAAATAGGGACTCTTCCAGATGACCCACAGCAGGAGCAGCAGTTTGCAAAGTTCCTCGCTGAAACCCGCCACTACATAGCCATTGAAGATGGCACCGGCCACAGGATGGGATGGAGAAAAAGCACCGAGGACAAACTCCATCAAAGAAGCAGGAAGCGTGCTCAGACAGCCCACGATAAAGACCCAAATCAGTTTACCCAGCGGTTCCGGCTGGAGTTTGTCTTTTCGATAGATGAAAATCAAAAGGATAAGTACCGGCAACACGGCCGAAATAAAGGTAATGTTCATGATATGATTGTCTGAGTGTTATCCGATTGCATGTAATATGATCCCTGCCGGGTGCCACGCTGTGCAAGTTCGGCCTCCACCAAGGCGGGGATTTCTTCGTTACGCAGCAAACGGCCGTCCTTGCGGCGGAAACTACGTTCGGGACAGGCCTGGTAGCGTGGCGGCACCTCGCCAGCCAGGCGCTCCACCACGAGGTCGGGCCGCAAGCGCTCCAAAAGGTCACACACCAAAGAGATATACTCGTCGAGCGAAAATTGCAGCAGTGTCTTTCTGAATGCCTCGTCCTGGTACTGACGTTCCATCTCCGTACCGCGGAGAATTTGCAATTGGTGGAATTTAACTGTGGTGAGCGGTAGCGAATTGACGATGTCGGCTTCCGTCAGCAGGTCATCTCGGCGTTCGCCGGGGAGACCCAAGATGAGGTGCCCACCCACAGGGAGTCCGCGTTCAGCGGTGGCACGGATAGCATGCTCCGTGCAAGCAAAGTCGTGACCACGTTTGATGGCCTTGAGCGTACGGTCGTAGCAGCTCTCAATACCGTATTCCACTGCCACATAGCACCTCTTGGCGTATTCTTCCAGCAAGTCGAGCACTTGTTCGTCGACGCAGTCGGGCCGAGTCCCGATTACCAACCCCACCACTCCCTCGTGGCGCAACGCCTCGTCATAGCGCCCACGCAGCACCTCAAGAGGTGCATAGGTATTGCTATAGGCCTGAAAATAGGCCAGGTATACCGGCGCCGAGCGATAGCGGTGGCGATGGAAAGCGATGCCCTCGTCGAGTTGCTCTGTGATGGTCGCCACACGGCGACAATAAGAGGGGTTGAAAGCCTCGTTGGTGCAAAAAGTGCAGCCGCCAGTACCACAGCGCCCGTCCCGATTGGGGCAGCTGAAACCGCCGTCGACCGACAATTTCTGCACCCGCGTGCCGAACTTGGAGCGGAAATAGTTACTATAAGCGTTGTAGCGCATGAATAGCGACCTGGTTTTGACTGCAAAAATACGAATAAATTTTCAATTGGATTTTTTTTTGTATTTTTGCATTTTTAAAATATAGAACCATGGAGCAACAATTATTAATATACAATACGTTAAGTCGACAGAAAGAACTCTTCCGCCCACTGACCGAGGGGCGTGTGGGCATGTATGTCTGCGGTCCGACGGTCTACGGCGACGGCCATCTGGGCCATGCCCGTCCCGCCATCACCTTCGACGTGGTCTTCCGCTATCTCAGCCACCTCGGCTACAAGGTACGCTATGTGCGCAACATCACCGACGTGGGACACCTGGAGCATGACGCCGACGAGGGCGAGGACAAGATTGCCAAGAAGGCACGCCTCGAACAGCTCGAACCCATGGAGGTGGCGCAGTACTATACCAACCGCTACCATGCTGCCATGGAGAAACTCAACGTGCTGCCCCCCAGCATCGAGCCCCACGCCAGCGGCCACATCATCGAGCAGATAGCCCTTGTACAACAGATTCTCGACGCTGGTTTCGCCTACGTGAGCAACGGCAGCGTCTATTTCGACGTGCGCAAATATCAGGAAGAGACCCATAAATATGGTCAGCTGAGCGGCCGTGTCATCGAGGAGATGCTTGCCACCACGCGCGAACTTGATGGTCAGGAGGAGAAACGCTTCCCGGGCGACTTCGCCCTGTGGAAAAAAGCTGCCCCCGAGCATATCATGCGGTGGCCCTCGCCCTGGAGCGACGGCTTCCCCGGCTGGCATGCCGAGTGCACCGCCATGGGTGCCAAGTACCTCGGCTCGCCCTTCGACATCCACGGCGGCGGCATGGACCTCGTCTTCCCACACCACGAGAGCGAGATAGCACAGTGCGTAGCCTCCACCGGCCACACACCCTGCCGCTACTGGATGCATAACAACATGATTACCATCAACGGCCAGAAGATGGGCAAGTCACTGGGTAACTTCATCACCCTCGACGAGTTCTTCACCGGCAGTCACAAAGACAAGGACGGCAAGGAGATGCTTGAGCAAGCCTATTCTCCCATGACTATCCGTTTCTTCATCCTCCAGGCCCACTACCGCAGCACCGTCGACTTCAGCAATGAGGCCTTGCAAGCCTCCGAAAAAGGTTTCACCAAACTGATGGAAGCCTACAAGACGTTGTCGCGCCTACAGCCAGCCAAAGAAAGTGGTGCCGACGTGAACAAATACCGCACGCTCTGCTATGAGGCCATGAACGACGACTTCAACACACCCATCGTCATCAGTCACCTCTTCGACGCTGCCCGCATCATCAACCAGGCCAACGACGGCAAGCTGAAACTCACACAGGCCGACATCGACGAACTGAAGGGCGTCTTCGACACCTTCCTGTTCGACATCCTCGGCATGAAAGACGAGGCCGCGAGTGACAACACCGCTCTCATCGACGGTTTGATGCACATCATCCTCGACATCCGTGCCACCGCCAAAACCAACAAGGACTGGGCCACCAGCGACAAAATCCGCGATGCCCTCAACGCTGCCGGCGTCACCGTAAAAGATGGAAAGGACGGTGCTACCTATAGCTTCTGATGCCATGAAGAAGATAACCCTCCTCCTACTTGGCATCATAGCCTTCACTGCCTGCTCCAAGGAGCCGCCTGCCGACAAAATCAAAGGCTCCTACGGCTGCAATGTGAACCTCTACACCCGCTACATGAAAAACGGGAAATGGCGCGACACCTCCTATGTCTCCACAACTAACAACGCTGTGGTTCTGGAGAAAATCGACGAAAACACCGTCTCCGTCAAGGCCACATCCAAGAAATGGGGCGAAGCCATTTGCACTGCCGCCAAAATCTCCGATTTTAACTATGAGGCCAACTTTTCGGGCAACGGCAACGACACCCTCTATGTCAACGGGAAAAAATATGTCGCCGACATCTCGGGGACCGTCAGCTACGACTCCCGCTCCATGGCAGTCTCTGTCCGTGTGCCCAATTTCCCTAATTCGGGAGGAAAATATATCTTAGCATTCACAAATACAAGTTATTAATATGAAAAAATCAGACTGGATTCTTATCTTGTGCGTCATCGTCGTGCTGGCACCGTTTTTTATTCAGGCCACGGGGTTCTTCGCCTGGTTCTGCGCCGCCACCGCAGCGCACCCCTACATCATGGCCTTCTTTAAGTTTGCCATCCTCGCCACCCTTGGTGAGATGCTGGCTCTCCGCATCCGTGAAGGCGTCTACAATAAAAAAGGCTTCGGCGTAGCCCCACGCATGATTGTGTGGGGTTTCCTCGGTATGGCCATCGCCATGTCCATGGTCATCTTCAAGGTCGGCGTCCCGGCCTTCCTCGAGACCGTGGGTGGCTGTGAGAAGGGCTCGCTGGCTACCATCTTCGCCGCACCCGAACTTACGTGGGGTAAGGTGGGTATTGCCTTCGCCGTCAGCGTGCTGATGAACAGCATCTTCGCCCCCGTGATGATGACCTTCCACAAGTGCACCGATATCCACATCACTGACAATGGCGGCACCATAGCTGGCCTACTGCGTCCGATAAAAATGCGCGAAATCATGAGCAAGAAGGTCAATTGGGACGTGCAGTGGAACCTTGTCATCAAAAAGACCATCCCCCTCTTCTGGTTCCCGATGCACACCATCACCTTCATCCTGCCTCCCACCTTCCAAGTGCTCTTTGCCGCTCTACTGGGTGTTGCACTGGGCCTCATATTGGCTCTTGCCGGAGAAAGCAAGAAATGAAGAAGGCAATAGTTTTTGTTGGAGTATTCGGAATACTCGGAGTATTCAAAGTACTCCGAGCCCAGTCTTCTTTCTCTCTCGACTGGCACGGTTTCGTCAATCCCCACTACTATGCCGACAGCCGCTCTGTCGTGGGTGGCCGCGAGGACATGATGCTCTTCTTCCCCAAACCCATCCTACGTGACAGCCTCGGCAACGACCTCAACGACGGCTGGCAGGCCGACATGCTGGCCATCACCGCCCGCCTCGGGCTCAAAATCACCGGCCCCGAGATGCTGGGAGCAAAGACCTCCGCCTATATCGAGGGCGACTTCACCGGTAGCACCAACGCTACCATCAACGACCTGCGCTTGCGTCACGCCTACATCACCCTCGACTGGGGCCACCACAAGCTCCTCGCCGGCCAGTACTGGTACGCGATGGTCATCCATGAAATCATGCCCATGACCAACCCGTTGAACATGGGGTCTCCTTTCCATTGCTACGCCCGTCAGCCGCAGGTGCGCCACGAGTATCACCTCGACGCCTTCGAGGCTGTCGCAGTGGCACAATGGCAACTCGACAATATGAGCCAAGGCTTATTGAACGGTGTTCCCACCTCCAGCACCCTCTTCGCTCGCCACAGTATGATTCCCGAGCTCAACTTCCAGCTGCGCTACAACACCGGAAACCTCTTTTTCGGTGCCGCCGTGAATGTGAAAACTATTCAACCCATGGTTCAGACTGTTGCATCCGCGGTGCAACCCTCTCAGAAAAAGCACTCCTCGCTCACCTACTCCGTTTTTGGAAAAGTCAATCTCGGTGAGGTCACCCTCAAAGCCCAGACTTTGCTGAACAACAGCCTCTATGAGGGTTGCTCGCTGGGCGGCTACCTCATGCTGGCCGACGGCTCCTTTGAGGACTGGCACTTCAACACCGTGTGGCTCGACATCGAGCGCAACAGCGGCCATTGGCGTCCCGGCATCTTCCTTGGTTTCGCCAAGAACCTCGACTACGGCAATACCGACTTCGTCCATTGTTTCGGCCGCGGACACGACATGAAATACCTCTGGCGTATCCAGCCCCGTCTCACCTATACCACCGGCAATGGCCTCTCTTTCACCGGCGAAGCCGAATACACTCGCGCCGGCTATTCCGACCCCGTGGGCAACCTCCGCCTCTCCCTCAGTATGACCTATGCTTTTTAATCGACTAAAACTATATTCATCCATGAAAAAAGCGATTCATTTCTTTGCTGTCGCAAGCTTGATTCTCACCTTTCATTCTTCACTCTTTTCCTCCGCTTCAGCACAAAAGTCAAACTGGTCATTCTTTTTGGGAGGAAGCTATGCCATAGGAGACTTCGGCGATGTGGACATTAAAAACAACGACTGGGCGCTTATCTCTCCCAATAGCACCAAGGGTGGTGCCGGCCTAGGCTTTGACCTCGGCATCTCCTATCTCAAACCACTAGGCAATGGCAAAACCTCACTCCTCCTAAGTGTTGATTTCCTCTACTCCTTTGTCAATACCTCTGTCAGGAATAATATCCGCAACTTGCAGGTCGAAGCCTCCAATGTCTTCCAAAAAGCAGAATTCACCAACCCCAGTTTCATGAATATGCCCATCCTCGCCGGACTTCACCACGAAGAATCTATCGGCGGCAATTTCAAAGCCTACTTCGAGGCCCAGTTGGGTATCGCCCTGCGATGGATCAACGACCGCAGCGGCGAGCTGAGAGGGGCTTCCGCGCCGTTTACAATAGGTCCCTGGGATAACCTGACCGACTATAGCTATACGGACCATTTCTACAGCACCCCGGGATTGGCCTTCCGCATTGCCGTCGGCATGGTGATGGAAGAACACTGGCTCGTCGATTTTGGATTCCTCTACCTGGGGAAATTCAATCTGGAGGGCTACGAGGACTATGAGATAACCACTGCTGCCGCCTATCTCACCCCGAGTGTCACCTCCAACGGGAGTGCCGGATTTAGTGCCGGTACAATCAACCCCTTGATGCTGGTCCTAAGGTTAGGCTATCGTTTATGAAAATCAACTATCATACCCATAGCAGCTACTGCGACGGAAAGGCCACGCCACGCGAGATGGTGGATTTCGCTGTGGCACATAGGTTCACCGAACTGGGCTTCAGCGGCCATTGTCCGCTGCCGTTTGAAAACACCTTCTCCATCACCGACTACGAGGGTTATTGCAACGAAGTGCGTGTTCTGAAGGAGGAATACAAAGACCGCATCAAAATCTACCTAGGCCTCGAGATAGACTATATCCCTGGCATGCTTGAGGATTTCACTCCCCTGATTGAACAAGGCGGGCTGGAGTACACCATCGGCAGCGTACATCTAATACCATCCCCGTTCACACACTCCTCAGACAGCCCTAATCGGGCTGCCAGCTCCCCTAACTTAGGGGAGCAGCTAGATAGCATTCTCGGCTCCCCCTCTAAGTTAGAGGGGGTGGACGCCCATAGGGCGGACGGGGGCGTGTGTACGGATGAGGATTTGTGGTTCATCGATGGCCCTAGCATGGAACGTTACGACGAAGGACTCTTCCGTCTTTTCGGCGGCGACATTCGGCGCGGAGTGACGGCCTACTTCCACAACGAGAACGCCATGCTGGAGCGCAACCGCCCCTCCATCGTCGGCCATCCCGACAAGATAGTGATGCACAACCGTGACCGCTATTTCACTGAGGAAGAAAAGTGGTACCGCGATTTAGCCTTTGAGACCATCCATCTCATTAAGGACCTGGATCTTGTCTGCGAAATCAACACTCGCGGCATCTACAAAGGACGTCATGCCGACTACTATCCTGGCAAATGGCTGATACAGGAGATGAAGTTACTACATATCCCAGTGATTGTCAGCACTGATGCTCATTCCCCGGAGGATCTCCTCCGCACCGAAGGTGCCTACGAATACCTGCGAGAGATTGAGTATCCCGCGGTGCTACAATCGCTGCCCATCTGATACAATATCAGCGTGGTCGAAAGCCAGAGGCGGCAATGCAGCAATCGGCCACCAGCGCACCTCGGCGGCATCGTCACCAGCCATAGCTGTCTCATTCCCAACACGAACGAAATATGCCGCCGTCACCGTGCGGCCACGCGGGTCGCGACCGGGAGCGCTATAAACACCTATCAGTTGGATGTCTTTCTCGCTGACTTTCAGGTGCGTCTCCTCCTCCAGCTCGCGCACGGCGCAATGCTCGATGGTCTCGTCCATCTCCATAAATCCTCCCGGCAGGGCCCAGCAGCCTTTATAGGGGTCGTTGCCCCGGCGGACGAGCAGAACCTCGCCGCGCGAATTGGTCACCATGCAGTCGGCCGTCAGCATCGGCCGAGGATAATCGTATGTATATAAACCCTTTATACCCATAATAGCATCTCCTTTCCGACTACAAAGATACAAAAAAAGACCAAATCTCCTCCCGAGTACCCGGAACACCCCCTTCACGAGGGGTCAAACTCCTACTTTGTACCTACCAACTACCTACCATCTCCTTACCAACTCCTACCACAGTGAGAGATGATAGGTCGTTCATTAAGTTAAATTTCGTCGTTTTAACATTTATTAGGAAAGTTCGTCTCTCAGGAACCATAGTATCGCTTTCGCGGAGGAAAAGACGGTTTAATGTTAAAAAAAACTAAAGTTTGCTCACAAATAATAAAAATCGTATCTTTGTTGCTTATAGTATCTGTCCGCCTCTCGATGTGAGATGCAGAGAATGAATATATTAAAACATAAGAAAACAATAATAAAAAGACAAAAATCTTAAAAAAAACACACATGAAAAAAGTTTCTACGATTTTTGCAGCTGTGATGATGATTGCCTCCGTGAGTTTTGCCCAGATGAGCAAGACCGCCGGGAAGTCTCATCGCGCCCTGCTGCAGGCCACCCGTTTCGCCCCTGCGAAACTGGTGAAGAATGTGGCCACCCTGAATGGCCTGAAAGTTAGTGGAAATCCGATTTGGGACAACACCATGTCGTACTGCCTCGACGCTGATTTCTACTCCGGTGGAGGCACGGAGACTCCGGGAGACACCATCTATTGGGCCATCAAGATTGAGTCTGCCGCCCTTGACGGCCGCAACAACCTGACCGATGTGGAGTTCTTTGTGGATTCTGTTGGCAACTATACGCTGCAAATCTTCAGCGGCGCCCAGCCCACCGGCACTGCCCTCTTCAATCAGACCATTGTCGCCACCGCTGCCGACACCATGGAATGGAAGACCGTCCATTTCACCAGTCCTATTGCCATTGACTCGACCCAGGACCTCTGGATTGTGCTGAGCAACAGTGATATCGCTTTTCCTGCCGCCGGTGTTTCGGGCAACGAGTATGACAACGGCAAGTGGGTCTCCCTCGATGGTATCCAGTGGATGAATGTCGCCAATGCTGGTGTGGATGTCACCTGGATGATCCGTGCCATCAGCGACACCTACCCCGTACTGCCCCCCGTGCTTGACCTTCAAGGCCCCACCGCCGTTCGTACTGGCGACACCGCTTACTATTATGCCGCTAGTGGCAATGCCGACAGCTTCGAGTGGACAGTCACTGCCGACTATCTCGACACCACCATCTCTAATGTTGCCGTCGTTTTGTGGGAGACCGCCGGTACCCAGCAGGTAATCGTAACTGCCACCAACACCGCCGGA
Source organism: uncultured Bacteroidales bacterium (assembly GCA_900316235.1). GTDB lineage: Bacteria > Bacteroidota > Bacteroidia > Bacteroidales > P3 > Colimorpha. Next base: position 43,854 of record ONCC01000012.1, read on the forward strand.
AGTGTCTCCGACACTATTGATGTCAATGTTTTCAGTTGCGATGATATCACTATCCCCTATGCGCCCAACTTCGACGGCGGCCTTGGCTGCTGGGATTCGCGTAGCGACAGCACCGAAAGCGGCTGGTACGCCAGTGTCGATATGTTCGACAACAATCCCGAAGGCCAGGTGCTTTCCTTCTCCGCACAGAACTACTATGGTATTTGGATGGTTGACTTCCCTGCCGACAACTGGCTCTTCAGCCCTGAGATGGAGATGCCCGCCTCCGGCGAGTACGAGATTGCATGGCAGGTGAAACCCTATGACCCCACTTATGCTGGCGACCACTATGGCGTCTACGTCATCAATGACGGCGACACCATCCTCCTTTTTGAGGAGAGCCTCACCGGCATGACCGACTACAACCAGCGTATGGCCATTATCCCCGACAGCATCAGCGGCGACTTCAAGGTGGCTTTCCGCCACTTCAATAGCGAGGGTGGCTATGTCATCATCCTCGACAGCATCGAGGTTCGCGGCCTCACTGCCCCCTATCTGACCCTCGTCGGCCCCATAGCCGCTGAGAATGGCACCGTTGCCACCTTCACCGCCATCGCCCCCAATGCCAGCAACTTTGAGTGGGCCATCAATGGCACCCCCGTCGATGCCACCGGCAATGTGTTGACCAACACCTTCACCACCAACGGCTACCATACCGTGGCCGTCACCGCCACCAACAGCGTGGGCTCCACCGTCGACAGTATTTCTGTTGAGATTTACTCCTGCGATGGCGTCACCGAATTCCCCTACACTCAGGGCTTTGAGACAGGCCTCCGCTGCTGGACCATGGTCAGCGCCGATTCCGCCAACGACGATCGCTTCGGCCTCGACACCACCCACTACACTGGCAGTTATGGCTTCCGCTTCAGCAGCTATAACCGCGCCGCCGACTACAACCAGTACCTTATCAGCCCCGAGCTCACTCTGCCCGAGACCGGCGAATACATGGTGAAATTTATGTACAAAGGCCATTCTACGCATGAACACTTCCGTGTGCTGGCCTCTTCCACCACCAACGATGTGGCTGCCTTTACCACTGTCCTGGGTGAGTATACCGCCACCTCAATGGACTGGACCGAGGTTGCCTTCCTTGTGCCCCAGAACACCAAGTACATTGCCATCGACTACTTCGCCGAATACCAGTACTACCTCTATGTCGACGATATCACCGTCAAGGTTCTTGACATCGTTCCCATTGTGACCGTCGAGGGCCCCATCTCTGCTGAATCTGGCGAGACCGTCACCTTCGTTGCCAACGCTCCCTTGGCTACTTCCTTCACCTGGACCGTCGACGGCAACCCCGCCAACACCACTACCAACTCGCTGTCCACCAGCTTCACCTCTGCCGGTAATCACACCGTCTCTGTCGTGGCCACCAACAGCGTGGGCAACTCCACCCCCGCCACCGCCACTATCAACGTCTATTCCTGCGATCCCATTACCGAATTCCCCTGGATTGAAGATTTTGAAGAAAACCACTTCGACTGCTGGAAATTCTACGATGAGGACGGCGATGGCGACAACTGGTTCGTCTATTTCTCCGAGGCTACGGCCTATGGCCACAACAACAGCCACCGTTTGGCCATGTCGGCTTCCTACGACAATAACTACGGTCCCCTCACTCCCGACAACTGGATGGTTCTTCCCGCCATGTCGCTCCCCGAAGGTTCCGAGCTCATCCTCAGCTGGTATGAAAGGGGGCAGGACACTGCCTACTTCGCAGAGAAGTACAGCGTCTACATCTCCACTACCGGTGCTCGCGTAGAGGACTTCACCGCTGCCGCCGGCAACTTCACCTCCACCAAGAACTGGGTGGGTCGCAACATCGACCTTTCGCAGTATGCCGGCCAAACCATCCACATCGCCTTCCGTCACCACGACTGCACCGACATGTTCTACCTCGACATCGATGACATCAAGGTCAGCACCGAACGCGTGAGCATCAACGAGGTGGAAAGCAATATGATTAACCTCTACCCCAATCCCGCCAGCGAAATGGTGAGCGTCAACGCCGAAGGTATTGAGGGCAAAGTCACCGTGCAGATTCTCGACCTCACCGGCCGCGTGATGATGCAGCAGGATGGCACCGCCCAGAACTTCCGCTTCGACGTGAGCAACCTCACCAAGGGATCCTACTTCGTCCGCATGAACGGCGAGAACATCAACGCCGTCCGCAAACTCGTTGTGAGATAAGGTTTCACAACCCGTAATACCACCAAGAGGGTGTCCTTTCGCCGGGACACCCCCTTCCAAGAAAAACAAAAAACAATAACAATGGAAAAGAAAGACCTCCTGAAAGAAACCGTCAAGCACATTGACATCAAGAAGTACGACAGCACCGAGCTTATCGACGCCATGCGCCACATGAGCTTCACCAGCCGCGACACCGCCCGCGCCGCCGACATCCTCTGCCAGATGCTGGCCGAGAAGGACTGCACCAACATCCTGACCATCGCCGGTTCCACCAGCGCCGCCGGCTGCATGCAGGTGTATGTGGACATGGTGCGCAACAAGATGATTGACGCCGTGGTCAGCACCGGCGCCTCCATCATTGACATGGACCTCTTCGAGGCCTTGGGCTACAAGCACTATATCGGCACCAAGGAGAACGTCATCCCCGACACCAAGCTCCGCGAGCTTTACATCGACCGCATCTACGACACCTTCATCGACGAAGAGGAGCTGCAGGCCTGCGACCAGGCCACCTGCGACGTCGCCGACTTGCTCGAGCCACGCCCCTACAGTAGCCGCGAGTTCCTCTACGAAGTGGGCAAATGGCTCGCCAACGGCCACGGCGTGAAGAAAGACAGCCTCATCCAGACCTGCTACGAGTGCGGTGTGCCTATCTTCTGCCCCGCCTTCAGCGATAGCAGCGCCGGCTTTGGCATCGGCAAGCACCAGTGGATCCGCAAGCATGCCGGCAAGCCCTACGTGAGCATCGACAGTGTGGCCGACTTTCTGGAGCTCACTGAGATTAAGATGAACAGTCCCGAGAGCGGCCTCTTCATGGTCGGCGGCGGCACCCCCAAGAATTTTGCTCAAGACACCGTCGTGTGTGCTGAAATTCTGGGTAAAGAGGTGCCCATGCACAAATATGCCATCCAGATTACCGTGGCCGACGTCCGTGACGGCGCCTGCTCCTCCAGCACCCTCCTCGAGGCTGGCAGCTGGGGCAAGGTGAGCGAGGAACTGCAGCAGATGGTCTATGCCGAAGGCACCACCGTCATCCCCGCCATCGTCAGCTACGCCTACCACAACGGCGACTGGAAGAACCGCGAGTATAAGAACTGGCAGAAACTCTTCCAAAAATAACTTTTTGGAATATCCGAAACAAAAAAGCCCCCGTTTGGGGGCTTTTTTCATTTGTAAAACAACCATCAAAAATATGTTAAACGCTATTTTAAAAATAATTCGTATCTTTGCATTTTAAAATAAAAAATATAAAACAATGAAGAAGATACTCACAATCCTAGTATTGGCAACACTTTCGCTGCCTTCCTTCGCCGACGAGGGTATGTGGATACCCATGCTCCTGCAACGCAATGAAGCTGCCATGCAGAAGGCCGGCATGCACATCTCGGCCAAAGACATCTACGACATTAACCACGCCTCGCTCAAGGATGCCATCCTCCTCTTCGGCGGCGGATGCACCGGCGAATTTGTCAGTGAAGAGGGATTAGTATTAACAAACCACCACTGCGGCTACAGCTATATCGTAAAACACAGCTCGGTGGAGCACGACTACCTCACCAATGGCTTTTGGGCCATGTCGCGCGATCAAGAAATTCCCTGCCCGGGTCTCAGCGTGACACGTCTCGTCCGCATGGAGGACGTCACCGCCCAGGTGCTTGAGGGTATCACCGAAGAGACCTCCGAGCCCGACCGCGAAAAAATTGTGGAGAAGAATATCGCTACTATCACGGTTAAAGCCGTCGAGGGCACACACTATAAAGCCATCATCAAACCCTTCTACTACGGCAACCAGTACTTCATGTATGTCAATGAGGTCTTCACCGACGTGCGCCTGGTAGGAGCCCCTCCCTCGAATATCGGCAAGTTCGGTGGTGACACCGATAACTGGATGTGGCCTCGCCACACCGGTGACTTCTCCATGTTCCGTGTCTATGCCAAGGATGGCAAGCCTGCCGATTTCAGCAGCGACAACACCCCCTATCGCCCCTTGAAACACCTGGAGATTAGTCTTAAAGGCATCGATGAAGGCGACTTCACCTTCGTCTTCGGCTACCCCGGCACCACGCGCCGCTATGTGACACACGATGCCGTCGACCTGGCCGCCAACGTCGAAAATCCCGTGCGTATAGCTCTGCGCGACATCCGTCTGGCTCATTACAACGCCGCCATGCAGCAGTCGCCTGCCCAACGCCTGAAATACGCCTCTCGCGTAGCTTCCATCGCTAATGGCTGGAAGAAATGGCAGGGCGAAACCCTCGGCATCGAGCGCCTCCACGGCGTGGAGCAGAAACTCGAGCAGGAGGCCGCCTTCCGTAAATGGGCTGCCGACAAGCCCCAGTACCGCGACGTACTCGACCAACTAGAAGACAACTACGCACGCCTGCGCGAGATAGAGACCGAGTGGACCTACTTCAATGAGGCCTTGATGGCTAGCGACTTCATGAACCGCGCCTACCGTCTGTTTCAGATTTCACGCAGCGGCGACACCACCCTTGTAGCCAAGCTGCGTACCGACAGCGAGAAATACTTCGAGGACTTCGACCAGCATTCGCCTATCGATGAAGCCATCTTCCTTGAGACCTTCCTTTATATGTGGGAGCGTGGTTTTGCCTCGTTCCTGCCTGCCGACCGCTACCAGACCGACGCCGACGTGGAGGCCATGCTGAAGAAAGTCTACCAAAAGTCCATCCTCAACAACCCAAAGAAGTTGATGAAGCTGCTCAGCAAGGACCGCAACAAGATTTTGGATGTCATCCGTAGAGACCCAGCCTATGACCTCTTCTCCATCGCCTATCTCTTCTGCTACAGTGACACCAAGCGCAAGACCTACAATGAGGCCGATGACAATATCCAACGCCTCATGCGCACCTACATCAAGGGCATGATGGAGCAGTATCCCGACAGCAACTTCTTCCCCGATGCCAACCTCACACTCCGTGTGGCCTATGGCCATGTCGAGGGCTTCAAACCCAAGGACGCCACCTACTACACCGCCTACTCCACCATTGAGGGCATCATGGAGAAAGAGAATCCCCATGTCTACGACTATCGCGTAGAACCCAGGCTCAAGGAACTCTGGCAGAAGAAAGACTATGGCCAGTATGCCAATAAGAAAGGCGAGCTTCCCGTGGCTTTCATCGCCACCAACCACACCACCGGCGGCAACAGCGGCTCGCCCGTGCTCAACGCCGACGGCCAACTCATCGGCATCAACTTCGACCGCTGCTGGGAGGGCACCATGAGCGACCTCCTCTTTGACCCCGCTTACTGCCGTAACATCTCGCTTGATATCCGCTACTGTCTCTTCATCATCGACAAATTCGCCGGTGCCCGCCACCTAGTTGACGAAATGACACTGGTAAACTGACTTTTCATACGTAATTACGTTGAAAAATGAAACACCTTTTCCTTTTCCTGGGACTCCTGCTGTCGACCGGCACCTTGTCGGCACAAAAGGAGACCTCCGTGCGCATCCTCAGCGACAACTACGACACCCTGCGCATGGTCATCACCACCGCCACACTGACGGCAAGCGAAACAAGCCTCAACGGCGAACCCTTCAGCACCCTCACCATCGATGGATGCCTCCCCTCCTCCCTCATTGCCGAACCCACCCTACCGGTGTTCTCGCGGATAATCGAGGTACCCCTCTGCAAAGGTTTTTCCGTGAAGGTCACCAATGCGGTCTACGACACTGTCGACCTGCAACTGCGCTACCCCGTTCTCCCCGCCCAGCCCTCACGCAGCAAGAGCGACACCTTATGGCATCCCACCCAGATGACCAAAAGCATCTATGATGCCGACAAATTCTACAGCCAGCGTGAAGCCCTGGTGGAGGCCGTGGGCGTAGCTCGCGACCGCAACCTGGCCCGTCTGCAGTTCTCCCCCGTGAGCTACAACCCCGTGAGCGGTAAAATCATTATCTGCCGCCACGCCACGGTGACCGTCGTCTACCGGAGTGCCGACAAAAAAGGCACCGAAGAGATGTTCGCACGCTACCACTCGCCTCTCTTCAATAGCGGCGCCAATGTGCTGAACAGTCTCTACCCCAAGAGCGTGCGTACCACTGCACCCGTGCGCTACCTCATCGTGGCCAATAGCATGTTCCGCGGCCACCTCGACACTTTCATCGCCTGGAAAAAGCGAAAAGGATTCCTCACCGACATCGTCTATACCGACAACCCTGCTGTGGGGAGCGACACCACCTCCATAGCAGCCTATATCAAGAGTCTCTACACAAATGCCACCGCCACCAATCCGGCACCAACCTACGTGCTGTTGGTGGGCGACGTGGAGCAGCTGCCGGCCTTTGTGGGTGTCACCAACTCGTCCCACATCTCCGACCTCTACTATGCCACTTGGACCTCTGGCGACAACATCCCCGACTGCCACTATGGTCGCTTCTCGGCACAGACAGTCAGCCAATTAACCCCACAGGTAGCAAAGACCCTCATGTATGAGCAGTACACCTTCGCCGATCCCTCGTTCCTCGACCATGCAGTGATGGTGGCCGGTGTCGATGGAGGCACGGCAGGTGACTACGGCTATACCCATGCCGACCCTGCCATGGACTATGCCGTCACGAACTATGTCAACGGCACCCACGACTGGAGCCAGGTGATGTATTTCAAGAACGACCTCTCTATCATCCCCGCCTGCACCTCCAATGTCACCCTTGGCAGCAGCGCCTCCTCCAACTCCGCCACCGTGCGCAGCTACTATAACCAAGGAGCGGGCCTCATCAACTACAGCGCCCACGGCAGTTCCACGAGCTGGGGAACTCCGAACTTTACTACCACGCACATTAGCCAGATGACCAACAGCCAAAAGTTCGGCCTCATGATTGGCAACTGCTGCCAGACCAATAAGTTCCAGGAAAGCACTTGCTTCGGCGAAGCCCTGCTGCGCAAAGATAACTACTGCGGCGCCGTGGGCTACATCGGCGGCAGCAACAACACCTACTGGTTCGAGGACTTCTACTGGGCCGTAGGCGTGCGCAACGCCATCAGCGCCACTATGTTGATGGACTATAAACCAACAGCCCTCGGCGTCTACGACCGTACCTTCCACACCCATGGAGAGAGCTATGCTAACTGGTGCACCACGCAAGGCTCCATGCTGATGCAGGGCAACATGACGGTGCAGGCCTCCACGGCTTCCGACAACCGCAAGCTCTACTACTGGGAAATCTACCACCTCATGGGCGATCCCTCACTGATGCCCTATATGACCCAAGCCGACACCATGACCCTCAGCCTGGTCGCTTCGGTGCCCTGCGGCACTACGACATATCCTGTTGTGGCAGCGCCCCACGCCTATGTGGCCCTCACTGACACCCTGACGGGTGCCCTTGTCGCCTCTGCCTTCGCCGACACTTCGGGTAATACCACCCTCCTGCTGCCTGCCACCCTGGCTGCCGGCACCTACCGCCTCGCCGCCTCGGCACAGCAATACCGCACTGCTTTCCGCCTCATCAACGTGGTCCAGCCTACAGGAGCCTACGCTGTGGTTACCTCCATCGCCTCTGCTCCGCTCAATGCCGGCGACACCGTGCCCCTGACTCTCCACTTCGAGAACCCCGGCAATGCTACGGCACACAACATCGTCGCCGTCCTGACCAGCGACAACCCCATGCTCTCCTTCTCTACCGACACGGTGCTGGTTGACAGTTTGGCCGCCGGTACCTCGGCCGACATCACGGGAGCCGTTAGCGCCAGGGTATCCATTCTGGCCATCGACAATGACGCCGCCAACGTGAACATCCACACCTCCTGGAGCGGCAACACCGCCGGCAGCGAGAGTATCGTGAGGCTTCACCTCTTCACCCCGGTCATTACCCTCGCCTTCTCCAATCCCGAGCCGAGCCTGCTACCCGGCACTACGACAACTCTCACAGCCACCCTGCACAATAGCGGCCACGCTCCGACACCCATCTCACGGCTGACCTTCGTCTCCCCCACCCCGCTGCTCACCGCCACGGTCGGCGACACTTCCGCTTTCTCCCTCGCGCCGGAAACCAGCGCCACGGCCCTCATCACCCTCCAGGCCGATAGCCTCCTGCCGCTAGACATCTACTTGCCGCTAGCCTACTCCTTCGACAACCTTCACGATACCCTGTCGGTATTCATCGGCCAGGGCTACGTCGAGGGATTCGAGAGCGGCAGTATCCTCCTTCCGGGTCTTGCCAACAACGGCCCCCATCCTTGGGTAATCATCGACTCGCAGGCCTACGAGGGCACCTACTGCATGCGCTCGGCACCCAACCTGGGGAACTATGACACCTCAGAGATGGTGCTCACCCTCAATGTCGCCACCGCCGGCCAGATAAGCTTCTATTACAGCGTCTCATCGGAAGCAAACTACGACAAATTTTTCTTCATCGTCGACGGAAGCAATGTCGTCACCGCTTCGGGCGATGAAGACTGGACGCTCGTCACCCACCCGCTCAGCGCTGGAAACCACACCCTTACCTTCCGCTATAAAAAAGATGTCAACATCAACAGGGGCAGCGACTGCGCCTGGGTCGACAAGATTGTCCTTCCCCACCAGCTGCACTCCGTCAGCTTCGTCTACCGCGAGGCCTGCATGGGTGATGCGCTGGTCATCGACGGACAGCCCGTCGCCACCGACCACCCCGGCAGCGGCTCCAGCATCGTCACGGCGCCAAACGGCGACGTAACATTCTGCAATTACGACATCCACCCCTCCTACAACATCAGCGACGTTATCGAGGGTTGCGACAGCCTCCTCTGGCAGGGACAAATCTACACCTCTACAATCTACACCCTCGACACCCTCTCCTCCCTCCAGGGCTGCGACAGCATCGTGGGCCTCAGCCTCATCGTGGGCCATTCCTCCGTCGGCGACACCTTCGTCGTCGCCACGCAGGCCACAACCTATGAATGGTACGGCACCGTCTACAACACCTCCGGCACCTACCACCAGATTTTTGAAAATAGCGAGGGCTGCGACAGCACCATCACCCTCATCCTCACCTTCGGCGACGACCAAGGTATCGATGATGTAAACGACGGACAGTGGACGGTGGGCCTCTATCCCAATCCCACCACAGGGCAACTGCACCTCAGCCAGCAGGTCGACGACGTGAGGGTCTACGACCTCTCCGGCCGTGAGCTCCTGCGCCAGAATAATGTGCAGTCCCTCGACCTCACCCCCCTGCCTGCCGGCACCTACCTCCTCCGCCTCACCCGACCCGACACCTCCACCACCCGACGGGTAGTGAAACAATAAAAAAGAGGCATCCATATGGATGCCTCTTTTTATATTATATACAATTATCTTTCAGTAGAGACGCGGCCTGCCGCGTCTCCCTATCCATCGTTTACAGCAGTTTCTTCTTGAGGTTGAGGATCATGTCGTCCGTCATCTTCTCGAGGTCGTACTGCGGGTTCCAGCCCCACTCGTTGCGGGCGCAGCTGTCGTCCATCTTGTTGGGCCAGCTGTCGGCGATGGCCTGCTTGATGGGTTCGGGCTCGTAGACCATCTCAAAGTTGGGGTAGCGCTTCTTGATGGCGTTGTAGATGATCTCCGGGTCGAAGCTCATGCTGGTGACGTTGAACGAGTTGCGGTGGACGAGCTTCGAGGGGTCGGCCTCCATGATGTCAATCATGGCCTTCTGGGCGTCGGGCATGTACATCATGTCCATGTAGGTGCCTTTCTTCAGGGGGCAGACAAACTTCTCGCCCTTGACGGCTGCGTAGTAGATCTCGACGGCGTAGTCGGTGGTGCCGCCGCCGGGGAGGGTCATGTGGCTGATGAGGCCGGGGAAGCGGACCGAGCGGGTGTCGACACCGAAGCGGGTGAAGTAGTAGTCACTCAGCAGCTCGCCGGTCACCTTGGTCACACCGTAGATGGTGTTGGGGCGCTGGATGGTGTCCTGCGGGGTGTTGTCGTGAGGAGTCGAGGGACCGAAGGCACCGATGCTCGAGGGAGTGAAGACGGCGCAGCCGAAGAGGCGGGCCACCTCGAGGCAGTTGACCAGCGAACCGATGCCCACGTTCCAACCCAGCATGGGGTTCAGCTCGGCGGTGGCCGAAAGGATGGCCGCGAGGTTGTAGATGGTGTCGATGTTGTACTGCTTCACGGCGGTGGCAATCTGCATAATCTGGGTGCTGTCGATACGCTCCACGGGACCGCGCTCGTAGGGGTCGCCCTTCAAGGGACGCAGGTCGCTGCAAACCACGTTGTTGTCACCATAAATGTCTCTCAAATTACGTGTGAGCTCGGAACCAATCTGTCCGCCCGCACCGACAATAAGAATCTTTTTCATTGTTATCTGACTTTTTAATCTCTTTATAACAAACAATCTATCATGTCATTGCACTTCCGACAGGGGCGTAATGACGTGTACAAAGATACAAAATAAAATCAAAAACACGAATATTTTTTTCCACCCTCCCCCACCTCTCTCGTCAGAGGAAACAGGAACCACCAAACTCCTACTTTGCACCTACCAAAACCCTACCAACTCCTTACCAACTCCTACCACGGTAGGAGATAATAGGTCGTTCATTAAGTTAAAATACGACGTTTTAACATTTATTAGGAAAGTTTACCCTGCGTCTACCGCAGCCCTGACATCCCTGCCGGCGGAGGTGAAATTTCTGTTAAAATTGGGTTGAAATGTTAAACTTTCTTAAAATTTCAGGGCAGAAATGTATTTTCAGGGCACTTTTTGCTTTATATACGGTGATGAACAGCTCTGCAGGAAGCTCGAGCAGCTTGTCGGACGGCATTGCGCCTACGCGCTGGGGCCAAAAGTGTGTTAAAAAAAGTTAAAACGAGTGTATCTTGTAAGATTCGGGGTAAAAAAAGTCTATTATATTTATAGAGAACATCACTGACGGATGACCGAGGAATCAAAATACACATCCCTTCTGCGCCGCCACCGGAAACTTGTCTGGAGGCTGTGCCTGAGATATGCGAGGTACGACAGTGACCGCTGTGTCGACATGGTGCAGGAGGTCAGTATCGCACTATGGGAACGCTTCGGTCGTCTGCGAGCCAATGCGAGCACGCTTGAAGAGAAAGCCTGGGTGTATTGGAACACACGCGATATCCTCGGCAGGATGCAGCATCAACGACGGTTTGACACGGTTCCAATCAACGAATGGATGGAAGACACCCTTGCCGATGAGCGCGACGGGGGCAATGACTGTCTAGAGGACTTGCTTTCCAGACTGACTGAAGAGGACAGGACATTGGTAAAACAATGGCTCGACGGCTATAAGGCTGAAGAGATAGGGGAAATGACGGGGATGACTCGCAACAATGTATACCAAAGAATGTTTCGCATCATACAGAAATTAAAAAAAATAAATCCATGAAAAACAAAAAAACAGAACTCATGGATCGCCTGCTGGGTTTCGACAGTAGGGAGTTCAAAAGACAGATGGTTGAGGGACTCGACGAGTGGATTGGCCGTCGCAAGGAGGCTTCTCTCACGCGGCGTCTCTGTGTGCCAGTGCTATGCGCCACACTGCTGATGGTGACGGTGACTTATCTTGCGACGCCCGTTCTCAACTATCGCCTCGGCGACGGCATGTCCTACGAGACGGTGACGGAAAAGACTGACAATCTGATTTCATTATGAAGAAAAGGCACTACATAGCCCTGTCTATCGTCCTTGCTGGTCTTGCAGTCTGTTTGTGGATAGCTCTCCATCCACGGCAGTTGCCCTATGACCAGTGTAGCGAGGTGTTCCTTCGCTATAGGGATGCTGATGGTGTCAGGGTAGCCTTTCTTAAAGATTTTCCGGTTGACGACTCGGTGAGGACGGATGTCACTCTGCTTAAGGCGCAGGACTCGGTCACATGGGCCGGGCTGATTGTGGCACTCTGCCACAACGGGAACATCAACGACTTCCTTCCGGGGAAAGTGTTCTTCAAACCTGTTCCAAAAGATGATTCCCGCTCGACGAATCAAGAGGAGTCCATAAACGAATATATCATTGTCGCTTACCGTCCAGACCTTACCGTCGGCGTGTTCCATGTGGAGACTCTCGCACAGCAAAAGTCAATCATTGACAAATACATTAATTCATTAATAACAAAAAACATATAATTATGAAAAAGTTTCTTTTGTTGCTGGCTTTGCTGCCGGCGCTGACGGGATGGTCGCAAGACACCGTTTCGAATCCCTACGGTCGGGGATATTTCACCAACAACATTCCCGATACGACCTCGTCCGCCTACTCCGTCGGTTGGGTTCCAACTTGCGGTGCCTCATGCGGGGTTGTGGCCAAGGAGATGTCGACCTCGCAGACATTGAGGATATACGGCATTGCGGCCTGCATGATGTCCGATAGGGATGCGCTATATCTTCCGGAATCCCTCAGCGAAGAAGAACGACAGGAGTGGCTTGATAATTTTTATTCAAATTTTATCGACACCTCGGCAGATGAACTGTACGAATATCTGGGTATATACCTGAGTGACGGCGACACCGCACTGGTGCCCCAGCGAGAGGTAATGATACAATGGGGGGTCGACACTCCGGCCTACTATGTCGCAACGGGGCTGTATATGTGGGGAGGGCCTAATACCACGTACCCCATGTATGAGAAGTTTTTCGACTCCGGCTACGTGGCCGTCTCGGATTATTTCTATGTGGGAGTGACGCAGCGTTCCTGCGTTGGAACCTTTGGAACGCAAGCCCACATGGGATTGAGTTTGATGCGAATGAGTGGCAGAGCGTGCGAAAAAAGCCCGGAGTACCACGTCAAAAAGATGTGCTGGCCTGAAGATGGCTATGTGTACTGGAACTGGGACCCGCGGGTGTCAATGATTACCTACGACCACTACCTGATTTTCCCGATCCTGGCTCCCGACGACTATCCTTGGGACACCTCGGGGGTGGGCGGCGACACACTGGCGGTGACGCAGGCCGACATGGTGGCACGTTATACCTCGGTGCAGCCTAATCCCGCCACGGAACAGGCCCGTGTGCTGTCGAGTTTCGGGCTGTCCCACATCGAGGCTTACAACGCCGGCGGGCAGAAGGTCTACCCCGCGGTACCTACCTCCTCCGCATCACCACCCCCTTAGGCACGGTGACAAAGAAACTGCTGGTGCAGTGAAGCTTTAGAGGTATAAAACAAAAGGAGCGCCACCCGTGATGGGTGGCGCTCCTTTTGTTGGTGACCCTGCTGCGATTCGAACGCAGGACCTACTGCTTAGAAGGCAGTTGCTCTATCCAGCTGAGCTACGGGGCCATCTGTTAACTCTCTATCGCTAACTTATCTGTCGGGGCACCCAGATTCGAACTGGGGGTCTCCTGCTCCCAAAGCAGGCGCGATAACCGGGCTTCGCTATGCCCCGTGGTTTCGCTATTAAAAAAGACGCCTTGCGGGGCGTCTTTCTGGCGGAGAAGGGGGGATTCGAACCCCCGGTACCCTAATCGAGTACGACAGTTTAGCAAACTGTTGGTTTCAGCCACTCACCCACCTCTCCGTGTGTTTTGCTTGACTAAAAAGCACCGCTTTTCTCTCTCGAAAAGCGGTGCAAAATTACGAACATTTTCCGAACTGACCAAATTTTTTTTCATTTTCGTTGTTTTCGGCCAGCGGCTGACAGTCGTTCTTTACTTCCTTTTTGCCTGATTAGCAACGCTTTGCATCTTTGCAGCGATGACTTCCGGGTCGCCGAGGAATTTGTCTTCGACGAGGCGCATCTGGTCGTCAAAAGTGAAGATGTAGGGTACTGCCGTGGGCAAATTGAACTTGATTATCTCCTCGTTCGACATGCCCTTGAGCTCTTTGACAATGCCACGGAGGGAGTTGCCATGGGCCACAACCATGAGGGTGTTGCGGTTTTCGAAAGCGGGGAGGATGGTGCCGCGGTAGTAGGGCATGAGGCGCTCAATGGTGTCCTTGAGGCTCTCGGTGAGGGGGATGAGGTTGTCGGGAATCTCATTGTAGCGCGGGTCCATGCGGGGACTGCGCTCGTCGTGGAGATCGAGTGCGGGCGGCTGGACGTCGAAAGAGCGACGCCAGAGGAGCACTTGCTCGTCGCCGTACTTGGCGGCGGTGTCGGCCTTGTTGAGTCCCTGGATGGCGCCATAGCTCTTCTCGTTGAGGCGCCAGCTCTTCTGTACAGGCAGCCAGTCCATGTCCATGGCGTCGAGGATCTCATTGAGGGTTTTGACGGCACGTTTCAGGTAGCTGGTAAAGCAGAGTTCGGGTCGGTAGCCCTCGGTTTTGAGGAGCTTGCCGGCTTCGTAGGCCTCCTTGATGCCGGCCTCGGTGAGGTCGACATCTGTCCAGCCGGTGAAGAGGTTCAATTTGTTCCAGGCACTTTCGCCATGACGTACTAATATAAGCGTTTTCATTTCTTTTTCTCTTTTTCTTTAAATGTAACTTTTTCTCCCTTGGGGAAGGGTCCCTGCGGGAATTTTTCCTTGTGCGAGAGCCATGCGATGACCAAGCCTGCGGCGATGAAGGGCAGGCTGAGGAGCTGGCCCATGTTGAGCGCCATGCCGGCCTCGAAGTCCACCTGGTCGTTCTTGACGAACTCGATAAGGAACCTCACGCCGAACAACGCCACCAGCCACCAGCCGAAGATGCTGCCGCTGCGGACATTGCCATTCTTGCGGAGATAGTACCAGAGGCATACACCGAAAATGGCGAAGTAGCAGAGGCTTTCATAGAGCTGGGTGGGGTGCTTGGCGACGGTCTCGCCGTTACGCTCGAAGATAAAACCCCAGGGCAGCGTGGTGGCATGGCCGTAGATTTCACTATTGAAGAGGTTACCCAGACGGATGAAGGCGCCGCCGAGGGCTATAACGATGACCATGCGATCGAGTATCCACCAGATATTCATGCCATAGCGACGCCAATAGAGCCACATGGCCGTGAGGATACCCACGGCGGCACCGTGGCTTGCAAGACCTTGAAAGCCAGTGAACTCACCATTATGGAACGGCCACACTATCTCGGTCCAGTGGGCCGAAGTGAGAAAATAGTCGGGTTCGTAGAAGAGGCAGTGACCCAAGCGGGCTCCCACGAGGGTGGCGAGGAACATGTAGACCACTAAGCTATCAAGATAATCGGCTCTGACGCCCTCGCGCTTGAACATCCGCGAGACAATCCAATAGCCCAGGACGAAGGCTACAAGGAAGCCCATCGAATACCAGCGCAAGCCAAAAGACCCGATGCTGAACATCACCGGGTCTATATTCCAATGGATGGCTGAGAGTATCATTTCGCGTAGTTGATGGCGCGGGTCTCACGGATGACGGTGACCTTGATTTGGCCGGGATAGGTCATCTCGTTCTGGATTTGCTTGGAGAGGTCAAAGCTGAGCTTGTTGGCCTCGACATCGGTCACCTTGTCGGCACCCACGATGACGCGCAACTCGCGACCAGCCTGGATGGCATAGGTCTTCACCACTCCCGGATAGGTCATGGCCATATCCTCGAGTTTCTTGAGGCGGTTGATGTAGGCCTCGACGACCTCGCGACGGGCACCGGGACGGGCACCGCTGATGGCATCGGCTACCTGGATGATGGGCGAGATAAGGTTGTTCATCTCCATCTCGTCGTGGTGGGATCCGATGGCATTGCAGATATCGGGGTGCTCCTTGTATTTCTCGGCGAGCTTCATGCCAAAGATGGCGTGCGGCAGCTCGGGATCGGTCTCGGGCACCTTACCGATATCGTGAAGCAAGCCGGCGCGCTTGGCGAGTTTGGGATTGAGACCCAACTCGGAGGCCATGGTGGCAGCCAGATTGGCCACCTCGCGGCTGTGCTGCAAGAGGTTCTGTCCGTAGGACGAGCGGTATTTCATGCGGCCCACCATGCGCATCAGCTCATGGTTCATGTTGAGGATGCCAAGGTCGATACAAGTGCGCTTACCCACCTCGTTGATTTCCTGCTCAATCTGGCGACGGGTCTTGGCGACGACCTCCTCGATGCGGGCGGGATGGATGCGGCCGTCGGTGACCAGTTTGTGGAGCGACAGGCGGGCAATCTCGCGGCGCACGGGGTCGAAACCGCTGATAATGATAGCGTCGGGAGAGTCGTCGATAATGATTTCCACGCCGGTGAGGCTTTCAAGGGTGCGGATATTACGGCCTTCTCGTCCGATGATGCGGCCCTTGACCTCCTCATTTTCCAGGTTGAAGACGCTGACGGTATTTTCGACGGCGGTCTCCGTGGCGGTACGCTGGATGCTCTGGATGACAATCTTCTTGGCCTGCTCGGCGGCGGTAATTTTGGCCTCCTCGACGATGTCCATGATGGTGGTGCTGGCTTCGGCGCGGGCCTCCTCGGTCATCGCGTCGACCAACTGCTGCTTGGCCTCGTCAGCACTCATGCCGGCGATGTGCTCGAGCTTGGTGACACTTTCCTTATAGACTTTCTCCACCTCGGCCTGGCGTTTCTTGAGGGCATCAATCTGATTGTTGAGGTTCTCGCTCACACCTTTCAGCTCATTGCTCTTCTTCTGCAACTCGTCGACCTTCTGGCTGAGGTTTTGCTCACGCTGTTTCAGTTTGTTCTCAGCCTCGCGGATTTTGTTGTTCTGTTCGTTGACGCGTTTCTCATGCTCACCCTTCATCTGAAGGTACTGTTCCTTGGCTTGGAGAATTTTGTCCTTTTTGATGATTTCGCCTTTTTCCTCAGCATCTTTCAGCACCTGCTGGCTCTTGGCAAGCAGCTTGTTGCGCAAAATGGTAGTGGTCAGCCAAACGCCCACAGCGCTTCCGACCACAATTCCGATTATAACAAATACTACGGTCATAATGTGTTGTTTGTTTTTGTGGGAACGGCAACTGTCTTGTGTGGTGAGAGGTCAGTCAAAGAAATCCTGCATCACAAGTTCATTTTTCCCGCCAAGAGTTATGGTAAACTCTGAAACTATAGGATTTGAGCGCCGGGCGTATCAGCCATACAACCTACCCGCCCCTGAGCCGACTCGGTTTGTAAATGGTGTTGAGTTTACAAACTGTTTTGGGTATGTACCGTCGGATGCAGGATTTGTTCCAAAACGCTGTCGATGGACTGAAGCCTCTGTGCGAGGTCGATATCCTTGAACCGCAGCGAGTTTTGTATCTTGGTCAATTGTGTGATTTGCGTCAATGCCACCATTGCCAATAAGTCCTGATGGTCGTTGTAGGCATACTGTTTACCATAGCTCTTAGCCTGCGAGTCAATAATCTCAGCAGCTTTACGCAAGGCCTCCTCGTCCTCGGAGGCTACTCGGAGCTTGTAGGTGCGACCCAATATGTTAACCGATGCCGATACTGTTTCCATCACCTTTCTTCAATATATCAAGACTTTTGTCAATGGCGCGAATCATCTGATTGATTTTCAGTTTTATCTCAGCACTCTCGCCTTTCTCTGACAATTTGTTCCCTAATTTTAATAATTTGTTCTCTTCTTTTAAGTTGTTTACTGTTTTTTCACTATTTTTCAATGCTTCTTCCAGTTCATGGCAATGGCCATCTTTCTCTGACACCAGCCGTCGCAGACGCGCCACTTCATCTGCCAACTGTCTCACTTTGAATTCAATCCCAGTTACCGATGTCTCAAAATCAAACATGACTTTTGTTGCCTATAATACTATAAAAAGCGGTGCAAAAGTAGTAATTTTTTCTAAATCCTACAAAATTTTTTTCTTTGGCCACGAGACTTGGGCGTTTTTAGCGCACCTCTCCGACGAACCTCGCCATCCAATCTTCCTGCAACGGCTCGTCATCCCAATCTGCCGTGTCAATGGTCACCTCGAGCAGCTTGGCTGGACCCTCGCAAAAGAGCTCCACACTATCGGCCAAGGCAGGAACCAGTACGCACTCTCCAGTGTGGAGAGGAACGATAGTCTCCATGCTCTTCACCGCGGCAATACCGTCGACGCACATATATACCACGAAGTTGTCAATGTTCTCAAGGTTCTTGCGGATAGGCGTGTTGAGGGGAATGAGTTTGGTGGTAAAGTAAGGGCTGGCGGCAAGGGTCGTTGATTCGTTTAACGGAGCGTGGTAGCGGGTGTTGGCATGTTCGCGTAGTCCTTTGAAGTCGATAGCTTCCATGGCCTCCTCGGTATGCAGCTGTCGCAGGTTGCCGTCGGCGTCGCGACGGTTGTAGTCGTAGATACGGTAGGTGCAGTCTGACGTCTGCTGTATTTCGGCTACCATCAAACCCTTTCCCAAAGCGTGGACACGGCCGGCGGGGATGAAGTAGACATCACCAGCCTTAGGCTCCTCGCTATGAAGCAGGTCCTCGAGATGGCCTGCTGCCAAAGCAGCGCGGTACTCCTCTTCACTGGTGTCGCGACGGAAACCGCTGATGAGTCTGGAGCCCTCATCTGCCTCCATCACATACCACATCTCTGTCTTGCCACAGGGCATGCCGCGTTTTTGCGCTAGCTCGTCGTCGGGATGTACTTGGATGCTGAGATCCTTGGCAGCATCGATAATCTTAAACAGCAAGGGAAACTCCGTGCCGAAACGGTTGTAAATCTTGTCTCCCACCAAGTCGCCCATGTAAATTTCGATAGCCTCATTGAGGGTGTTTTCGGCCAAAAAACCATTGGCTATCACGCTCTCACGTCCTTCAACGCTCGAGAGGGCCCACAGCTCGCCACAGTTCGGCAGCGGGTCGTAGTTGAAGCCATAACCTTTCAGTTTGTTGCCTCCCCAGATAACATTCTTGTACAGAGGCAGGAATTTAAGCGGATAGAGTGAGCTTTGCATTAGTAACTTCTGGTTGTGTGACTATTAGCTTTATTGGTGCCCTTGACCTTGATATTGGAATTGATCTTACGGCCTTTGTTTGATTTTTGACGCTCATACATTATTCCTTTCGAGTTATTGTTTGAGCGACTCTTCGAACTGCTTCCACACGACACCTGAACGCCTGTCAGCGCCAGCACACCGGCGATAAGCACCAAAGGCAGCAGTTTTTTCATTATACGTTTCATATTTTCTGTATTGATTATCAATTAATAATAAAGGTTGTCTTCCCTAACGGAGAGTACAAAATAACAATTTTTTCTTTATATAATCAAATTTAATTTCATCCCATGGTTCTACTGACGAACCTCGGTACCCCACATGAGTTTGTCGCGGATGGCGGAGAAGAAGTTTTGCGTGTCCAGGCGGATGAGTCTGATGGTGAAGGGCGCTCGAGATAGGGTAAAAGTGGACGGTCCCTGAAGGGGAGAACGCCGAGAGTCGATGCCAAGAGTGAATGGCTGCTCTGAGTTGATACGAAGCTTGAGCCGCGCGGTGTCGGGAATGATAATGGGGCGAAGGGTGAGTGTGTGTGCCGAGATAGGCGTGATGACGAAACAGGAGGAGTCGGGCGTGAGGATGGGGCCACCGCAGCTAAGGGAATAGGCGGTGGAACCGGTGGGCGAGGCCACAATGACACCATCGCCAGCATAGGAGGCCACATAGAGGCCGTCGACATAAACCTCGGTACGGAGCATGGAAGAACCTTCGGGCCGGTGAAGGAAAACCTCATTGAGAGCATAACCCACACCATCGACTGCAAGGAGGGTGCGGTGCTCCGTTGTAAAACGACCCGCAAGAAGATCGCTGACGAGACTGGAAAGGTTTTCCTTGCCAGCAGTGGTAAGGAAGCCCAAATGGCCGAAATTAATGCCTAAAATGGGCGGGAAAGCGTCGGGACGCGAGGTGTGGATGAACTGCACAGAGGAAAGCAGCGTTCCGTCGCCACCTATAGAGAAGAGGTAGTCAAAACCGTCGAGACTGTCACCATCACTGACGGTCTGCGTAGTCACATCGGCTTGACGCAACTCAGCACAAAGATAGTCGAATGCTGGAAGATCGACAGGATCGATGTGGCGGTAATAGAGGGCTATCTTCATTTTCTTAAAGGCTTTATTTTATCACTAATAATGAACCGGTATATATCTTGATACGGTTGTCGTTGAAACGGCAACGAAGGTAATAGGCATAGGCGCCTTGCGGTGTGTTGGCAGCAGGAGTCCATCCTGCGGAAGGATCTTCTGTGCTGTAGACGAGGAGCCCGTCGCGGGTATAGATGAACAACTCGTAGAGGTCACCCTTGAGTCCACACACAACAGGAAGAAAGGTGCCATTGGCAGGGTCGCCAACAATAACAGTATTGGGAATGGCAATGGCGGGCGATATCGGATTGGGAATAACGACCCACGCGGTGTTGGAGTAGCGAGGATTCAGGCCACAGGCATCGAACACTTTCAACATATAGCAATGTAGCGAATCGAAGGGGTTGATATCGCGGTCGGTGTAGTGAAACTGTGACTGTTTCGGCTGAAAAGTAATCATTTCACGCCACGGAGTGCCGTCAATACTGCGATAAAGGGTGTATTCGAAAGCAGTGTCGACCTCGCAGGTGAGGTTGATGACGGTGTGGATGCTGTCGTACTCGATACCGCTAATCTCCACCACCGAGGCGGTGTCGATGGTGCGGCGCTCGACCATCACAATATTGGACTCCGGTTGAAAATGGAAGTAATCGTCAATAGTCGTAGACAAATCAGGAATCCCAACCACCACTCGCAGCCAAACACGAGTGACGGATTCCGGTAAGTCGAAGGTACATTCCAATGGTTCTCCGTCGCTCCTGCCAGTGAAGTCATGAAATGCAGTGTCGAGGGGTTCCCTGAGTATTTCCACTTGGTAGAACGGCTTTTCATGTCCCAAAGGTTGGGGGTTCCCCTCGTAAGGGGTCCAGTGGCATCTCACCGTTGTTTCACATTCGGGCACCTCGGCTTCAAGTACCACATTGCCAAAAGAAGGAGTAAGAGAACTGACATTAAAGCTGCTGTCGAAGACATGCAAACGGTAAGTGTGTCGTTCCAATGGACTATGGTCAACGCAAATATAACTGGTGTTGAGCCGTCCAAATACAGTGTCATAGTCGAGGCACGGAGTGCCGGTGCAGATATGATAACCCATAGTGGCACTGGTGGCCGAAGGATTCCAGCGGAGCATTATCTGCTGGGTGGCGCTGTCGACGGTGGCCATCCACTCGGTGACAGGCGCCACAGGCTCCTGTGCATGAAGAGGGGCGGTGCGTGAAGAAAGAAATATGAAGCATAAGCTGACGCAAAAAAACAGCGCAAGCCCATGTTTCATTTTTGGTTTTTCTTTCTTCATTTCCTAAAAGCTTTGCAATGCAACGAGTTCGGCATAGCGTCCATGGAGAGCCATAAGCTCGCTATGGGTACCACGTTCCACAACTCGTCCGTGGTCGAGAACCACTATGCAATCGGCGTTTACCACCGTAGAGAGGCGATGGGCTATGACAATGGCAGAACGGTGGCGCAACACCTCGTCGAGGGTTGCCTGAAGCAGACGCTCGCTCTCGGTGTCGAGGGCAGAGGTTGCTTCATCAAGGATGAGCAGGTCGGGATTACGGAGGAGGGCACGGGCGATGCTGATGCGTTGTCGTTGGCCTCCGCTAAGGAGATTTCCTCCCTCGCCAAGGGATGTGTCATAGCCTTTGGGGAGAGCAGCAATAAAGTCATGGGCCTGGGCTGCTCTTGCGGCCTGTTCTACATCATGGCGCGATGCTCCAGGGCAGCCAAAAGCGATATTGGCAGCCACAGTATCGTTGAAAAGTAGCGTGTCCTGCGCTACTACGCCAATGCGGCTGCGGAGGGCGGTAAGAGACATGCTGTTGATATCAATACCTCCCAAAAGAATTTCTCCTTGCGTACAAGGATAGAAACGGCAAAGAAGATCGGCGATGGTCGACTTGCCACTGCCGGAACTCCCCACCAACGCGAGCGTTGTTCCACAAGGAACATCAAAGGAAATATCCTCAAGCACTGGCACGCCTTCGTTGTAGGAGAAAGAAACATGACGGAGAGAAACGGTAGGAGATTCCAGATTCGGATTTTTGTCCTCTGCCTCCCGGATTACATCCGGTTCTGAAGGTTCGTTGAGAAAGGCATTGATACGGTCGGAACATGCACGCCCTTTTTTGATTTGAGATAGTCCGGTAGAAAAGTCCTTGGCGGGCGGAATCATCAGCACAAAGAGCATCACATACGAGATAAAGAGTTCAGAGGTGAGACCCTGGTCACCACTGAACACAAGCCAAGCGCCAAAAAGGAGAATGCCAATGACAATGGTGTTGCCAAGGAAGTCACTGACTGGCGATGCAGCATCGATACGACGTAACATAAGGGTACGACGACGAGTATACTCGCGGTTGGAAGCCCGGAAACGTCGGTTGGAAAAATCGATGGCGGTATAAGATTTGATGACCTTGAGTCCGCCAATGGTCTCGTCGGTAAGAGAGACCAGATAGGAATTCATCTCCTGAACAATCTTCGAACTACGCTTGAGGCGGTGGGAAATGCCGGAGATGACCAAGGCTACCAACGGCAGCATACAGAGGACAAAAAGAGTGAGTTTGACGTTGATGTAGAAAAGCATGAAGAGATAGAGGGTCATACTGATGACCGATGTCAGAAGCATTTGGATGGAACCGAGAATACCTTCTTCGTATTCCACCATGTCACTGGTGAAACGGGCCATAACATCGCCTTTTCGATGATGGTCATAGTAGCTCATGGGGAGACGCATGGCCTTGTGGAACATACGGTTGCGCAAGTTGCGAACAATGCCGATACGAATGATGGAGATTTCAATGGCAGAGAGATAGGAAAAAACATTTTTGAGCGAGTAAAGCACAAAGATGATGCCCGAAAAGAGCAGTAAGGCGTTGAGCTGTCCAAAGGAGATGAGCCATGCGTAGAGCCGGTCGAGTGCCATCGCCACAAGATTGCCTGAGGCTGTCGGAATATCCTCTCCAGTACCAAACAGAATCTTTAAGAAGTCGGCCACCGAGAGAGCCGTGGCCATGGTGAAGAGGACACTGAGCACCACAAAGAGGCCATACAATGCACTTTGTCCACTGTATGGCTTCAATTGATGAAGGGTGAAATTGTCACGCAGGCTCACAGGCTGTAACCAATATAATTGTGAGGAGTTATCCGACGAATACGTTCTTTGATTTCGGGAGCCACGTCAAGGGTCTCGACAAAGGCGGAAATAGTAGCATCTGTGACCTTCTCATTGGTTCGGGTGAGCTGCTTGAGAGCTTCATAGGGATTGGGGTAACCCACTGAACGCAAGATGGTCTGAATGGCCTCGGCCACCACAGCCCAGTTGTTCTCCAAGTCGCGATAAAGGGCCTGCTCATTAAGGAGCAACTTGCCAAGGCCTTTCTCCAGTGAAGCAATGGAAATCATGGTATGGGCGATGGGTACGCCGATATTGCGGGAGACAGTACTATCGGTGAGGTCACGCTGCATGCGGCTGATGGGGAGTTTGTGGCTGAGGTGTTCAAAGATGGCATTCGCCAACCCCAGATTGCCTTCTGCGTTCTCGAAATCAATAGGATTGACCTTGTGGGGCATCGCACTGGAGCCCACTTCACCGGCTTTGATTTTCTGCTTAAAATACTCCATCGAGACGTAGGTCCAAACATCGCGGCAGAGGTCAATGAGAATGACATTGATGCGCTTGCAGGCATCGAACCAAGCCGCCATCATGTCATAGTTCTCAATCTGTGTGGTGAGCTGCTGACGCTCAAGGCCGAGGTGGTTCTTCACGAAATCATTTCCAAAGGCACGCCAATCAATATCGGGGAATGCCGCAAGGTGAGCGTTGAAATTGCCCGTGGCACCACCGAATTTGGCGGTGAAGGGAATGCGCTCCAGCTCGTCAATCTGACGGTGCAGACGGTAAGCGAAAACACCCCACTCCTTACCCAATGTAGTGGGCGAGGCCGGCTGGCCATGGGTGTGGGCCAGCATAGGGATATCCTTCCACTCCTCGGCACGCTCGTCAAGCATGGCTAGGATTTTCCTATAGGCCGGCAAAAGCACTTCATTGTGGCTCTCTTTCATGCTGAGGGGCACCGATGTGTTGTTGATGTCCTGCGAGGTGAGGCCGAAATGGATGAACTCCTTGAGGTCGGCGAGACCCATCTCGTCGAATTTCCCTTTGAGGAAATACTCCACAGCCTTCACATCATGGTTGGTAACCTTCTCGATATCCTTGATGGCCTGTGCGTCGTCATCGGTAAAGTTGCGGTAGATATCGCGCAAAGCTTCGGCTTTACCTGCCACAGCAGCAAGGGCAGGACGTTTCTCTTTCAATCGGTCGGCAAGGGCAATAAAATATTCTACCTCTACACGGACACGATATTTTATCAATGCCCCTTCGGAGAAATACTTGGCCAGGGGCTCACATTTGGAACGGTAGCGCCCGTCAATAGGCGACACTGCATTAAGACTATTCATTGATTATATTGTTTTATTCAAAAAATCATATTTTTCCAGTGTTTTCTCCACTTTGCGGTCATGGGTGAGGTTGATAAGGGCTTGGGCGTAGACAGTATTATGGGTATCGGTGCCCATGAATTCCACCCATCCCTGCTCCAGCATATAGTAGGCGCGTCTCTTGGCTTCTTCGCCGTAGAATCCTCCTAGCGACAGGGCATTAATCTGAAAATAAACGCCCTGATTCTTAAGCTGCTCCATGCGCGAGCCGAAGACGTTGAGATAAGGATAGCGTTCGGGGTGGGCCAGGATGATGTCGTAGCCCTTCATTTGCATGTCGAAAATCATCTCATCACACCCCGGCATCTGCTGATGAAGTGAGAATTCGACAAGCACATATTTCCCCCCTAATTTAAGGAAACGGGGTTTTTCAAGACGCGCCTGGAATCCCGTATCGATGCGATATTCTCCTCCTATGCCGGCAAACACTATTTGTACTCCGGCATCGCCAGCTTGCTGTTTGAGTTCATCAAAGCGGCGGCAAATATCGTCCTCGTCATTCTGGAACCGGGGATATTGGAAATGGGGAGTGATTATCACCTTTTCGTACCCCACAGCCTTGAGGGTTTTGAGACATTCAATACTCTCTTCCATGCATTTGGAGCCATCGTCGACCCTCGGTATGAGATGGCAGTGCATGTCGGTTCCAAGGGGCTGGAAGATTGGGCGAGGTTCCTTTTTTTTCTTGAAGAAAGCAAACATGGCAGATGCGTAATCGTTTATTCGACCCTTCGTATTTCGGCACCCAAACGGCGGAGGCGTTCATCGATATGCTGGTATCCGCGGTCTATCTGCTCGATGTTGTCGATACGGCTCTTTCCTTCAGCGCTGAGTGCTGCGATGAGCAGTGCCACACCCGCACGGATATCGGGCGATACCATGCGGACACCGCGGAGTTTATGCTCGCGGTCGAGGCCTATGACCGTGGCACGGTGGGGGTCGCAGAGGATAATCTGGGCACCCATGTCGATGAGTTTATCCACGAAGAAGAGTCGGCTCTCGAACATCTTCTGGTGGATGAGGACACTTCCCTTGGCTTGGGTGGCCACCACAAGTGCGATGGAGATGAGGTCGGGCGTGAATCCTGGCCACGGTGCGTCGGCAACGGTCATAATCGAACCATCCATGAAGCGTTCAATCTCGTAGTGTTCCTGAGCGGGGACATAGAGGTCGTCGCCTTTCTGCCACACTTCGATGCCCAAGCGGCGGAACACCTGTGGAATGAGACCCAAATGCTGTACCTGAGCGTTCTTGATGGTGATATCACCCTCGGTCATTGCCGCCATCCCGATGAACGAACCAACCTCAATCATATCGGGAAGCAGGCGATGTTCACAGCCTTTGAGTTCCTTCACCCCCCGTATGGTCAACAAATTGCTTCCCACACCGGATATTTTGGCTCCCATGCGGTTGAGCATATTACAGAGCTGGTAGACATAAGGCTCACATGCGGCATTCATAATAGTGGTGGTACCACGGGCCATGACGGAGGCCATGATGATGTTGGCTGTGCCGGTAACAGATGCCTCATCAAGCAACATATAACAACCCTTGAGTTTCTTGGCACTGACCATATAGGCGCCACGTTTATATTCTACCGTGGCACCAAGACGTTCCATGCCGATGAAATGGGTATCGAGACGGCGACGGCCGATCTTGTCACCTCCCGGTTGCGGCACTACGGCCTGACCGAAACGTGACAACAGCGGTCCCACCAGCATGATGCTGCCACGGAGAGCCCCTGCCTGTTCGCGGAATTGTGGACTCTGCAACACTTCGAGGTTCACCTGATCGGCCTGGAACTCAAAAGTGCGACCACTCTCGCATGCCGACGGCACATCCTCACGCACACTGACACCAAGGAGCTTCAGCAGGTCGATGAGTTTGTTCACATCGCGGATGTCGGGCACATGCTCGATGCGTACCTTCTCGGAAGTGAGCAGCACGGCACATAGCACCTGCAACGCCTCGTTTTTGGCGCCCTGCGGTACAATCTCGCCACGTAACTTGTGACCTCCTATGATTTCGAAGCTACTCATTTTTTCTTCTTTTTCTTTTTCTTGGCACTCGACTCTTTCTTGGCCGTTACAGCAGCCATCGCATCAATGTATATCTTCGAGTCGCGGAACTGGAAGTTCTCGGGCAGCGTAATGCGACCCTCCGACAACTCGCTGAGTTGTTCACGGATGAGGTTGTCATCCACCGAATCACGGTTCCACTGCAGATACTGGCGCTTCATGGTATGCGCTATCTGCTCGGCAAGGACGCTCTTTTCCTCGCCCTCGGGCATCTCCGCCACTGCTTTTATCATGTCCTCCAGCGCACGACCATAGTGTCGGTAGTGTATCTTGTTGTCGCTATAAGTCAACGGGTGGGGTTTGAGGAGATCTGTCTCCTCTCGAGTGACGGGATAGGGACAGTCCACATCAAGTTCGAAGTTTGCCATTATCATCAGGTGATCCCAAAGGATATGACGGTAGTCCGTACGCTCCTTGACCTTGGGGTTCACCAGAGCCATGGTGTCGATGATGGTATGGGCCATCTTGTTGCGCTCCTCGCGGTCGGCGAGGGTCTTGGCATAGGCTATCATCTTGGCGACGTTGCGCCCATAGTCAGTAATCTTCAGTTGCTCCCGTTGAGTGTTATATTCCATTTTTCTGTTTGCGTTGTTTGTTTAATATAGCCAAGGGCCACCATAAAAATCATGGCATGGTATGCCATAGCCGTAATAGGGGTATCCCAAAATGCCGAGGGCATCGTTTCCATAGTGGTCATGGATGAAGTGGAAGTGCATCTCAAGCATCGAGTCATCGCTCAATGCATAACTGAAACCGCCACTGAGGGCAGTGACACCGATATTAAAAGACTCGTTGAAGGGCGACCACACAGGTTCGTGCCATCCACCAATATGCATCACCGTTGCCCAGAGGGTCAGCCGGTCGTTGACCTGATAGTCGGCTCCGACAGAAGCTCCCCTCAGCTGCGTCCCACGGCGTCGCGGTGCGAGACTGCGGGTGTTGCCTTGCAGCTCATAGCCTCCCAGCAGCGACCCCACGGCGACAAAGCCCCCACGGAGTGTCAGCCGGTCGTTGGCACGGTAGGCCACCCTCGGTGTCACCCACAGATAGGCATTCCCTTTGCCATTGCTGGTCATCACCGACGACCCCACAGACAAATGGTAGTCCCACCTCGCGGTGTCAGCTTCCGTCCTGTCTTGTGCGGAAACACCACCCGTGAACACCAAAAGGGCTATTATGGCTAGTGTCTTTTTATACATAACAAAACCCTAACGCTATTATTGCGCTTTTATTGTATGAATAGAGTAAAAAAGTTTGCACTGGTACCGTGTTCCGCTTCCCTATGAAGACATGCGGTATTACAATTCCATCAGTTTCTGGAATGCTGTCGGTATCGGTGTCTCGAACTTGAGACGCTTTCCCGTGACAGGGTGCGTGAAACAGAGACGGAAGGCGTGGAGGCAGAGACGGCTGACGGGCGAGAGGTCGTTCTTGTAGCCGTACATGGGGTCGTGGACCACGGGGTGCTGCAGGTCGCGCAAGTGGACGCGAATCTGGTTGCGGCGGCCGGTGTCGAGTTTAAGTTCCACCAGGCTGTAACGGCGTGAGGTCTGCTTCACCTCATAATGCGTCACCGCCAACTTCCCTCCGTTGTCGGTGGGCGATGAGAGGACCGAGAACTCACCGTCGGTGAACCAACTTTTCACTTCGCCGTGCGACGGTTCTATGTGACCCCAGGCCACAGCAACATAGCGGCGATCGAAGACCATACCCTTCCAATCCTCTTCGAATTTCTGAGAGACTTCCTTACTCTTGCTGACCACCATTAATCCACTGGTATCACGGTCGAGACGATGGACAATGTGGGCATGGCAACGCTGGTGGCTGGCTTCGAGATACTGGTTGAGGACAGTAATGACAGTTTTATCGTTAGGATGCTTGCTATTGCTGAGGAGACCCTCGTGCTTATTGACCACCAGCAGATGTTGGTCTTCGTAGACGATGTCGAGGTCACGCGGACGCAAGCGATCCTTACCCGTGGCCTTCTCGATGGAAACTTTCATTCCCTTTAGTAACGGGAAATTGAACTGGCTGGTGCGACGGCCATCAACATATACGTTATGCGCAAGTAATTCCTTAACTTTGCTGCGGCTGCTCTCTGGCATTTTTTCCTGCAAAAAAACGAGCAACTCTTTTGGCTCACTGACGATGTATTCCTGAGTCTTCATTGTTTCACGTGAAACATTGATTTTACTACGTTATTAACAATTTTGGTCGTACAAATCAACAATCTCATAGGGGTTGCCAATTTGTTCGATAAATTTCAACATGTTTTCGCGAGTTATCACCAATGAGGCATGGTTGTCGTTGGGGTGGAAACTCACTTTTTCGGCATTCAAAAGGTTGCGGTCGACAAACAAAGTCACCTCGTGATTCACGTCGTTGACCAACGTAAAAAGCGAGACACTTCCTGGCTTTACGCCGAGATAACGCATCATGCGTTCAGGGCTGGCAAAGGAAAGTTTTCCTTGGTGCAAACGATGCTCCATATCATGAATGTCCATGGGGAAACGCGAGTCCATGATGACAAGGTAATGGCGGTTGCCTTTATGGTTGCGGAAGAAGAGGTTCTTGCAGAGGGTCGTCCCCTCGCCGCGGTAGAACTGGGCAGCAATTTCAATGGTCGGCGCCTCGGGATGTTCGTAGTAGTCGAACGGGATACCCATCCGCTCGAGGGTTTCGTATACTTGTTGTTGTCCTATCATTATTGTGATATTTTATGGTAAACAAAACAACCTCCTTCAGTAGGATGGTCGTAGACCAGCGCATCAGAAGGTTCCTTCCTGACGGCCCAAACTATCATTATGTCGCCAATGGCTGAAACAACGAATATAACACCCAGCAACAGCCACAAAAGGCTACCTATGCAGAATGCCACCACTAACGGCACAATGCCTACCAAAAACAACGGCATCAAAGCACCGATAACATAGTGGTGCTTGATCATGGGCACATCGATATGGCAATAGGCGGCACCTTTCATTAAACCAAACTTAAGATGATGGAATCCCTTGTGGGTGAGAAGAAGCCATGTAATTCCGTGGACAAGTTCGTGCAGCATAATACCAACCCACAAAAGACCAGCAAACAAAAGAAATTCCTCTCCCATGAAATTCATTCCTCCCTTACCCCACAGAAGAAAAAAAACAAGACAGCACAAAGCACCAAAAACAACAAAAAGACCAATACATACAATATTGGCTTTTTTCAGGCTTATAGTCTTCTCAACAATCTTGTAGCCCTCTATTGAAGGAATAATTTCATGTTTTTCCATCAATCTTATTTGATGATGCCGAGCTGCTTCGACATCTCGAGCATGCGGACGATGGGGCGCTTGGCGGCCTCTATCATTTCGGGAGACATGAGGATTTCGGGCTGCTCGTCACGAAGACACGTGTAGAGTTTTTCGAGGGTATTGAGTTTCATGTAGGCACAGTCATCGCAGGCGCAATGTTTGTTGTCGCGCAATGTGATAAACTCCTTGTCGGGGTTTTCTTTTTTCATCTCGTAGAGGATACCCGTCTCGGTGGCCACGATGAATTTCTTGGCGTCGCTGGCCTTGATGAAGTTGAGCATCGCTTTGGTGCTCCCCACAAAGTCAGCCACCTTGAGCAGTGCAGGATTACATTCGGGATGAGCAATAACAGGGGCATCCGGGTGCTCGGCCTTGAGCTGCAGCACCGCCTCTGCCTGCATGGCATCATGGACGGTGCATACTCCGTTCCAGAGGAGCATCTGTCGTCCGGTAACCTGGTTGATGTAACCACCCAGGTTCTTATCAGGAGCAAAGATTATTTTTTGCTCTTCGGGCAAAGATCGCACCAATTTCTCAGCGTTGCCGGAAGTACAAATGAGATCAGAAAGAGCTTTTATCTCTGCCGAACAGTTGACATAGCTGATGACCATGTGGTCGGGATGCTCAGCTTTGAATTTCTTAAAGTCTTCAGCCTTGCAACTCTCGGCCAACGAGCAACTGGCTTCCATGTCGGGAAGCAAAACCTTACGGCTGGGATTGAGAATTTTTGCCGTCTCGGCCATAAAGTGCACGCCACAAAAGACAATGATGTCGGCCGTAGCTTCCTGTGCCTTCTGAGCCAATGCCAAACTATCTCCTATATAGTCGGAAAGTTCTTGTATCTCATGCCGCTGGTAATAATGTCCCAATATGACCGCATTTTTTTCTTTTTTCAATTGCAGGATTTCTTTTTTCAATTGCTCGTCGTTCATAGAGAAAAAAATTTGTTTTAAAGATGCAAAATTACACAAAAAAAACGAAAATATTTAAAAATTAATACAAACAACTGAATAACAAGCAGTAATGTACCTATCAAAACCTTATCAACTCCTAACCAACTCCTACCATGGTAGGAGTTGGTAGGGTGTTGGTAGGGTCTTCATAGGGTGTTTTACCCTACCTTTCCACACCCCATTCCCCTGTTTAGTTATTTAAATTCTTGTTTCTTTTTAATTTTATTTTGATTTTTTTTTGAGTGTTAATTTTGTTGATAACTCTGTAATGATTTTATAAAAGTATGGAATTTAGTTTATTATATCCATCATAAGAAGATGATATTTTTGTTGATATTGGTATTGAAAACTATCCGTTTTTCAACATAAGGAGAGGTGTTATTTCTTTTCAACAATGCCATTGACAGCAACTAACAAAGGATTCCACTCCTTGGTGTTGATATTTTCTTTGTCATTGATTTTCTACTCTTTATACCTATCGGTAAAAAAATGTTAATAATTTGCATTCTTTCATAATGAACAACTTGTGTTTTTATCGTAATTTTGCAGTCAGAAAAAGTTATAAACATTAAACAAAATGAAAGAAATAATTCCTATAGCCTGCGATCATGCCGGCTACGAATTAAAGTTGAAAGTCATCGATTACCTGAAGGCAAAAGGATTCGATGTAAAAGATTGTGGAACAAACAGTAGTGAGAGTTGCGACTATCCAGATTACGCTCATCAGGTGGGTAGCGCCCTCAACAAGGGTGAGTTCAAGCGTGGCATCGTTATCTGTGGTTCGG
Source organism: uncultured Bacteroidales bacterium (assembly GCA_900316235.1). Classification (GTDB taxonomy): domain Bacteria; phylum Bacteroidota; class Bacteroidia; order Bacteroidales; family P3; genus Colimorpha. Next base: position 75,521 of record ONCC01000012.1, read on the forward strand.
GCAATGGTGTCCAGATGACCGTAAACAAGTATCCCAATGTGCGTTGCGCCCTCTGCTGGACTCCCGAAATAGCCCATCTTGGCCGTCAGCACAACGATTGCAACTGCATCTCTATCCCAGCCCGTTTCATCAGTGAAGAAACAGCTTTGCAGATTGTCGACGAGTACCTGAATACAGCGTTCGAAGGGGGCCGTCATCAGCGCAGAGTAGAGAAAATCAGCCAGTTGCTCTGATGGATAAAGAATTGGCAAGGCGTGTGTTCTCATGCATCGACAACACAACGCTCAATGGCACTGACAACAAGGCACATGTAGAATCTTTCTGCCGACATACGATGGAACTTGGCAGGGTGGCGGCAGTATGCGTCTATCCGCGTTTTGTCTCCGTCGCCAAGCGGGTGCTGGACAATAGTGGCATCATGGTGGCATCTGTGGCAGGAGCTTTTCCTCATGGACAACTGCCTATCAACCTGAAGGTTGAAGAGGTGAAGTATGCTATTGGAGAGGGTGCCGACGAGATTGACATGGTGCTTAGCCGCGGAGCCTTGCTGGCAGGCGAGGACAACGTAGTACGCGATGAAGTGACAATGATGAAAGAGGCTTGCCAGGGTAAGACACTGAAAGTCATTTTGGAAACAGGTGAACTCCCCTCCCCCACCCTGATAAGAAAGGCATCGACATTGGCCATCGAGGGAGGTGCCGATTTTATCAAAACCTCTACGGGCAAGATAGGTGTCGGAGCCACTTTGGAAGCAGCGGAAGTGATGCTGAAATGCATCGCCGACAGTGTTAAAATTAACAAAAAAAGAGTCGGTTTCAAGGCCGCAGGAGGCATCTCAACTCCCGAAGAAGCATTGGCATACGCAGAAATGGCAAAAAAAATTCTTGGGGAAGAATATATTAACAATCAAAGTTTTAGAATAGGTGCAAGTCGGTTGACAGACCGTTTATATTCGATTTTAACATAAAAAAATTTGACGGATTAAGAAATTTTTTGTTATTTTGCACTTTCATTGACATATATATATATTTTTTGTAATTTATGAAGCCGTTACAAGCAAAGTTAGCGCAATACAGAGCTCCGCAGGAAGCCAAAGCTGCTGGGATTTATCCTTATTTTACTCCCATCACTTCTGAGCAGAACACCGAAGTCTATGTGCAAGGACGTGAGGGAAAGGTACTTATGTTCGGTTCCAACTCCTACCTCGGTCTCACTAACGATCCCCGTCTGAAAGAGGCCGCCAAGCGTGCCATCGACAAGTACGGTACCGGTTGTGCCGGCTCGCCGTTCCTCAATGGCACCCTCGATATCCACATACAGCTGCAGGACGAATTGGCCGAGTTCCTCGGCAAAGAAGGCGTCATGCTCTTCTCTGCAGGCTTCTTGGCTAATAGCGGTGTCATCCCCGACGTGGTCTCCCGTGGCGACTATCTTTTCTACGACGAGCGTGTCCATGCTTCCATCATGGAAGGCAAACTCATCACTTACGCCAACACCCAGAAATACAAACATAACGATATGGCCGACCTGGAGCGCGTGCTGCAGAAAGCACCCCTCGAGGCCTGCAAGCTTGTTGTCACCGATGGCGTCTTCTCTATGGAAGGCGACGTGGCACATGTCGACAAGATGGTGGACATCTGCAACAAATACAACGCCACCCTGATGGTCGACGAGGCCCACGGCCTCGGCGTCTTCGGCCGCGAAGGCCGCGGTACCTGCGATCACTTCGGCAAGCTCAAGGACGTGGAGCTCGTCATGGGTACCTTCTCCAAGAGCCTCGCCTCCGTGGGCGGATTCATCGCCTCCGACAAGGAGACCATCAACTGGATGAAACACTCCGTGCGTCCTTATATCTTCACCGCTTCCATCACTCCCGCCAGCACCGCCTCGGTACTCGAAGCCCTCCACATCATGCGCAGCGAGCCCGAGCGCAATGCCGCCCTCTGGGACAATCAGCGCTATGCCTTCAAGTCCTTCAAGGACCTGGGATTCGAAATCGGCAACACCTCCACGCCTATCATTCCCCTCTTCATCCGCGACGACCCCAAGACCTTCGCCATCACCCACGAACTGTTGGAGAACGGCGTCTTCGTGACCCCCGTCATCGCTCCCGCCGTGCCCGGCGATGAGACCCTTATCCGCGTCGCTCTGATGGCTACCCATACCCATGAGCAGATTGACATCGCCGTGGATAAGATCTACAAGGCATTCAAGAAATTCCAAGTTCTCTGAATATGATTACCGTTCGCCCCGTCAAAGGTCGCCGCGACCTTAAGAAATTCATCGCTTTCCCCAACAAGCTTTTCAAGGATGTGCCTACTTACATCCCCGCTTTGAATTTCGACGAGGTGAACCTGCTTACCGACAAGAATCCTTCGTTGGAGCATTGCTCGCGCGAGCTTTACCTGGCTGAGCGCGACGGCAAGATTGTGGGCCGTGTGGCAGCAATCATCAACCGCAGCATCAACGATCACTGGAACAAGAAGGCTGTGCGTTTCGGTTGGTTCGACTTCATCGAGGATTACGATGTATTCACCGCGCTGCTCGACAAGGTCATTGAATACGGCAAGGCCAATGGTATGACCGAGATTGAGGGTCCTTTCGGTTTCACCGACATGGACAAAGAGTGCTGGGTTATTGACAACTTCGACGCCCGCCAGAATATCTCCACCCTCTATAATCCCGAGTACTACATACGCTTCATCGAGCGTGCCGGCTACGAAATCAAGTGTAAGTGGCAGCAGTATAGCATGCCGGCCAATCAGCCGGTGCCCGACAAGGTGGGTCGCCTCAACAAGCTCATCATGGAGAAGTACCACCTGCGCCTCGTCCGCGTGAAGCACCGCAAGGAACTCATCCCCTACGCTTGGCAGTTTTTCCACGCCATCAACGAGAGTTTTGCCGACCTTTACGACTTCGTCCCCATGACAGAGAAGGAGATAGAAGTGTATATCAAGGAGTACTTCCCCTTTGTCAATATGGACTTCGTGCAGTTTGTGGTCGACGAGAACGATAAGCTTGTCGGCTTTGGCCTCTCCATCCCCGACCTCAACGGCGCCTACAAGAAAGCCAAAGGGCACCTCTTCCCCTTCGGATGGTATCATATCCTCAAGGCATTCCGCCACTTCGACACCATTGACCTCCTCCTCAACGGAGTCCTCCCCGAATGGCAGAAACGCGGTGTACACAGCATCTACTACTGCGACATGAACGAGGCCGCCATCCGCTACGATGTCCACACCGCCTACACCAACCCCCAAATCATTGGCAACGAGGCCGTCAAAATCTGGGAGACGCAGTACAACACCACGCCCCTGATGCAGCGCGCCGTCTTCGGCAAGAGCCTATAATAAAAGAATTACATTATTAATATAAGGAGCCAATCGTCAAGGTTGGCTCTTTTTGTAAAAAAATATGTCTTAATGTCAGATTTTGGCTAAAAAGAGGGTATTATATTGGTAGATGGACCGACAAAGTAGATACACCGAATTGTTGAAGCGTCACCTCCCGATGGTGTGGCGTGGGTGCTGGGTACGGGCGAGGGGCAACTACGAGCGCTGCCGCGACCTGGTGCAGGAGGTCTCCATCGCCCTCTGGCTGCATCTCGACCAGCTGCGCACGGACGTCTCTCCCAAAGAGGAGAAGGCATGGGTGTGGTGGATGACACGTACCACTCTCGACCACCTGCACCGCAGTCAGCAACTTCCCCTGCAGGCACTGACGGAAGCGATAGCCGAGACCATCCCCGATGCCGACAATAGCGCCGTGGAGGAGGATATCGAAGAACTGATGGCAGCCCTCAGCCCTGAGGAGCAACAGTTGGTGCGGCTGCACATTGAAGGCTACCGTGCCGACGAGATAGCGGAGACCCTGGGCCTCGGGCGCGATACCGTCTATCAGCGCATGCACCGCGCCCTGGGGAAGGCCCGCAAGGTGTTGCTGGTATTGTTTTTGTTGCTTGTGGCCAGCACTGTCGCCATCGCCGTGGTGCCACAGTGGCGCCAGCGGGTCTTCGGCGGCGGCGAGCCGGCGGTGGAGGAGACACTCCCTGTCAGTGTCCCCGCCGCCCTCTCCCCAGCCCCTTCTGTTGTCGGCGACAGCATAGGGGACACCGTCGTTACGCGCCGCACATGGATTCCACCGGAGCCCCTTTCCCATCTCGTCACCGTTGCCGACACGGT
>ONCC01000007.1 GCA_900316235.1 uncultured Bacteroidales bacterium
CCGAGGCAACGCATTCCAAACCTATACAGAATACACCCTATATGGCTGCATCGGAGAAAAATACATCAAATGGTGGCCATCCGAGTATGAATACAACCATTCAAATGTAGGTGACACCATCTACCTCTACGATGTCCTTTACTACGGTTACCACCCGATGACGGAAAGAGGGGAAGAATAGCTATGATCTGGATGATAACAGTACACAAAGGGTTCGTGAAATCCTTCCTCGAAGGAGAGAAAGAAATCGAGCTACGCACGAGGGTACCGAAGGCCCTGCGGCCAGGCGACATCATCGTGGTGGCCCAGTCGGGCACCCACAACAAGGTGGTGATGCGTATGTCGGTTATGTCGGTCATCAAACTGCAACCTTCGGAAATGTTGAGATGTACGGCAAGGGAATCCAGCTCAACTACCTCGCCTACGAAGACTATACCAATGGCCGCGAATGGGTGTACGGCATCCGTGTGTACCACGTGGCCAAAATGAATGAAGAGCTGCACACCTCCGACTTCGGAATCGAGAAGGCCCCGCAGTGGTTCAGGGAGGTGAAAGAGACGAAAAAGGTTCTGGACTACCTACGAGACAAGACAAGAGAGTCCACGTCACTCGGGACCCTGGGATGACAGCCGGGAAAGACCGGCGATGGAGTGCCGCCGATGGGGGTAACATCGGATGAACAACGCCACGAGAGGGTATCGAACCCCTCCTCTCCACAAAACGTTTTTCAGTCGCCAGACATAGGAGCTGGCTCGTGCATAGGGAGGAGGCTATGCTAGCTGTCGGAGGATGGAGGACCGACAGGGTACAGGACGGCGAGAGCCGCCTGTATCCACCAAGAGAAACAACAGTATTAACCCTATAAACGAAGAAGATATGACACCACAGAATTGCAACAACAGACAGTGCCCTAGGCACATGATACACAAGGATGGCACCGACATTTGTGTGCTGTACCAAGTGAACGAGAAGGACGAAGTGGCCGCACTGAACGTGTTCGACGTCTCGGCCAAGCAGTGCAAGATACTGAGAGCGGAACTGAGTGAGTGGATGAAAAGCGAGAAGGGACGACGCTTCGCCAAGCCGAAAGAAATAGTGCTAGAACCGTTGAAGAAGTAAATCCATAAACCTAAAAAGAGATACACAATGAGCAAACCGAAACAAGACCCGTACCTGCCGGAAAGCAAGCAGCCCCTAATGGAGTGCTGGACGTGCGGGCACTTCAAACGCGAGAAGCGGCCCGACGGCACAACAGAATGGCTGCGTGGCGGCTGCCGCTACAACGGCGAGTCCACTGTGCCGGCGCGGCACGTCTGCGCTGCCTGGTGCAAGAGAACAAAGAAGGAAGGAGGCGAGGAATGAAAGTGCGTTTTGTCTTCATGACCAGGGCCACCGGCCTGATGATTCATCTGCTGCCCGATGTGATGTACATAGAGCCAAGCGACAACAGCCGGGCCATCGTGATAGGTGTGCTGAACATGCACCTGTCGTTCAAGTTCTACAGGAAGAAAAAGAGTGAGGAGGACACCATGCTCCACAAGTCCGAGCAACTAGACAAAGCCGTTGAAGAAACAAAAAAAGCTATCAATACCGACCTGATGAAAGGCATAAACAGGCTGGCCAAACAATGGGCAATGCTGACGAAAGGAGGTAAGGAATGACAACACAAGAGAAGAGAGAGCAGGTAATCCAGAATATTGCAGACCAATTGCGATGCAATTCGTTCACATTTGAATTCAAGATAGTAAAGAAACCACAAGGCATTAAAGTTATCCGCGAGGTGACGCAGGAAGAACTGAATGCACTGTTAAAGGCAGCGAAAGGAGGTGAGGAATGATTGCCTATAATAAAGGTTGGTGGGATTGTTTTATTTCTTTCGCTGGTTCAATGAAAGGTAGCTGGATTGATGATACCACTTGTAGTGGTATTATGAAGTAGGCAGGTGTTACCAGCAGAGAAATTGGTGAAGTCCTCGAAGAGAAAAAAGAGTTACTGAACTGTTACCCAAAAGTAAGGGAGATGTTAGAAGTTCGGCAGATGGAGTTGTATACAGAAGAGGAAGGAGGTGAGGCATGAAATACGATAGAGACGGATTCCCAAAACTGAAAAAGGTAAGCAACAAGACCTGCTTCGCCGATGTGTTCATCACAATAAGACAACTAGGTTTCGACATAAGTAAAGGCCCAAAACAGGACTGTATTCAACTGAGCAAAACAATAGAACCGACAGACGGAATTCCCTATCACGCCAGATGGGAGAATAACTATGTTACCATGGAACAACTTCCAGACTTCCTCAACAGGGCCATGGCCGAACAGGGATATATCGAAGAGGAGGTTGAGCCATGATGCCAGAACAACTGCCAGACATCACACAAGACAAGGGCATTCAGGATGAGACACGGGAAATCGTGAAAGCCATGCTCCGCAGACGCAAGGTTGACCTGTCAAACCTCACCGAGGAAATCGAGGCTATCGCCTACGCCGCCATGTTGAGAGGTCAGCAATCAGGTTTCAGCTACGGCTGGAGAATAGGACAGCAAAGACTGCTTGAGAAGCAGAAGAGAGACCGAGTTTTTGCAAAACAAATGGAATTGTAATATGAATATGTACACCACGCCCAAGGAGGGCACCTACAACTACAAGTCGCCGATCTTCGACGGCACTTTCAGCGTCCAGCAGGTGAAGGTCGCCGTGCTGGGCGAGAGCGAGAAGCAGTATCTCATCCGTCTCATACAGCCAGTGGGGAACCACAGGCAGAATGACCAGATGAAGGTACGCAAACATAACGTGCGGATGCCTAATAAGGTGACGTCTGGTTTGGGTCCAAATGACAAGCCAGTGAGGGAGTACGACTATAGCGATAAATTCTGGAACCAATAAAAAGCAAGCACAATGAAAATGAAAGCAGAATTTTGTAAACTTATAAGCTGCCCGCGCCTCGTGACAGCCACAACGAGCAAGGGGTGCAAACCCTTCGCACAATGCAACCAGCAGATGCCGGACACGGCGCCCTATTGGGTGGACTGCAACTCAGTCAGCCACGAAAGATGTAAAGAGCTGCGCCGAGAACTGAAAGCAAGAAGGGAGGTGCAGGGATGATAAACAAGGATTTTATTGCAGGCATAGCCATAGGAGCGTTGCAAGCACCGGAGTACAACATCGACAAAGACAATGGCGGATTCATGTGGCACAAAGACGATGTTGAAGGTTTTTGGGATTTGAATATTAAGTACAAATGCGCACATTTCCTTTCGACCATCAATAAAGCCAAAGAGATGGTGGATTCATTTTGCGAATGCACCAGTGTGATTGTGGGATTCGGGACAATCCAATTCGTAATCAAGGAGGAGGTGGAATGATTCGACTGCTTTACATCGACCTATTCTGTGGTGCCGGTGGCACCACGACAGGTGTGGAGCTGGCCACCTTGCACGGCGAGAAGTGCGCCAAGGTTATCGCGTGCGTAAACCACGACGCTCACGCCATCGCGTCGCACCTCGCCAACCATCCGGGAGCCAAACACTTCACGGAAGACATCAGGACGCTGGAACTGTCGCCCTTGGTGCAGATCACCGGCGAAGCACGGCGGCAGCACCCCGGTGCCAAGGTGGTACTCTGGGCCTCGCTGGAATGTACCAATTTCAGCCGCGCCAAAGGTGGACTGCCACGCGACGCCGACAGCCGCACGTTGGCAGAACACCTCTTCCGCTACATCGAGGCGCTGAACCCCGACTACATACAGATTGAGAATGTGGAAGAATTCATGTCGTGGGGAGCGCTCGACGAGCACGGCAAGCCCATAAGCAAGGATGCGGGGCGCGACTATGTGCGCTGGTGCGAGAAGGTGAAAAGCTACGGCTATTCATATTCATGGCGACTGCTTAACAGCGCCGACTTCGGTGCTTATACCAGCCGCAAGCGTTACTTCGGTCAGTTTGTACAAATAGGGTTGGCAGGAGCCTTCCCCACCCCGACACACGCCAAGCAGGGCGGCGGCCTCTTCAATATGAAGCCGTGGCAACCTGTTCGCGAGGTGCTGGACTTCAACGATGAGGGCGAAAGCATCTTCGGAAGAAAGAAGCCGCTGGTGGAGGCCACACTACGCCGCATATATGCCGGGTTGGTGAAGTTTGTGGCCAACGGCCACGACGAGCACGTTTTTGTCAAGTATAACAGTGTAAACAAAAAGACAGGGAAATACTGCCCGCCATCATTGGACGAGCCAAGCCCTGTAGTTCCTGCTCGGAATGCATTAGGTATAGCCACCTGCCACTTCATCAGCAAACAGTTCAGCGGTCACGATGCCAGCAAAAATATCAGCGTGGAAGGCCCAGTAGGCGCATTAACATGCGTCGACCATCACGCCATCTTGACATACCTCATGACATATTATCGTCACGGCTCATTGATGCCAACAGACAAGCCAGCTCCCACCATTCCAACGCACGACCGCGTGGCCAAGTTGCAAATTCAGTTTTTTGCCAATGAGTACAGCGGCGGTGGTCAGTTGAGTAGTATCGACACAGCATGTCCCACATTACTTGCTATACCAAAACAAAAACTCGTGAGCTGCTTCCTGATGAACCCGCAGTACAATTCAGCCGGAGGCTCTGTAGATAAACCCTGCTTTACACTCATCGCCAGGATGGACAAGATGCCACCTTACTTGATACAGACTGAATATGGGTTAGGTATAGAAGTGTACGATGACGACAGCCCCATGACACGCAACATCAAGGAGTTCATGGCTGAATACGGCATAATAGATATAAAAATGCGAATGCTAAAAGTGCCCGAGTTATTGGCCATCCAAGGCTTTCCAAAGGGCTATAAGCTCATCGGCACCCAGAGCGAACAGAAGAAGTTTATCGGCAACGCCGTAGAGGTAACCACAAGCCGCCGCCTGTGCGAGGCGTTGGCAGAAAGGATTGCATCATGAGCAAAATTGAAGGACTGCCCTACGGGGCCATCCACCAGGTGGCCGAGAAGATGGGTCTCTCTGACTCATACGTTCGGAAAGTGGCCAAAGGCAAACGCCGTAATGCAAAGGTGGAAGAAGAATTATGGCAAATCGTGTACAGCAACGAGGCACGTATGGCCAGAATCAGGAGAATGAAAAAGAGGATTGATGAGGATTGTGAGAAATATATGGTCGACAGGATTGACACACACTAACAAAACTACATCATGAGTATACGATATACACCCGAAACGGCTGTCATCGAAATTGACAAGATGATAGAAAGACGCGAGAAATACAACGCCAAACATGCAGGAGAAGAGTCGACGGAGTGGGCGCGGAGCATCAACCAAGACGAAATCATAAATCTGCAGGCCATTAAACGACGACTAGAACTGACAAACGATATCACAATGAATTTTATTGCAGAGGATATCATGGAAAAGATTTTGGCAGTGAGGAAGGACAATATGGCAGACAAGTTCGTCGGCATCATCGTCTATTATGAGTTGAAACCACGCTACCAATGGAATGACGATGGGACGAATGCGGTGGCATGCGTCAGCAACGTCAAGGGATGGCCCTACGGCGAAGGGAAAGAAGGACAGGCAATGACAGACCTTGGAGACGGCCGATTCGTGGCCGACAGCGACCGCCCCATGCCCGGATGTTGGGTGCTCGGTGGTCAGTATGTTCCCATCAATGTGGAATCCACACAGAAAGGAGGCCTGAAATGAAGGTAAGGGAACAGACACCAGCACCCGAAGACATCAACCCCAACCCTAACAGGCCAGAGGAAAAGGCTAAGGAGGAAGACAGGAAAGAGGACAAAAAGATAGAGATTACGCCGCAAATCACCAAGATTAACGGCCACCTGACAAAGCGGTTCGAGTTTCGACGGAACCTTATCCGTCAAAAGCTTGAGTGGAGAGAAATTGGAGGAGAAGAGTGGAAAGAGTTGGACGACCAGGCAGAGAACGATATCGTCTATTGGTTGAAAGAACTGGGTTTCAAAAAGCCGGAAAGCGACCTCGGGACAATCCTCCACAGCAGCCGCATCGGCAGCTTCAACCCAGTGAAGGAGTACACGGAAAGTTTGACACTGTCAAACATAGGCCAATTATCGAAGCTGATTCAAGCAGTTAAGTTAGATCCAAACATTGAGTGCAACGTGGACGGCAAGGACTACCGAGAGCTATTTAAGTTGTACTTCGTGAAATGGCTGATGGCTTGCTACAAGTGCATGACAGGAGAGAAATTTAACGACGTGATGTTACTTCTGGTGGGGGCACAAGGCCGTCATAAGACATCATTTTTGAATTTCTTGTGTCCAAGAGGACTCCAGGACTATCGCCATACTGGCCACATCGAGCCAAACCTAAATAATTACCTTACAAGTTCCTACTTGGTGGAAAAGGTTTGGATAAATGTAGATGATCAGATGGAAAATATTTTTGGAAAGGATTACAACAGCATGAAGTCCATTATATCACAAGACAAAGTGAGCCGTCGACTGTTGTATGCCAAGCACAGCATCCAGCAGACACGAATAGCCAATTTCTGCGGTTCTGTCAACGAGGCGGGGTTCCTGCGAGACTCGAACAACCGACGCTATCTATGCTTTGCCATTGACGATATTGACGTAAGTTATTCGGATGTGGACATTGATTCCGTCTGGGCCGAGGTGAAGGAACTGTGCGACGCGGCACCAAGCAAATACATCTTTACTCAAGACGACTTCCGCATCATCGACATGATGGATGACAACTTCATCGCGCCAGTGGAGGAGAACGAAATGCTGAAGAACTGCTTCGAGCCCGCCGAAGGACCGGCTCAATGGCACTACTATATGCAGTTTACCGAGATACTGAGTGTGCTGAAAAAAGTAGGTGGCAACAACGGTTTGAAGTCGTACAACTTACAGACGGCTATGAGAAAGTACAAGTATCAGAAGCTAAGCATGCGCCGCCCGGAGCGCGGCATGATGCCGTTACAACTTTACACAGTGAAGATAGCCGAGGGAAGCATCTACAAGGACTTGTTAATGCAGAACTGCCATCAGTACAGATTCCCTGCAGAGTGGAAGGATAAGGAGGGCTCGACACCTGAGAGTGAAGGATGCCCATTCTAAACTTTAAAGATATACAATAGAATACAAAAGATATGGAGAGAACAATTAACCGAAAAAGCCAGGTGAAGAAAGTGCCACTCAAAAGCGGCCAAGAACAAGCCGCCGAGCATGTGAGACTTCTTTACAAAGAGCTGCGCTGGGCCACAGGCCACCTCGCCGCCATATATGATATCATCAAACCAGCCGATGCGCCTGAGCTGGTGGACCCAAACCAACTAAAACTATTCCAAGATGACACCCCAGGAATTTGAAGAGGCCGTGCGAGAACTTCGCCGCCGACAAAAACGTTTTTTCCGCTGCCGGAAGGATGACCCGGACAGAGAGAAGGCCAAGATGCTCATGCGCGAACAGGAGCAGCTTCTGTGGCCCACCATCAAGATAGGCATGGCCAACCGCTCCCAAGGGCAGAACTTCAAAAACAAGCGCGAGGAATTCTTCGCTGTCGTGGTCGACATGATGAAAAAACAGCACGAGTGGATGAAGCAGGGAGGCGGCAGCGGATTCATGTATGCCGCCCACGAGGCAGAGAAGATGGTCGACAAATGGCTGGCAAAATATGACGAAGAAAACGCCGCCGAAAAACGGCGCAGGATAGAACAAATTCAAGCGAAACAACCAAAATTATTTTGACATGGCAGAAAAGATGACAATAGATATCGCCCTGCATCCGCTGGCATGGAAGGTACTGAAACAGCAATACCACTTCGACGGCAAGGCCGTGGACGTAAGCCATGGCTGGATATACAGCCTCATCCTGCAAGGCCTCGAGAGAAATCAGATCATCACACCCATCCGAGACAAAGCAAGGCTACCCAAGAATCTGATAAGCGGAAAAGTATATATCTACTACGATGATATTCTTCGCTACGGACGCTTCATGAGACTACCACGGCAGGCAAATATCAGCCGGGCACTCTACCGATATGAGAGAGAACGCCTGTGCCACCAGATAGCAGTGTTCCATGTCGCAACCGGCATAGAACGAAACAAAGTCATGCGCCATTTTTTGGACAGCGAGGACATCGAAGAGGAGGAATTGAGCTTCGAGGCACTGAAAAAACACTACCAAAGACACTACCGACACAAAGAGGAAAGAATTTTACTCGACATCAGACAGTTAAACGAATGAAACTGACACAAAACCGACACAAAAATTTATGGTCAAATTGTCCCTAATACCTTTTTTATGGAAAAAGAATTGAAGAAAAACCATTTTTGCAGCGCAATGGCAGGTGTTAAATTGCTGCATTATGTTGACGTTAAGAATGTTGTAAGTCAAAAGCCATCAGGCGACGGGTGGAATGTCATTTTAAAGAACAATCACTACTGGAGCCGGATCCACTTCTCCAAGGTGAAAGTGGGGACCGACGAAGAAGGAGAGAGCTACCGACACACCATTGAAGCGCATCTTCCTGGCAAGGATGCAGTGGCGGCGCGTGACCTGATGAAACTACAACGCGGCCGCTATTTGGTGCGCGTGACGGACAACAACGGTGTACAGTGGCTTGTCGGCGACACGACAACAGCACTGCACCTGGCCGTCAGAGACGAGAACGAGGGTGAAGCCGTCAGCGAGACGGCCTACATACTTACCTTCTCCGGTCTGACACAGTGGCCACAGATGATACTAGTGTAGAAAGACATGTGTATCTTTTTAGGGGGAGGGGAAGCCATAGGCGACCCCTCCTTTTTTATGCTCTAGAAGTTGTCAAAACGACCACATATATAATATTGTATAAGGGTATTTTTGCAAGCAAAAGAATCATCGATATGAAAGTTTTTAATCTTATAGAGACCGACAGCGACATAACCATAGAGGTGAGAGGAGAAATCGGGGGGGGCTGGTGGAACGAAGGCGTGACATACGCCAAAGTGGCGGCACAACTGAAGGGTGCCGTCAACTCGAAGAAGAAAGTGACGGTGAAGATCAACTCCCTTGGCGGCGACGTTGATGAGGCACTTGCCATCTACGAACTGCTGCTGTCAATGGGCGACAGGGTGACCACAATATGCGAAGGACGATGTGCGTCAGCGGCCACAATTATAGCTATGGGTGGCCACGAAAGATTGATGAGCCGCTACGCCCTGTTCCTGGTACACAAGTGCTGGAGCGGCGTTGTCGGCAACGAGAATGTGCTGGAAGAGGAACTTGCAGCACAACGCGCCATCAACGACCGGCTGGCTCAAATCTACATCGACCGCACAGGCAGCACCCGCGAGACCATCGAGGAACTGATGAACCGCTTCAACGGCGACGGAGTTTGGCTGAATGTTGAAAAAGCGATGGAGTACGGCTTCATCACCGGCCAAATGCCCGAAGAGGTGAAGCCCGCCGACAGCGACTATCTGAAAGAGAAGATTAAAGATATGTTCAAATTCAAAAATCATAAGGAAATGAAGAAATCCATCACCACCCTTGCACTGCTTTGCGCGGTGCTGGCCTGCCAGGAAGTGGAGGCCAAAGACAACAAGGCCCTGCTTGACGATGAGCAGCTGGGCAAAATCAACGACCGCCTGAAAGAGCTGGAGGACAAAGTTACCGCCGCCGAGAGCAAAGCCACCGAGGCCGAGAACAAATTGGCCCAGGCTTTGAAAGACAAAAAAGACGCCGAGGATAAGGCAAATGACCTTCAGAAGAAAGTCGACGAAAAACAGGCCATCATCGACAAAACTCCGTCCAGTGCAACGCAGACTCCAGGAAGCGAAACCAAAACTGAGAAGTCGTTTGAGGACTCCTGGAAGGATTCGGACACCTATAAGGAGGCCTGCGCCGAGCTTGGCGTGGAGCCCTGACAAAATTCCAAAAGCACACAAAGTGTCACATAGAGTATTAACAAATAAAAAGTTACAATATGAATATTCAAGAAATCATTGATGCCTTTGGTAGCTTCTATATCAAAGAGCAGAACAACATGAATCGTCTTGTGCAGAAGATGATGCAAGGCAGTCAGACGCTGAACTTGAAAGGCATCCGCCATATCAAGACGGAAGAGACCCTCTACCGCACCAGCAACGTCGAGACCTCAGAGATGATCCAGCCCTACCAGGAAAGTTTCACCCCCAAGGGCAATGTGCAATTCCACCCCAACCAGATTCCCCTTCGCCCGATGAAGGTGGACAAACAGCTGCAGCCGAACAAGATTCGCGAGTCCTGGCTTGGATTTCTCTCGGATGACAACAAGCACCCGAAGGACTATCCCCTCGTCAAATACATGATGGAACAGCTCATCGCCAAGCAGGTCGAGAACGATCGCGAACTGAAGCTGGTCTATAAGGGTGTATATGCCGAACCGACCGAGGGCACCGCCGGCGATGCTGTGAACAGCATGGACGGCTTCAAAAAGATCCTTACCGCCGCCGCCGCCCCCAGCCACGTCTATCCCATCCACCGTGTGCCGGAAATCGGTGTGCTGAACAAGGACGAGATTTTCGACCAGGTGGAAGCATTCGACGATGCCATCCCCGAATTCCTCACCAACGTGAAGATGTATATCTTCATGAGCCCTGCTATGAAACGGGCCTACTTCCGCAAGCTCCGAGAGCTGGGCTACTACAACGTGGCCAGCGCCGAGGGTCTGTCGTTCACCGTCGACAATACCGCCCACGAGATTATCGGCCTGCCCAGCATGACCGGCACCACCGATATCTGGGCCACCATCCCCCAGAACATTCTTCATCTCACCAAACGCAGCAAGAGCAACTTCGACGTTCAGGCAAACCACCGCAATGTGGATATCCTCGGCGACTGGTTCGAGGCCGTGGGATTCGAGGACAACGACCTTGTGTTTGCCTCTTGTGAGACCGTGGGGTGGAACAATGCGGGTACCGCCCTGGCTGAATAGATTGTTTAACCTTTTAAAATAGGAGAGAAAACAATGGATGAAAATAACAACAACACAGAACAGTGCCCCCTTACCATCGAATCGCTGGCGAACTCCGAGTATTGCCAGAATAACATGTCTGGAATTAAGACTATGTACTTCATTCCCAAGAGAGACGTGGTAACCATCAACGCCGTCTTGGCCCAAGAGAAACAGACTTTCACCGATTATGTCCAGATTGGCAGCAATGCCATGGAAGGCAAGGCCTTCTCGGTGAAAGAAGGCAAAGGTTTCGCGAAAATCTATTGTTCCAAGGATTTGGGAGAACTGAAATACACCGTCCAGGGGGCCGGCGTAGGCTCTCGTTCGCTGAAGGCCCGCCTCGAGGTGTTCCATCCTGGTATGAAGAGAAAGATGCTAGGATTCCTTGGCACGATGATCAATCAGGAACTCATCATTGTCGCCATCAAGAACGACGGCGATATCCACCTGATGGGAGACCTCGAACGAGGCGCGGAAATAGCCGACGGCGTGGAGGCCACCAGCGGAAAGGAGGTGACCAGCCAGAACGGCGCCACTTTAATTTTCGAATGGGACACCCCCATGCCTCAGATCTTCTACCCCGAGTGGAAACCGGAGGACAACACCCACGGACTTCCGCTCATCGGTGCCCAGGAGTAAATAAAAACCCTGCTAGGAATCCATATCGTGTACGGCTAGTGTGGCAAGGCCCTCGGCAGAAATGCCGAGGGTTTTTTTGTGGACGCACACTACTAAGTAGTTGGGTGTGTCTACTACATTTACTACATCTACTACGTTTTTTTAGGCATTTTTTTACCAAGTCTAAAATTAGGTTACTACGCTTACTACATTACTACATATTATTTATTTTATTAAAAAAGAATATTATATATGTAGTAAGGCAAAAGGTAATGTAGTAAGTGTAGTAAGTCCGTCTCCTGAAAAACGGACGAAGGATAATGAAATGTTAAAAATTTTAACGTAGTAAGTGTAGTAAGGAAATTTTGAGATAAAATAGTTTTTCACTTTGTCCTGTACGTGCGCACAATCTTTCCTATCTTTGCACTATGAATAAGGAAATATCTCAATGGATTGAAAACCCTAACCGTGAATACGCAGATGGCTTGAGGCTTTTGGAGCGCTATGGTACCAACCCGTTCCAGTTGAGAAGCTTCTCTAACCGCTCACCTCGCTTCGCTATGTCCGAACTGGTTGGAGTACTCCGTCGACTGACAGACTCAACCACAAAAGTCCAGAAGGATGAGACAAAGACAGAGGCTAAAGCTGCTCCCTCAGTCGTGGATAAGGCTAAAGGCCTCATACATGACTTGTGGGTCAAGTTGTCGAAGATCCACCTGGACCTATTCGACACCGGTGAGAGTAACGGAGGAAAAGTGGTGGCTGCACGTCGGCTGATGATGGACGTAAGAGACCCTCTAATCGTACGCTACAACTCCCTATACGAGGCCAAGGAGGGTTTTTTCTCCGGCTCTCTCTCCGAGGCACATCTTCAGGAAGTTGTCGACGGAAAGACTATTTCCGAAGTGCTGCATCCTAAACCTCCAAAGAAGGAAACTCCACTACGTTCCATGTCAGACCTCACACTCTTCAACAAAACACATGCCGCAAAACAAGCCATCAATCGCTATAATAACCAATTACGCTACCAGCAGGATACAGCGGCAAAGGTGGATAACCCAATGCCAGACTGCCCACGACGAGACAAGATCCTTCATCGGCTTAAAAAAAAAACTGCCGAGTTGGCTGTGCTTGAAGAGGAACTTAAACAAAGGAAGGTATGAATCTGAATTTCAATAGTCCAACATCAAAAGAAAAGGAGGTTCCAAATACGGATAAACATGAAGGAACCCACCGCCGGACTACGGCATGTACATCCTTCTCTAAGCAATACCTCTACCGCCGTGGCTTCTCAGAAGCACGGCTGCCGGAGGCTATGAGATTGGAGCCATTCAAGAAAGGACAATGCTGGCACTTTATCACAGCCGGAGATGTCGATTCTCTGTCATTCTTGAAGGTGGTGCTGCTCCATCAGCAAAAGCTTCACTACCTCCTTTTCTCAACCTGGTGTATGGCGGCAGAAGATATCCTACAGTTCGGGGAGTGGATTGATGAGGGGGTTATCGAACATCTCGACTGCTACGTTGGAGAGATTTTCCCTAACCAATACCGGGTAGAATGGCGAATGCTCAATGAACTGGTGGAACGAACCCATTGCGGGCGTGTGGCGGTGTTCCGTAACCACTCAAAGATATACGCTGGATGGGGGGATGACTTCCATTTCACTATAGAGTGCAGCGCGAATATCAATACTAATCCAAGGACGGAGCAGTCCTGCATTACCATAGATGAAGGTGTGACAATATTCTATAAGGAATATTTTGACGGTATCAAAAGTTTCGTGAAATGAGAGAACTGACACAAGAGGACCTTTCCAATGTGGAACAAATGGGACGCTATGGATTCAGCTACAAGGATGTGGCAAAAATCTTGGAAATACCAGAACCGGAAGTTGCGAAAGAGTTTGAAAACGAGAAGGGAAAGATTTACAGCGCCTGGGCGAAAGGCCGTTTGCAGGTGGAACTTGACCTAAGGAAACAGATCCTTGCCGACGCCCTCGCCGGTGATAAGGAGATGGTCAATAACTTTAGGGCATATCTTTATAAATCAGATGAGGAAAACAGCAAACTAATATACTGATGCACAAGAAACTTGACAGCGTTTTAGATACTAACTTCGAGGTCCTGAGAGAGTATATCAACACGGGAAAAAGTGAAGCTCTCAACGAAGAGACAAAACACATGCTGGAAATATGCCAACAGTGTTATGCCCTGCTCCGTGACTTCCCGCAACGCAACATCTGCATTCGGAAGCTGCAAGCCAAATACGAACCACCGATGCCATACACAACGGCGGCCAGGTATGTAGATTTCGCGAGGCAGACATGGGGGGACTACATCGACTGTAAGCGCGAGTTTCTTGAGACGTTCTTCCTAGAACGACTGATGAAGGAGATAACGGACCCAAGGGTGTCAGATTCAGTGAGAGCAAAAAACCTCTCCACCATGCAGAAGTACCTCGAGCGGCAACCGGCAGACCACATCGATCCAAAGGTCATGGAGTCCAACACCGTCAATATCCAAATTAACCTCGGAAACAAGTCTTTCTACCTTGACCAGAAAGTCCTTGCCTCTCTGCCTCAGGCTGTGCGCCAGCAGATACTTGATGCCATAGACGACAATATCGATGACGATGGTGCCGTGGCCCTTCTTAATAATTGATTATAATGGGTGAGATAAAACTTCCTGCTAACAGGGCACAACTTCCGAAGCTGCTTCTTCAAGCAAAATGTGAAGTGAGCGTGGAAGGTCGTGGCACTGGCAAATCATACGATATCGGCTTCACCATGGACAGGCTGATACGCCTGATGCCTAAGGCTGTCGTAGCCCTCACTGGAAAAACTTACGGCCAGCTGCTCACCAGGACATTGCCATCATCGCTGAAATTGCTGAACCAGATTGGATACCAAAAGGATGTCAACTATGTCATTGGTAGAAAGCCTCCTTCGTGGTTTATTGATAGCTACGAGACTCTGAATAAGTTTGATAATGTTATTTCCTTCTCAAACGGGACACGCTTCGCCATGATATCACAGTCGGAACCCGGCAGCGGGCGCGGAGCCAACACCGACTATGAAATTGTGGATGAAGCACTACTGCTTAACCGGGAACAATACAATAACGAGGTCATCCCTACCAACCGAGGCAACCGTGAGTTTTTCGGACACCTTCCCTTCCATCATGGATTCAAATACTCAACCTCCATGCCTATCACCAAGGAGGCCCGCTGGATTCTAGATTACGCTGATTATTACAAGACTGAACGAGGCGTTAGACTCTTCGAACTGTGGAATAGAATTGTAATGATGCAGGTGGATATCCTCTCCGTGGTGGATGAATGGAAGAAATTGAATGTCCCCCAAGATGCCGCCGTTCCCTGCCCGACCTCACCGGCGGCTGACGCCGCTGCCCAGGATACGGCGGCATCGGGGAACATTGCGGAACTCATCCATGAGTTCCGTCGCCAATGGAATGAGATTGTGCGTCTGAAACGCCAAATAGCCCCCTTCGTCTCGAAAGAAGGGGTGCTATTCACGCTATCAAACGCTTTCGATAACCTTGATATGCTCGGTTTCGACTACCTTTTAAGGAACCAGAAACAGCTTCCGTTGCTTGTTTTCTTGGTCGAAATCATGAATATATATTACGACAAGGTTGAGGATTGTTTCTACTCAATTCAGGAAAAGAAACATGTATATTATAATGTATATGACGAGGACCGACTTCTCGGATTTGTCTCTGAAATCGGCCTCGGTTCCACCGATGCCGATTTCAATTCGTCGGTGTTCGATAGGGATTGCGACTCCACTGCTCCTCTTGAAGTCTCTTTCGACTGGGGCTCTTCTATCTGCGTGATGACCGTGCAACAGCCTCGCTACTGGGACTTCGCCCAAGGACTCGCCTCGGAACAGGTGTGCCAGACGATGATTAACGAGTTCTTCGTCAAACCTGACGGGTCTGATAACTTGATGATTAACGAGTTGCTTGGGAAATTCTGCGCTTACTACCAGCATCACTCTAATCGCGAGTTGCATTTCTATAAGGATAGATATGGTGACCATCGTAATCCTAACGTGCTCAATTCTTTGACATTTAACCAGATGGCCTTATCTTTCCTACGGTCTAACGGCTGGGAGGTGATAGAACATGAGCATCCCGGAATGGAACCTCCTCAGTCGGATAAGTATATCCTGTGGGGTATCGTTTTGTCGGAGGCTGATGATAATTTTCCTAAATTCCGTATCAATGGCGATAAGTGTAAATATACTCTTATTTCAATGAATAACGCTCGGGTTAAGGGCGTGGGGGCTAATCTGGAGAAAGATAAAAGGTCCGAAAAACAGGGGTCTTCGGTGCCACCGGAAGAGGCTACCCATCTCTCGGATGCTGTGGATAAGCTGTTGTGGACCAAGTATCACGAGTTGCTTGACAATAAGTCCTCTCAGGGAACAGGCTATCTCCGGGCAGGAGGACGGTCACTATAGTTTTTTTCTTCTGGGCGTTCCGGCTTTGCCGTCGGGCTTTGCAGGGGTTCCGTCGCTAGGCGACCGCTTCGCGCCCTTCCAATCTCTAACGCGGGGGCTGCCGCCCATTGTGTCAAAAGCAGGGGTGCTCTGCTCGGGACACGCCTGTTATTGCCACAGAGGGCGGCAGCTGCGCCATCCACAGCCTCGCCGGGGCTTCGGCAGAGGCTGGCTTTATAAGGTGTGGCATCGTGGCCCAAGTGTCTGCCGACAGTAGGGCTACCATGCCACGGAGCGGCATTCAAAATCACTCCCTGGGGCTGCGTATGGCACGGCTACGCTACGCTTCACTGTGCTATTCCTCGCCCTGCGGGAGCGATATTGTATGATTGTGTCCGAAATAGAGTGCCGCTTTGGTCGTGAACTCTGGATCCGGCAAGCCAAGACCATAGACCCCTTCCGGCAGCGGCACACAATTTCGGACGGGGTGAAGCACTGCTACACCGAGGGGAAACGTTCCGGCTGCACGTCCTCGCCGATATTCCATGTCGGCAAGGATGCTCCACCTACACTAATTCCGCTCGTTGCAGCAGAGCTTCTGAAAGCGGTATAAGTGTTGCGCTATTCGTTGCATCCTTGACAAGCCTACGGCAGCCAAGGCTACCACGAGCGCAACGCCGCCGCTGGCGGCGGATGACCCTTCTGTCTCCAATGGCGGCACGGCCTCTCGCAGACACCGCCTTTCACATATCTACAAAAAAAAATCTTTCGTGCGCACGTCGACGGGTAGGGCGAGCCCCGGGTGCGGAGTTTCTTTAATGCGTGGCGTTAGATTTTTTTGTCGGTCGTTTCAGGATGTTACATATCGGACGCGGTTCCGGTCGAGACGATGGATTTTTGATGGAATTATGCCATGCCTGGTGTCCCTGCAGGTGTATAATGTGTCATGTATTTTTGCAATATGGGAAAAGATGTGAAGACGATACGCCGCGCCGACGCTCTGCGTCAGATGGAAGTCCGCGAAGACCAGTTTGGCCACCGTGTGCTATTCTCTATCCAGTTCTACAATAACCGGGGGGAAGTGGTGTCAATGAGCCACGCCTACACCTGCGGCCTCAAGGTGTCGCTGAAGGATAACCGCCTGCGCGGACTCCAACAGACAGACGCTGCCGGCAATAAGATAGGTCACGTCGTGCCGCTCTCTATCGACAATATCAGAATGTTTAATAATCAAAAAGTTGTACTATGAAAGATTTGGTTGTTTTGCTTGACAACGGCCACGGCTGCGAGACGGCCGGAAAACGTAGTCCCAAACTTGAGGATGGCCGCCAGCTGTTTGAGTACGAATGGACGCGCGAAGTGGTGCGCCTTATCGCTAAGATGTTAGAGGATGAGGGCATTGCCTACCACGTCATCACGCCCGAAGAGTGGGATGTGCCTCTCGGCGAACGGTGCAGACGCGCTAATGCCTTCGCCAAGACATGCGGAAAGCCGACGGTGTTCCTCTCCATCCATAACAACGCCGCCGCATGCGGCGGGTGGAAGGAGGCCTACGGCTGGTGCGCTTTCACTTCCAGGGGCACCACCAAGGCCGACAAACTGGCCGATTGTCTCTATAAGGCCGCCGCTGAAATCTTCCCGGAGGGAACACGCCTGAGAAAGGATTTCTCGGACGGAGACGCTGACCAAGAGGCTGGTTTCTATGTGCTGAAACACACATCCATGCCCGCCGTGCTGACGGAGAATTTCTTTATGGACTGCCGTAAGGAGTGCGAATGGCTACTGACAGACGAGGCGAAGGAAATGTGTGCCCGCGTCCAGGTTGAAGGTATTAAAAAGTATATGATATGAGAAAGTTTGTTGTCATAGGATTAATATTGTTGCTGGCACTGACCGGGTGCTGCCGTAAGACGTCGGCACCCCCCTCGGTGTCACACTCCAACCAGCAGGACAGCATCCGCGAGAAGGTCGTGGTGCGTATCGACACGGTCAAGATTACGGTGCCGGTGGAGATTCCTGTGGAGCGTATCGTCAACGTGCTGCCGGACAAAGACACCTCAAACCTCGAGACCAGCATGGCCGTCAGTACGGCGTTCATCGACAGCCTCGGCTTCCTTCACCACACACTGGATAACAAGGCACAGACTATCCAAACGCCTGTGGATGTCGCCGTTCCTGTGTCGGAAACGACTCACGAGGAATACCACAGCAGCGAGAAGTCCGACTCGGTATATGTGGCCGTGCCGGCACAACTCACCGGCGGCCAGAAGTTCCTCATCAAGGCGGGTTGGCTGGCTGTCGCCGCCATGATCGCCCTGATTGTATACGCGACATACAGACTATGGCGAAGAAGAGGTTAGTGGTCCGCGACGTGTACAATGGTCGGCGCGACGTGCTGACCGACACGGAGTATAACCGCCAGATGCAGCTCTGGAGCGAGACGGTGCAGAAGATGGCCAAGATGCAGGCTTCCTCTTTCCACAAGGGAAAGAAGCACAGCATCACCTACAAGAGTGGTCCGAAGAAAGGCAAATCTGAGTCCGTTTTGAGGAACCATATCCAATATGAATTAAGGACCGACGACGGCGAGGTGGCGGGGCTGGCTTTCCAGTTCCCAGTACATGGCATCTTCCGCGAGTATGGCGTGGGACGCGGCACCCCCCGCGCCCTCGTGGGACACACATCGCGCTCGATGAGCGACTGGCTCAGCGGAACACTGCAACGCCAGGAATCACGACTGCTCGACATCGTGGCTGACCAACAGGCGGGGAAAGTGGTGCGGCTATTTGGCGGCGTGGTGAAATAGGGTGTCCCCGAAGGTGTAAGATGGCCTAAGTATCTTTGCATCAAAACGTGGAAGAAATGTCTGTAGAAGTAATAGCAACTCCTAATGCTTTCAGCTGGGCGAAGAATCGCAACAGCTATAAGTTGCAGTGTAGTTACCTGGACACCACAGGGTCTACAGGCACCTTCTATATCATCCGTGCCGGGGATCTTCCCGCGGTTGGACACCATGTGGTTTTTGCTGTCGACGGTATGGAATTGGTGTTTACCGTCGTTGCTAGCCAATCAAACAACACCTATGAAGTCTATAGTTCCAACGAGTTGTTTGATAAGATCCGCGCTTGCAGGTACGTTCAGCAACTCTTTTATTTCCCTCCCAACTTTATCGACGCCACTCACCTAGTCTTTGTTTCCCGTGCTGTGGGATTCCATAAAGTGGAAGTTTTTTGCACGGATGCCGATGGGGTAAAGACAAATCATACAATTGTCTCGTGGATGTTGGGGAGCAATGGCGCCGGCGTTGACCGCAAAGAAAAACCGAACTACGCCATCGCCGCCGAAATGGAGGTGCTTGTAAATAATAACAACAGCGTGACAACACACAAGGTTGGCGGCTTGGTGTTTCAGCCGAACGGCAACGGCATCGTGGAGATTCCTCTGGATCTGCTGGAAGGTTTCATCCCTCAGCCTGACCAACTGCCTGTCGATTTCGGCTCTTCGTCATGGGCGATTCTGACAAACGCGCTGCTGAAATACCGTGTCAGCTGGGGCGAAATGTGGGGAAGCCCAGCACCACTCATCCAAAATTGGGCGACACAAGGCTATAAGTACGCCTTCTGTGGCGAAGAGGCTGAGCGCTTTGCTGGTCTCAATGTCCCGGATTGGGATAGCCAACTCAATACCAGCACATTTTCTAGACAAAACAGCGACTTCTGGGTTATCGGCGAGGGAAACAATCAGGTCGTCAGGGTGTGCGAGAGCCAGGCTGAATATATATACGGTTTTTGGTACGATCCAACACAGGCGGCGACAGCTACCCTCACCGTGGGCATGAAGGTGAACAATACGCAAGTAAACCATACAGTGAAAAACGGCGAGGTGTATAGAATTCCTGTCGGCCCACTGGTCCTCAGCCAATCGGGACATTCTTACACAGTCGAGTTGATAGTGGGTGAGCTTTCATGGCTGAGAAGGTATGACGTGGTTCCTGACTACTTTGAGCCTACATACTTTGCTATGCAAAACAAGTACGGACTTCTGTGGTCTTTCGTGGTGCCCGAAGTCAAGAGGGAAATCACAACGGAAGGGGACGCTTTGAAGGTGGACCGCCGCCGGTACCTCGACATTAAAGAGAACTTCGAGACATACAGAGCGGTGACGGCGTACCTCACAAAGGAGGAAGGCCGCCGTCTGGCTATGTGTATCGGCCAGCAGTATCAGTATGTATACCACGGAAATAGCTGGCTGCGTATCACCGTAGAGCCCGGCAGCTTCGTCGTGGTCGACGAAAGCGCCGATATGGTGAAGGTGGAGTTTTCCTACAGGTTCGTTGAGAATCAGGTGGAGAATATTACCAACTCCGGGATGCAGTCCAATTCCGTCTTCAATATCATCGACTTCAACAATCAACTGATTATATCCACAGGAAGGACGAATCCTTCTAGAAACGAACTGTTATATGCCGATTGAATATTTATATGAAGGTATGACCATGGCCCAGATGGTTGGCATCATAAATCAGCTGATTGCTGTTGTCAATCAGTCTTATGGGGTGGTTTCGGGCGCCTTGGTAGACGGAAAAATCGATTATACCAACATCGTCAACCGTCCTCGGATCAACGGCGTGGAGGTTGTCGGCAGCATCACACCTTCCCAAATCGGTGTAACTGAGAATAGCGAGGTGCTGCAAAAAGTCGAACAGGTGAACTTGCGCGTCAACGCAGTGGAGGATTCTAACGACGGCCTCGCCGGACGTGTCGGCGCCCTCGAAGGATTCCGCGAGTCCGATGTGGATCGTATCGGACAGCTGGAAAGCGAGAAGACATCTCGCGACAACCAGGTGTCCGGCCTCGTGGCCGAAGCTGCGCTGATAGTGGCTGCCAGCAATCAGGCTACAACGTCAAAGAACGAGGCCATTACCGCGAAGAACGATGCTGTGGCAGCAAAGAATACCGCCCAGCAACACGCAACAACCCTTAGCGACGCTACGACGCAACTGCAAACCCTCCAACAGACGGTTGGTGATAATAATGGTGGACTAGTCCACGATGTCGATGGGTTAAAAGAAAAAGTTGGCAGC
Source organism: uncultured Bacteroidales bacterium (assembly GCA_900316235.1). Lineage (GTDB taxonomy): Bacteria > Bacteroidota > Bacteroidia > Bacteroidales > P3 > Colimorpha. Next base: position 21,120 of record ONCC01000007.1, read on the forward strand.
GACAATTCGGGCATTGAAAAAGGCCTGAAAGAAAACAGAAGTAAAACCAATGAGGTCATTGACGTGCTGAAACAAGCTGGCATGGGCGAACAGGTGGAGAAACTTGTAACAGAATATTATTAAAAAATGAAATTATGGAAGATACTTGCACTCTGTCAATATCTAATCTCGAAACACCCGGATTCTGCGACCGCATGACGAGCGGTGTCCGCCGTCTGCTGTTCGTCCCAAAAGATGACATCGAGGCTATCAATGCTGTTGCCGCGTCACAGCCGGAAGAATTCGAGGATTATGTGGTCGTGGGTAGCCAAGCTATGGAACAAAAGGCCATCACCCTGAAAAGCGGTTGCGAGTTCGGTGAGATTTTCTTATCCAAAAATCTCGGCGAATTAAAATATTCCGTGCAGGGAACGACAACAGGCAACCGCTCTTTGCATGCGACCCTCGAAATCCACCATCCTAGTAGCAAACGCCAGATTCTTGGCTTCGTCGGCATCGCCGCCAACCTCGAATTCGTGCTGCTGGCACAACTCGAAAATAACGACTGGCATATCCTTGGCGACCTTGACCGGGGCGCCTCTCTCGCCGACGGCGCCGAAGTGACCAGCGGGAAGGCTGCTGGCGACCAGAACGGAGCTAACCTGACGTTCGAATATGACTGCCAAATGCAAAGGATCATGTTCGACGGATGGAGTCCCGATGATGAGGTCTTCGGTGTCGAGATGTACCGCATAGCATGGCTGCTGGCAGACGAAGATGGCGCCATAATCACAGACGAAAACGACGTACCTATAGAAATAGATGTTTATTAACCCAAATCTTTAAAGATTATGCCTACATTTAACACCCGAAGGGCTAGAGCCCTTCCGCGATTCCATGGCGAAGCTGGAAACCTGCTCGTCATGTGTGTCCGCAAGGACACTAAACAGTCGGTACTTGCCGACGGTGCCAAAGTTATCCTGGAAGCCTTCTTGAAGACTTCCAAGCCGTACTACGGCATCAGACAGAAGAACTGGCGAAGCTCTCTGAGCCAGACACTCGAACCAGTCAATGAGGAGCTGATGTCTTCGACGGCTCAACCGTGGTGGGACCGAATCCGCTCCTTCGTGGAGAAACCTAACGGCGATGTCGCTTACTACCTCGACAAGAACGATAGCCGTTATAAGGAAGGGGGCACGGCTCCGGCGGATCTCACCGGCAAGGACGGCAACGTCATGGTCGAGATTCCTGAGCATTGGATCTATATGGCCTACGAGAACGGCGACCGCTACCGCCTCTACGCCGATATGGAACTGCCCGGATTTACCAAAATCCCTCGCATAGTGCTTTCGAAGTTCATGGCTTCTCTCTACACCGGCACCACCGTCGCCAACAGCGCACTGGTGCAGAATGGTTTCGTGTCGAACTCGCTGCTGAAGTGGGACAATATGTCTTACATGCAGATCTCTAGTGGCGAGGAAAGCCCCGTGCTGCGTCACACGGTACAGGCTACCGTGAACGGCGACACCGTCAGCTACCGCACCCCATACTTCGGTGCGTTCGACAGCTCCATAGCGGCTAACGCCGGATTGGTGGCTGATGCAGACTGGCATACCCTCGCCGAGGCTTGCCGTGGAGGCAACGTCACAGGTACCACGACGGACGAAACCTTCCACTCGGAACTCGGCATGTGCCGAACTGGCATGACCAGAACAGAGAACCGCGCCGCCGCCAACGTAGTGAACACCGCCGCTGGCGTGACGGCTTCGGATAAGGTCTTGCACACTGGCGCTTTCCACGCACTCAATGAGCTTGCTTGGGGCGCCCGCTGTAAGTTCCTGAACTACGACATCCAGAATGTCGTTGAGTTCGGCGAAGGCAGTGCAGAGAAACTGACTTATTCCGAATGGCAGAACTGGGGTGCCGCCGCTTACGAACCGTTCATCCCCAACGGCGTGACGGCTCCGCTCGGCGATCGTACCGGCTACGTCACCTACAAGCTGGAAATGTCCAATGGTACCGAGAAGACCATCAAGTGCGGCAGCGTGTTCGGCGTGGAACTTCCTGTCGGTTACATCTGGGTTAACTGCGACGATGTTGTGTGCTACAACGACGGCCAGAGCTTCAAGGTTTACTTTGGTAAGGATCCTAAGAAGTACTTCACTCCGGCCGACAACGGCGCCGAGAGCCTGGCGGCAGCTCAGGACTACGAGTTTATCGCCACTATCCCCCTCGGCAGTAACGGATACATCGCCCGCGAGAGTGTTTGCGAGAACGGTCTGTCGTTCCCCATGGATCCCGGCGGAGGTGCCACCTCGGGTGTCGGTGACTACTATTATCAGCCTGGTACCAATGATACGGGCTGGTTTGCGGCGTTGCTCTGCGGTGATGCGTATATCGGAGCGAATGCGGGCTTCGGCTATCTGTTTGCGGATATCCGTCCGGCGGCTGCGCGTGCGTCCTTTGGCGCCCGTTTGTGCCGTAATTAGTGGTCAGGGCGAAGCAATGCGGAATGCGGTGCGCGGCGCGCGGCGCCGCCACCACTCCGCTTGCCGACAGTAAAAAAAGTATAATGAGGGTTACATCTGCATAGGGCTGGTTTGCGGCGTTGCTCTGCGGTAATGCGAATAACGGAGCGAATGCGGGCTTCGGCTATCTGAATGCGAATAACCGTCCGGCGAATGCGAATGCGAACATTGGCGCCCGTTTATACCGAATAAAATAAGAGAAAAAAAACGGCAGATGCGACCTCACCTCTCGGTGAAAAAGAAGGCCTCGAAAGAGATAAAAAGGATGCAAGAGTTTCAGTAGCTATAAGCGAGGAACCTCAAAAAGTATTCGGCACATTATAGTATGTCTAACTATCAGTACAGCGACTTCGAAGATTGCGGCTTCTTCTACTCCAAGACGAAGAAGGTGCGGCATATCTATCAGTATGTGTACGACCCTGACAATATCATTCACAGCATACATCTGTCCCAGCAGGGAAAATCGGACAGCAAGGCTGTCATTTCGTTTAATGAAAATTACTACGAGAACCTTGATGAGATATATTGGATGTTACGGAATGAAACATATCTGCCAGGACCTCTTCGAAAACGTAAAATCTTTGAAAGAAAGGAAAGGATCCTTAACATCCCTCCCTATAACCCGGACAGAATTATCGATATCTGCCTGGTGAATGTCGTAGAACCGATTCTGATGGAGACGTTTATACTTCATACCTACTCGTGTATAAAAGGGCGTGGCATCCATGCTTGCCTCGAAGATATCGTGGCCGCAATAGCCCGCGATCCAGATGGAACACGTTTTGCTCTTATCATGGATATCCATAAATACTATGACAATATATACCATGAGAGGTTGAAGTGGAAGTACCGTCGCAAAATCGGAGACCCAAAGATGTTGCGTTTGATGGATTTGACTGTCGACTGCAATGGCAAGGATGTCGGAGAGCCTATCGGGAAAAGGACTAGCCAGATGTTCGGGAACTATAACCTGACAGACCTCGAACATTTCCTTCTGGAAGTGCTGCATGTACACTATCTGTTTGTGTACATGGATAATATCGTTATCTTCGGAAAAGAGAAAGCCAGACTGCATTACATATTTACCCGAACGGCTATGTTCCTGGCTACTCACGAACATCTCGAACTTAATCCAAACTGGCAGGTGTTCCCGCTGACATCCCGCGACCTCGATCACGTCGGTTACCGCATATCCCCGGAGGACGTTAGACTGAGAAAGAGCATACTCTACCGCTTCTTCGCGAAGCTGGAACGAACAAAAAACAAGTATGATCTGCAATGTGAAGCCGATATCAAACACGCCTACCCCTCAGAGTATGGCTGGATTGAACATTGCAGCGAGAAACACAAAGAATTTATTATTAACAAAATACTTAAAGAAAATGGAAAAAAAATTCATCAATCTGCATGAAGGACTGATGTCCGACACCATGCCCGAGAAAATTGTCGACCTCAATGACGGCCAGGGCGGCTTCGTCTACAATTTCGACATCCGGGAAGTCTCCGAAGAGGTGACTGTGGATCCCGCCGAGGAAGAAGAGGAAGCCCACACCGCCACGGTGACCAAGTACCGCCACAGCTCGCTGGTCATGACCGCGCCCAAGACGCAGAACCACATCCTTGAAACGCTGCTGTCAGAACGTATCCCCATTAACCGCGAACAAAAGTTGCTCAACGACTATAACGCGGCCATGGAAGGTATTCTGCCCGAGTCGGCCAAGAATGGCTACCTCGAGTTCCTCGTCGAGAAGAAGGCCATCAAAGAGATGGTTGAGGCCGACTGCGCCGAGTACGGAATCCCCAACGATTGAGTCCTATGAACGATTTTGAGGAAACAGACTCGGCAGAAGATATGTTTGACGTGGAATGGTGCTCCATTGTCGACGTCGTTCTAAAGGTGGTTGTCTATAAGGATATGGAAGAGCGTTTGACGGAAAACGGCCCACGGAAACTTATCGCCGTGGATATGCCGGATGGTACTCATACGGCTTTCCTCACCAGTTCTAAGACAGTCATCACACAAATGACAAAGCAAAAAGAAGGAAACCGCCTGCCTGTCAGAGCCATGATGAAGTTGGTGACCTACGGGGGCGCATTCACCGGGTTTAAACTGTTCCCTCCATCGTCAGAGGTGACAGAAGAGGATCGTCTTCTGCTACAACGGTACAAAAAGACAAAATTTAAACATTGAAAAGCGAGAGGGCCGCCCTGATGGGCGACCCTCTTTCGCTATAGGTAGTGTGGACGGTTCGGCAAAGAAGCCGGCATCTTTGTCGTCTTGTCGCTAACAGCGGTGCGGAAGTCTGTCCATACAAGAGAGGCAGCAAGCATGTCGGCACCTCTGAAATCAGCACCGTCAACCTTGCAGCGGATGAACTTGGCATAGCGCAAATCGGCACCACGGAAGTCGGCACCGCTCAGATCCAACCCGTCAAAGATGGCTCTGGTCAGGGTGTCACTCTCTACCGTCATGATGAGTTTTCCGTGTATGTCCTTTATCTCTTTCATTTCGACTGCAAAGATACGAAAAAAAATTGAACTGTACAAATTTTTTTCAAAAAAAAAGTGTCCCTTTGGCTGTCGGCTGATTGATTTAATTTTGCCATAAATATTAAAGAATATGGCAAAAAATATCAACCGTAAGGTTACTATCTACATAAACGGGAAAGAGGTTTCCAATACAATACAATCGCTACGTTCTGAGCTGAAAAAGCTGGAAAATCAGCAAAAAAGAGCCACGATAGGCTCGGAGGAATATATCCGAGTCACATCACAAATCAAAGAAATACGGAATATTTTGCGGGATGAGACGGACAACGTAAACAACCTGGGAAACACTTGGAAATCCACCGTCGAGACCGCCGCCGAATATTCCAATATCATCATGGGTGTGCAGTCGGCTTTCGAGATGATAGACCTCGGCATTGGTAAGCTGAAAGATCTTGTCAAAGATGCCGCTAAACTGGATGATATCTATGCCGACGTTCAAAAGACTACAGGCCTCACCCATGCCGAGGTAGAAAAGCTTAACGAGGCGTTCAAGAAAATGGACACCCGCACCAGTCGCGAGGAACTGAACAAACTGGCCTATGAGGCCGGAAAGTTGGGCCTTAATAGCGCCGAGGCCGTGGCTCAGTTCGTCTCGGCTTCGGATAAAATCAATATCGCCCTGGGTGATGTGCTGGGCGAGGGCGCCATGGTGGCTATCGGCAAACTCACCAACATCTTTGAGAGCTCGACAAAGGCACTCGAGGGAAAGAATCTGGAAGAGAAAATGCTGGCTATAGGCTCGGCGGTGAATAGCCTTGGCCAGGCTTCCACCGCCAACGAGGGCTATATGGTTGAGTTTATGAAGCGACTGGGCGGCATAGCAGCACAGGCCGGCATGAGCGCCGACCAGATCCTGGGTTTCGCCTCCGCTCTCGACCAGAACGGTCAGGCGGTGGAGATGTCGGCTACCGCCTTCACCAAGATGATTATGCAGATGGTGAAGAAGCCGGAAGAATTTGTGAAGGCTGCAGGGGTGAGCCTCGATGAGTTTAAGAAGATGATGGATGAGGATATGAATGGCGCCGTTTTGAGAGTGCTTGAAGGGATGGATAATCAGGGCGGCTTCCAACAAATCGTCCAGATGTTTAACGAGATGGGTTTGGACGGCTCCCGCGCAGCTCAGTCTATCTCGACACTGGCAAAACACCTCGACCAGGTGCGCGAAGCACAAGCATTGGCATCCAAGGAAATCATGACTGGAAGCAGCGTCATCAATGAGTTCAACACCAAGAATGAGACGATGCAGGCCAAGTCCGAGAAGGCTAAAAAGAAGTTCGAGGAAATGCGTATCGAATTGGGTAACGAGTTGTACCCAGCATTGATATCGCTGCAAAAAGCCGGAACATTGGCCCTAAAGGGCATTTCTGGATTCGTACAGCTCTGCAAAGAGAATAAAGCGATTCTACCCGGCCTCATCCTGCTGATGGGTAATTGGGTGCGCGTGAAGATGCTGAGTTACGCTGCCGACGGGAAATTGAAAGAATCATTGATGTCGTTGCTCGGTATTGAGAAATTGAAAGACCATCAGACGGACGTGCAGACGGCCAAGACGCTAAAGAAGGTGGCTGCTGAGGAACAGGAGAAGTTGAAGTCGATACAGATGCAGTTGGCTATCGAGAAGGAGAATCTCGCCCGACAGCAGAACTCTTCCCTGATAGAGGTGCAGCGTCTCGCCGCCATCACTCGCAACAAAGTATATAACCTCGAAGTAGCCGCCACTAACCAGGCGACGGTAGCCACCGACGCCAATACCGCCGCCGTCAATAAACAGAAAGCCGCCTTTGCCTCTACGCCTTGGGGCCTTATTATCACAGCCCTCACCACTATTGCCGGAATCGTCGTCGGCATTGTTCGCAACAGCGAGAAATGGAAATTAAATCAGACCCTCAAAGAGGTGGCGAAACAGGCCGGAGAGGCCGAAGGAAGTGTCAAGGTTCTCTTCGACCGTCTGCAAGATGCCACCGCCGGCAGCGAGGACTATAAGAAAGCCCTCGATGAGCTGAAAAATGTCTATCCGGATCTTATCGCCAAGCATGTCGACGAAGAAGGCAAGATAAAAGACCTCACCGCCGCATACAACGACCTCGCCGCCGCCGCTAGGCAGTCGGTATATGATAGAATGTATCAGGAAGAAGTGTCAAAACGCACAGGTGAATTGGCCGAGGAAATGAAAGAACGTATTGTATATGTTGGGGAACAGATAGACAAAGAATTAAAGAACACATCTATAGCTCAAAGAAACGAGTTAAAGAAGAACCTGAACGCAATATTGGTTGACTTCGCAAATGGCACAAAAAATTATGACAATTCGTTTAGGGAAATAGGTAAACTGCTTGAAGGTGCGGGTTTTGAAAAAGGAGGCTCTCGTTGGAAAAATATATTTCGGACATTTAGTGGATTTAGTGTGATGGTATTCCGATCTAATAAAAGTTTGGAGGAACTTAAAGCGAATCTCAAAGCCAACGATGCTGACCCCTTTGGGGTTCAGAAAATGAGCCTCAAAGAGCTGGAGGCCGAGCTAAACAAGTACCTCGACATGATGGACCACGGCTTCAGCGAAGGTGCCGAACGCGACGCCGCCAGACTGAAAGCCTACCGAGACCAGATCGCCAAGCTAAAAAAGGAGCAGAATAACACCACAACTACTACCACGACCGGCACGGGTGAGACAGAGAAAGAGCGCAAGGAGCGCGAGAAGCGGGAGGAGGAACAGAGGAAGGCTGAGGCCGCATGGAATCGTTTCTCTCAGACCTACGAGCAGACGATGAGCAAGATAAACGCCAAGACGCTCACCGGCATAGAGGCTATCATCGCAGAGGTGGACGTGGCGACAGATAAAATGCGCAACGAGTTGAAGGGTGTTGACGAGGTTGCTCACCCGGAGGCGGCGAAGAAGCTCAAAGACCTCGAAGAAGCATCAGAGGCATGGAAACGTGCAAAGATTGACGAGTATATTGCCAAGAACAACAAGGAATTAGATAAACTCGCCAAGAGCGCCGCAAAGACTGGCGACAGCAAGAAGATTGACCAGGTGCGCAAAGCTACTGCCGAACTTGAAGAGAAGCTGCACTCTATCGATGATGCTATACTGCAACTCACCTTCGACCAATCCACACTCTTTTCGAAGACCGACGCCAAGAGTCGTGAACAGTTGCACCGTATCAGCGAGCAGATTGAATCATATAAAGAACTACGAAAGGCAATAACAAGCTCTGTTTATGCTGCAATCGACACCTCTGTAAAGAATCCATTCCAGAAGCAGGAAGACAACAAGGTCAGCCTCTGGGTGTGGGAGAATCGGGCAAAGGCCTTGAAGAAGGTTGATGAGGCGATGGAGCAATACGCCAAAGATTTGAAAGACGCCATAGCCGCCGAGCTTGCTATGGCACAGGCCGAGAGGGAAAATGGCACAGAAGAACAGGCAAAAGCACACGAGAAGAAAGCAGAAGCCCTCAAGAAACAGGAGGAAAATCTAAAAGCAGTTCGTAAAGAGGCGGAAGAAATGGCCAAGGAGGATGCTCTGAGCAAGACCCTCAACAAATGGGCTCAGATTATGGAGGAGTTCGGAAACAAGGCCCTGTCCGTTTTCTCCAATATCAACACCATCCTTAAAAACAACTCCGACCAGCAGCTTCAAGTTCTCCAAAAGCAGAACGAGGAGGAAATGAAAATGCTGGACAGTCAGCTCGAGCAGGGGCTTATCTCTCAGGAACAGTACGAGGAGAGGAAAAAAGCCATGGAGGATGACTACAAGGAAAAGGAACTGCAAGCCAACCGTGAGGCCTTCCGGCGCGAGCAGGCCTATTCCTACGCTGAGGCCATTATCAATGCCGCCGTCGCCGCAACAAAGTTATGGGCCAATGAAGGTACCACGGCCTACAAGATAGCTATGAGCGCCCTGCTAGCCGCCGAGATGGCCACACAGATAGAAGCTATCCGTAGCCAGCCGGAACCTTATGCCAAAGGTGGCTTTGTGAAGAAGAAGACTTACATGATGGCTGGTGAGGCTGGCCCCGAATGGGTGGCCTCAAACAAACTGCTGGCTGACCCGCAGACGGCGCCGATGATTCAGGCTCTTGAATCTTACCAACGAGGCAACCACCGCGCCCTCCTTGATATCCCCATGGCCAGGCTGGATGTTCCTGCGGCAATGGCGGCATCCAGACAAATCGGACGAGGCCGAACGGTGGAGGTTCCTTCGCGTGACTGGAATGAGCAAGGACAACCTTTCACGGCGACGGACGGCAACAATCGCGAAATCGAAAGGCTGTTGCGTGACCTTGTAAAATACGAGAAGGATCCTCGCAACCGCCAAGTGGTCATGAGCCGCCGTACACAAACGGATTTTGATAGAGATGAAAAATTCCTGCGCGAAATGTCGAAACTGGGATAGTGTCCCCAGATGATAACCACTCGAAATATATCTTTGCATTATGGAAAAAGGAGATAAAAAAAGGTTTTGGCTCGGAGCTTTCCTTGCCATAGCGGGAACGGCCATGCTGTTTATCGCAATGATTTTTTTGGAGCCGAAAGGTGAGATCTCAGGCTCCGTAATTGGAGGCGCCGGTGAGGTGTTTACACTGGCCGGATGTCTGCTGGGGTTAGATTCATATGTCAACTTCAAGATTAAGAAGTATCTCGCTACAACAAAAAATACAACAGAGAATAACGACCAATGAATATATTGTTTAATAAGAACGGCAACCCGGTAATGGGCCACGGCGAAAAGGTGGTGGCCTTTACCACGACAAAACCCAGCAGGACGAATGAGAACCCGAGGGACACTTTCACGTTCAAGGAGAAGACATTCGTGTGCTGGGGACCGGCCAACAACTACCCGGATGAAGCCGTGAGGACTATCGGCACCACCGGTGTTCTGTCAACGGCCATCGGCTACAAGTCAAGGACTTCTTTTGGTCAGGGAGTTGTTCCCATGGATATCGTCGGCTACGACGACAACGGGAACCAGCAATTAAAACCATGCTCCGACCTCAAGATTCAACGGTATTTCCGCTCATATGAATTCCGTCAGTACATAACAAGGGCTTTTCGTGATATCTATAAGTTCGGAAACTGTTTTCCAATTTTCTATTTCAATGAAGACGGTACAAAAATTGTGAGACTGATACTGAGAAACGCCAGGCATTGCCGCATCAGCAAGGATAAACAATGGCTGTGTTACTACCCTGATTTCGATGACAGCATGCCCAATGAGGAGAAAGGACGCGTATATCGCATGCTCGACGAGGATGATCCGTTTTATGACCTGGCACTAATGAGGGAACAAGGGAAACTGAAAGGGAAGCCGATAGCATTTCCCCGTATTCAAAACTATTTCAGTAACAATGATTTTTATGGGGTTCCTGACTGGGATGCTGCATGGAAGAGCGGATGGGTGGATATCGCCCACAGAATACCACAGTTCCTTGCCAAGAGTTATGCAAACGCCATGACCCTTATGTGGCATATCCAAATCCCGGATGATTACTGGAATAAGAAATTTCCACCCAATGAATACAAGTCAAAGGAGGAGAGGAAAGCTGCCATCGAGGAGGCTATGGACAAGATAGAAGATTCTCTGTGCGGCGTGGAGAATGCCAACAAGGCCCTCTTTACGGAATTCTCTCTCGAGCAATATAACAAGGTGCCGAAAGAATGGAAGATTGAGCGTCTGAAAAACGAGATCGACGCTAAAGAACGCCTGTCGACCTCGGCGGCCGCCAATAGTGAAATATTGTTTTCAATGATGATCAATCCGTCTGTGCTCGGCGCTGGTATGCCAGGCGGTGCCTACGCCGGTAATGCCGGAAGCGGTTCGGACATCCGGGAAAGTTTCATGGTGTCAGTCATCACGACGTATATAGAGAAGCAGCAGGTACTTGACCCCGTCATGCTGATGTTGAACTTCAACGGACACAACGAAGACCTGATTCTGCAATATAAGGAGACCATCCTGACCACTTTAAACACCGGACAGGCTCAGAAGGATATCAATACCTAGATATAACCAAGATAAGAAAAAAAATGAAGGATCCTCTATTTTTCAAAAAAGAGAACAATACCGATGGCGCAAAAGAGTTCAAGCGTTGTCTGCCGGTGAATGTCAACACGTCATTCACAACGCTTGCTCCAGCCATCGCTACGGTGGAACAACAACGACTGAAACCGTTGCTTGGCAAACTACTCTTTGAAGATCTGTCAGCATACTACGCCGAGCATGGCACCTCTGGAAACGACAGTGTAAGGAATGAATTGGTGGGGCTGGTACAGATGGCCGTCGTGAGGCTGGCCTACTGGGACAGCTTCGACCAACTGTCCGTGATGATTGGCGACAGTGGCATCATCGACCAGAACGGCGAGAAACGGGCCTTCCGTTATCAGGCCGACCGATTGAAAGAGTCTCTGCTTCGCCAAGGATTTGCTTACCTTAACCAGATTGTCAGCTATTGCTGCGAACATATCCTTGCCCTCAATTTGTTTCAGCAGTCGGAGTATTACTGCGATAGGCAGGAAAGCACCATCCGCTCAATGAAGGAGATGGAGAGTGTCGTTTCGATCAACGGCGACTTTTTCCTATTTGCCAGGCTTCGTGAATACATCAGCGAGACCGAGACGATGGAATTGCCTTACCGTGTGGGTCCGACATTGGCGACACTGCTGACCACCGACCGTAACAACCAAAAGACTGTACCGCTGTTGCGGGCGGCCAGGGGATTCGTAGCGCACTGGAGCATGGCAGAGGCAATACCATTCCTCAATATTGAGATGACCGCTCACGGCCCAGTGGTAACCAGTGAGGAAAGCACGAGTAGCAGCGGCGGTAAGGTGACAAACCCGCCACGACAGGAGCAGATATTAGCACTCCAGGAACGGCACCGCGACACGGCTGAAAGATATATCGGACAGCTCGTGACATACTGCAAACGACACTCGGCCGACTATCCTGAAATCGCCGAGATAGGCCTTACTACCGAATTCGAGAAAACTGCGAGTTTCCGCGACAACAGAGGCAAAAAAACATTCCTAGCATGAATAATTTCCTTTTAGACTACACAACCTACATGCGCTCGCTGGCCGAGAGACACAGAGAGCTGCACCACTCCACCGAAGAGAAGCATTTCTTCCGTGGTGAGTTACAGGAATTCTGGCAGCAGTTCCGCTCCGATGTCTGCTTTCCCTGCCTAATAGTCGAAGGCAGTGACAACGAATATTCCGGCAGCGAACACAACCTGGTAAAAAAAATTAACACGTCGTTTATCGTAGCTGACCGCTACGACCAGCACGACGATTACGACGAAATCCAGCTGAAAATGAGCCGGTGCGAAGAGATTGCCGAACAAATCATGGGACACATCATCATCATGGACGAGGAAAATTCCCCGTTCCTGAGCGTGGAAGTGGAGAGCATCGTTGGACAGTATCTCCAAAATGAAACTAACAAATACGTTGGTTACCGTATTTCTTTCACAGGCAAAACCACGAGTTGCCTCTTCTCCCCTAACGCATTCACAAATGAAAAAGATTGATTTCGTCGTAGCAGGGAAAAGATACGAGTATTCCGTGCCGGAGAAATGGGATGAGATGTCAGCCGACCAGTTCCGGACCTATGTCGAAGTCGGAAACTTCGGTATCGACCTAGTACGGCGCATTATTGGCATGCACGACGTAGTAGCGGTCAGTCTCAACATGGGGCAATGGTGGCAGTTGCGCCAGGAATTCGAATGGCTGAAAGATACTGACAACGTCGGCAAACTATTCATCAACCAGGTGACATTAACAGACGGAACCGTCTGCTATGGCTATAATGCCGACTTCTCCAATATCACATGGGAGGAATGGATGTTTTGTGACACCTATGCCAATGCCGGGAGATGGGATGTGCTGGCAGCCGTCCTATACCGTCCAGAACGCGAGAACTGGAACCACGAAACCGACCGTCGCATTCCTTTCACAAAATACGGGGCCGAGAGCCGTGTGGCCAGGATGAATGAACTGGATCCACTGACTCTACGCTGCATCCAATTGAACTATAAGATGCTTCGGAAGAGACTGACAGACCACTACAGTCAAATATTCTCCCTGCCGGATGAAGAAGAGGAAGAGGGGCGGAAGAAAAAAAATGCAGGATCCACAGACTGGCTGACCATCATTCGTAATATGATGGGGGATAACTTTTTCGAGGAACAAAAGTATTATAACATCTCGGTTCCTGCTGTTTTCTTTCAGTTGGAGGCCCGGGTAAAGGAAGCAAAGAAAAATGGAAAAAAATGAGCAAATAGTGATTGTCGGCACAGGATTTTGGCCTTCCTTAAATATGTATATGGCAAGTATGCGGCACCATCACGACCACCCCGCCTATATCATACGGCGCGACGGCACCTTGGAGCATGGGGGCGGGTATGGTCATGTGGTGGCCGTCGAGAATGTAGGCCCAGTTGTCCAGGACGGAGACCAATGGCTGCCGGCACAGATGAATAAGGAAGGCAAATTCCGGCCAATACCGGGTGCTGCGCCCGTCCGGGCACCGTATGAGTTCTGCTCATGTAAGCCCTACCACGGTTGCCAGCATTACGAGTATATCCACGACAAACAGCTGGCCACGCTAAAAGAGGTTATCGTACGATGGCTGTCAGAGTTTTCCATCCGCTACCCATACGACAACCAATTGGGGACTGTCTGCCCTAGGGCACAGGCGGGAAAGAGCGGAATCTACTTTGCCAGCAGCTTCGAGGCGAGCCGCTCCGATATCCACCCTCAAAAAGAAATAACCGATATCATCAAAGCCTACGCATCATGATCACCATAAAAGTCGGCGGAACACCGCTATATATCCCTACGGACACTGTTGTTGTACTGGAACAAAATAATAATATCTTCAATTCTGATGGCATCACGGAGGATATTGTGTGGACGTTCTCAATTCCGGCAAAGCCCAATCAGATTGTGCTGGGTGCCGTGCAGTACAACAATGTCAGCGGCCATAAACGATACGACTGCGAGCTTTCTTTTAACGGCATTCCATTCGCGACAGGAAAGATTTATGTACAGTCAGCAAACGACGAAAAAACACTGAATTGCGGCATCATTACCAATAGCTTCGGGGTTGGATTCGGTGAAAAAAAACTGAACGAAAACGACTACGGCAGTGATGTAGTCATTAGCGAGACAGAGGATGGACACAAGTCCTCATGGAAGGCTTTTCTCGAAGGAAGCCTTAATGCAAATAGCATCTACAAATTCTTCCTATTTTGCAGTGAGAAGTTCTATCAAGAGAATGAGGATTATGGTTTTCACCAAAACACAAAATCCCCCCTCATGAACAGAATCGATGACAAGCAATGGTATCAGTATGTCAACCGGCTCTTTTTCGACAGCAATAATACGGTTTATGACAACGAAGAAACAAACTTCTTTGGAAATATTGTACAAGGTGTTCGCCTCTTCAATACCCCCAATCGAGAGAAACAAAACGGTTACTGCTTTGCTCCCGCCATCCGGCTCGACTGGATTCTCCGTGCCATCTTGGCCAATGCGAGACTTCGCGCCGGCGGCACTTTTTTCACCGATAGCAATATCAAACGTCTGTTTCTCCAGAGTCTCTGTGCCTTGGACGGCGATGTATTCCAATACGGAGTGAACACCTGGATCAACATTAACGGCGATGTTTCACTCTACAACGACACTATCACTAACTGCCAGCCTTTCAAGACAAACGGACAGCAGGACACACACACCGCCTTTGGATGGGGTAATAGTCTCACTGTCGGCTTCCGACTTCTGCTCCCATCCGATGAACTCGTCAGGCATGCAACCTTCGTGAGTGCGCCAGGTTGGAGCTTTGGTGCCCAATACTTTGATGAAGTCTACGCCCTCTGGATAGGAACGGATGAGGAGGAAATGCCATCAATGCGTATGTCATTGAACATAACAGAAGAAGACGGCACCAACGCTTTCAAGTATGGCAGACCCATGAGTTTTTCCGAATTAAAAAACATGGCAGGTGTCAGCAGTGAAGACACTTTTGAAATACTGAACCTTTGGAGTATTAGTAATTCGACGGCAAATGTTGAGTATAGTGTCAATGGCTCAATTTTTTCTCATACAAGAACATTGCCACTGATACACACTACACACTCAACTCTTGTGCAATTGACCCCATCGGAGGGTAAAAATGTGTTCTATAGGACTGACCTAGGAGGATATACCGAGGGCAGCGTATTGCAACGCATCTATAACGACGTACCGGCAACCACCAAGCAATATATCAAGCTGGTCAAGTGTAAGATCGCCACTGCCAGAGGGCAAACCGGAACATTCTGGACACCCACAGACGGAAGTAGCAATCTGCCCGAATACGGTACAATGGAGAAAATATATGACTACGAAATTCTTACGGACCAGGCCATTGACACCACAGACACCCCCCTCAATATCTTTTCCAAAATTCTCCGATGGCGAGATCACGTCCCCGACATGACAAATGGGGAATTTCTTAATCGAATCTGCCAGATCTTCGGACTCAACATGTTTGTCTCGCCGCTTGACCACGAAATACAGATGTCATTCTTTACCGATACACTCAAAGGGGGAGCATTCGACATCAGCCAGTGGATTGTCCAAAATGAAAAGATGGAATACAAGTCTACGCGGTACGAGGTAAAACTAACCTCGGCACTCGGTACAAAAGGTGTAGCGGAGAAAAACATCCTCCCGACAGTCAAAAGCTGCGATAGACTTCCAGGTGCTTTTCTACATAAGAACAAACACGCTTTTGTCTCGAACGAGAATGCATACCGCCGGAGCTCAAAACAGGACAATAGTAGCCTATTTAAATGGGATCAAGCTGGGGGTAACGATACAAAACTCACAGCAGGCTCCGTGACACCTGAAAGCACGGAAGAGGTGAGCATTGAAACAAAGGTGCCAAACATGCGCCTTGCAGATGAAAAAGTCAACAACGCAACCGCCAAATACATCTGCGAAATACCGCTGTCCGGATGCTCCCCGATGTTCGACGAGAATTATGATGGGAAATTCGACCTTGTTATCCAGCAGTACAAGGGACGCCGCTTGGTTGTACTGGGTGGCGGCCCGGTGACCAATGCTTACATCGAGGATGCAAACCCCACATGTTACGACGAAAACGGCAACATTGACAACAATTATATTACCCTCTCCGCCGACGGGAAAAATAGTATAGGACAGCGTTGGCTGAAGAATCTCTACGACTTTAAAGGAAACTGTGAAAATTTTAGATTTGTAGCAAAACTCCCTGCATGGGCATTTCTCGAAGTATACAAAACACTCAAGCCACAAAACGGAAACCCAAACCAGCAAATACGATGGATATACGTCAAAGGAAACAGATATTTACCCACCAAAATAAGTTACGAATTTGGGGACGGCGAAACTGTATTGACGACTATCGAGTGTGCCAGAAGACATTACGATTAAAAGGACGGCGCATTGCTATAGATGCGCTCGTTCAGTCCTGGATCGTAATGGTCGGTATAGATATTCTGAATCGATATGCTACTGTGGTCGGCATGATGTTGTACGGTCAATTGGTCAACGCCAGCGTGAAGGAGGTCGGTCAACCCAGTATCGCGCAGAGAATAGAGCTGCATTTCCATCGGCAAGCCCAATTCCAACCTCATTTTGTTCCAATTTTTGGCAAAGTAGTTGTTACGAGCCGGGCGCGGAGCTGGATCCATCTGCTGGCCGGTGCCGAAGAGATAATAGCTAGTGTCAGTGTACCTCTTCATCAGAGGCACAAGCATCCGAGTAATTTCCTTGGTAATGGTCGCACATCGCGCCTTGTGGTTTTTTGCGTTTGTCTCTTCGATGAGAATGTAGTGCTTGGTCAAATTGATATGTTTTAGCTGGATGTTGGCTATTTCCTTCGGACGAATGGCCGACGAGTAGACGAGCATGGCAACGAGAAGCATCTGGGGCTTCTCAGTGCGGAAGTAGTCGGTTATCCTGTCGCGCGTTCCTTTGTCTATAAGGATGCGCTTCTTTCGTTGTTTTGGAAGAAGTTTCACCTTCTCGAATGGGTTTTCTCGACAGTAGCAGTGCTCCAGCCCCCAATTGAAGAAGCAGCGCAGAGCCTTGACGGTGTTGTTGTAGGAGCGATTGCCGTTACCCTTCTCCAATATGTAATCCATATATCGCACGGCATCGGCACGGAGGAAGGTGCCACTGTATTTTTTCGCCCTGCCGGTGTCTTCGCACCATTCAAGAAAAAGGTGAGTGAAACTGGTATAGTTGAGCATGGTGGATGAGCGTACTCCTTCGCGCTCCTTAGCCATAAGAAACTTATCCCTCAACTCGGCAATGGGAGTGTAAAGCCGTCCGTCCTCAGTCTCATGCAAAGGGGTCCATCCGCCGCCGAGCTTTGCATTGAGTTCGTCAGCTATGCGTTGGGCCGCAATACGCTTCTCCCTGTCGCTCTTATATCGGCTCAGAAGCCGTTTAAGTTGCACCATGCGGCGCACCATCTTTCCATTAATAGGATCCAGGACGTAGTAGTCGAGATAGAAACCCGTCCTGGGTGTTGTCCGAACTACTGCCGGATAAAAACTACATAGTTGGGATGAGGGCATTTTTTTTCTTGGGTGCCGTTCTACCAGCCCCACAAGAACCGTTGTATTTCCGTTGTCGTTTTTCGACAACAAAACCTGCAAACCGTTGGTTTACAGGTTTTGGGTGGGAGGTGGGGCTCGAACCCACGACCTCCAGATCCACAATCTGGCGCTCTAACCAGCTGAACTACGCCCACCGTCTGTTAGGTTTCCGCTGTTGGAAATCGGGTGCAAAAGTACGAAGATTTTCCGATATGGCAAAATATTTTTTTTGCTTTCCGTGTAAGTGGTTGATTATAAAAATAAAAAACCCCGATGCAATCTGCATCGGGGCCAACCTTATTATGTTTAAACGATGAAATTTTCACCTTATTTGGCGTCGCGGCCGGCGCGGATGGCCTTAATGTTAGTCTCGACCACGGCGTCGCCCTTGCGGCCGAAGATGGCCTTGATGGCTTTCTCCAGTTCTTCGAAGGGGAGCTCGAGGTAGGGAGCGGCAGCACCCAGCAGCACCATGTTGCCGCGGGCGTTGAGCTCCTTGGCGATGGCGTTGGCGTTGAAGCTGACGCATTTCTTCAACTTTTTCAGCTCGGCGTTGACCTTCTCGATATCAGGATAGTTCTTGATGTTGATGAAGGGGTCGCTGTTGGTGATGACGGCGCCGTCGGGAGCCAGGAAAGGCAGGTAACGCAGGGCCTCCATGGGCTCCGAGCTGAGGATGATGTCGGCCTTGCCTTCGGGGATGACGTCGGCAAAGATGGGGTCGGAGCTGATGCGGAGGTGGCTGAACACCGAGCCGCCGCGCTGGCTCATACCGTGAATCTCGCTCTGCTTGACGTTCATGCCCAGGTTGAGGGCGGCGTCGCTGATGATTTTGGCCACGGAGACGATACCGTCGCCGCCTACGCCGCAAAGTATGATGTCTTTCTTCATATTGTTATCGATTTATTTGTTAGCAGCAATACGTTTCTTGTTCTCGACGATGCAGACGCGCTGCGGGATGATGACGCTCACGCCGTTGTAAGCGATTTCCTCTTCGAGAATCTTCATGAATTCGTCGTGGTTCTTGGGCAGCGGCACTATGGTGCGGATGTGATCGGGGTCGACGCCGAGGCCCTTGCAGATATTGAAGAGTTTCTGGTTGGCGCTCGAGGGCTGACCGCCGGTCATGGCCGTGATGTCGTTGTCGAGAATCATGATGATGACGTTGGCCTTCTCGTTGACGCAGTCGAGCAGACCGGTCATGCCGCTGTGGCCGAATGTACCGTCGCCGATGACGCCGATGGCGGGGAAGATGCCCATCTCGGCGGCACCCTTGGCCATGGTGACGCTGGCGCCCATGCAGACGGTGGTGTCGATGGCACCCATGTTGAAGCCGAGGGTGTAGCATCCGATGTCACCGAAGACGCGGCCGTTGGGGTATTTCTTCATCACGTCGACAACAGCCTGGTAGCTGTCGATATGGGGGCAGCCGACGCAGAGGGCGGGAGGACGGTTGGTTACCACCTCGGGCACTGCGGGACCCTTGGGCATGGGGTTGCCGAGGGCGATGGCCACCTTCTCGGCGTTGAGCTCGCCGTCGCGACGGATGGTCTCGTCCAGGCGGCCATGTACGGGTTTGCCTTTGCCCAGGAAGCCTTTGATGTGCTCCTCGACGAAGGGCTGGCCGTCCTCGAGCACGAGGATTTCGTCAACCTCATCGTAGAGCTTGTTGAGCATGTTGAAGGGCAGAGGATACTGGGTGATTTTCACCACGGGGTAGGGGCATTTGCCGCCGGGGAAGTTCTCCTGCAAGTAGTTGAAGGCGATACCGGTGGTGATGATACCGCGTTTTTTATCAGTGCCAGGGATATACTGGTTGAAGCCATCCTCCTCGCTGTGTTTTGTGAAGGCGGGCTGCTTGTCAATAAGGTCGCGGTAGAGGCGTTTGGCGTTGACGGGCAGCAGCACATAGCTCTTGGGATCGCTGGGACTGCTGAGGGGGTTCTGGGCGCGGACGGGCTTGCGCTCGACACCGGCGCGGCTGTGGGCCAAACGGGTGGGGATGCGCATCAGGATGGGGGTGCCCAGCTGCTCGCTGAGGTCGTAGCCGGCGAAGACCATGTCGTAGGCTTCCTGCTGGTTCGAGGGCTCAAGCATGGGAATCATGGCCCAGTGGCCGTAGTAGCGGCTGTCCTGCTCGTCCTGGCTGGAGAACATGCTGGGGTCGTCGGCCACCACGATGATGACACCCTTGGTGCCGATGATGGAGGCGTTCATGAAGGGGTCGCCGCAGACGTTGAGACCCACGTGCTTCATGCAGGTCATGGCGCGTTTGCCACTGTAGGCTACACCGATAGAGGCCTCGAGGGCGGTCTTCTCGTTGGCGCACCAGTTGGCGACAACACCCTGCTCTTTGGCCTGTTTGCTCTTCATCACATATTCGGTAATCTGGGTCGACGGGGTGCCCGGATAGCTGTTGATGGCGCTACCGCCAGCATCGATAAATGCCTGGGCTATAGCCTCGTCACCTAAAAGAAGGAGTTTTGACATAATTGTTATTTTTTGTTAATAAATTATTACAATTTGAAGTTGCAAAGATAAGAAAAAAAAATGATATGGCAAAACTTTTTTTTATTTTGTTTGTTTTTTGCATTTTATTATTCCCATATTAAAAAAAAGTTGTATCTTTGCAGTTCAATTAAAACTGCAAGAGATATGTCTGATACACTGGTTATCACCCCGACTTACAACGAAAAAGAGAATATCGAGGCCATCATCCGCAAGGTCTTCTCCCTCGAAAAAGAGTTCGATATGCTCATCATCGAGGACAATTCGCCCGACGGTACGGCCGACATCGTGAAGCGCTTGATGCAGGAGTTCCCCAATCGTCTTTTCATCGTGGAGCGCAAGGGTAAGTTGGGACTTGGTACCGCTTACCTCGACGGTATGCGCTGGGGCAATGAGCACGGTTACGACTATATGATAGAGATGGATGCCGACTTCAGCCACAATCCCGACGATCTCATTCGTCTCTATGACGCCTGTGCCTCGGGCAAGGGTGACGTGGTGGTGGGCTCGCGCTATGTGGGTGGAAAGATTTCGGTAGTCAACTGGCCCATGGGCCGCCTGATGATGAGCTACTACGCCTCGAAATATGTCCGCATCGTCACCGGTATGAAGGTATGCGATGCCACCGCCGGTTTCGTCTGTTGGAGCCGCCGTGTGCTTGAGAAGATGAAGTTCGATAAGGTGAAGTTCGTCGGATACGCCTTCCAGATTGAGATGAAGTACACTGCTACACGTTTGGGATTCAAAGTTTACGAGGTGCCCATCATCTTCACTGACCGTGTACTTGGCGTCAGTAAGATGAGCATGAAAATTTTCAAGGAGGCCTTCTTTGGCGTATTCAACTTGAAGTTCCGTAATTGGAAGAATTATTAAGAAACATGAGAAAGATACTTATTACTATGGCGGTGCTGCTGATGGCTGGCACCGCTTTTTCGCAGGAGAAGCTTCTGCAGTGGGATCAACTGATGGACCGCAGTTTGTATCCGCAGCGCGAGATGTCGAGTTTTATCTTCGCCCCTGATGGCAAGACTGTCACTTACTACAAGGATAAGGAACTCTACGCCTTCGACGGCAAGAAGGAGTTCAAACTTGAGACCGAGGCTCAGCGCGACTGGCGCAAGCCGAAAGACAATAATTCCAAACTAGAAGAGCGCGTCGAGTTGAAGGAGGGTAACCTCTATGTCGACGGCAACCTCGTCGAGCGCGGCGATGGCTATAATATTGTCCTTGGAGAGAGTGTCCACCGCAACGAGTTCGGCATCAACGGCGGTCTCTTTTGGTCGCCCAAGGCCTCACGTTTGGCCTTCTATCGCATGGATCAGAGCATGGTGAAAGACTACCCGCTGGTGAACACCAAAGCCCGTGAGGCCGAGGTGAAGCCCATCAAGTACCCCATGGCCGGCATGAAGAGCCACGAGGTGACGGTGGGCGTGTGGGATGCTGCTGCACAAAAGCTTGTCTACCTCAATACCCGCAAGGATACTACCGTCCACGAGCGCGAGATGTACCTCACCAATATCGCCTGGAGTCCCGATGAGAAATACGTCTTCATCGCCAAAATCAACCGCGAGCAGAACCACATGTGGCTCGAGCAGTACGATGCCGTGAGCGGCAAGCTCGTGAAGGTGCTCTTCGAGGAGACGAACCCTCGTTATGTGGAGCCCTGCGAGCCTATGTTTTTTACCCCCAAGGGTGACCAGTTCCTCTGGATTTCGATGCGCGACGGCTACAAGCACCTCTATCTCTACAACCTTGACGGCACCCTCGTGAAGCAGGTGACCAAGGGCGAATATGAGGTCGAGGGATTCATCCAGTTCGACAAAAAAGGCGAGAACATCTTTATCTATGCCAACAAGGACAACCTCGCTGGTCGCGATGCCTACCGTGTGAACCTGAAGAAGGGCACCATGGAGTGCCTCACCATGCAGGAGAACGGTTTGCACGGCACCCATTCCGTGGCCCTCAACGAGCAAGGCACTATGTGGGTTGACCTTTGGAGCAGTGTGGATGTGCCCATGCGCGCCGACCTGCGCGACCTCAAGCACAAGAACCCCATCCATACCTTCTTTACTGCCGAGAATCCCTTGAAGGACTATGCCATGCCCGAGGTGAAGCTCGGCACCATCAAGGCTGCTGACGGCATGACCGACCTCTATTACCGCCTCATCACGCCTCCCAATATGGAAAAAGGCAAGAAGTATCCGACGCTGGTATACGTCTATGGCGGCCCGCACTCGCAGCTGGTGACCGACAGCTGGCTCGGTGGCGGCAACCTCTACTTTATGTTCCTTGCCCAGCAGGGCTATGTGGTCTTCACCGTCGACAACCGCGGCACCGACAACCGCGGCTTCGAGTTTGAGAGCTGCACCCACCGCCATCTCGGCGAGATTGAGATGGCCGACCAGATGGAGGGCGTCAAGTTCCTCAAGAGCCTGCCCTATGTCGACCAAGACCGTATGGGTGTCGAGGGCTGGAGTTTTGGTGGCTTCATGACCATCACCATGAAATTGGCGCATCCCGAGGTCTTCAAGGTGGGTTGCGCCGGTGGCCCCGTCATCGACTGGAAATGGTACGAAATTATGTATGGCGAGCGCTATATGGACATGCCGCAGGAGAACCCTGAGGGTTATGAGAACAACTGCTTGCTCAACAAAGCCAAAAATCTTCAAGGCCGTCTGCTGGTCATCCACGGATGCGAGGACAACACCGTCGTCTGGCAGCACTCACTGGAATTCATCGAGCGTTGCATCAACAACTACAAGCAGGTCGACTACTTCGTCTACCCCCATCACGAGCACAACGTGCTGGGTCGTGAGCGCCTGCACCTCTACCAGAAGATGTTTGATTATTACGAAACACACTTGAAATAGTTAGGAGTTAAAAGTTATGTTTACAGGGATTATAGAAACGACTGCACGGGTCGTCAAGATAGAGAAAGAGAATACCAACTACCACTTCACCCTCGAGGTGCCTTTCGGCGACGAACTGGCCATCGACCAGAGTATGGCGCACGACGGCTGCTGCCTCACGGTGGTGAAGGTCGACAAGGAGAAGAAGCAGTATGTCGTCACCGCCATGGACGAGACGATGCTAAAGACTAACCTCGGCACCTGGCAGGTGGGCACGGAGGTCAACGTGGAGCGCTCGATGCGCATGGACGGCCGCTTCGACGGCCACATCGTCCAGGGCCATGTCGACCAGACCGCCACCTGCACCAAGGTGGTGGACGACAACGGCAGCTGGCGCTTCTATTTCGAGTATGACGCTAAGAACGCCCCCAGCATCACGGTGCCCAAGGGCAGCATCAGCATCAACGGCGTGAGCCTCACCGTCGTCGATTCCGAACCTGGCATGTTCAGCGTGGCCATCATACCCTATACTTATAAGGTGACCAACTTCCACAACTTCCGTCCAGGAACGGTGGTCAACATCGAGTTCGACGTCTTTGGCAAATACGTCCAGCGCCTGCTGGAGCAGTATCTTGCTGCACAGAAATAATTAGGGCACAGGGTCGTATCCGCTGCCTCCCCAAGGGTTGCAGCGGAGGATACGTTTCAGTGCCAGCCATCCACCTTTAAAGGGGCCGTACTTGCGTATGGCCTCTTGTGCGTATTGGGAGCAGGTGGGTGTGTAGCGGCATGACGGAGGGGTGAGGGGAGAGATGCAGGTGCGGTAGAAAGCAATCAGCGCCAACATTAGCCATGATAGAGGTTTGAATTTCATAGCGTGGTGGTTATTTCTTTCTCCAGAGCTGTCAACAATTTGTCCATCTTGTGTCCCAACTGCTCGTAGGGCATGATTTCGTTGTGGATATAGATCATTGAGAAGACGATGCTGATGCCATGCTCCTCGAGGAATTGGTAAAGTATATGCTTGCGTAGACGATAGCATTCGCGTGTCAGTCGGCGAACACGGTTGCGATCGACCGCGTGATGGAATTTGCGTTTCGGGGCTACAATTATCACCTGGCAGGGACCGTCCACCTTCATCCACTGCACGCTATAAGGGAAAGCCATCAACCGGTGACCCTCATTGTAGAGACGGTCTATCAGTTGACGGCTGCATAATCTTTCCTCTTTCTTGAAGGTGAAGCCCATGGCTTATTTCTTGACGCTTGTCTTCTTGGTGGCCGTTTTGGGCTTGGTTGCGGTGGTTTTGGCTTTGGTAGTTTTGGCCGTGATGGTTTTGGTCGCGACAGGTTTGACAGCGGTGGTCTTTGGTTTGGCGGCAGTAGATTTGGCTTTGGTAGCGGTAGATTTGGGTTTTGTGGTGGTGGATTTGGCAGCGGCAGGTTTACTGGCGGCGGGTTTTGCTTTGCTAACTTTGGGTTTCACGACCTTTGCTTTTGCGGCAACTTTGGCCTTCTCTGCTTTCATCTTCTCCTCCTTAGCCTTTTCCGCTTTCTCTGCCTCTGCTTTGGCCATCTCTGCTTTGGCCCGTTCGGCGGCCCGTGCAGCACGGCGTGCGGCGGCTTGGGCTTTCTTCTCCTCCATACGCTGCTTGTAGATTTCCTTGTTGGCAATGACGGGCTTGGCTTTCTTTACTGACGAAGCGATGGTATTCTTTACGCTGTGTTTCACAATATCGCCCTTTGAAACAATGACGGCGTCCTGCTCCTTGCCCATGATATAGTTCTCAATAGCCATGGCCATCGATGGGGCCGATTGAGTGGGAGCAGCAATAGTTAGTTTGATGCCTTGCTCTTTGAGGGCAGCGTGGGTCGAGGTGCCGAAAGCGGCAATGATAATGTTGCGGTCCTTGATATCAGGGAAGCTCTTCACAAGGCTTCGAACCCCGATAGGGGAGAAGAGGGCGAGGGCGTCATAGTCCTCGAGTTTAAACTTGGTAAGGTCCTTGGGGGCCGACGTGTACATCGGTGCCTTGGTGTATTTGAACTTGGCCTTGTCAAGTGCCTTGGTATATTCGGTTTGTTTCTCGTCGCTGCAGGGGAAGAGGAATTTCTCTTCGCGGTGTTTGCTCATTACTTCCAGCAAGTCGGAGAAATACTGGTTGCCAAAGAAAACCTTGCGCTTACGATATTGGATGTAGTTCTGCAAGTAGAGAGCGATGGTTTCGGTGGAGCAGAAATACTTCATTTCCTCGCTGACGGTTTCGCGCAGCTCTTTGAGCATGCGGAAAAAGTGATCTATCGAATTCTTGCTGTTGAAAATGATAGCGCTGTATTCACTTATGTGGATTCGTGTCTTGCGGAATTCGGAAACGGGGATACCGACGACTTCAAAAAATTTATAGAAGGTGATGTCTACATTGTGTTTTTTGATGAGATTTCTGTAGGGCGATTTCTCCAAATCGGCGGGTGCCGGTTGCGAAATTAGTAATTTTTTTATCTTCATTCTCAAACTTGTGTTCTACTCAACTTGCTGAGTTGTTGTATATAATCCACTTTATGAGTACCAAAATCGGTATCAATTCGACGATGCAAAGATAGTAAAAAAGATAAAAACTGGAGCTATTTGGAAGTGTTAAAAAAACTTTTATACCTCTGAAGAAGCGTATCGCGAAGGCTATGACAAGGAATCCCACGAGAATGGAGAGCATTGTCGTCTGTGCATCCGGTAGGTAGAAAAGAGGGAACAGCAATGCTGTAACAACAATGCTCTCCAACAGGTGGAAGAAGTAGTTGTTGGTGATATAGATAATTACACCCTGACGGTTCTCAAAAGTGTTGCCAAGCAGCCGCAGGATACCGTTGCGGAGTATGTAAAGCAGGCTTACGCCCACTGTCAGCAGCAGGTACCCCCAGAAACCGGTTCCCGATAGAGCCACTCTGTGTACCGGCAAGCATACTGCCGCCACCAGCAGAATCCCCATGGGTAGCATGGTGAGGGAGTGGTTAAGGTTGTTGTCGCGCACGATACGGTCCATGGCACGGCGGTCGACTAGCGCTTTCAGCAAGGAGAAAAGCTTGATTTTGCGCAGGTGGAGATACAAGGCTATTAGCCCTGTGAGCAGCAGCAGGCTGACGAAAACCCATGCAGGCTCGCTGTTGTTGTACCTTGGGGTTAGTTCGTTACCCTGCACTTGCAGCGTGTGTTTCTTGAACATGGATTGGCGGAACACGGTGTCCTTCACTTCGCGTGGACGATGGATGGAATCGAAGGGTATGCCGGTGTCAACTTCCGCAACAGGGTTTTCGTGGATGCCCCATTGCCAGAACGGCTGTGCGGTGAAGTATAAGGTGTCGCTGGTATTTTCTGGCATGAGTCTAGGGGTTTAAGAGTATGAGTTTGTATGTGCTTTTCTGATTGTCACGGATTATGGTGGCGAAATAGACACCTGTCGGTAGCGCTGAGGAATCCCAGCGTCGCGTCTCCCCTTGTTGGAGGGTGAAAGAGGCCAGGATGCGACCGAGGGCATCGGTGATGCGCACGTCGGCATCCGTTTGACAGTCAAACCATACTTCTCCGAAAGCCGGGTTGGGGTAGAGGTTTATGGTTGTCATTGCTTCCTGAGCGTCGACGATGCCTGTCATGGGGCCAAGGCAGTCCCACGCATAGACGGTGTCCCATTTTGCGAGTGGGATTTGCAAGTCATCAATCCACACGCAGTCGCTTCCTTGGCTACCCGAGTCATCTTTCCGGTAGCGCCAGCATAGGGTGTGATGGCCGGCTTCCAGCAGGTGGGCGCGTTGGTTCCACTCCGAGATGCCCCATGCTTCGGGAATGAAATCCCTGCCGTCGACCGAGAAAATCATCTTGTCGCGGCTACCTTCCGTAGAGGTTTTGACCCAGTAGCTTATTGTGTCGCGGAACAACAACTCCACGTCGAGGCAAAGTTTAGTTGTCTGTCCGTCGCCGATGGCTCCCGAACGGGCACTGTAGAGTCCCGAATGGCTCTCGCTGTTGTCGAGGATCCATACCACGTGGTTGTCATGATGCCAGGGATGGCTCTCGAAGCCGTGCTCGAAACTCTCGATGCGGTTGCCCGGCTCGAGCCAAAAACGCTGGCGTTCATGCCAAAGGCCCAGATGCGATTCGGCATCGATGGCAAGGGCACAGAGACTATCCGGGGTGGTGAAGGCAAGGGTGTTGTCAGGGGTGGTCCAGAAGTCGCCCGAAGGGAAGGCCTCCACACTGAGGCTTAGTGAGTCTCCTTCCCCATCGATGGTGGCCGTCAAACTATAGTTGCATCCCGGCCACAGGCGTCGTGCCTCGCGGCCGCGGGCATCCTGCAGGCGCAGCCTGAGGGTGGGGTAGGTGACGGACACGATGTGTGTGAGTTCCAGAGAACACTCCACACTGTCGTCCATAAGCGAAAGCGTGGCCTGCCACAGAGGCTGCTGTCCGACCGATACCACAGTGACAGGAAGGCTTGCCTCTATTTGACCATGAGGCAGTAGCGAGTCTATCACCATCACTTGTTCTTCCAACAGGGCACCTTCATGGAGACCGTCTACTTGGTTAAATATCACGTGCAGACTGTTGTAGCGCTGGTTGCCAATATTTTCCACCGTGCATGTCACCATGCTGTCACCCACCACCACGTTACGCAGCGTTACTCCCCGTTCCACGGACGTCTCCACGGCAAGGGTGTCGATGCGGGGTATCCTCTGGATGCCCGTGGCGGTGACGATGAGCGGAAGTGTGTCGAGGGTGCGTCGCAGTTCGAGGGTGGCAAATCCCGCGTTGCCAATGTCTGCCATTCCCAGTAGTTCGTTGCCTTGCATGGCTGTCACTCGAACTCCCGGCGTGCCGCTGACATACAACTGTCCTTGGCCGTTAATGACGTTGTCGGTTTCCAAATCAATGGGTTGCGGAACCCCAATCCAGGGACGCAGGGTGGGGTCGCCCAGCAGACAATACACTTCCCAGTAGAATTTTGCGTAACTTGAGCCCTGTTCTGTAACTGCCAGGTTGCCAGCAGTCAGTAACTCTCCCATGGTGGAGATGGAAGGCTGACGGCCGACTAAGGCGTCGAAGGCACCGCGGGCCATACTGTCGTAGGCTGCGGTGAGGCTTATGGGGTGTTTGGGTCCTACGGCCCAGTAGTAGTCCTCGTTCCATAGGGTTGAGTTTGTTGCTCCTATCACTCCCACAGCACCGCCAGTGGGTAGCCTTAGCAGTTGCTCGCCGAAGCCTGTTCCACTGAAAATGTTGCTCTTGCAGCAGTTGTTCACATAAACCATGGGCTGTGTCCCCGATGCCTCCGCTACACGTCCGATGGAGAGTGCCGGCGATGTCCATCCGCCGACGGTGCAGTGCGCCGTGTAGTTCAGCAGACCGGCTCCTTGACCAATATCGGATTGAATTTCACTGAGTTGGTTTGCGGATTGGGGATTATGGTAGCAGAGGGTATCTATCTCGGGATATGCCAGTTTTACCTCGTGGCTCACATAGTTCACCTGTCCGTTGGTGGTCAGTGGGGCTTGTGCATACTGTTCGTTTCCAGCCACCAGCAGCATGCGTTTCAGTTGCAGGGTGTCCATGTTGCGAAATTGCTCGTAGCGCAATGTTTTCTCCACCACGGTACTCAGCTCGTCGGTGTCGTTCACAGGCCAGCGACCCAGCATCGCCTCGGGCAGATAGTCGCCCGTGAACTCGCTATAGTATAAATCGGTAGTATGTCCTTCACCATCAAGCATTGTTTCTCCTGTAAACGATTGTATCTGAGCGGCATCTCCCACCAAAAGCAGGTAGTCGGGCGCAGGCTCCAGGGGATTGGCCCTCTCGAAATAGGGGCGAATCTGTGCCTTGATACTGTCACGCCGGTGGGTGTTGACATAAAGCTCTTCCACGATGTAACCCTCCTGCTGTTTCCATTGTACAAATGGTTGCAAACCAGTCTCAAATTCAGGGCGCGAAACGATGAGGAGTCGCGAGGCGGTAGCGGTAGTCGCAGAGCGTTTGAGACCAAGGGTGGCGGAGATGACGGTATCGACTAACAGGCTGCGGCTGACGGGGTTATAGGCTACGGGGTGTAGCGTCAGACGGAACAGCTGTTCGTTTCCCATCACGCCAAGGTTTTCTATCTCAA
The DNA here is from genome assembly GCA_900316235.1 of uncultured Bacteroidales bacterium. Classification (GTDB taxonomy): domain Bacteria; phylum Bacteroidota; class Bacteroidia; order Bacteroidales; family P3; genus Colimorpha. The sequence continues at coordinate 50,305 of ONCC01000007.1, forward strand.
TGGGTTCGCCTCCGCGGTAGAAGGCATCGGCAGAATATGTTTTCTCGTCGGGCTCATAGCCGGGCCAGCTGTGGTCCTTGGCCCATCCGGCAACGACAGGCGCCAACGGGAAGTCGTCGGGTATCGCCTCTCGCCAGAGGTGTTCTCCAATGGTGAAATTGTTCATTGTCAGGGTACTACCGACTGGGAGACGCGCCAGTACGCTTGCTGTCGGCAGGTCGGGAGCTCCCACCCGGCCGGTGTTGTAATGCAAAGTTCCGTTGTTCCAGTCGTCGGTAAGAACCGAAAAATTCCCACCTGCGAGCATCAAGTTCGGCCCGCTCTGCCAGGAAAAGTGCACCTGTATCAGGCTCTCATCGTCACGTTGGAGGGAAAGTCGAGGCCCTCCCGATGTCTGCGCATCAGCTATCGTACAATGCAATAGGCATATTATCAGTATGATATATCGGTTTTTGATCATCATTTGACGCCTCTTTTCCATTGCAAAGATACGAAAAAAAAATCACTCGTATGACGACAGGAAAAAAACATCCCTCAACCCAATCCATGAACTTCCGATGAACCCCCTACGAACCCCCTACCAACTCCCTACCAACTCCTACCATCGTAGGTGTTGATACCTGTTTGACAGGTAGTTAATACGAATGTTAATTTTAGTTAAAATAACCCCTGTTTCAAGGGGTGAAAAAAGAAAATTTTGTCAGTTTCTCCTTTCTTCGTATCTTTGCAGTTTCAAAATTCAAGGTATGGCTACTGTTAAATGCTCAATTCCCAAAGGGACGCGCGATTTCCTTCCGATAGAGATGGCGCGTCGCAACTATATTTTCGACACCATCCGATCAGTGTTCCGCACTTTTGCCTTCGAACCTATCGAGACTCCGTCGCTGGAGAACCTTTCCACGCTCATGGGCAAGTATGGCGAGGAGGGCGACAAGCTGCTTTTCAAAGTCCTTAACTCTGGTGATTTTATGGAGGGTGTTGATTTCCAACAAGACTACCACAAGGTGGCACCGCGGATTTGCGACCGTGGCCTGCGCTATGACCTTACGGTGCCTTTTGCCCGTTTCGTTGTCCAGCACCGCGACCAGATTACCTTTCCCTTCCGTCGCTACCAGTTGCAGCCTGTGTGGCGTGCCGACCGGCCTCAAAAAGGCAGATACAGAGAGTTTTACCAGTGTGACGCCGACATGATTGGCTCCACTTCGCTGCTCAATGAGCTCGAACTGGTGCAAATGATAGATATGGTGTTCAGTAGGCTGGGTATCAATGTGGTGGTGAAGATTAACAACCGCAAGGTGCTCGCTGGCATTGCCGACATGATTGGCGCTCCCGACAAGTTGGTTGATATCACTGTGGCCATCGACAAACTGGATAAGATCGGTCTCGACAATGTGCGTGCTGAACTCGCCGAACGTGGCCTCACTTCCAGTCAGATACGGGCTCTCGACCCTGTGTTCTCGCTCAGTGGCACCGCCGAAGAGAAGATTGCTGCCCTCGAGGCTATGTTCGCCAATGTGGAGGTGGGTCGCAAGGGTGCCGAGGAGTTGAAGGAACTTTTCGGATATATCACTGCTGCCGGCGTGAAATGCGAAGTGGAACTCGACCTTACCCTTGCCCGTGGATTGAACTACTATACTGGTGCCATTTTTGAGGTGAAGGCCAAGGATGTGCAGATTGGAAGTATTTGCGGTGGTGGTCGTTATGATAACCTTACTGGCATTTTCGGCATGCCCGATGTCAGTGGTGTTGGCATCTCGTTTGGTGCTGACCGTATCTACGACGTGCTTACCGAGCTCGATGCTTTCCCTGCCGACCTTGCCCAGGCCGCTCAGGTGCTCTTTATCAACTTTGGCCCTGCCGAGCAGGCTGCCTGCGTCAAGGCCGCCGCACGTCTCCGCGCCGAGGGTATTGCTACCCTCGTCTACCCGGAGGCTGCCAAGATGAAGAAGCAGATGGAATACGCCAACCGTAAGCAGGTGCCTTTTGTGGCTTTCATTGGGGAAACCGAACTGAAAGACGGCACCGTTACCCTCAAAAACATGATTGACGGCAACCAGACAACCATGACGATTGACGAGTTAATCGCTGTTCTCGGATAAGGGCTCTTCCGATTAGCTCCAGATACTGAGTTTGCTAAGAAATGAGATATTCTCATGGACGGAGGCTTCGATGAGAGTGTCGAAGTCTTTGTCGTTTTCTTTGTGGAAGGCCACCTCGATGGGGAGGACGTAGACAGGCAGGCTGTCAATCTTGTCATGCAGACGCATGGCATCTTTCTCCGTGGTGACGATGAGGTTGTTGCTGCCCGACAAGGCAGCGAAGGTCTCCTTGATGCGGGCGATGTCGCCCGAGGAGAAGTCGTGGTGGTCGGAGAAAGGGAGGTGCTGCACTTTGGTGTGGCGGCGCAGCTCTGCTAGCATGGGCTCGGGATGGGCGATGCCGGTGACGCAGAGGATATTGTCCACGTGGCGCAGGTCGATGTCGATGGCTTTACCGTCGAGGGTCTGCAGGGCTCCGTATTTCAGGTAGGAGAAGAAAACTTTCTGGTAGTTCTGTAGGCGCAGGTCGTGGAGAATGTTGTGCCTCTCCACGGGGTTGAGGTTGGCGGGGCACTTGGTGACGATGACGATGTTGGCGCGGAAGCGAGCGTTCTTGAATTCGCGCAGGTCGCCGTAAGGAAGGATATGGTCGTTGTAATAGGGGTGTCCGTACTCCGTCAGCAGGATGTTGATGCTGGGCTTGATGGCCCGATGCTGGAAGACATCGTCCAGAATGATGAGCTGAGGAGAGGCTTTCTTTTCGGACTGGTCAGACTGGTCAGACTGGTCAGACGAGTTGGACAACGCCATCAGGCGCTTTACCCCTTCCACGCGCTTCTCGCAGACGGCTACCTGTACCTGGGGAAACTTGTGGGCTATCATGGCGGGCTCGTCGCCGAGGAGAGCGGCATCGTGGCTGCCGTCGTCGAGGACGAAACCTTTACTCTTGCGCTTGTAGCCACGACTAAGCATGACGGTGGGGTAGCGGTCGGCAAGCAGCCGCAGGAGATATTCTACATGCGGGGTTTTGCCGGTACCGCCGGTAGAAAGGTTCCCCACACCAATCGTCGTGATGTGGGGAGCCTCCTGTTTCTTGATGCCTAGCGCATAGAACAAGTTGCGGAAACGCACCCCCACCGCGTACCACAGGGTCAGCGGAAAGAGTGCGTAGGAGATGTTCTTGCGAAAGGACATTTATTTAAAATAGCGATTCAGCAGGCCTTCGAGGGCTTTGCCGTGGCGGGCCTCGTCGCGGGCCATCTCGTGGACGGTGTCGTGGATGGCGTCGAGGTTGAGGGCTTTGGCGCGCTTGGCGAGGTCGGTCTTGCCGGCGGTGGCACCGTACTCGGCGTCGACGCGCATCTTGAGGTTCTCCTTGGTGCTGTCGGTCAGCACTTCACCCAGCAGCTCGGCGAATTTGGCAGCATGCTCGGCCTCCTCAAAGGCGGCTTTCTCCCAGTAGAGACCGATTTCGGGATAGCCCTCGCGGTGAGCCACGCGGGCCATTGCGAGGTACATACCGACCTCTTTGCACTCACCTTCGAAGTTGGCGCGGAGGTCCATCTTGATGTCTTCGGGGGCATCCTTGGCCACGCCTACGATATGCTCGGCGGCCCAAGTCTTAATGTCCTCTTTCACTTCCTGCATGGGTTTGCCGCAGATGGGGCATTTCTCGGGCATTTCGTCGCCTTCATAAACATAGCCGCACACGGGGCAGATAAACTTTTTGCTCATAATGGATTTTGTTTTTAGGATTAATAAATGATTCTCATTTTAGTCGAGCACCAGACTGGGGGCGTTGTAGGTGCGGGCGGCGAGCTCCTGGTTGAGCATGTAGAGGCTCTTGGGGTCGCTGCCGAAGAGTTCCATCTTGGTGATCATGTCGCGGGCGTTGGTCTCCTCCTCGCCCTGCTCCTTGACGAACCAGTCGAGGAACTGCATGGTGCGGAAATCCTTCACCTTGTAGGCGGCGTCATAGATGGTGTGGATGCTTGCGGTGACATACTCCTCGTGCTCCAGACCGGCCTTCAGCACGTCCATATCTTTCTTGAACTTCTTGTCGGGCTTGGCGATGGCGTTCAGCACGATGGGGCAGTCGTTGTTCTGCATATACTTGTAGATGAGCATGGCGTGGTCGCGCTCCTCCATGGCCTGGATCATGTACCAGTTGGCGAAGCCGGCGAGGCCGCGTTTGTCGAAGTAGTTGTTCATGTCGAGGTACAGGTAGCCGCTGTAGAGCTCTTTATTGATCTGCTCGTTGAGCAGGTCGGAAACTTTCTTGTTAAGCATAATGTTATAATTGTTTGATTGTTTAATTGTTTGATTGTTTAAGTATTTGATTGCGCAAGCCACTCAAGCAATAACGCAATCAATCATTCAAGCATTCTTTTCAAAATGAGTCTTATCTACCGAGCAGAGGGGGCACACCCAGTCGGCGGGCAGGTCCTCGAACTTGGTGCCAGGGGCGATGCCGTGCTCCGGGTCGCCCTTCGCGGGGTCATACTCATACCCGCAGACGTTGCAAACATACTTTTCCATATTATTGTTGTTTTAAAGGTTAATATTTCAAAGTGCAAAGATACGACTATTTTTTTACATGGACAAAAATATTTTTACTAGCCGTACGACAAAGGCTCAAAAAAATCACGGCAAGCGCCATAAGACGCTTGCCGTGATGAAATAGATAGCTTTTACGAATCGGTATAGGCTATTTGATTATCAATTTCCTTACATTGTTGGTTCCGGCGAGGCGGACGAAGTAGACGCCGGCAGGCAAGGAACTGATATCAATGGTGTTCTTTCCGATCTCTACTTTCCACCGTCCGCATTCACGGCCGGTGGCATCGGTCAGGGTCAACGAGGCAGGCCTATCGGTCTCGATGGTTACCGTCGTGCTGGCGGGGTTGGGATGGACGTTGATATGTTGATACGTTGATACGTTGTCGATGCTGCCATAAGCGCCAAAGACAGCCGTGAGGGTGCGGTCAGAATTGATGACAAAACTGTAGGGGTTGTCGAAGATGGTGTCGCCAACCTCGTCGATCCAGAAGTCGAGACTAATCTGACAACCGCCGACATGGCCTTCAAGGGTGACTGTGGCACCCTCTTGGTAGGTGCCCTCGCCGATGACATAATCGTCGGGAATCTCCTCGTTGCAGTCGCGGCAGACACGGTTAACGGTAACGGTGTACCAGACAGTGTCGGGGATGACGGGCGTGCTGTCGGGAGCGAAGTGGGCCGTGAAGGCAGTGTCGCTGACCACCGTGATGGTACGGGTTGCCAATGTGTCGCCATCGTTCCACACCACGAAATGGTAGCCCTCGAAAGGCGTTGCGCTGATGGCCACAAGGCTGCTGTCGGGATAGATACCTGCCCCGCTGACGGAACCCATGGTACTGTCGCAGAGGAGGGTGACCGTGCGCCATACGGTGTCGGGCACTTCGGGTATGATGGCGTCTGAGACCAGAACCTGTATGGTGTCGATGCGGATCACGCCGCCGGGACTGTTGTACCAGCCCAGGTTGCGGAAAGCGATGTAGATGTTCTGCCCGCGGTAGGCATCGAGCGAGAGGGTGCGCGAGGTCCATTGGTTGTCGAAAAACGAACTGGTGTCGTTCTGCTCATAATAGAGGGTATCGAAGAGGCTGTGGTCGCTACGGCCTTGATTCGATACCAGCACCTGATACTTGGAGTGGTCGCAAATGATGTGCCACCGCAGCGTGTAGCTCTGCGTGTAGTCGTCGGGGATGGCTATCTCGCGCATGACGAGCCAGTTGTCAAAGGCATCGTGCGAAATGTTGTCATTGGTCATGCAGGTGACGCCAGTACTATAATAGTTGGTGATATACCAACCGCCTTTTTGCCAGCAGGTGAGGTTATTGTCGTTATTCAGACGCACGGTGTAGGGGAGCTGGGTGATGGGCTCGCAGTTGGTGACACTGCAGGTCATTGCCACGCTGTCGCTGCCGGCTGCATTGGCGATGACGACGCTCACATGGTCGGTGCCACCGGCGTGGTACTCGATAGCCGCCGTCGAGTCGGTGGCGGTGAGGGTGGCTAGGCCGGCATCGGCCATGGTGGAGTGCCAGGTGTAGGTGACGCCCGTCGTGTCGCCGTTCAGCAGGTGGGCGGTGAAGAGAGCCTCCTCGCTCGAGAGCTGTTCGGTGGGGCCGCTGATGCCCGCAACAGGCACGGCGGTATAGTCGATGCTGAGGTCATCGATGCCGAGCGACACGTAACGGTTCCCGTGTACGAAGGCTATCCACACCGTCTGGCCGGCATAGGCGGCCAGCGAAGCGCTGCGGAACAGGTATTCTCGGGAGGGGGTAATGGTCTGCTCGGAGTAGATGGTGTCGGTGAAATGTGCAAAATCGCTCCCCGTGGTGGAGACCAGGATAGTGAGTCGCGGATAGGTGCCGGTAAGGCTACTTCCCTGGAAGGTGGCGTAGAAGTTCAGCGACAAGTTGCTGCTGGCAGGCACATCGACTGGCGGCAATATGAACCATGCGTCAATAGAGCCATTGTCGCCATTCGCCGTTTGCAACGGCGAATACATATAGTGGCTGCCGCTATTGGCATACCAGTATTCGCCATTGATTCTCCAATTCGTCGTTGTGCTGCCGGGAATGGTCGACAGGTGCCAGCATGAGTTCATACCGTTCTCGAAGCCCTCCGTCCAAGGGAAGGTGTTGATGTGGCAGCTGGTGACGGTGATGATGCGCCTGGTGGTGTCGACACCAAAGGCGTTGGTGATGATGAGAGTCAATGTGTCGGTACCTCCGGTGAGGTAGACCATCCGCAAGGTGTCACCTGTGACCAGCATCGTGGCCTGCCCAGCGGCGGCCATGGTCGACTGCCAGCTGAAGCTGACGCTCGTGGTTGAGCCGATGAACAGATAGGCAGCATAGGTGAGGGTGTCGTCGCTGTGTACTGACGTGGGGCCGCTGATGACGCCATAGGGCGACCCCGGGTAGGTGTAGAGCAACTGTGCTGTGTCAACCCCATAGGCGTTGGTGGCGATGACGCTGACGGTGTCGGTACCAGGGGCGGTATAGACGATATAAGCCGAATCGCCCACAGCCGTCAGAATGGCCTGTCCGGCATCGGCCATGGTGGACTGCCAGCTGTAGGTGAGGCTGTCGGGAAGACCGTCAGTCAGGTAGGCGCGGAAGAGGACGCTGTCACCTCCTACCCGTTGTGGCGTAGCAATAGCCACAGTGGGCACCGAGTCGGATTCCGACAGCTCCACATTGTCGATGATGACGCCGTACCAGGTGCCGACTTTTTTCCACTGCAGGGCGAAGCGGTTCACACTGGCCGGGATGCTGTCGAGCCGCAGGTTCACCGTCTGCCCTGTCTGCTGCTGCGGCAGGTCGGCCACACTCACAAAAACGCTGCCCTGCATATAACCCACACTCAACTGGCCGTAGTTGGCACTTTCGTGCTGATAGTAGAACGACAGCCGCTTGCCGTTGAGGCCACCCGCCACTTTGGGACTTTCCACGATGGCCACGCTGTCCCACCCGCTAGAGGTGCCAGCCATCAACAACAGTGCTAGCTGACCGCTCGTAAAATAACCGTTGATGGGATTATATGGGTAAGCACCTATGACATGAGGGGCGTAGGTGGCATTGCCGTTCCAGTAGCTGCGCCAACAGTCGGGCAGTGAGCCTTCCGCATTATAGTTCGTGCCAATCAACGCGTCGAAGTTCTCCAACCACGGCAGCGTGATGGGCGTGCAGTCGGTCACCTGCACCACCGCAGTCGCGCTGTCGCTGCCAAAGGCATTGGTGGCAACGACCTTGACGGTGTCGGTACCGCTGGTGGTATACACCATTGACCACTGACTACCGGCCACCGACCACTGATTCATCAATGAGCTGTGCCAGGTGTAGTTGCTGGGCAGCCCTTCGACGAGGGTGGCCGTAAAGATCACGGTGTCGTAGCTCTCCACCTGTGTTGGGGCCGTCAGTGTAATGACCGGTGCTGAAGCGCTGCGCACGGTGACGTTGTCAATCAAGAGACACTCCGTCGAGACGCCGCCCTCGCCGGTGACGCCATAGTAGGAGGGATGACGGCAGAAGGCCACATGGATGGTCTCTCCGGCGTAGGCCGCTAGGCTCACGGTGCGGCGACCCCAGTTCTGCCAGGTGCCGCCAGCGCTGACCACCCCCGAGTTGACGGTCAGCAGGGTGTCGTAGGTCGTCAGGTCGAGGAAGTTGGTGTCGGTGCTCACCAGTACGCTGTAGTTCGGCTGGTGGGTGGCGGCGCCTATCTCGGCCGCCTCGTTCCACTCGAGAATCTTGGTATCGGTCGTGTCAGTCGGCATCTCGATGGCTGGCGAGATAATCCAGTGGTCCAGTGTGTCGTCCGCGTATGTCGATACCAAGGCGCGGTAGCTGTCGTCATACCAGTTGACATAGTAGCTATAGGGCTTGCCGTCGTGCCAGTTGCTGCCCGCGGGGACATACCAGCACCTGCTTCCGCCGAAGAAGGTCTCCGTCCACGGCAGGGCGGTCACCGATGGACAGTCGACCACCGGATAGATGGCCGTCAGCGTGTCGGCGCCGTAGGCGTTGCTGACCACAAGGGTCACCGTGTCGGTACCTGCGGAGGAATAAACCAGCGTAAGCCCATTGACCCCATTGAAGGTGCTATCCAGCAGTGAGGAGTGCCATGTGTAGGTGAGGCCTGTGGTGACGCCAGTCACGCGGTGGGCCGTCAGCGTGACGCTCTCGCCCGTGCGGCCATGGGTGGGTGCCGTGAGAGTGAACACGGGCTCCAGCTCCTGCAGCAGCTCCACGCGGTCCAGGTAGGCCCCGTTGCCGCCGACACCGGTAAGCACAAAAGCCACCTTCACCGTCTGACCACGCCAAGAGTCGAGGAAGATACGCCACTCTGTATTGCTGGAGTACGCACCGTTCATCGTCATCACCGTCGTCCAGTCGGCCGAATCGACCACACCTGCGGCCGTGCAGGGAGCCACGCGGACATCCACCGTGTTCGACCTGTTCTCCAGGTCATTCTCTGCCCAGTACTTGTATTTCATCACCAACCCATCGTCGTTGGGCAGGTTCACCACCGGCGAGATTAGCCACTCATTATAATGGTAATTGCCTGCATATCCGCCGCCTGCGGCATAACCGTTAGAACCATGCCATTGGTAAGAGAAGTATGTATTTTGCGAAGCATCCCAGCAGTTCAGGTCGTAGTTGGCAAATTCTGAGACCCACGGCAGGTGCATCACTGGTCCGCAACCCGTGGTGAAGCTGAAGTTCCGAGCGCGGAGACTCGTGTCGCTGCCACACACCGTTTGTACAGTACCCTGGTAGGTGGTGGCGGGGTTAAAACCGCCGCCGAGGTTGAGGGAGGTTCCCGTCCAGAGGGTGTCGATACTCCTGGCTGGAATCACCACATGAAGCGTCCCGCCGTCGGGGTTCTGTAGACTGACATTCGCCGGGTCGCTGGCTGTGGCGGTCACCGCAGGCGGGTAGGGACATAAGGTGCTGTCGTAGGCCATCATGTACCAGCGGCCTTTCTCGGGCCACATATCCGCGGTGTTGTAAAGCGAGCAGGTGCTGTTGAGACGCACCGCTTCGTGGGTGGCGAAGTCGATGAAGATGATATCCCTGTTATTGTTGTTTACGGTTGCCGACACGCCGTTCTGTAAGCGCACGGAAGAGGCGGTATGTATCGCCCCGGAGTCGGCCTCGCCATACACCACCCGAAAGCCGCCGGCCTCGAACAGCTGCACCTGGAAGCACACATACAGCGAGTCGCCGCCGGAATTGTAGTCTTTCATCCGCGTCTCCACCACCCGCACCCGGTTCCCCGCGGTGCCCAGCAGCGCCATACGTGTATAACAGGTGTTGTCGAAGCGACCCATCCAGCCGAACGGCTCTATTTTGGGACCGTTGCTCTGGTTCAAGGCGTTCGAATAGCCACCGCTCGACGAAATCTGAACATTGCCCAGACGCACCGTACCGTTGATATTGGTCGAGAACTGGGTATGGGTCGTCTCGCCCAGCGTGAAATCGAAGCCGATACTTACCAGCCCCGACCGGGCCGACATCTTATTGCCCGGGGCGATAATCACCGAGTCCACACCGTCGATATCGTACCACAGCGTCGTGTCGACTCCCGTGGTCATACTCCACGTGTCGATAATCATCTGCGCCTGTGTCTGATGACACATAAGCCCCATCAGGGCTACCCATGCAAAGAATACTTTTTTCATCATTTAATATAAAGTTTTAAAATTAAAAACGCGTTTATTATAGATTTATTGTTTTGTCCTTTGTCGGCATCATCGTCATCGGATGCTCCACCTGATAGTCGAAATAGTAGTCAATGACTGCAGATCGCCCCTCAGTTGTAGTTGTGTGGAATACAGCCATCCAGCGGTAATAGAGCGAGGCAAAGTTGCAGTCCACACTGTCGCCCAGCACCTTCGAGCCGCCTCGCACCTCGGGATGGAAGCGTTTGCTCTGCCAGTAGATACTTGCATTGTCAGAGATTTCCCCAGGCCAGGCTTCCGAGCGGCCAATAGAGTCGAGGACGGAAGTTCTCTGCAACCCTAGGCTGTCCAGCATCCACTCCCACCCCTCGTCGGTCAGCGCCTCGAAGGTGGTGACATCGCAGGTGAGCGTGTCGTTGAGCGGGAAGTCCTTGATGAAGCCCACGCGCACACCGGGCATGTCCTTGTACCGCTGGTACAGCTCGCTGCCCTCCGCCGGCTCGGGACGCATTCTCCATGCGGTCGCCGTAGTCAGCAGCAGTAACAAAACACCGATGTATATGAGCGTGCGTTTCTTCATTTCTATTTCATGTTCATCATATTGATTACCTGCCGGTCGCCGCAGTTGCCCAAGGCGCCGCAGGCACGGGCCACCACCAACGGTTTGTCGTCGGGGATGTTGCAGAGCACGCGGCTGTCGTCCGTCCGCTGGGGCAGCAGCAAGAACCAGCCTGTCGGCAGCAGCACCAGCAAAGCCATCGCCGCCGCCCGCACCGCGTGGAGCCGCGACGAGCACCAAGCACCCAGGTCGCCGCCCGCCTCGCGCGCCAGCCGCCTCACATGCCCGGCGTCGGCCGCCCTCCGCCGCGCCTGCTCGGCCTCAATCAGTTTTATTATATCTTTTTCGTCCATCATAAACTCTTTTACCTTAACTATATAATTACTGGCTACTTAACTACTCTATTATTCTTTTGCTTTCCGTTTCATTTTATCAATTATTTGGGTGTGCAGCAAGCCTGCCTCACTGGGGACGAGGTGGAGCAGGCTGTCAATCTCGCTGTCGGTATACCCGTCGAGCACCAGCTCCAGTCCACCAGGATCACCTCGCTGCCGGTGTCGATGAGGTAGTTTTGCAGGCTGCCGCGGTAGCGGATGTTGGGGTCGAACCTGTCCGTCCCCTCCTCGCCGCCGAACGCAAACGGCTGACCGTAAAACCCGTTCTTCCTGAATTTGACTGCTTTGATTTCCATGCTTCTATATCTTCTCTTATAAATTTTTAACGCTGCAAAGATATGTAAAAAAAAACCGACTGACCAAACGCCAGTCGTTTTTTTCTCCAAAATTCCCCTTCCACACAGTGCAAAAGAACGGGGGAGCAGAACCCTTTAGGTTTTACTCCCCCTTTACTCAAAGTTTAATCAAACTTTACCTCGGTCTATGGTAAGTCTATGGCAACTCCAGTGTTGTATGATGCGATACAGTGGCCTAACGGTTGCGTGAAATCACCTATAACCTACTTGCCGACGAGGCGCACGGAGTGGCCAAAGTATCGCTGAGGTCCTTCATGCATCAAACCGTCTGTCCAGAAGAACAAACAGTCAGCTGTGTGCTCTCCGAAGGAAGTCGAAGACCAGTACCTGCCATCATACCTGCCATCACCCTCAACAACTACTGTTTGCCCTTGTCGAAGACCCGCAGCGGGCAGAAATACGGCACCGGCGGCCTCTATCTGGCCCCACTCCGCTATGGTGTAATTGCACCCTCCCCAGTTCGACGAACGTGGGTCGTTGATGCCTGTTGGCACAGCTATACCGTCAGGATGAGTGTAGTTGTCCGGGAAGAGCATGACACCGCAAATCCCGTTCACCTTCACCTTGGCATAGCGGGCATCGGCTGTGCCTCCAACCGTGGATGCACTGCGGATTTTCAAGAGATACTCCCATTCAGAGTTGTCCTCCCCACCGGTCATTGTGTGCCACTGGTTGGCAGTGCCGACGTTGGTTCCCCAGTCGACAAAAACGCCGACGTAGGTTCCATCGAAGCTGCTGTAGTGGATGCCGAAATAGGTGGAGCTGGTACTCCAACCAAAGAGGTCGACGGTTCCATTATTCCCGATGTAGGGCGAAGTGTTAGCGACCGACGTGTTGCCGATGTTGTTGCCGATGTAGTCATACTGGTTCGTTGCGAATCCCCAACTCCAGCTGCCGCCCCCGTAGGTGGCTTGCAGGTTGCCCTTCGAAAAATAATACAGGTCGCCGCTCTCGTCGATACTGAACAGGCCAGAGACTGCTCCTTCCACCCTATCCGTATTCAAAAGGATAGGATAGATATTGCCGGCGGCGAGTGTCTTGCCCGAAACAGTCTTCTTGTAGAGGTCTTTGCCCAGGGCGGAATAGAAAGTGATGTCGCCCGAGGTCACGGGCTTCAATGCCACCCATATTTCGTCGAGCGACGAGGGAATGACAGTGTAGATGTCGGTGCCGTGTTTGACGGTAAACCGGGTGACGCTGCTGGTGACGGTATTCATCATATCTCCGTCTTTGATTTTGAAACTACAGATGACCAGCTGGTTGGTCATCTGCACATTGGTGGGCAAGTTGCCATCGCTCCAACTGCCGGTGTAGGTACACAAATCGAGGTCGCTGGCGAGGGTGGTCAACGTGCCGTCTTGCGTTTTCAAGGCGTCGAAGTTCACTGAGCCGTCGTTCTTGGCCATCGATGCAGGGTAGATATAAGTAACCTGTTTTGTATTGTCGGGATTGTCCAGCATCACGCTGAAGTTGGCCACTTTTCCGCTGCTCGAAATGTCGTCTTCCGTTAGAGCGCCGCTCACGGCTTTTACGGTGTTGCCGCTGGTATTATGGTATACGACGGCTACCCGGTCGCCCACGGCAAACGTCTTGCGGCCCAAACTGTCCAGAGCCTTGGTGCCGCCGCCGGCCATCTTCAATGTGGTGGCGAAGTGAACTCCGTCGCCGACCGTAAGTTCCTCTTTCTGGCATCCAGCCATCACCACGACCGCCATCGCGAGGACGGCCAGGCTCATAAGTCTCTTCCTTTTTTTCATTCCAACGTTGCTTTGCGGGTTAGAGCCAAATATCGCCACCTTGCTTGGTGTAGTCCTGCATGCCGGATTCCTCCGGGGCATCGTAGACAGAAAAAAGACCGATAGCAAACGGAAGACTCCCGGCATAGCCACGCTCCGTTTTGATTGCAACCACTGTCAGTTGTGGTGCTTCATAGTTTTTCTTTGTTTGTTTTTTCATACAAAAGAATTAACATCCTGTTTGATTTGGAAATATTCGTGCGTCAAATAATTTCTCATTCCTACAATCATCTTCCACGGTGTCTCTGGATGATTGTCACGGAACTCAAATGTCAGCATGTTGGCAGCTTCACCAATTATCTCGATGTTTTTGACAACCGCATAGTATCTCATGTCGTCAGCCATCAACGCTTCCATTGTTACCCCATTGATATAACGAGCAATGCGGTCTATGGCTTCTTTGATATGAATCAAACATTCCTTGTCACGCGCCGATTCTCATAGATTAACTTTTTATCGCGGTCGGCACTCTCTTGGGCAAACGGCAGCAGACATCCATCGGCCACCAGGTCAACCTCGCGGTTTAACAGCTCCTTTAGATCGGCGTACATTCCAAAGAATTTCAATCCAATACGCTGACTTTGGTCAAGTTCCACAAGTATATCCACATCGCTGTCTTCCCGCTGCTCCCCGCGGGCAAAAGAGCCGAAGAGCCATGCCTTCGTCACAGGCTGTGGGGCAAAGTAATCGGCGATGGTTTTGGATATTTCTTGTGTACTCATTTCAAAATGCAAAATTACGAAATATATTCTACCTGGCAAAAATATTTTTCAATCTACCAGTCGGAAGTCGCTGGCGGGGTGCTTGCACCAGGGGCAGATGAAGTCGGCGGGGAGCTCGTCGCCTTCATAGACGTAGCCGCAAACTTCGCAGACCCATTTCTTCTTGCCGCCTGCAGCGGGAGCGGCGGCGGGCTTGGGCTTGATGTGCTGCTGGTAGTAGGCGTAGGTGATCGACGGACTGTCGCTCAGCACGCGGGCCTCCATAGGCATGGCGATGAACATGGTGTGGGTGCCGAGGTCGATGCTCTTGGTGACGACACAGCTGATGACGCTGTTGATGAACTTGGGCAGGTAGCGCAAGCCATTCTCTGTGCGGAGCTCTGTCTCGCATTCAGCAAACTTGTCGACCGTCTTGCCGCTCTGGAAGCCGAAGTGCTGGAAAGGCTTCATGGTGGCCTCCTCGCTCAAAGGGCAGAGATTGAACTTGAGTGTGCGCAACACCATGTCGTGCGTCAGGTTCTGCTTGTTGACGCAAATCATGAGTTGCAGCGGGTCGCTGGTGACCTGCTGGGCCACATTGATGATGCAGGCGTTATCTTTGTCGCCCTGACGAGCCACGAGCACAAAGAGGCCGTAGCTGATATTGAAGATGGCTTTGTTGTCGATCATGGGTGTGATTTTATAGATTGGATATAAGGGATAGATGCGATAGATTTCTATAGAGTCTATCGCATCTATCATTTCTATAATGTCTTTGCTATCTCGTCGGCCAGGGCGGCGAGTTGTTCTTCTTGGGCGGGAGTGGCGGCACTCTTTAAGGACACCATCTCGCCGAGGATGGTTATTTCTTTCATCTGCTCCAGCTCGGCACGCATCAACTTGCCGCTGGTGGCGGCCCAAGTGCCGTTCTCTATCAGGGCAACGCTGCGACGCTTCCAGTCGTGGGCCTTGAGGTCGGCCAGCAGGTTCTCCATGGGAGTGAAAATACCATTATTGTAGGTGCTGGAAGCCAGGACGATATGGCTGGCACGGAAGCACTCGGAGACCAACTCACTGACATGCGTGCGGCTGGCGTCGTAGGCCTTAATACCCTTCACGCCACGCTGAGCCAACAGGGTGCCCAGACGCAGGGCGGCACTTTCGGTGTGACCGTAGATGCTTCCGTAGATGATAACTACGCCCTTATTCTCAGGCTCGTACTTGCTCCACACGTCGTGCTTGCCGATAAACCACTCTAAGTTGGAACGCCACACCGGTCCGTGGAGCGGGCATATCATCTTGATATCGAGTGCGGCGGCCTTCTTGAGTACTGTCTGCACGGGCTGGCCATATTTCCCTACAATATTAATAAAGTAGCGACGGGCGTCGTCGAGCCACTCGGTCTCAAAGTTTACCTCGTCGGCATAGAGATTGCCACTCAGTGCCCCGAAGGTGCCAAAGGCATCGGCCGAGAAGAGCACCTTGTCGGTCTGGTCGTAGGTCATCATCACCTCCGGCCAGTGCACCATGGGAGCCATGGTGAAGACGAGGTTGTGACGGCCCAGCGAGAGGGTGTCTCCCTCTTTGACTGTCTGCAGGCGGGACGCCTGCGTACCCAGGAACTGCTCCAGCATCAGTGCCGCTTTGGCGGTGCAGACCACTGTGGCCTGCGGGTAGCGCAGCAGGAGTGGCGCTATCAGCGCCGCATGGTCGGGTTCCATGTGGTTTACTATCAAGTAGTCGAGGGGGCGGCCGCCCAAAGCAGCCGACATGTTCTCGAAGAACTGCTCACTGACGGTCACGTCGGCAGTGTCCAGGAGCGCAGTCTTCTTGTCCAGAAGTACATAGCTATTGTACGACACCCCGCGCGGGATGGGGTATACATTCTCGAAGAGGGCAGTGCGGCGGTCGCTGACGCCGACATAGATAAGGTCTTTACTGATAGGATGGGTATTATTCATAAAGTGTGCTTTTTGTTCTTTTCCGAATGCAAAAATACGAAAAAAATCTCAATGAGGGATTTTTTTTGTATCTTTGCAGCATGATTGATGTTGAGATTTGTTGCAATTCGATAGCGTCGGCGGTGGCCGCCAAGGATGGCTGCGCCGACCGCATAGAACTCTGCCGCGACCTGGAGTGCGGCGGACTCACCCCCTCGGAAGAAGATATCGCCTACTGTGTTCACCATCTGGGACTTCGTACCCATGTGCTCATCCGCCCGCGGCCGGGCAATTTCTGCTACACCGAAGCCGAGCAGATGGAAATGATAGCCTCTATCAAACGTTGCAAAGCGTTGGGTGCTGCCGCCGTGGTGCTGGGATTCCTGACCGAGGAAGGCAAGGTAGACGTGGAGATTACGCGCCGCATGGTGCAGCTGGCGTCGCCTATGGAGGTGACGTTCCACCGCGCCTTCGATGAGGCCCTGCAGGACCCCATCGAGGCTTTGTGGGACGTGGCGGCCTCGCGCTGTCACCGACTGTTGACCTCCGGCCAACGTCCCTCGGCCCTCGAAGGCGCCGAGGTGATTAAGAGCCTGATAGGCGTCACCGGCGTGGAGATTCTCGCTGGCGCCGGGGTGACACCAATGAATGTGTGCGAGCTGGTGCAGAGGACCGGCGTGCGCGAGGTGCACGGCAGTTGTAAGAAGAGCCTCGACGATGGCACTCTCGTCACCGACGCCGCTTCCGTCCGCCAGATGATTGACAAAACACTTACTTTATGAAGAAGATATTGATTGTGGCCGCTGCCGTGCTGGCTTTTGTCGCCTGCCAGCGTGACCCGCATTTCATCACCGACAAGAACTACCGCAACGAAGTACACGCCGACTTCGAGGTCCGCATGGCCGACTTTCCAATGTTGGAGGTGCGACTCGACACACTCTCCACAATGGAGCGCGAGGCCATGGAGTTCCTCTATGCTTATATGCCACTCTCCGATTTGGCCGACTATGAGCCGTCGTTCTATCTGAATCAAGTGCGCTATGCCTTTAAGGCTCGACACCGCCCGCATGGTTTTCTACCGTGAGTTGAAAGATCGAGTGAAAGGCATGACCATCGAGGAGGCTGCCCTGGAGGTGAACCACTGGTGCCACGAGCATGTGGCCTACCGTGCCTCGGACAGCCGCACGTCGGCGCCGCTGGCCACCATGCGCACTTCGTTGGGCCGCTGCGGTGAGGAGAGCACCTTCACCGTCACCGCCATGCGTGCCGTGGGTATTCCTGCCCGCCAGTGCTACACGCCTCGATGGGCGCATTGCGACGATAATCACGCGTGGGTTGAGGTCTATGTCAATGGTGAGTGGAAATTCATGGGTGCCTGCGAGCCTGATCCGCGGCTGAATATGGGTTGGTTCTCAGTGCCATCGACGCGTTGTATGATGGTACATACCAAAGCCTTCGGAAAATATAAAGGCGATGAAGAGGTAGTGAAGCGCACAAGTCTTTATAGCGAGCTGAACCTGCTTTCGCATTATGCACCCACGCGCCGCGTCACCGTCACGGTGGTGGATGTGGACGGTGCTCCGTTAGACGGTGCGCAGGTGAAGTTTAAGCTCTACAACTATGCTGAATACTACACCTTGGCCACGATGACCACCGACAAGGAGGGCAAGGCCAGCTTAACTACCGGTCTTGGTGACCTGCTAATCTGGGGCACCGACGGCGACCATCACACCTTCGAAAAGCTGGACGTACGACAGGACAGCACGATGACATTGGTGTTGACACACTCCTCCGTCAGCCTAACGGCTGCCACCTCCCCTAACTTAGGGGAGGAGTTAGATGAACGCGGCAGCAGCTCCCCCTCTAAGTTAGAGGGGGTGGCCGAAGGCCGGGGGCGTGTGTTCATCTTTGAAATGGTGCCGCCAGTGGCTGGTGAGCCCAAGGTGGTGGCCACCAAGGAGGAGACCAGCGCCAACGCCAAACGCCTGGCTTACGAGGACTCGCTGCGCAACGCCTACATCGCCACGTTCCACAGCAACAGTCCTAGCCCCTTTGTCCGCAAGGCTGAGGGCAACTGGCGTGAGATTGAGCGTTTCCTCGCCGCGCATCCTGACGCCGACGAGTACCTCGCCACTTTCAGCGACAAAGACCTGCGCGACATCACCTGTGAGGTGCTAGAGGCGCATTGGACTACCTCGGAGACCTATCAACCTATCAGCGTATCAACCTATCAACGGGGAATCCTCCCGGCCCGCATCAGCAACGAGTTGGTGCGTTCCTACCGCGAGGAGTTGGCTTGCTTCAAGGGGATGATGGCCGAAGAGATTTGCAGTTGGGTGATGGACAGCATTGCCGTCGATGACAACAGCAACTATTACAACTGCCCCATCTCGCCAGTGGGCGTTTACCGTCTGCGCTGCGCTGACAGCCACAGTCGTGACATCTTCTTCGTGGCAGCCTGCAGAAGCGCAGGGGTACCGGCTTATCTGGATAATGCCACTAATATAATATATGTATGGAATGGTAAGACCTGGGCTGTAGAGACGTTTCATGAAACGTCTCATAAAGGCTGCAAGGAGACGTACCATGGTACGCCTCTACAGTTGACCTATCGCGGCAAGGAGCCCGCCAAACCTGTCTATTGGCCTCACTTCACCCTCGCCAAGCTCGAAAACGGCGATCTGCGCACCTTCGACTTTGAGGATGATGCGCGGATGGCCTCTTTCCCATCTACCCTCGAACTGGAGCCCGGCACCTACTGTCTCTCCACCGGCAATCGCTACCCCGACGGGGCCGTGCGCTCGCGCATAGAGTTCTTCGAAGTGAAAGCAGGAGAAAAAATCACCAAGGAAATCGTCATCCTGCCACTGGGTGCGCGGACGTCCTCGTCCGCCAACATCGATCCTCACCTCGAACTTTTCGACGGCATCGAACTGTGGGACTATGCCGACAACACAGGCATGCTTTATATCAACCTCGGTGACTACAGCGAGCCGTCGAAGCACCTTATCGTCGAGCTGCGCCAGCTGCAGAAGGAGATGAAGCAATGGGGCGGCATGACCTTCATGGTCGGTCCGCGCAAGCTCAATATGACAGACTGGCATTTGGTGAACACCGATATCGCCTATAATAAAGGTATATTAGAGCAGCGCATCCTCGAGGCCACCAAGAGCGCCGCCGTGCAGTACCCTCTAGTGGCCCTCATCGACAAAGATGGACATATCCTCTACCATAGTCAAGGGTATAAGATAGGTGTCATAGAACAAATTTTAAAGGCTGCACGTCAATAACGTGCAGCCTTTGTGATGCAGGAGGTATTGTCTTATCTCCTTATTCAACAGTAACTGATTTCGCGAGGTTGCGGGGCTGGTCGACGTTGCGGCCCTTGGCGGTGGCCACGTAGTAGGCCAACAGCTGCAGCGGGATGGCCGCCAACAGCGGCACAAAGCAGTCGCGCGTGTCGGGAATGGTGAAGCAGTAGTCGCTCATATTCTTCACCGTCGTGTCGCCATCGGTGACCACACTGATGATCTTGCCCTTGCGGCTCTTGATTTCCTGTATGTTGCTGACTATCTTGTCGTACATACCACGCTTGGGGGCGATGAAGACCACGGGCATCTCCTCGTCGACCAGGGCGATGGGACCGTGCTTCATCTCGGCGGCGGGGTAGCCCTCGGCGTGGATATAACTGATCTCCTTCAGCTTGAGGGCACCTTCGAGGGCCACAGGGTAGTTGTAGCCGCGGCCAAGGAAGATGAAGTTACGGCAGTAGGTGAACATCTGGGCGAACTGGTCGATGTTCTTGTTATTCTCGAGGGTCCACTGCATCTTCTCGGGAATCTTGTAGAGTTCGTCGACCAGCATGTGGAACATCTCGTCGCTGAGGGTGTGCTTCTCTTTGGCGATGGCCAGGCCGAGCAGACAGAGGGTGATCACCTGTCCGGTAAAGGCCTTAGTGGAGGCCACGCCGATCTCGGGACCCACGTGGAGGTAGGTGCCGCTATGGGTGGCACGGGCTATTGACGATCCGATGACGTTGCAGATGCCATAGAGGAAGGCACCCTTCTGCTCGGCCAACTGGATGGCGGCAAGGGTGTCGGCCGTCTCGCCGCTCTGACTCACGGCGATGACCACATCGTCGGGATAGATGACGGGGTTGCGGTAGCGGAACTCCGAGGCATATTCCACCTCGACGGGTATCTGGGCCGCCTCTTCAATAAAGTACTTGCCAATGAGGGCCGAGTGCCACGAGGTGCCACAGGCACAGATGATAATACGGCGGGCATTGACAAACTTCTCCTTGTGGTCAGTGATGCCGCTGAGGGTGATATCGTGCCGCTTAGGGTGCAGACGGCCTTTAATACAGGTGCGCAGGGCATTGGGCTGCTCCCAGATTTCCTTCAGCATGAAGTGAGGGAAACCACCTTTCTCCAACTCGTCGAGGCTGAGGCTCAGCGTGTGCATCTCGGGGGTCTGGTGAACGTTGGCTAGATTCACAATGTCCAACTTGCCGCTACGATCCATATAGGCAATCTCCTCATCCTTAAGGTAGACCACCTGCTTGGTGTATTCCACGATGGGAGTGGCATCGCTGCCGAGGTAAAACTCCTTCTTTCCATGGGCATCGGTCCCCACGCCGATAACCAACGGCGATCCCTTGCGGGCACATACCAACTGGTCGGGATGACTCTTCTCGAGAATAGCGATAGCGTAGGCGCCAATCACGTTCTTCAGAGCGCGTTGCACGGCGGTGAAAAGGTCACAATTTCCCTTTTTCTGCGTGTACTCGATGAGCTGCACCAGCACTTCGGTATCGGTCTCGGAGCAGAAGTTGTAACCCTCCTTCTCCAACATGGCGCGGAGGGTCTTGTAGTTCTCAATGATGCCGTTATGCACCAACGAGAGGTTCCCGCTCTGCGAGAGGTGCGGATGGGCGTTGACCGTGTTGGGCTCGCCATGGGTGGCCCAGCGGGTATGGGCGATGCCGATAGTGCCGGTGATATCTTCGCTTGCGCATTTCTCTTCCAACGCCGCCACCTTGCCGGTAGCCTTGTAGACGTTGAGGTCGCCTTTAGTGTTAATCATTGAGACGCCGGCCGAGTCGTAGCCGCGATATTCCAGTCGATGAAGACCCTTAATGAGAATCGGATAAGCCTCTTGCTCACCGATGTAACCGACTATTCCACACATGTTATTGCTGTTTTTTGTTACTATATATAGAAGCCGGAAGTCCCTCTCGAGACTTCCGGCTTGATGGGCGATGGTTTACAACACTTGGACGGCTTCGATGATGCCCTTGCCGATCTCGATAGCTTCCTCGTTCTGGGGAATGAGGTTCCAGTGGCGCTGGGGCAGGGAGTGCTCCAGACCTTCGTGGATGTACTGCTTGTCGACGATGGGTTTCAGCTTCAGGAAGCCACCGAGGACCACCATGTTGAAGACCTTGCTGATGCCGAGCTCCTGAGCTTTGGCGGTAGCGGCGATCTTGTAGATGTTGATGTCCTTACGGGTGGGCTCGTGGGTGATGCCGTTGGGGTCATAGATGAGGTAACCACCGGGCTTCACAGCGCTCTCAAACTTATCCAGCGACTGCTGGTTGAGGATGATGGCAGTGTCGAACTGGTTGATGATGGGCGAGCTGATGCGCTCGTCGCTGATGATGACGGAGACGTTGGCGGTACCACCACGCATCTCGGGGCCGTAGCTGGGCATCCAGCTGACCTCTTTGTCCTGCATGACACCGGAGTAGGCAAGAATCTTACCCATCGAGAGGACACCCTGTCCACCGAAACCGGCTATGATGATTTCTTCAGTCATTGTTTCTTGTTTTTTGATTGTTAATTATTGCTGAACGGTCAGCGGGTGATCCAGAACGAGACGGTTGGCGTCGATGCCCTCGACAATCTTGCCGTCGACTTTGATGTCGCCGATGGGGTAGTTGGGCATCATGTTGTCTTCCATCCACTTGTTGGCGGCCACGGGGGTCATCTTCCAGCCGGAGTTGCAGTTGGAGAGGATCTCGACGAAGCTGAGGCCTTTCTTCAGTTTCTGGTTCTCGAAGGCTTTGCGGATAGCGGCTTTGGCCTTGCGCACGGCGGCGGGGTTCTGCACGCTCTGGCGGGTCACATAGTAGGTGCCGGGCAGGGTGGAGAGGAGTTCCGTCATGCGGAGGGGATAGCCGTTGAGGTCGACGCGACGGCCGTAGGGCGTGGTGGCGCTACGCATGCCAACCAGCGTGGTGGGGGCCATCTGGCCACCGGTCATACCGTAGATACCGTTGTTGACGAAAATCATGGTGATGTTCTCGCCACGGTTGGCGGCATGGATGGTCTCGGCGGTGCCGATAGCGGCCAGGTCGCCGTCACCCTGGTAGGTGAACACGAAGGTGTCGGGGTTGAGGCGCTTGATGGCGGTAGCCAACGCGGGGGCGCGGCCGTGGGCGGCCTCCTGGAAGTCGACATCGAAATAGTTGTAGGCCAAAACGGAGCATCCGACGGGGCTGACGCCGACGACTTTGTCCTGGATGCCCATTTCATCGATTACCTCTGCAACGAGGCGGTGGGTGGTGCCGTGGCCGCAGCCGGGGCAGTAGTGCATGACGGCGTCGGTGAGCACCTTGGTACGGGTGTAAACCTCCTCGTAACCCTCTTTCAGCAGCTCTTGCTTGCGAGCTTCAATATCTTGATTCAT
>ONCC01000034.1 GCA_900316235.1 uncultured Bacteroidales bacterium
GTGCCCGCCGACTTCAACCAGGCCAAGGCCGCCACGCTGGCCGCCGCCGAGCACGTCGGCCCCGTCTATCTGCGCCTCGGCCGCAGCAAGATGCCCTGCTTCCTGCCCGAAGGCGAGAAGTTCGAAATCGGCAAGGCCCAGCTGCTGAGCGAGGGCAAGGACGTGACCCTCTTCGCCTGCGGACACCTTGTGTGGGAAGCCCTGCAGGCCGCCGAGATGCTCGAGAAGGTCGGCATCAGCTGCGAGGTCATCAACATCCACACCATCAAGCCGCTCGACGTGAACGCTATCGTTGCCAGCGCCAAGAAGACCGGCGCCGTCGTCACCTGCGAGGAGCACCTCTTCAACGGCGGCCTCGGCGACAGCGTGGCCCAGACCCTCGCCCTCCACTGCCCCACGCCCATGGAGTATGTGGCGGTAGATGATAAGTTCGGCGAGAGCGGCACCCCCGACGAGATGCTCACCAACTACCACCTCCGCGCCGCCGACATCATGGCCAAGGTCTATGCCGTCCTCCAGCGCAAGCCCGGTGCCCCCAAGCAGCGCTACTGCCAGAGCTGCGGCATGCCGCTGACCGACGAGGTCGTGAGCGACAATCCCGACTACTGCAAGTACTGCTTCGCCGACGGCCACTTCACGCAGGACTGCACCATGGAGCAGATGATAGACTTCTGCGTCCAGTTCGTCGACCAGTTCAACCAGAACACCGGCCAGCACCTCACCGCCGACGAGTACCGCGAGCAGCTCCGCCAGTACTTCCCGCAGCTCAAGCGCTGGCAGAAATAGTTGTTGCAACAATACCCATTACTGTGCGCAATAATACCCGTTATTGCGCACAGTAATACCTATTACAACACACGATGAAGAAGATAATATTAGTATGCGCGGCGATGATTGCGATGTGCATGACCGCCACAGCCCAGGACACTCTTGTGACTGTGCAAGGCAAGGCTTATTTAGCGGTAATAACTAAAGTCGAAAAAGACCAAGTCCACTACACTCGCTATCCGAGAACAGCAGAAGATAACGAATACACAATAGACATTCACTCGTTGCGTGAGATTCGTTTCTATGATGGCAGATATATCGATTTCACAAAAGAGCAGCTTCTCGGCATGGATGGCATGGAAGTTGTTGTTGACCACATTCGCATAAAGTCCCCATCATATTATCTTCAGCAAAGTGCCAACTGCCAGTTTGGTGCTTTTGGAGCGTCTGTTGGCGCAGGACTCTTTGGGACTCTTGGTGCATTACAATCGGCAAAACCAAACCACGACCCAGCCACTCCTATCATTCTCTATGGCACTTCGGTTGTATGTGGTGTTGCTGCGATAGTATGTGAAATAATGGCTATGGTCAATTTGAAGAAAGCGGGTAAGTCGATGGAGCGTATTCATATTATTCAGAACGGAATATCACTTGATTTGTAATAAAATGCACATAGCAGTCTTCTGCGGCTCGTCGCTGCCGCACAACAAGGAAATCGTCGAGGCCGCCGCCGCCCTCGGCCGCCGCATCGCGCAGGAGGGACACACCCTCGTCTATGGCGGCAGCAACCTCGGCCTTATGGGCGTCGTCAGCGGCGCCGCGCTCGAGGCCGGGGGGCGCGTCGTCGGAGTCATCCCCAACCTCTTCAGCGATGACATCATCCACTCGCAGCGTGTCACCGAGCTCGTCCGCGTCGGCAGCATGGCCGAGCGCAAAGAGCGCATCATGGAAGCCTGCGACGCCTTCGTAGCCCTCCCCGGCGGCATCGGCACCATCGACGAGGTCTCCGAAGTCATGGTGATGAATCAGCTCCAGATAGTCGACGGCCAGAGGGTGTTGGATGGCAGCTATAAGACCAAGCCCATGATACTCCTGAATATCGACGGCTACTACAACCCCTTCCTCGAGCAGCTCCGCCTCACCAAGGAAGAGGGCCTAATGCGCAGCGACGCCGGCCTAGTGGCAGCCGCAACCGTAGACGAAGTGCTATGTCACATCTGCTGAGCAAGAGCAAGTACATCCGTGGGCTGCAGTGCGACCGCGCCCTGTGGCTCGATGTGTTTAATCCGAGATTGGCCCGCTACACTGCCGAGCAGATGCGCCGCTTCGATCGCGGCCGCGACTTCGAATACGCCTTCAAGGCCACCTTCCCCGACGGCATCGACCTCAGCGCCGAACTGAAGCGCAATGTCGACGCCTACTCCGAGCTGACAGCCATGTATCTGGACAAAGAAGAGGAGGTTGACCTCTTCGAGGCCGGGTTCTTATACAACGATGTGTTGGTGCTGGCTGACGTGGTACACAAGAACGAGGATGGTACACTGGATATCTACGAGGTGAAGAGTGGCACCGCACTCAGCGAGACCTACAAAAGGGATGCGGCATTGCAGCATTATGTAATATCGCACTGCCGCAGCATAAACAAGTTCTGCATTGTGTATAATGGGGTGGATGGGGCTAATAAGTCTAATGGGTTTAATGCGGTCGACCTCACCGAGGAGCTGGCCGCCCAGCACGACGAGATAGCCCGCAACATCGCCGCCATGAAAGAGATATTAAGCCACGGCGAGCCCGCCACGCCCACAGGCCAACACTGCCTCGAACCCTACGCCTGCCCCTACCAGCACTACTGCGCCCAAGGGGTGAGGCAGATGTCGCTCTTCGGATAAAAAAGGGAACGGGGAGCTCCGCGTCAACGGTAGCCCCCCGCATATTGTCATTAAGACTTATAGTGTATTACTTTCCGTACTCCGCGGGTTCTTCCGCTGCGGTGGGCAGGGGTTCGTCTTCGGTGTTGTAAGGTGCAAGGTAGCATACAGAGTCTTCGGTAGGAGTAATATCGCAGAGACCGGCATCGTGGAACATGCCCTCGAAACTCAGGTCTTCATCGATGTCAGGCCAATGGATACCGCCATAGGAGAGCTCGAAAGCCTGCCGCTGGGTGGCGGTGGCATTGCGTAGGCGGGACCATTGTGCAAACTCATAGCCTGCACGAAGACCGTCGGTGGTCTCGGCATAGACGGCGTGGTCGTCCACCCAAACGCGTGCTATGTATTTCCTATCCATTGTTTTTGTTCCCGAAGAATTCCTGCCACCGCTCCGCAATCACATCGGCGTTCTCTTCCACCAGTGAGCGGATGAGCGTTATCTCATGTTGCTTGAAGCCATGATTGTACACCATCTCCAGCGGCTGCACGTTGAACTTGGCCTCACAGCCTCCTCGCACAACATGAATGTGAACCGGTTCATGGTCTCCTGAGTAGAACATGAACCGGAAGTTGAATATTTTGAAGAGGGTGGGCATGGCTTATCAGTTCGCCGGGAAGGCGATTTCGCGCTCGATGACCTGATAGGGCACGTTGTTGCGGTAGATGGTCTGGCGTACCCAGTTGTCGTCTTCGTCGTACTCGTAGACGTAGGAGTGCTTCCAGTTGAGGTGCTCGTCATAGTTGAACGAGCTGATCTCTATCACGTTGTCGTGGTCGTCGTAGTAGTAGGTCGTCAGGGCCGAGAGGAACTCGTCGGCATCGTAGAAACGCCATTCGATGCGGTTGCCGCGGGCGTCGTATTTGTAGAGGTAGTGCTGCATGAGGTCGCCGTCACGGTTGTAGAACTCAATTTCGGTGCAGTTGCCCTTCTGGTCGTATTTGTATTTGCGCAGTTCGGTCATCTGTCCGTCCTGGTCGAAACTCTGCTCCTCCATCATCAGGCCGCTGATGAACTTGCTGCTTTCCTTCTTGGTCATTTGGTTGCCCAGGTAGACAGTGCGCTCCACGCGGTTGCCGTCCTTGTCGTTGAGGTAGGCGGTGCGGCCGGTGAGCATCTTCTCCTTGTTGTATTCGTTCCAGCCAAGGCTGTAGCCGTTGACGTCGAAGAAGTAGCTGTACCAAGTGTAATCGTTGGCCTTGGTGCGGAACTTGTCGGCGAAATTGCCACGTTTATCGAAGGTGATGCTGTCGATGCAAATGAGCTGGCGGCCGCCGTCGGCGCCGCTGTGGAGGTTATAGGTATACTCAATCACATAGAGGGCGTTGCCGTGGATTCCCATCTCGGTACGCGAATTCTTGCGAGTCTTGGGATTTGCTGCAAAAGACGCTCCTGCAATGAGCAGAGCCATCATGAGGGCGATATTTTTCTTCATTTTTTTCGTTGTTTTCAAAATGCAAAGATACAAAACTTTTTCTATAACGGCGATTTTTATTTTTTATTGCCGACGAAGATATTATTTTCTGTTTCGTCGCAGGAAGAAGAACACGCCGAGTGCGGCGGTGAGCACGGCGGCGATGGCGTAGCCGACGGGGTGAGGGAGGACCGAGCCGAGGCCTTCCTTGTATGCCACAAAGAGGAAGCTGATGGTCACCATGCTCATGAACAGCGCGGGGACGAGGGTAATCCAGTACCAGCCCTTGGTGGGGTGCAGCTTGCTGAGGAAGACGGTGACGGCCCACAGCGTGAACATGGCCAGCACCTGGTTGGCCCACGAGAAGTAGCGCCAGATGTAGTCGAAGCCCGCGGGGTTGGCCAGCGAGAAGACCAGCAGGGCGGCCGAGAGCACAAATATCGGAATGGCCACCATCAGCCGCTTGGGCACGGGCTTCTGGTCCACATGCATGAAGTCCGCCACGATGAGGCGTGCCGACCGCAGGGCCGTGTCGCCGGTGGTGACGGCGGCGCTGACCACGCCGAGGATGGTGATGAAGGCGATGATTCCTGGGAACCACTGTTTGGCGATGACACCCACCATGGCCGCGCCGCTCTTGCCGAGGCACAGCTCGGGGTGGTCGTGGAAGAAGTAAGCCGCGGCGGCAGCCCAGATGAGGGCCACCACGCCCTCGGCAATCATGGCGCCGTAGAAGATGGGGCGTGCCTGCTTCTCATTGATCATGCAACGTGCCATAAGAGGCGACTGCGTGGCGTGGAAACCGCTGATAGCGCCGCAAGCGATGGAGATGAACATCATCGGGAAGATGGGGTTGGTCTGCGCCTGCGGGTGGCTGTTCTCAAGGCCGTCCCACACCTCGCGCAGCGGCACTCCGTAGGCGATGAAGGCCACCACCAACGCTACGGCCATGGCCAGCAGCATGATACCGAAGATGGGGTATATCTTGCCGATGATTTTGTCTATCGGCAGCAAGGTAGCCAGCAGGTAGTAGAGGAAGATGATTACCACCCAGAAGTACTGTATCACACTGCTGTCAAGGTGACGCAGTCCTTCGGGGACAAAAATATCCTGTGTGAGCAGCGTGGCGGGGGTGTTTACGAATACCGCACCCACCAGAATCATCAACACTACGGTGAATCCGCGCATAAACTGCTTCATGCCGTTGCCCAGATATTTACCGTGGATTTCGGGCAGCGAGGCGCCATCCTGACGGAGGGAGATGAATCCTGCGATGAAGTCGTGCACGGCACCTGCGAGGATGCAGCCGAAGACAATCCAGAGGAACGAGGCAGTGCCGAACTGGGCGCCCATGACAGCACCGATAATCGGACCCACGCCGGCGATGTTCAGAAACTGGATGAGGAAGATGCGCCAAGGTTTCATCGGCACATAGTCGATACCGTCGGGATGCGCCACAGCGGGTGTGACACGCTTGGGGTCGACGCCGATAATGCGCTCTATCAGCTTGGAATAGAGCCAGTAGCCTAGTAGTAGCAGAATGACTGAAATGACAAAAGTAATCATATTTTATATTTTAAAAACGTTGCAAAAGTACGAACTTTTTATAAAGTGACCAAAAAAAAGATAGATATGTTAAAAGAGCAAACTACCTACCATCGACCTACCAACACCCTATCATCTCCTACCGTGGTAGGAGTTGGTTAGGAGTTGGTAGGGAGTTGATAGGTGGTTGTCAGTAAGTTAGCGTTAAGTGAAATTTTTCCTGTTTTAGGGTGTTTTGGGCATGAAAATTAACACTATTTATGTTAAAATATTAACAATTCGGATTGGGGTTTTAAAAATATTGTTTTCATATTAAAAAAAAGGTGTATCTTTGCACTTTTAAATATCATAATGGAATCTTTGATGGAACAGGTGGTTATCACGGAGAAGCATATTG
Organism: uncultured Bacteroidales bacterium; assembly: GCA_900316235.1. Classification (GTDB taxonomy): domain Bacteria; phylum Bacteroidota; class Bacteroidia; order Bacteroidales; family P3; genus Colimorpha. Next base: position 6,051 of record ONCC01000034.1, read on the forward strand.
ACTTGCAGCGGATTTTGGCCGACAAGGGTGTCAAGGTCCCCCGTTTTGTGTTGAGGTGGGGCGAGCGCCTGCTGCATATCGATGAAATCAACGATACCATCTACAAGGACCGCCACCTCTTCGGTCTCGACTTCGTCTATGGGTTTACCGAGGGCAAGGAACCTTGGAATCTGGGTATTGAGGTGAAGGTGAACGGCCTTGACAATCTGCCTGTTGACGGCCATCCGATGGTGGTGGGGAACCACCCCTTGGGAGGTCCCGACGGGCTGGCGTTGATGGGAGCCGTGGGGAGGAAAAGAACGGACATCGTCTTCCCGGTGACCGACTTCCTGCTCTACCTGCCGGGCTTGCGCGAGTTGTTTGTCCCTATCAACAAGGTGAACAGAACCAAGACATTGGCTAACCTTGAGGAGGCTTTTGCCGGCGATAACATCTTGCTCTATTACCCCTCGGGAGCCGCCTCGCGCCGCCAGAAAGGAGTCATCAAAGATCTTGAGTGGCATCCCACCTTCATTAAGAAGGCGGTGAAGTACCACCGCGACGTGGTGCCCGTCTACACCGATGCCCGCAACCGCAATATCTTTTACCGTGTTGCTAATATTCGCAAGCGGCTGGGAATCAAGTTCTCCTTCGAGATGGCGATGTTGCCGGCTGAGATGTTCGCCCAGCGCGGCAAGAGTGTGAGCATCACTTTTGGAAAACCCATCGCATGGCAGACTTTCGACCAGCGCCATACACCTGCCGAATGGGCCGCCATGCTGCGCGAGCATGTGTATAAACTAAAAACGAACCCTAACGCAGACTTCGAGATATGAAAGATATTGACCTCTCTTACATTGCACCGCCAGTCGACCGCGAGTTGATTAAGAAAGAGCTGAAACAGAAGCATTTTCTGCGCAAGAGCAATTTCGGCAACAAGGAAATTTATGTCACCACGGCCCATCTCTCGCCCAATATCATGCGCGAGATTGGACGCCTGCGCGAACTGAGTTTTGCCGTCGATGGCGGCGGCAGCGGCAAGGAGGTGGACATCGACCAGTATGACACGATGGACGACCCCTACTGCTGCAAGCAGCTTTTCGTGTGGAGTCCTGAGGATGAAGAAATTGTTGGCGCATATCGTTTCATTCACGGTACCAATATGCTGCGCCGCGAGGACGGCTCCATCGTCACCCCTACGGCCGACCAGTACCAGTTCAGTGAGCAATTCATCAACGAGTATCTGCCCTATACTGTGGAACTCGGACGCGCTTTCGTGCAACCTGCCTATCAGCCCAGCAACAACCTCCGCAAGGGTCTCTATAGTCTTGACAACCTGTGGGATGGCTTGGGGAGTCTCATTATGGAGATTCCCGAGACGCGCTATTTCTTCGGCAAGATTACCATGTATGGCGACCTCGACAAAAAGGCGCGCGACCTTATACTCTATTTCTACCAGAAGCATTTCCCCGACCGCGACGGCCTGGTGTGGCCCTATGAGCGCATCAATATCGAGAGCGACTACAACGAGTTGGTGCAACTTTTCGATGGCCGCAACTACAAGGAAGACTACCAGATACTGCTACATGCCGTTCGTGAGCGTGGATGCACTGTACCACCGCTCATCAATGCCTACATGAACCTTACGCCCTCCATGCGCTCCTTCGGGACCTGCCCCAATCACCACCTGACGGGCACTACTGATACGGGTATCCTTATCACTCTCAGTGACTTGTATCCAGAGAAACATAAACGTTACATCGGCAGCTACCAGAACCGAAACCAGAAGCTCGACCGTCGGCGCCTGTTCAGCATCAACATGAAGCTGCTGCCGTGGTGGAAGCATAGAAGTGTGGAGGAACTGGAGACCATGAAAGAGCTGAGGACGCTGAAAAAGAAGCAGACCGAGCTGAAGATGGAGCTGAAGAAAATCAAACGTGCCAACCGGAGATAACAGGAGATGAAGATAAGCAGCGCAGTGTTCAGCATCAGTAGCCCCAACTACAAGAAGTGTCCTTCGGACGGGCGTCCGGAGTATGCTTTCATCGGGCGCAGCAACGTGGGCAAGTCGTCGCTCATCAACATGTTGACGGGCGTGAAGGGACTGGCCAAGACCTCGGGACGACCCGGCAAGACGCAGCTTATCAATCACTTCCTTATCAACGATGAGTGGTATCTGGTCGACCTCCCGGGATATGGCTATGCCCGCACCTCGCGCACCTCACGCGAGAAGTGGGACACCATGATGCGCGATTATTTCCTCCATCGCGAAGAGTTGACAAATGTCTATGTGTTGATAGACAGTCGTATACCGCCGCAGAGAATAGATCTGGAATTTATCACTTTCCTTGGCACCAATGGTATTCCTCTGTCGATTGTCTTCACTAAAACCGACAAGGAAAAGCAGCGCGAGGTGATGGCCAATATCAAGGCTATGAAAAAGGCATTGCTGGAGTTGTGGGATGAGCTGCCGCCGATGTTCCTCACTTCGTCGCTCACGGGTTTGGGTCGTGACGCATTGCTTGACAATATTGAAAGAATTAACGAAACTTTGAAATAGCCATGAGACGCTTGATTGTTTTGACAATTGCTTTTCTGGCCACCTTGGGCGCTGGCGCGCAACAGGTGGTCGACCTCGAGAAGACTATTCTGAATATCCACCGGGAGAGCGGAATGCAGCATGGTATGCTCTCGGTGTGTGTGTACAATATAACCAAGGGACAAGAGGTCTACAGTTACAACTCACAGATGTCGATGATTCCCGGCTCGGTGGTCAAGCTGTTTACCACGGGCGTTGCCTTCGACCGTTTGGGAAGTGATTTCCGTTTCACCACGCAACTGGGTATCCGTGGCGAGATTGACCGTGAGGGTGTGCTCCACGGCAATATCTATATTTTGGGCGGAGGTGACCCCATGCTGGGTTCCTACCGCTACCGACAGACGACTCCCGACTCCCTCTTCGACGGCTGGACGAAGGCATTGAAGAAGAAAGGCATCCGCCGTGTCGACGGTCGCATCTGCTACCATGTGGGGATTTTTGACGAGCAACCCCTTCACGACAGTTGGCCTTGGGGCGATGTGGGAAACTATTACGGTGCCGGCGTCAGTGGACTGAACTTCCACGAGAATATGTATTTCGTCTATTTTACCCCTGGAGCCAAGCTTGGCTATCCTGCTTCGGCTGTTAGGGTTTCTCCCAAGAACATCAATGTCCTCGGCATTTCTGAGGTGACCACGGGTCCCGAAGGGTCGGGCGACAACGTGACTATCTACGGAGGACCCACCGCTCATGAGCGTCTCTACCGTGGCACGGTGCCTTTGGGCAAGAAAGAATTCCCTGTGCGTGGCGCCCTCCCCAACCCTGCCAAGCATTGTGCCGACCTCTTTGCCCTCTATCTCCGCACCCATGGCGTCAGCATCTCGTCCAATTCTATGCAGGTCTACTCGCAACCTGACAGCCTGCGCATCGTCCTCGACTACTACAGCAGTGACTATTACACGCTGGCACAGTATACCAACATGACCAGCAATAATATCTATGCCGAATCTATCTTCAAGTACCTTGGCTACAAGAAATTTGGAAAAGGTACTTTTTCCAATGGTGCCAAGGCGGTGACCGACTTTTTCCGTGACAAGAAGCTCGACCTCGGTGGTGTCAAGATTGTCGATGGTAGCGGACTCTCGACACAGAATAAAGTGACGGCCGATTTCGTGTGCCGCTATCTAATGGCTATCAGCAAGGAAGCATATTTTAACGACTTCCTCCGCTCGCTGGCGAAAGTGGGAGAGAACGGCACCGCCAAGAATCTGCTTCCTTCGCTGCCCGCGAGCATGACGGTGAGGCTGAAGACCGGCACGATGGAAGGTGTCAAGGCTTATGCCGGATATATTGATGTCGCCAGTGGTGACAGGCTGGCTTTCGCCATCATCAGTAACGGTCATGAGGTCTCCTCGGCTGTTGCAGGCGACAAGCTCAATAAGATTCTACAGAAGATAGTTGCTATCTACTAATAAAAAAAGCGCCGCCCATTCGGGCGACGCTCCTCTTTTATTTTCCTTTATCGGATAAGGAAGGAGAACTTGTTGAAGTTCTTCAGGGCTATACCCGTGCCGCGTGCGACGGCGCGCAGGGGATCATCGGCGATATGCACTTGCAGCTTGGTTTTGCTGCTCACGCGCTGGTCGAGGCCGCGCAGCAAGGCTCCGCCACCGGCCAGATAAATACCGGTCTTGTAGATATCGGCGGCCAGCTCGGGAGGTGTGGCGGCGAGGGTGTCGAGGATTGCCTGCTCAATCTGGGCGATGGAACGGTCGAGGGCGTGGGCAATCTCCTTGTAGTTGACGGAGATTTCCTTGGGGAGGCCGGTGAGGAGGTCGCGACCCAAGGTACGGAAGTCCTCGGGGGGATCGTCCAATTCGCTGACGGCGGCGCCGACGGCGATCTTCACCTTTTCGGCCATACGCACACCGATGACCATATTGTGCTGACGCTTCATGTAGTCCACCACGTTGTCGTTGAATACGTCACCTGCCACGCGGATGGAGTTGTTGCAGACGATGCCACCCAGAGAGATGACGGCGATCTCTGCGGTACCGCCTCCGATGTCCACCACCATGTGACCCTCGGGCTGCAGTACGTCGATACCGATACCGATAGCGGCAGCCATGGGTTCGTGAATCATGCGTATCTCCTTGGCTCCGGCCTGTTCGGCACTTTCACGTACGGCACGCTCTTCGACGTTGGTGATGCCGCTAGGGATACAGATGACCATGCGGAGCGACGGCGGAAGGAATGAGCGGTTGACGTTGGTCATGCCGATGAGCTCACGGATGAGGTGCTGTGCCATTTCAAAATCGGCAATGACACCGCCTCGCAGCGGGCGCACGGTCTCGATGTTCTTGTTGTCGGTACGGCCGTCCATGCGCTGAGCCTCCTTGCCGACGGCGATAATCTTATTGTTGTTGCGGTCGTAGGCGACGATAGAGGGTTCGTCGATGACGACTTGGTCATTATAAATCACGATGGAGTTGGCGGTGCCAAGGTCCATTGCAACTTCGCGGTTAAAGAATGATAAAAGTCCCATGTATGATAATTAATGTTTGAAGTGACGTTTTCCGGTGATGGCCATGCCCATGTGGTTCTTTTCGCAGTAGTCGATGCTGTCTTGGTCGTGGATGCTGCCGCCGGGGTGGGCGACGGCCACGATGCCGGCCTCGTGGGCAATCTCCACGCAGTCGGGGAAGGGGAAGAAGGCATCGCTGGCCATGACTGCACCGTTGAGGTCGAAGTTAAAACTCTTGGCTTTGGCGATAGCCTGGCGAAGGGCATCGACACGGCTGGTTTGGCCGGTGCCACTGGCATAGAGCTGACGGCCTTTGGCCAGGACGATGGCGTTACTCTTGGTATGCTTTACAAGGATGGTGGCGAAGGCCAGATCCTCAGCCTGTTCTTTGGTGATGGCGGTAGAGGTGACGCTCTTCTGCATGTCTGCAGCAGTGGGGACGACGGTGTCGCGGTCTTGTACCAGCACGCCGTTGAGCACGGAGCGGAACATCGGGTCTGCCATCTTAAAACCTTTGCGACGGAGGATGATGCGGTTCTTCTTTCCACGCAGCACCTCGAGAGCGTCGTCGGCGTAGTCGGGAGCAATGCAGACCTCGAAGAAAATCTTGTGCATCTCGTCGGCTACCTCTTTGGTTACTTTCTGGTTGCAGATGAGCACGCCGCCGAAGGCGCTGACGGGGTCGCCGGCCAGGGCGTCTTTCCAAGCCTCGAGGAGGGTGGGGCGCACGGCCATGCCGCAGGCGTTGTTGTGCTTAAGGATGGCGAAGGCGGTCTGACCCTCAAAGTCGTCGATGAGGGCGCAAGCGGCATCGATGTCGCCGAGGTTGTTATAGCTTATCTCTTTGCCGTTGAGTTTGTCGAAGCAACCTTTCAGGTCGCCGAAGAAAACGCCCTTCTGATGGGGGTTTTCGCCATAGCGCAGCACTTCGCCGTGCTTGCAACTCTGCTTGAAGACCGGCAGGTTCTCACTTTCGTTGAAATGATTGAAGATGGCGGTATCGTAGTGGCTGCTGACATTGAAGGCATAGGCAGCGAAGCGGTGGCGCTGCTCGAGGGTGGTGCAGCCGTCCTGCTCCTGATAGAGGGAGAGGAACTCCTTGTAATAGTCTACGGCGGGCACGATGACCACGTCGTTGAAGTTCTTGGCGGCGGCGCGGATGAGGCTGATGCCTCCGATATCGATTTTCTCGATGATATCCTGTTCGGCGGCACCGCTGGCCACGGTCTGCTCGAAGGGGTAGAGGTCGACGATGACGAGGTCAATCTCCGGAATCTCGTACTGAGTGAGCTGTTCACCGTCGCTGAACATGTCACGGCGGGCGAGTATGCCACCGAACACTTTGGGGTGCAGCGTTTTCACTCGGCCGCCGAGGATGCTGGGATAGCCGGTGAGGCTTTCCACGGCCACAGGCTTGATGCCGAGTTCTTCGATGAATTTCTGGGTGCCGCCCGTACTATAGATGGTCACCCCGTGGGCGTCGAGGGCGCGAACGATGTCCTCAAGGCCGTCTTTGTAGAAGACCGAGATGAGGGCTGATTTTATCTTTTTAGGTTCCATATTATTAATTTAACTATATACTATATCCATACAAAGCACTGACAATACACCACTTGCGTGACATACTGTACAATACTTGCATTTTGCAAATATACACCCTTTTTCTTATTCCGCAAAAACTTTTTTACACCATTTTTCCACACCTCAATCGGCCACTACACCTCCTTCACCTTGGCGTAGAGTTCCGGGAAGCGGGTCTCGAGCGAGACGGGGCGGCCGTTCTCGAGGAAGCAATGGGTGCTGGTGGCGGTGCATACCAGCTTGCCAGCCACCTTCATTGTGTAGTTGAAGACTATCTTGAGAGGCGTGGTCTCGGCCACCTTCACTTCGATGTCTATCACGTCCTTGAAGGTCGACGGATGGCGGTAGCGACAATCGACGGCCACCACCGGCGACACCACACCTTCGGCCTCCATACGGTCGAAGCCGTAGCCCAGTTGGTCCATCCAGTCGACACGCGCTTCCTCCATGAAGCGTATATAGTTCGAGTGGTGAGTGATGCCCATGCGGTCGCACTCATAGTATTTCACCTCGTGGCGGTAGGGTCGGATTTCCATAGAACGAATAGTTTTATTACCGCACCACGCGTGTGAAGACTGGAGCTTGTCCATCAAGGGCGATAACCCAGACGCCAATTCGGTTTGCGCCAGGAAATTCGGGCTGACCGTCCTCTTTGATGTTCTCGGCGAGGAAGTTGTACTCTATGCCACCCTCGACGGGATGCGACGACACCCTTACGGCACGGGCGTGAATCATGGGATAGTCGCCCACAGCCTGATCGAAAATGGCGGATTCCTCTGCAGTTACATCATGTTCCGGGCCCCAAGGCTCGACATTCTTAAGCTCGCCGTCGATGAGGTGGTGGTAGATAAGGAACTGTTCCACTTCGTCGGGTACAGCATCGAGACGGGCGGCGCGCACACCGTAGCAACCCAACACCTCGGCATTAGGCTGGCAGTCGGCAAAGGCACCAAAACTCGACTCAATACCTCCACTACCGAAAGTGCAGAAAAGGGCCACTTTCTTGCCACTCAAGTCAACATCTTTAAGCCAAGTGGCAATGGGAGGCGCATAAGTACCGAACCACACGGGATAGCCGATAAATATGAGGTCGTACTGAGAAATGTCGGCCTTTACAGGCTGTATCTCGGGCAGTATACCCTGTGCCTGCTCCTCTTTGCAACGCTCGATGGTTGCATAGAAGGCTGTGTCGTAGGGGTTGACACACTCGATTGCCTCAATATCGGCACCCAGACGGTTGGCTATCTCTTCAGCCACCATCTTGGTGTTGCCCGTCAACGAATAGTAGAGCACCAGCGTCTTGGGATCCTCTTTCTTGCTGCCACAACTGGCGGCGCACATAGCCACAATAGTCATGGCCAGGAAAAGTCTCGTTCTTTTCATCTTATTATTGTATTTCTATATATCAATCTCCAAATTCGATGCTAAAAGGGGCGGTGGCATCGAATTCAGTCCCCGAATTCAATGCCCACGCCTTTGGCGGTGTGGACCAGGCGGCTGTCGGGAGCCACGAGGTTCTGCTCGCGCACGGCCTCTTCGAGGGGGATTCCCACGATATCGGGGTGATGGTAGGCCACCATCTGGCCGAAGCGTCCTTCCATGACGAACTCCATGGCGCGCACGCCAAACTCGGTGGCCAGCACACGGTCGAAAGCAATGGGGGTGCCTCCGCGCTGCAGGTGGCCGAGGATGGTGTAGCGAATGTCGTGTTCCACGCCGGCGGCCTTGAGGTCGGCAGCCAGTTGTTCACCCACGCCGCCCAGCTTCACGTGCTGATAACCCACCTCGCCGGTAACGCTGCCCACCACGCTACCGCCTTTGGCCTTGGCTCCCTCGGCTACCACGATGATGCAGTAGCCGTGGCGCTTGTTGTAGCGATGCTCTATCTTTGCTTTAATTTTCTCAATATCATAAGGTATCTCGGGTATTAGGCATACGTCGGCACCGCCGGCGATGGCCGAGTGGAGGGCTATCCATCCTGCGTCGCGCCCCATTACCTCGAGGATGAAGACGCGATTGTGGCTCGCTGCGGTGGTTACCAGCTTGTCAATGGCGTCGGTGCATATCTGCACAGCCGTCTGGAAACCAAAGGTGTAGTCGGTCATCGACAGGTCGTTGTCGATGGTCTTGGGCACGCCCACGATGTTAAGTCCTTTCTTGCTGAGACCGAGGGAGATGCGCTGACTTCCGTCACCGCCGATGTTGATTACGGCGTCGATGCCCATATACTGCAGTTTGCGCAGCATCTCGTCGCTGCGGTCCACGGTGGTCCAGGTGCCGTCGGGATTCTTCACCGGCCAGGCGAAGGGGCCACCCTTGTTGGTTGTTCCAAGTATTGTACCACCTTGTATCTGAAGCCCTTCGACGACCTTCTCGTCAAGTACCACTACCTCTGTCGGCTCCCGCAGGACACCGTTGAACGACTCTGTGCAGCCGATGACCTCCCAGTCGCCTGCCAGCGCGGCACGCTTCACGACGCCGCGAATCACCGCGTTCAATCCAGGACAGTCTCCTCCACCGGTCAGTACCATCACTCGTTTCAATGCCATAATAAATATGTTTATGTTCTTTATTTTCAAAATGCAAAGATACGAAGAAAAATCAAACCCGTCAAAAAAAAATTTTAAACATTTTTTTTGCCAGTTTCAAAAATGTTCGTATTTTTGCAACCGATTTGAATACCCATAGGGATGATTGTGATGCTCTTTCTCTCTTGGATTTCAATCAGTTATGAATTAGAAAATATTTAAGTCATGGCAAAGAAAAATAAAGACGCACGAGTTCAGGTGATCCTTGAGTGCACAGAACAAAAGAACAGCGGTGTCCCCGGCATGAGCCGTTACATCACCACCAAGAACAAGAAGAACACTCCTGAGCGTTTGGAGCTCAAGAAATACAATCCCTTCTTGAAGAAAATGACCGTTCACAAAGAAATCAAGTAAAAGAATAGGAGAAATAGACTATGGCAAAGAAAGTTGTTGCTACCCTGAAAACCAGCACCGGTAAAAGCTATGCAAAAGTGATCCGCATGGTTCGTTCTCCGAAGACCAACGCTTACATGTTCTCCGAGGAAATCGTTCCTTCCGACAACGTGCAGGAGTATCTGAAAAAGAAATAATTTCGAAGTAACCAAGAGAAAAGGATAATAATTTTTTTCATACGCTTTTGTTTTGACCTCTGGCGCAGTTTCTGCCCCGGAGGTTTTTTTTGTCCCGCGAAAAAGTCCCCGTCAGGGGAGGCAAGTTGTTAGCCGTGGGCGTAAGCCCGCGGCTAAAGACTGTCGCCCCTTCGGGGCTCGGTGGGGGCCTACCAGGTGTCGAAGAGGTTTTCTTCGGGTGCCCAGGTCTCTTGGTTGCTGTTGATGGCAGGCTCGGTCATCAGGGCCGAGAAGAGGCTGAACCTCATATTGCCATTTTCATATCTTGTTCTTTGTTTTTAACGGCGAATTATTCTAATTTCTCGAATTGTCTTCCTCTGTTCAATTTTTGGCTAATTACTCGAATTGTCGAGTTGGTTTGCTGCGTAGCCATTCGAGTAATTAGCTCTTAATTGACCTGCGCAAGCTTAGAGAAATACGTTTAATTCGCCGTTTCCTAATATTTTATTTTGTTATCACTATCTTTTGGCTTTGGCCGGCGAGGCGGAGGATGTAGACGCCCGTTCCGGGGAAGTCGGAGGTCGGAAGTCGGAGGTCGGAGTTGGCTTCGCGGCTGAAGAGGCGGCGGCCCATCATGTCGTAGGCTTCGAGGGTGCCCTCGCCGTCCACTATCAGCCGGTCGCCGTCGAGGTGGGCGAAGGAATGATTGTGTGATTGCGTTGATGCGTTATTGCGCGGGTCATCGCAGTCGCCGGAGAGGCAGAGTCCTTTGGGCAACGCCGGCAGAGGGCCTTTGGCCTGGGCCGGGGCAGTGGTGCTGCGGGTAGCGTAGTAGAAGGTGAGGGTGGCTGGGGCGGTGGTGTGGACCAGCACGGCTTGGCCCATGGCGAGGCTGTCGGTGGCGACAGGGGCGACATGGGCTTCCCAGCTGCCGTCGGGACGGAGGCCGTAGTAGGGGCAGTCGAGGTGGACCGGGAAGGGGTAGGGGTTGCCCACGAGATTCCAACCCGCCATGTCGTTGGGAGCGCCAGCGGTGAGGGCGATGCTGTAGCTTGCCTCACTGTTGGGCATGCCGTCGTAGATGAGCGCCTCGTCGGTGGCGGTGCGATAGATGTAGCCGCGGGCGGGACTGAAGGTGAAGAAGTGGGACTTGTAGTTCTGCCAGGTGACAGTAGGCTCGTCGTAGCGGAAGAGGTCGTAGGGGGCTGTGGTAAAGACGCTGCTGACGGTCCAGTAGGTCTCACCCTCGTCGTGCACCGGTGTCGCGATGGCCTGCCAGCCGTCCCCAATGGAGATGGCTACGGGGTTCACGGTCAAGGTGCCGCTCTGGTAGGTGATGTTGGTGAAATATTCCGTCACATCATGGCCGTCGGCGTCGAAGATATGGAACGAGGTCACCGCATTCTCTGTCTTCTCGCCTTCGCCCGGAATGATGTTGGTCACCGTGCCGTCGGCGGTGGCTGTCCAGGTGAGGGCGTCGGGGACGCCTGTCACGATGAAGTCGTCGTGCGCCGTCAGGGTAAAGGGTGTGCCGTCGTAGAACCTGCTGCCGCTGCCGGCCGTCACCGTGATGGCGGTGTCGTTTCCCGTCACCGTCAGCGTCCCGTCGTAGTACTCAATCCAATAGTTGGAGGTCTTGTCGATGGTGGTGTCGTTCGGGGCGGTGATTCTTGCATTGTCGATGTAGTTTGTGCTTGAACCCACATTGGTCTGGCTGCCGCTGAAGGACAAGCGTGAAATAACGTCATCATGGACGAGGGCAGGTTCGTTATCGGCCGTCGTACAGGTGTAGTTGTTCGAGGTCAGCGGGGTGCCGTCATACTTCTTGGTGGCGTCGGTGGCGGTGATGTCGATAGGTCTCGGTTCCACCGTGATGCTGAAGGTACTGCTATCGATGCTGCAGCCCCATCCTTGGTGGCTGGTGGCCGTAACGAGAAACGTGGCGTTAGAGACGGCGAATTCAGGATCGCCATACACTTTGTCATATTCATTATTATTTTGGTCTTTTTTATGTTCTACAGAGCATCCGAGCGAGTCCAATCCGATGCCGGACAAACCCGTTATGGAAAGGTCGGAGTACTGATGATATATCCTCACATCCCTGATGGCATCGCCGTAGATGATGTTTTGATAGGGTTTGGTGATTTGTGTGATTTTCGGCAAAGGACGAACGTGGATGGAGATCGAATCACAGGTGGTGTTGCCACAGGAGTCGGTCACGGTCCAGAGTTGCTTGTAGTGTCGCACCCCATTGTCAGATTCGCCCTGAGTTATTCTATACCCCCGAGGATGATAAAAATTAAAACGGGAAGTATCCATCGAGCTTTGGACACTGAAACTCCCCTGCAGTCTTGTGCAGTTGTCGTGCAGATTCGTAATCGTTATTTCGGCTGCGACACGGGTGACGGTGTTTTCGTAGTTGCCGTCGGGGTCGACGCACAGGGTGGTGTCATGAGGTATGTCGAAGGTGGGCCCTGTCGTGTCTTTGACGAGCTGCGCCTGATAGACCGTCGCCGGGTTGCCGTAGGTATCGGCCACCTCGTAGGCGATGACCAGTGTGTCGGTGCATTGTTCGCCGGTCTTCAGCGTTTTCGACGAACTCACCAGGGTGACATCCTCGCCCGTGCAGGCGTCGCTGATGCCGAAGAGGGTCTTCAGCTGCGCAATGTCGTGGATGACCAGGATGCTGTCGCTGAGGTTCGTGGCCAATGCACTCCACAGCGTGTCGTGGGCAGCGACCGGGGGTGTCATGTCGCGACCGGAGACCTCGATGGTATCGTAAATGGTATGGCCGCAGGCATCCGTCACCACATACGAACGGCGGATCGTCCATCCGTAGTGGTCGTCGCCGGTGTTGGTGTCCTTGTGGGTGATGGTCATTTGGCTGCAGTCGTCGAAGAGATCCTGGTCTTTGGGGAAAAACAGGTCTATGTTGAAACTGGCCAAGCAGGCATCCTGATATACTGTGCCGTCTATCCAAAGATAGTTGTTGGAGTGCACAGGAGCCGTCTGGTCGCCGCCGCTGACGTAGAGCACCCTGCTTTCCACATCGCAATAGCCGTTGTTGGTATCTGCCGAGAGGGTAAAGATGCGGGCCCACTGCCAGTCGCAAGCGCTGCTTCTTATAGCAGAGTCTTTTATCGCCATTGTGAAATCGGTGTCCTGCAAGTTGTTGCTTTCGGCAATCCAGGTTCGGATTTGGTCGGCGGTGGGCAGGGGAGCGGTGTTGGGCGAGGGCAAGTTGTTGGCTGCGGGGTAGAAGCATTCGTCGATGCCGGTGATTTCGGCTTCGGGCCAGTTGCTGATTCTTGTGGTGAGGCGGCGGCAGTTGATTAGGATGTCGCCCTTGTTGATGGAAACGGAGTAGTTGGGGTTCGTGGTGTAGCTGGCAGTCAGCACATCGGGGTAATTGCCGATTGCCTGGACGGAGGAATTCTCTCTAGAGTAGGTGATTGTTCCGAGATCACCTTCGTTGACAAGGTCAGCGACCGAACCGGTGAACGTCGGGTCTTCGTCACCAAATTCCTTGCTGGCGTCGTCGACGACGATGACGACGGGCCGCGGGGTGACGGTGAGGCTGCCGGTGGCGGTCGTCACCGTGTAGTGGCAGCGGTGGTCGATGCCGTTGGAGATGCTGTAGGTGAATTTGTTCTCGTATGTTCCGGCATTGACGGCGTTACTGTCGAAAGTGACGCGCAGGGTGTCGCCGTT
>ONCC01000003.1 GCA_900316235.1 uncultured Bacteroidales bacterium
GGCGATACGGATCTGCTTGCGATAGAAGTCCATGTGCTTCGAGTCGCTGACGTGCTCCTTGTTCTCGGGGTTGGTGTAGAGCAGCTCGGGGACCTTACGACCCTTGATGATGTGCTCGTTGACGATACGCTCCACATCCTCGGGTTTCACCTGGGTGTAGAAGGTGTTGTCGGGCATGATCTTCACGATGGGGCCCTTCTCGCAGAAGCCGAAGCAGCCGGTCTTGATGACCTGGACGTCGTCCTTCAGACCCTTCTCTTCGAGGATCTTGTGGAAATTGTCGATGATCTGGAGGCTGTTGCTGGATTTGCATCCGGTACCGCCGCAGATCAGAATATGCATTTTGTATTTTGCCATACGAGCTCGCCCTGCTGGACATACTTGGTGAGGATTTCATCGGCGCGGTTGTTGTCGACGTGGCCGAAGACGATGGGGTCTTTGCCGGGGATGCGCACCTCGAGGGTGGGCTCAGCGTGGCAGTAGCCCATGCAACCCGTCTGGGTGAACACGGCCTGGATGCCCAGCTCGTCGGCTTTCTGCATCATGTGTTCCATAACCTGCTTGGCACCGGCGGCGATACCGCAAGTGGCCATAGCGACCTTGATCTGCACCAGGCTCTCAGGGTTCTCGGCCTTCTCACGAATGTCGAGATTGTTCTGGAGCTTCTCGCGCATGGCTTTCAGGTCAGCCAAAGATTTAACTTTTGTCATAGATGTGACTTTTTAGGATTAATATTATTATTATTTAACTAATTATCAATAGCATACGCAGGCTTACGCTTGGGTATGACGGGACAAATATACAAAATAAAAATGAATTAGATAAAAAATTAACAAAAAAACTCACCATTTCTGGTGAGTCCTTAGGTGAGAATTCTGTGTACCATTATCTTACCACCACCACTCTGCGAACTGGGAGGTCGGTGTCCTCTGTGAGAGTAACAAAAGCATGGAGATTCTTCGCCTGACATCTGCCGTCGCGGATTTCCAATAATTTCAGTGCTGAACTCGGCGACAAAACTACACGCTATGCCTGCATCGAAACAACACCCATCAAAATAGGCAAAACGGCAATAAACTTCCTCACTTTCATTCTTTTATTTCCTTTTTCTTTAACAACTATTCTGCAAATAAAGCAAAATATTTTTTGAAGCAAGAAACCAGGCACAATATTTTTTTGTTTTCAAGGTTATTGACAGTATGGCAAACACGGGCACATATTTTGCACGCTTGCGGGAACTGGTTGCGCTGGAGCTCCGCGAGGAGCAGGAAGCCTACCGGCGGAGTCTCGAGATGAAAGGGGCTTCGTTGACGGGCAGCATCCACGAACCTGCCTGCCGCTATCCTGTGCACCTTGGAAACACGGCCTATAATGCGCTAGGCCAGCTCACTGTGGAGCTACGCTACGAGGTGGAGGAAGACGAGGTGGAGCTCGACTTCGAGCCTGGGAAACCCGCCACGGTGTTCTACCTAACCGATAGTGGCGCCAAGGAGTTGCCCCACCAGTGCTACGTAGAGGCCGTGGGCGACGGGGTGATGAGTGTCAGCCTGCCCTCAAAAAGCGCCCTGCAAAGCCTCAAAGACTTGAGTGAGCATCATTTGCTGGGAGTACAACTGGGAGTAGACAACACCAGCTACCGCGTGATGATGGAGTCGTTGTCGGAGTCCGAAAGGAAGGAGGACGAGCGTTTCGTGCGTCTGCGCAACGTGCTCATTGGCAACGCCAAACCCGCCTTCCGCTCGCTGCCCAAACTATCCTTCCCTTGGCTCAACCCCAGCCAGAACGACGCCATACAAAAAGTGGTCGAATGCCAGGAGGTGAGCATCATCCACGGTCCTCCGGGGACAGGCAAGACAACAACCCTCGTCGAGGCCATCATCGAGACCCTCGAGCGAGAGACACAGGTGCTCGTCTGCGCCCCTTCGAATGCCGCTGTCGACTGGATTAGCGAACAACTGATGCGACGCAGTGTAAATGTATTGCGCATCGGCAACCCTCTGAGGATGAGCGACGAGATGCTCAACTGCAGCTATGAACGGCGCTACTCGTCACATCCCGACTACCACGAATTGTGGAACATCCGCAAGGAACTTGCTGCCGGTGCCAAAGGCGAGCGCGCTCACCGCCTCCGCAGTCGACAGATGGAACTGGAAATCAAGATTAACGCAGACCTTTTCGATGAAGCCCGCGTAGTGAGCTGCACCCTCATTGGCAGCGCCTACCGCCTCATGGAGCGGCGCCACTTCCCCACTCTTTTCATCGACGAAGCCGCCCAAGCCCTCGAGCCCGCCTGCTGGGCCGCCATCCTCAAGGCCGACCGCGTAGTGATGAGCGGTGACCACCAGCAACTGCCGCCAACGGTGAAGAGCATCGCAGCCATGAAAGGTGGACTAGCCGACACGCTGATGCAGAAGATTGTGGGTTTGCATCCTCAGTGCATCACCCTTCTCACCACACAATACCGCATGAACGAGGAGATTATGGCCTTCTCGTCGCGATGGTTCTATCACAACCGCCTGCAAGCGGCACCCGAAGCCGCCCACCGGCTGGTTAGCCCTCTCGACACTCCGCTCACCTGGATTGACACATCAGAATATTCTGATTATTCCGAAAACTCTGATTCTTCAGAGAAAAGAACAAAAACTGGCAGCATCAGCAATGCCCAAGAGGCACGCCTCGTCATCCACGCCCTGCGCGACTATGTCGAGATGATTTCGCCGCAGAAAATTGAGAGCGAGCGCGTGGACTTCGGCATCATCACCCCTTACCGCGGCCAAGCGCGTCTTATCCGCCGCCTGCTCAAGATGCAGCACTATTTCCGCAAGCTGAAACGCCACATCACCGTGGGCACCGTCGACGGCTTCCAGGGGCAGGAGCGCGACGTGATTGTCATCTCGCTGGTGCGCGACAACGCCGAGGGCAACATCGGCTTCCTGCGCGACCTGCGTCGCATGAACGTCGCCATCACGCGTGCGCGCATGAAATTAATTATAGTGGGCAACGCCCAGACGCTCTCCCGACATAAATTCTACCGCGTCCTAATCGAGCACATCAAAGAAAGAGGCGACTTCATCGAAGCCGCCCCCAACTCTTAGCTATTATCTATTAACTTTTAACTACACATCAATCTCCCCACTTATTCGGTCGTCGCCCCAGACGGAATACATATTAGAGCGACCTTCGTTGAGGGTCATCTTTCCTTGCGCCTCCAGATGCAGGCGATAGAAGACGCATTGGTGTAGGTCGGCCTTGTCGCACACCACGTCGGTGGCGAAAGCCTCGCAGGTGGGAGCGCCACATACGCCACAGTCAATCTGTGGCAGGTGGGTCTTGAGTTTCTCAATACGTTCCATCTTCTCCAACGCCTTCGAGATATTCTCATCCAAAACCATCATCGATCGCGGCTGCACCTCGTCAACCTCTGAATTCTCTATTAGATAGTCCTTGTACTCGTCCATCTCGCGGTCGCGCGGCATTTCACCGTTGCGCTCGCGTTCGGCGGCGCGGCGTGCACGGGCATACATCCTTTCGCCGCAGAGGAAGCGGTTGTCGACACTCAACAGTGCGCCGGCGCAACCCTGGTCGCAAGCCCTCAGCTCGAGGAACTCCACGCCCTCCACCTCGTCGTTCTCCAGCTTGTCGAGGAAATCCATCACGTTCTGTATACCGTCAATGGCGTAGGAGCGCTTGGCGGAGCAGAGACGGCGTTCACCGTTGGTGAGAGTGCTGAGCACGGCGTCAGCACTGAGACGATGACGCGTAACGGGCGGGAACTGATGGTTTTTGCCCATGTCCTTGATGTGCTTGTAGACTCCGTTGTAGAGCATATTCATATTGATGACGCCGTCAATAATCGACTTCTCCTCACCCACGGGGGCCTTGACGGCCGACACCTTGGCGGCGCAGGGGGTGATGTAGAAGAGGCCTATCTGCTCGCGCGGCACCCCGCGGCGCTGCAACTCCTCAAGGGCGTACATGGCGCTGAGGTCGAGCGGCACCTTGATGGGCATCACATTCTCCGCCAGCGACGGGTACTTAATCTGTATCAGACGCACGATGGCGGGACAGAACGACGAAATCAACGGTCTTATGTCAGGATGCTCGCGGGCGTACTTCTCCTTGGCCTCCTTATAGATGATGGCGGCGCTCTCCACCTCCATGACATGGGCGAAGCCCAGTTCATAGAGGGCGGCATAGACCTTCGACACACTGATATCGTCGGGGAACTGTCCCAAGAATACCGAAGGTAGCAGGGCCACGGAATGAGGATACTTGCGGAACATCCCGAAGTCATCGTCCTTGATGGCTACGGCATCCACGGGACACACCTCATAGCAACGGCCACAATCGATGCAACGGTGCTCCTGTATCTCGGCCTTACCGCCGTGGATGCGGACAGCCTCCGTAGGGCAAATCTTCATGCAGCGCGAGCACCCTATGCAGCGCGGTTCATCAATCTGGAGAGCGTGATAAAAAGCCATATCTTTTGGTTTAAGGTTTAAGGTTTAAGGTTTAAGGTTTCGGGGCATGTAGTGTTCCGTAAACCCTAAACCGTAAACCTTACTGGAAGTTCACTTCCATCTCGACGGTGGTGCCTACGCCCACCTCGGAGGTAACATTCATCTTGTCGACATTCTTCTGCATGTTGGGCAGACCCATACCGGCGCCGAAGCCCATGTCGCGAACCTCGGGGCGGGCGGTACTGTAACCCTCCTGCATAGCCAGCGCTATGTCGGGTATACCGGGACCTTTGTCGGCCACCACCATCTTTATCTTGTCGGGGTCAATGTCGACTATCACCTTGCCGCCGTAGGCGTGGGCTATGGCGTTCACCTCAGCCTCATAAAGGGCCACGACGACGCGCTTCACCACCTGCGGGTTCACGTTGAGCTGCTTCAGCGTCTTCTTGACAGAACTGGAAGCCTTGCCGGCATTGACGAAATCGCCTTCTATGACTGTGTATTCCTGATGCATAATTATATTTTTTAAGGGTTATGGGTTATAGGTTATGGGTTATGGACGGCTTGCGCAATCTCGTGGGTTATGGGGTTGGTTATCAAAATAATTCTTTAAGCCAGAAAGCATTTTCGCAACATGGATAAATTGAGGTCTGATTTCATCAATATTTTCTTGCGTCAAATAGCCGAGATCTTGTGCAATCTGGAGCTGACTGAAAGCCTCCATCAATGATCCGTATGCGATTTCGATAAAATGCGATTTCTCCTTAAATGAGCTACGGCCACTTCCTTCGGCAATATTTGATGTAACAGAAGAAGCAGAGCGTCTGATTTGGTCTCCCAAAGCATAAATCTCATACTTTGGAAATTGATGTTGCACTCGATAGACGTCTCTAACCAAAATACGAGCCGCCTTGTAAACATCCAAATCCTCAAACGAAAAATTCTTCTCCATCATAGTATTAAACCTGCGTCAGCGTCCATAACCCATAACCAATAACCCATAACCTTGTTTAATACAACGGTTTCATTCCGGCACCGTAGAGGATGCCGCAGGTTTTAAACATCGAATAGGGGGTGCAGATGAGAATCATGTCGTTCTCATCGGCCAACTCCACCATGTCCTCTGTGGGGCGCTTGCCACGCACGAAAATGACCACCTCGAGGTTGGCCATATCACATGTGCGGATGGTCTGCACATTGCACAGTCCCGTGATAAGCACAGGAGTATCTTTGAGCGTCAGCACATCGCTCATCAGGTCGGAAGCGAAGCAAAACTCCTCTTCCCTATCCAGTTTGTCGGAGCCAAGTCCTACTGAAGCGCCGAGTTTGTCTACAATTTCCTTTAATGTCATAATGATTAATATGGTTTTTCTGTGTTGGTTTGAAAGTGCAAAATTACAAATAATATTTTTAATTTGCAAATTTTTTTTCTCCGTGGCACCCTCCGATAGCATTTTGGTAGCTCTGTTGTCCGCTTGTTCTCCGCTTGTTCTCCGCTTGTTGTTCGCTTTTAAACCGAACAACAATCGAACAACAAACGAACAACAACTGAATAACTATGCTAGTCATAGGCTTTTAGATGGAGACGCAATAAAATGGGCGAGCCAACGTTATAGGGGAGATGAAACCGATTGAACCACTGAAAAAGGGCGACACCGTGGCCTTGGCGGCGACGGCCCGCAAGGTGAGCCCCGAGGAGATGGTGCCGGCCATCGAGCGGCTGCGAGCCTGGGGGCTCAACGTGCTGGTTCCCGAGGGGTTGTATGCCGAGGAGCACCAGTTCGCCGGCAGCGACCTTCACCGCGCTGCGTTGCTGCAAGGTCTGCTGGATGACCCCAAGGTGAAGGCCATCCTCTGCTGCCGCGGCGGATACGGCACGGTGCGCATCATCGACCGGCTGGATTTCAGCCACTTCGCCGAGCATCCCAAGTGGATTGTGGGTTACAGCGATGTCACCGTCCTCCACAGCCACCTCCACACCCTGGACTTCCCCACCATCCATGGCACCATGCCCATCAACTTTAGCCCCGCGGAGAGCGCCGCTACAGAGAGCCTGCGGCGGGTATTGTTCGGGGAGAAGGTCGACGTCAGTTGGCAGGCGGAAACGTCCTCGGTACCAAACCGCGAGGGCACGGCCGAAGGAGTGACGGTGGGAGGAAACCTATCGATTCTATATAGCCTCTGCGGCTCTCGTTCACAGATAGATACGCACGGGAAAATACTGCTTGTCGAGGACTTGGACGAGTACCTCTACCACATCGACCGCATGATGCAGTGCCTCAAGCGTGCCGGCATGCTCGAAGGGCTGGCAGGGCTGGTGGTGGGCGGCATGACCGACATGCACGACAACACCGTCCCGTTCGGTCACACAGCAGAGCAAATTGTGATGGAAGCGGTGGCGGAATACAATTTCCCCGTCGCCTTCGACGCCCCATTCGGACATCTGGGAGACAGCAACTTAGCCCTCACGCTGGGGAGAAAAATGAGGCTCGAGGTATCCAATTCAAAAAAAAGTCGTATATTTGCACCCTGAATGTTACTGATACATGTGCCCAAACTCACCAATCGGCTGGGATACACCTTGAAAGTAATTTTCAACCATGTGCTCCACGCCGAATACAGCATCACCACCGATGAGCAGTTTTTTCTGCAACATGGCGACGCGAAGTTGTGTTATGGGCAGAAACGCCTGGGTGACAGCTTATTCATCAAAAGCCACTCCCTTCTTTTCGAAACCACTATCGAAGAGCAGGAACCCCATGCCGAATGTCGTGACGGACAATGGATTCTCTACCCCGTCTACGGCCGCGACCTGGACTTTGACTTTGACCTCTTGGCGGCCACATTCTTCATGGTGACACGCTACGAAGAATATCTCCCGCACCGCGAGGATGAGCATGGCCGATTTTTCCCGCAGGACAGCCTGGCGATGCAAGAGGGTTTCCTCGAACAACCCGTGGTGGATCAATGGGCCCGAATCATCCGGTCCAAACTGGAAGAGCGCTATCCCGACTTCAAACTATCACAACAGGGATACCGGTTCGTACAGACGGTAGACATCGATGCCGCCTGGCGCTACCTCCACAAAGGCACCTTCCGCACGGTGATGGGAGCAGGACGTGACTTATTCTCGTACCATCAACCCGTCGAAGTATGGCGGCGATTTCGCGTGCTACTGCGCAAAGAACCAGACCCCTATGACACCTTCGACTATATTCTCGAGACACAGAAAAAGGCGCCTGGGTCGCACTTGATATTCTTTGTGCTGCTGGCTGACTATGGTCCCTACGACAAGCCCGCCTCCTACCTCAACCCCCACTTCCGTCAATTGCTGCAACACCTCGGAGACTATGCCAAGATGGGCATCCACCCAGGCTACAACACACTGGAGCGGCCGAGGGTGGTTGACGAGGAAATCAAGCGTTTGGAAAGCATTCTCCACCGTCCGACGGTGAGGTCGCGCTACCATTTCCTCAGACTCAAACTACCTCGTTCCTACCGTATTATGCAACATGCCGGCATCAGGGACGACTACACCATGGGCTACGCCGACGTGGTGGGTTTTCGCGCTGGAATCAGTGTTCCTTACCCTTTCTACGACCTTGAGCGCGACCACGAGAACGAACTGCTTATCCACCCCTTCTGCGTAATGGACACCACACTAAAGAAATACCTAAGACTCACGCCGGAAGAGGGTCTGATAGCCTACAAACGGCTCATCGACAGTGTGCGCGAAGTGGACGGCACCTTCTGCTGCATCATACACAACCAGAACCTAAACGACCTAGACGGATGGGGAGGATGGAGAGACACCTATGAAAAAATGATAGAATACGCTGGAAACAAACAAATAACGATATGATAAACTACAAAGAGAAACTGGCTCCCATCAAGGCATTTGTCTTCGATTTCGACGGCGTAATGACCGACGGCAGCGTGTGGGTGTATGGCGACGGGGAGACGGTGCGCTGCGGCAACATCAAGGATGGCTATGCAGTCCAGTATGCCGTCAAGAAAGGCTACACCATCGCCGTCATCTCGGGGGCGACCTCCAAGAGCATCGATAACCGGATGAAGATGCTTGGCGTGGAACAAATCTACACCGGCTGCGGAGACAAGATAAAAACATATGATAAGTTTTTAGAGACCAATGGATTGAAAGACCATGAGGTGCTCTGTATGGGTGACGATCTACCCGACTATCCACTGCTGAAACGGGCTGGCGTAGCCACTTGCCCCGCCGATGCCGCTGTTGAAATCAAGGAAATTGCCGACTATATATCGCTCTTCCCCGGAGGCCATGGATGCGTGCGTGATGTCATCGAGCAGGTGCTCAGGCTACAGGGAAATTGGTTTCACCCAGATGCAGTAGTATGGTAAAATTCTGTTGTTCATATAGTTCAAACAAATCCAGCAAGTCACGTAACGGTCTCGCGCTGGTGCTTTTCTTGACACTGGCGGTACCACTATGGGCACAGAAATACGACATCAACGATACCGTGACGGAATACCCGATGAAGGGTACCTACTACCACAACCGTTTTGAAGGGCGCAAGACCGCCAGCGGAGAGATTTTCAACCAAAACCTCTTCACCGCCGCCCACTGGAAAATCAAGCTAGGAACGTATGTAATGGTTACCAACCGGAACACTGGTCTACAGGTGATTGTGAAGATTAACGACCGCTGTCCGCGAAGGGGAATTCTCGACATGAGCCACCGTGCCGCCACCAGCATCGGCATCAAAGGCTGCCAACCTGTAACGGTACGTATTCTTCCTCCTGGTTACGAGGACCTTTGTACGGCACAGGATGCCCTGTTCGACTCCGTCAGTTCTCAATTTGCCAGCGGAAGCCTGGCTCTAAAGAAAAACGAGAAGAAAAAAGTCGAAAAACCAGTCATCGGCGAGACTGATACGGAGAAACGCTACAACCTTGTGATCGGCAGCACAAAAAGCCACGGAGAAGCCTTTGAGATGGTCTCAAAACTCCCCAAGAACTATCAAGAGAAAGTCACTATTGACTCTATCACCGAAGAAGACTACACCGTCAAACTGGAAGTAAACCTTTCACAAAACAAAGCAAAAGAACTGTGCAGAAAGTTAAAGCACACTTTCAATCAATGTTCAGTTACCCCCGTCGAGTAAAAAATAAAAAGTTTTTTAAATTTTTTTGCAGTATTTAAATAATTATTATTATCTTTGCACAATCAATTTCAATTCCCAGGAGGGGATAAAAGATTGCAACTAACTACAGATAACACGATAAAAAACAGGCCGTTGTGGCAAAACTAAATAAACAGAGAAGAGAACATTGGGCACACAAAATAGTGTCATTTTTAACAATTATGGCGCTGTTTTCTTCTGTTTGCACCGCGCAAAACGAGGGTCAGTACACCCACTTTATGTTCAATCGACTCAGTTACAACCCTGCCTATGCCGGTAGCTCCGGAGCCATTTCCTTCACCCTTCTCTACAACAACCAATGGCTTGGCCTCGACCTCCAGTCGCCGCTACCAGGCGTAAAGGCTGGAACTACCCCCGTCAACTACCTCTTCTCCTTCGACATGCCCGTCCGCATCCTCCATGGTGGTGTAGGCTTGGTTTTCAATTCACAGTCCATCGGTTACCATAACAACAACACCATCAACATCGACTACGCCTTCCGACTCTACTGGGGACCTGGTAATCTGTCGGCCGCCGTTGAAGCCAACCTTTATAGTTTTGGCTTCAACACGACGAATCTTTATGGTTGCAACGACCTAACGGGAGACCCTGCCAACCCGTCATCCAGCAGCGGTGACCCGTCGGTCAGTGGTAAAGACTTGTCTGACTTCATGATTGACGTTTCCACAGGTCTCTACTATCAGGTGCCCGGTGAATGGTATGCCAGCCTCTCGGTGAAGAACCTGCTCGGTTCCCACAGCGACAAACTAAACTACAAAAATGCACGCACCCTCTACTTGATGGGTGGATACGAATACCAGTTCCCTTACAACCCCTCGTTCAAACTCAAACCCTCCGTGCTCCTCAAATCGGCCAGTCTCTCTGTATTACAGGCTGAGGCAGCGCTGATTCTCGACTACGAAAACGCTTTCTGGGGCGGTGTAGGCTACCGTGTAATGGACGCTTTCACCTTTATGGCAGGTGTCAACTGGAAATGGTTGCGTGTCGGCGTGGCCTATGACCTCACAACCTCGAAACTCGGCACCATGAAATCGGGCCGCAGCTACGGCACATTCGAAGTGTTCCTCAACGGAAGTTTCCGCATCGACATACCCAAACGTCGCCCGACCGTCTCAGGCAACACACGATTCCAAAAATAATATATATAATATATACGTATAAATATAATATGAAACTTTTTTGAGAAAAAATCGTTTAAGTAAAAAATAAAACATTGATAATATGAAGAAGCTGTTTTTCATCATCGCTGCATCGACAGCCCTTTTGTGGAGCTGCAAATCTTCCAACGGTGGAGAACTTGTAGGCGTCAACGACCGCCCCTATTTTGAGGATATAGACCTCAAAGGAATGGTTTTTGTCAATCAGGGCAACTATACTATGGGTGCTGGTGTACAGAACGTTACATACGGAAGAACTCCTCAACCCCGTAAAATGCAGATTGGTTCATTCTTCATGGACGAGACCGAAATCACGAACAACGAATACCGCCAGTTTGTGGCCGCCGTCAAAGACTCTGTAGCTCGCCGCATCCTTGGCGAGGCCGGTGCAGAAGGCTTCCTCATTGAAGAGGATCAGTATGGCGAACCCCTCGATCCCCCGATACTGAACTACAAGAAAAAGATTGACTACTCCGATCCCGAAATCCGCCAGTATCTTATTGACGGAGGGTTCTATTTGGTGGATATCTATCATCGCCGTACAGTCGACGTGTCAAAGTTGAACTATGAATATTATTACATTGACTACACCCAAGTTGCTGCTAAAGAGAACGGCGTGGAGGCCAAAAGCGAACACCGTGGTACCTCATTTGCCGTCCGTCCCAAAGGTCTAAATAACCGCAACTCCCAAATTCAGCGCGAATACGTCAACATCTATCCTGATACCCTCTGCTGGGTTCACGACTATGCCTACAGCATGAATGAGGACTACACCCGCAACTACTTCGCTTCTCCCGCTTTTGACAATTACCCCGTGGTGGGTGTCAGTTGGCGGCAAGCCCGTGCTTTCTGCGTGTGGCGTTCCAACATGCTCAACAACTACCTTGAGAGCATTGGATACAGCAAACTCAACGACTTCCGTCTTCCTACCGAAAGCGAATGGGAGTTTGCCGCCCGCGGTGGCATCCAGGCCCAGAGCTATCCCTGGGGTGGTCCCTATGTGCGTAATCCAAATGGTTGCTTCCTCGCCAACTATGAGCCCCTCAAGGGTGCCTATGACGATGACGGTGGCGTGAAGACCCTGATGGTTGGCCATTATGCCCCCAACGACTATGGTCTGTACGACATGGCTGGCAATGTCAGCGAGTGGTGTCTCGACGCCTTCAACGAGTCAACCTATATCGTTGCCAACGCCCAGACCCCCTATTACAACTACAACGCCAAGGATGACGATGACCTACTCATGAAACGCAAAGTGATTCGTGGCGGTAGCTGGAAAGACCAGAAATACTTCATTCAGGTGCAGACTCGCGACTTCGAGTTCATGGATACCGCCAAGTGCTACATTGGATTCCGCTGCGTGCAGTCCTACCTGGGTCGTGTGAAGGGAGACAACCTGCGCACCGCTTCCAACGTGGCAAGATAATTTTTCAAAACAAGACAAATAACACAATAAGCAACACATAAATATTTTGAATTATGAGCTTCATCAACAATCTCGTTCGCAGTAAAGGCTATAAGACCTTCATGGCTTATCTTTATGGCTGGGGAGCCTCGGTCGTTATCGTGGGTGCCCTGTTCAAAATCATGCACTGGCCGGGTGCTAACATCATGCTTATTCTCGGTATGGGCGTCGAGGGTGTTATCTTCTTCCTCTCGGCATTCGAGCCGCCTCACAAAGAATGGGACTGGAGTCTTGTCTATCCGGAACTTGCCGGCATGATTGACGAGGCTGCCCTCAACAGAGAAGTAGAATTCGACGAGAATGGTAATCCTGTAAGCGCAGACCCACTTACTGCTAAACTAGACAAAATGCTTGAAGATGCACATATCAGTTCTGAACTGATTGATCGTCTTGGACAAGGTATGCAAAACCTGGCTGACAGTGCCAACTCCATGAACAATATGGCCAATGTCACTGCCGCGACCGATAAATTTGTGTCGAACATGGACGGCGTCGCCAACCAGGCCGGACGCCTGCTCGAGAGCATGCAAGGTGCCCCCGAAGCCATCTCCACACTCTCCACCATCTATCAGGAGACCGCCCAGTCGCTCAACGGTGAAGTGTCCTATGTCGAAGAGATGAAGAAGATGTCCGCCAGCCTCAGCAGCATCAACGCCATGTACGAGATGCAAATTAACAATGCCTCCACGCAGATGAACATCAACAAAGAGTTCGAGGAGAAGATGGGTACCATGCTGACCAACTTCACCAATTCTGCCGAAGGTATAATGAAATATAAAGAACAAGTTGACGCCCTTACCCGTAAGGTTGCCGAATTGAACAACGTCTACGGCAATATGCTGGCTGCCATGCAGACCAGAATCTAATCCTACGTATCAACAACTAAATGGGTAACAACGTAAAACAATAGACTATGGGTGCAACAAACTGTCCGGAAACCCCGCGACAAAAGATGATTACAATGATGTACCTCGTGTACACCGCCATGCTCGCACTGAATGTCTCTGCCGAGGTTATTCAGGGATTCAAGAGTGTGGGTACAGCCATGCATGATTCCAACAAGAATATTGCGGCTAAACTCGAGGATACATACCAAAATTTTGACCTTGCCTATCAGAATAGTCCTGACAAGGTGCGCGAGATGTACGAACGTGCTCAGGAAATAAAAAATCTCTCCAAGGAAATCACCGCTTACATCGACAGCATGGAATGTGAGTTTATTGGTTCCAAGGTAGCCAGCAACCTCAGTTATAAAGACCCTGGTACCAAAAAAGAATGGGACCTCATGTTGCGCGACGAAAATGGAAAAGCTATTCAAGAGAATGTTCGCTTAGCTCTCGACAGCATTGGCTTTGCTTGGTTCACTGATAAACAGTTGGAAGACAACCATGCTCCTGCCCAGTTCTTTATTGGTGGCGATGTTAAGAATCCCGACCCCAAACTGGGTGCTATCAAGATCAAGAACAAACTCTCCGAATTCATCAATAAAGTCAATACTGCCTTGGGTGACGACTCTTCGCACGTCAAGATGGCTCTGAACCTGTCCGATGGATATAATAAAGAAGGTGAATTAGTCCCCTGGGAGGTTCTTAATTTCAATGAAGTGATTACCGGTGCTGCTTTGGTTACCCTCACCCGTTTGAAATCCGAGACCATGAATGCCGAATACGACGCCGTGAATATGCTCTACAAGAAGGTGAGCAAGGGAGACAAATCATTCAGTAATGTCGCTATGATTTCACGCCCCCGTTCCACCTATATCCTGCAGGGGGGTACTTATGAGACGAAGATCAATGTGGCCGCTTACGACTCCAAACAGAAATTCAAAGCCCGCATCAATGGCCAGGAAATCACTAGCGGAGATAGCGGTACAGTCATTTATCGTACTGTTTGCAATACCCTGGGTCCCCAGCGCATCACGGGTACAGCTTACGTTACCTCGCCTGACGGTGGTACAGAAGAATACCCCATTAATGACGTCTACTTCGTAGCAAAACCCGCCGGCGTAGTGCGTCTTGATGGTATGCAGGTCGTTTATGCCGGACTTGACAACCCCATCACCATTTCCGCTGCTGGTGTCGACTCCCGTAGTCTGAAACCCGTTATCGAAGGTGGCCAATACAAACTGACCAAGCAGGAGGGCGATGGCTCCTATAACCTCGTTCCCGCTGCCGGCTCGAAGAAACTCACCATCCATGTCGATGCCACTATCGACGGCAAGACCCAGCGTGTGGGTAGTCAGACCGTTTTTGTGAAAGACATTCCCGCTCCTGTCATCAAGGTGGGTGGTATTGAGAGTGGTGGACGAATTGCCAAGAAAGAACTTTCCGCCAACACTGTTGTCACTGCAACAAAGGCCAAAGACTTCAACCTTAAGATTGACAACCGTCTGATTCGCATGGTCAAAATGACTGTTGCTATTGGAGCCAAGGAGGAAACTGTTAACAGCGGTCGTTTCAACGAAACCATCGCCTCTATGATTAGGAAAGCTACCAAGGGCGACAAACTCGTCATCCTTGC
Organism: uncultured Bacteroidales bacterium; assembly: GCA_900316235.1. GTDB lineage: Bacteria > Bacteroidota > Bacteroidia > Bacteroidales > P3 > Colimorpha. Next base: position 14,786 of record ONCC01000003.1, read on the forward strand.
CGAAGTCATGATGCCCGATGGAAAGGCTCAGACCGTGACTTATACCGCAACATTAAAATAAACTGAGATATGAAGAAAGTCTTGATTTATGTGCTTGCAATCTTAGGTTATTGCACCACAATCAACGCACAGAGTATCATCGATGCTGACGAACAGCGAAATCCCAACGATTTCTACGAGAGAGGAAATGTAATCGGCAAGAAAGCCATGCCCTATCCCTCACTCAGAAAAAGCGATGTGGTTTGGGATCGCGTAATTTGGAGAGAAGTCGATTTTAACGAGAAATTCAACCAGTTTTTCTTCTTCCCCGTTAATAATGAGACTAGTACCCAGGGCCGTATCAGCCTGATTAACCTCATTATGAAAGGTGTTAGAAATGGGGAAATTCCCGTTTATGAAGATGACGATATGGTGAAAGAACTCGACCTCGCCGAGGCGATGAAACTCCTTGTCGGTGACCCCTACAACAAACGAGTTGAGGCTCTGGATGAAAATGGACAGCCCATCTACGACGAAGAGATTGACGACTACGTTATGAAAGACTCTCTTGTCACACGTAGCTTCGACAGTACTTCTGTCATGAAAATTCGTCTGAAAGAACGCTGGTATATCGACAAACAAGACACTCGTCAGAAAGTCAGAATCGTCGGCCTTGCCTTCCAATACCTCAAGGAGACCCTTACCGGTGGTCAGGCTCTCGAATGGTCCTTCTGGATTCCCATGGATGACATGCGCGTCCGCAATGTATTTGTCAACGCTAACGCTTATGATGAGAACAACGATGTTGTTGAGCGCTCCTATGACGACGTATTCATCCAGAGGTATTTCGATAGTTATATCATCCGCGAGTCGAACGTCTACAACAGAAGTATTTCCGACTACCTCACTGGAGAGGATGCCATCCTCGAGTCGCAGAGAATTGAAGACGAGATTTTCAATGTCGAATCCGACATGTGGGAATATTAAACCAATATTCTATCAAAAAGCATTCCCCAAAAGAGTTAAGAGTATAATGGCTCTTAACTCTTTTGTTTTACAATGAAGAAAGCACTGTTTATACTCTTATTTGCCCTGTCTTTGACTGTCACATTGACAGCTCAAACCATTGACCATAAGCCTGACGATATCACCAACAGTCAGGAGCAAGGGTATGAGACCCCCATCCCCTTCCCTTTCCTTCGCGAATCTGACATTGTCTGGAGCACCGAAATCTGGAAAACAATAAATGCAGAGGAGCTTTTCAACCAGTTCTTCTACTTCCCCTACGATGAATATAACAATTTCGGGAAAAAGAGTCTTGCCTACATCCTATGGGATGCCATGGCAGCCAACGAAATACCCATTTACGAGGACGATGACCTGCTCGTCCCTATTGACAACTTAACTTTCGTTGAGCGATATACACGAGCTGACACCCTGTTACTGGAAATTGGCTACGATGAGGACGACAATGAGATATACCAAACTGTTATCCGACCGAAATATTTCGACGGCTCTGAAATATTCAACTATTCTTTACGAGAGGTATGGTTTATCGGCCGCCAAGACACTCGCCAGGATTCGCGACGAATGGCCTTGGCTCCTGTCAAGGAAACTTTCCGCGAACTGCCCAACGGCGAAGTCATCCCCTTGGGAAATATCCCTCTTTTCTGGGTTCCCATGCAGAACATTCTCGTCCGATCCCTTTTGGTACGTTATCAAGCCTACATTGACGACAACAGCACCCTTCGTCAACCTTCCTGGGATTGGATCTTCCTCAACCAATACTACCATGCCTATATCACACGGGAATCAAACCCCTACAACCGAAAGATTCAAGACTATCTCACAGGCGAGGATGCCATCCTCGAGTCGGACTACATTGAAGCAAAGGTCTTCGAAATCGAAGATGCCATGTGGGAATACTAGCAAAAGGACGGGGACTTATTCTTTCACCTGCACCGAATAATTACGCCAACGCTCAATACACTGCCGCATATCCTCTGGCAGAGGGCTTTCGAAATGCATCTGCTTCTTCGTTCTCGGATGCACAAAACCTAAGACTAAAGCATGCAACGCCTGTCGCGGCAGCACCTCAAAGCAGTTGTTAACGAATTGCTTGTACTTCGTAAATGTAGTTCCCTTTAGGATACCATCGCCACCATAGGTGGCATCATTGAAAAGCGGATGACCTATATGACGCATATGTGCACGAATCTGGTGCGTACGACCAGTTTCCAACACACATTCCACCAGCGTCACATACCCAAAGCGTTCCAGCACTTTCCAGTGAGTCACAGCATGCTTTCCTTTCTGTTCCTCCTCGGATATACCCTCCTCGTGAGGATAAACACACATCATTCTACGGTCTTTCGGCGAGCGGCCAAGATTACCTTCTATCGTACCGCTCTCTTCCTCAAAATCTCCCCACACCAAAGCATTATACTTTCTTTCAATCGAATGCTCAAAGAACTGACGGGCAAGAAACGCCTGAGCGTCCTCGTTCTTGGCCACCAGCAACAATCCAGACGTATCCTTGTCTATCCGGTGTACAAGCAATGGATTTGCATCCGTACCCTGAAGATGATACAACAAGCCGTTGACCAATGTACCATTCCAATTGCCCACACCAGGATGCACCACTAACCCCGCCTGCTTGTCCACCACCAGCACATCATCGTCCTCATAGACAATCTTTAAATCAATGGGCTCCGGAAGCAATTCAAACTCATGCGGCGGCTCCGGTAGCAAAATACTGATTTCATCCAACGGCTTCACTCGGTAGTTGGCCTTGGCAGCTTTGCCATTCACCCTCACACATTCCGCCTTCGTCGCCGCTTGTATCTTCGTGCGCGACACCCCTTGCAGTCTCATCTGCAAGTAACGGTCAATACGCAGCATCTCCTGTCCACGGTCGACAACGATGTGGTGGTGTTCATAGAGTTCCTGCTGCTCTTCCAGTTCCAGCTCTTCGTCTGCCATCAGTGCTTGATTATTATTTTCTTTATGATCACTGTTCCTTGTGAGTCCGCACAGCGTACCATATACACTCCATTGGGCAGCATCTTTACCGACAATTGGTCACCCTTTCCGGAAGCCACTCGGCGACCCATCATGTCATAGAGCGTCACTGTTCCCTCTTCATCCATTCCTCTTACCCATATCCTTTCGTCGGCGGGATTCGGATAAATCATCCACTCACCCCCATCCACAATTCTTCCCTCTATTCCCACTGTTGCGGCGATGCCAAAACAAGGGCGCATCATCAAGGCTCCACACAAAATGCTCTGCTGCCACGAGGTGCTCGTCATGTAATAGATGCGGTCACTCACATTATTGTTGCGGTCGAAACCAATATTGATAAAATTGTTGTTACCTTGATCAAATCCCACAAAAACACTTCCATTAACCAGCACCGGTTCCTCCAACTGAAAGCGGCAATAAGTGTCCAATCCTGCGAAAGCAGGACGACGGCTTGTGTGGTCACGATAAATCACTTGCCCAGGTTGTCCATCGTCATTGCTCCATACCGTAATATTGAACGGGACCGCTTCATTCTCGCCCTCATACGTGCGGTTGAAATATATGTCCAGTGCCGTGAGGGTATCTTCTGTATTCAGGTCGAAACGATAGGCTAAATAGACATGACTAGCCGTCGAGGTGAGACCATAACCATTCTCCGCCGTGCCGTCGTCATAGGCGTAATAGTTGCCAAACACCTGACGGAAACGCACCGTGTCATTATTCGTATAGTCGTCGCCACCCACACCCTCACGCACCGTGTGAACCACAGTATACACCCCTTCCAGCTCGCCCTCCGGAAACACATACGCCACTGCCGGAGAGGCATGGGCTGGCGATTCCTGATAGCTTCCGTCGGGAAGATAAGGCGGCGCATTCTCATAGCCACCATCATATTGATAGAGAGTATCTCCATTATCGTCTAGAATAGCATACTTATATTGTGTAGCCAACTCCGAACTGTAAAGATTAGTGATAACCATAGACAAATTGTCCACCATATCGCTCTGGCGGTATTGGCGTGCCGGCATGGCCTGGTAGATCGTTAACATTGAGGGCGCCGGATTCACAAAAGCCACGTCGCGGAACTCAGGAATGCTCGACGCAGTGCGATTGCGGTCGAGGAAAATATAGTCCAGATGCCAATAGTCACAGTTCCCCGCCAGCCCAGGTTTCGTTGTGCTGGTCAAACTGGCATAGTTCCTAAATCGGAAAGCAAAATTGGCATTGAAGAAATCAGTTCCTCTGAGCGTGAGGGCTACATACTGCCACTCCCTGCCGGTTTCTGCTATCAACGAGTCCACATCAACACCGCGATGCGCCCACACAGTAACCCATGTACTGTCACTGCTCCTATAGAAATCGAGCATCAAAGAATCCCATGTCTCGGGGGCATCGCCGGTACGGCACCACAAATCGCCTTTACCTCCCCCAGGAAGGTAGTAGAAACTCAGAACTACCGAGTCAGCTTCCGTAAGGCCACTGAGGTCGATGCTACGCGAACAGAGTGTGTCGCCAGCAAAACGGCCGACCGAAGCATCGGCATAAAGCCTTCCATCAGCGCCAATAGCATCAAGTGTTGCCACACCCACCGTGGGTGGCAGCAAGCCTGCACCCGTAGCCACTGATGCACCTCCCTCTGTCATCCAACGATCCTGCGAGGGAGTTCCTGTGACAGACGAAAAATCATCGAAGAAAGGCAACGTGAGGGGGAAGGAGGAACCCTTACGGGGAGACACCGACCTAGGACCTGTCTGCAGGGGCAGCAGAACTTCCTGCGATTGCAGAGCCATACCCTGCAGGACAAAAAGCGCGACTAGTAGTTTCTTTACCATTGCCAGTTTTCATCAATATCCTCAGGACTCGGGCGTCCGTCGTTCTCTTGTTCAGTGATAATAATCTTGCTCGAATCCACCTTGAAATCCGTTACCATCTTGCTGATATCAGCATTGTCGGCATCTATGTACCACAAATCGACACTAGTGCCGTACGGATATTTATTCACCCCCGTATAGTCGGGTTCCTGACGGTAGACCACTGCTGTGAGTTTGTTTTTCACCCCACGGAAATATTCCGTTCCTACGTTGAGCGACACAGACAGAATATCTCGACGTGCCTTGTCGGCAGTCTTGCCTATGACAAATGGCACACTGTTCTCGCCGTCGCCGTCGCCACTACCCACCACCAAATCCACCACCGAGCCTCGGGGAATCTGCTGGCCAGCATAGAGAGTTCGGCCTTTACAACTCTGATTCACAACACTGTTTTTATAGGGATCTTCAACGAAGGTCAGTTTGCCAGCCACCAGTCCAACAGCATACAACTCCGACACCGCCTGTCGAACAGAGAGGCCAGCCAGTTCAGGCAAAATAGCATCATCGGCATTATAAGCCGTGATACTCACATACACCTTACGTCCACTCTTGACCATGGTCCCTCCTTGGGGATCCTGTGTCAGAATAATGCCGCCCTCTGCCCCATCACGGAAAATGGAATCCATCACCACAAAGTCGAGGTCTATCTCGTTGGTGGCCATCGCCTCGGCGATATTCTTGTTCACGAAGTCGGGCATCACATATTCCTTACCCTGCCGCGCATAGATGCGGATAAAGATGAGCACCACCGCCAGTATCACCAACGACACGCCAACCATAACCAGCAGATGCATCAACCAGGGGTATTTTTTCAAAATGTTTTCTTTTTCCATGTCGAAAAACGATATACCGTAATAACGTAAAAACTACAATATTATTGCACCAGCGTACCAATCAGTGTCGCCGCGGTGACGTTCTTCACCCTTACGGTGCGGTAGGTACCCGGAACGGCATCGCCACGGTCGAACACCAGCACCTTATTCTGACTATTGCGTCCGAAGAGCTGCTCCTTTGAGCGATGGCTTTCGCCTTCCACCAGCACCTCGTATTCCTTACCCACCTCTTTCTTGTTGTTCTCCAGAGCAATTTCACCTTGTAAGGAGATAATCTCGTTCAGTCTCCGCGTTTTCTCCTCCTCGGGAATGTCGTCAGCCAAATGCTTCCAAGCATAGGTACCTTCGCGCAGCGAGTATTTGAACATGTAGGCATAGTCGTAGCGCACCTTGCGAAAGAGTTCCAGCGTGGCTTCATGGTCATCATGGGTCTCTGTACTGAAACCTGCAATAACATCGGTAGTAATCGAGCAGTCAGGCATATAGCGGCGAATAGTCCCCACCCTATCGAGGTACCATTCCACGGTATACTTACGGTTCATCAGCTTTAACATGCGGTTGCTACCGCTCTGCACCGGCAGATGGATACAGCGGCAAATATTGTCGTGAGCTGACATCACTTCCAGTAACTTGTCGCTGAGATCTTTGGGGTGCGACGTGGCGAATCGGACCCGCAACTGCGAATCAATCTCCGCTACCTGGCGTATCAATTCTGGAAAATCACAGGAGGAGGAATAGCTGTTCACATTCTGTCCCAGCAGCGTCACCTCTCGGTAACCCTGTTCAAAGAGAGTACGGGCCTCATGAACAATAGTCTCAGGGTCGCGGCTACGCTCGCGGCCACGCGTGTAGGGCACTACGCAGTAGGCGCAGTAATTCTGGCAGCCACGCATAATGCTGATATAAGCCGAAATACCATTACCAGCCAAACGCACAGGCTCGATGTCGGCATAGGTCTCAGTGGTACTCAGATCCACCTCGGCTGTCTTTTGACCTCGACGCACCTGCGCCAACATTTCCGGCAGCCGCCTATAGGCATCGGGACCACATACGAAACTCACATTTTCCTCCTCGGCCATCAGGCGGCTCTGTAGCCGCTCTGCCATACAGCCCAGCACCCCCACGCGGAGATTATGCCTGCGACTCTGCAGCGCCTTCAACTCACGCACACGGTGACGCACCCTCTGCTCGGCATTGTCACGGATGGCACAAGTATTGATAAGTATGAAATCGGCATCCTCCACACTCTCACAGACGCCATATCCCGCCTTTGTCAGGATAGCTGCAATCACCTCACTGTCTGCAAAATTCATCTGACAGCCATAGGTTTCTATATATATATTCTCCATATTTGACACTAAAAAATCAAACTGCAAAGATACGATGATTTTTTTAAACATCAACAACAAAAAACTGTAAAAGTCCCAAATAGATGTAACATAGGATTAACGACAGATCATCGATTTGCCATCGACCTACCATCTCCTACTATGGTAAGGGATGGGTAGGAGGTGAGTAGGGGTTGAGTAAGAGTTGAGTAAGAGCGGGTGGCTTCTTATCACTAATTATCAGATGGTTACAAATTCAGAAATAAAAGGACCTTTCTCATATTTTCCAGCAGATTCCGTAATACATTCTTTCTTAATATTTTAGATTCATTTTTGCATCAAATCAGTTTTTTTTCATATCTTTGCAGCATGAAAAAGATGATTCTGTTTTTTGTGGCAGTTTGTTTCGGCTGCTCCGTTTGGGGACAACCGAGGGTGAGTGATTCGGCGTGGAGGTCGGACGTGAAGACGGTGACGCTGACGCGGAGCGGCGTGGAGCTGGAGGCGCCTGTGCTAACATTGGGCAAAGGAGAGAGGATGCTGTTGCAGTTCGATATTTTGGCTGACGAGGCTGAGAATCTGCGCTACACGATAGCTCATTGCGATGCTGACTGGAGACGTGATGAATTGGAGCCCTACGATTTCATGAACGGTTTCGAAAGCGGTGAGATTGAGAACATTGAGTTTTCATTTACCACCTTGCGTCCCTTCATCCACTACCACCAAATGATTCCTGCCAAATATACAGACTTCACACACTCAGGGAACTATGTAGTCTATATCGTCAACGAAATTGGCGACACACTGCTCTCGCGTCGCTTTTGGGTGAGCGAGACCGGGGTGAAAGTGGAGGCCGAATTGGCGCGTCCCTACGACGGGATGGACATTACGAAGCGGCAGGAGGTGGACGTTTTAATCAAGAATTCAGAAACAAGAGACAATAATTCTTTTATCCAACAACTTAGACCTGAATATGAGCGTATTCTATTACAACAGAACGGACGCGAGGACAACATACGGTGGCTGGAATTCAGCGGCTACGATGGGGCGGCGCTGTGCTACCGCTTCCGCCAGAGCAATATCTTCTACGGCGGCAACACGTTCCGCTATTTTGACTGCAGCAATCTCCGGTCGCCGATGTACAACATTGTGAGGATTGAGGAATACGGCGGCGAAGTCTTCGCCATGGTGCGCCCCGAAGAGAACCGCAGCAAGAAACACTATCTCAATGATAAAACCCTAAACGGCGGCATGAAGGTCAATGTGTGGGACCGCCAGAACAAGGCATTGCAGGCCGACTATGTGTGGGTGAATATCAGCCTGCCTATGGCACAACCATGGCTCGACAAGAGCGTCTACGTAGTGGGGCAACTGACGGACTGGAAGCTCGACTCGACGAGCCGCATGGACTATGTGCCAGAATACAAGGCGTATGTGAAGCGGCTGCTGTTAAAGCAGGGCTACTATTCTTATTTATTGATAGTTAAGAACCATGACTTAAGAAATAATGGAATTGAGCAGTCAGCGACAGAATGGCTAGAGGGAGACCACTGGGAGACGCCCAACCAGTACACCATCTTTGTCTACCACCGCGAGCCCAGCGACCGCGCCGACAGGCTCATCGCCGTCAGGCGGATTCAATAGAATATGCTGGCGTTCAATACGCGAAAAGCCCTTATCTTTAAGGTAGTCACTCAAAAGGCGACTACCTTTTTTGAGCTTTATGCGATCACCCGGCTGAGGATGCCGGCCGGGTGCAGGCTCCCTATTGGGTGCAACGAGGAGTTGTCCGCGATGAATCTCGGCCACATGGGTCGACGAATAGAATAATTTCCCCCCCTCCTTGGCTGCAAGGATGTCTTCCACTGTGGAAGCATTGAAACCATAGGGGCGGAGGAACTCGAAAAGAGCAGGAGTATGATAGCAATCTATGGCAAAGATTGGGAAGGGAAGTGCAGAGAGGGAGGATGGGTAAGGCTTTACATATCGCGAGCGTAACTCTCCAATATATTCTTTATACAGAATCTCCGTATCGTACAGTCGCTCGATGTTGGCTGCCATAGTAGAGTCTATTGAGGGATAGAGTTCCCTCAACAGCGGCATCAATCGCAGCCGTATCTGATTGCGGCGGGCGTCCAACTCTGCGTTGGTGTGGTCCTCCACGTATTCCAGACAATTCTCTTCAACGTAGGTGTCAATCTCAGCCCGAGAAAAGCAGAGCATCGGACGGATAACTCCATTCACTTTTGGCCGAATGCCATGGAGACCGCTGATTCCAGTACCACGAAAAAGGTTGAGGAAGAATGTTTCGATGGAATCGTCGCGGTGGTGAGCTGTGGCCACAACAGGGTAGCCGTGCTCTTGGCATAGGTCGGAGAACCACGCGTAGCGCAACTCCCGAGCAGCCTCCTCGATGCTTTGTCCGTGTGTAGCAGCATGTGCACGGGTGTCGAAGTCGATGGTATGGAACGAAACACCATAGCCTTCAGCCAAAGAGGCTACAAACTGCTGGTCACGGTCGCAGTCACCAGGACGCAAATGGAAGTTGCAGTGGGCGATGGCAAAAGGGATGTATGCGTGGTGGAAGAGGTGGGCCATGCAGGCCGAGTCGCGCCCACCGCTAATGGCAAGCAACACCTGCTGCCCCGAAGGGAAGAGGTGTTGCTCGCGAACATAGTCTATGAACCGGCGAAGCATCAGCGGAGAATCATCTTCTTCATGCGACGCTGGCCGTCGACCACAATACCATAGTAGTAGATTCCCGAGGCATAGCTCGACATGTCGATAGTGATGGACTGGGCTCCCGCCGGGAAGTGGCGACTGAAGTTGTTGACCACATGGCCCATGGCGTCGACGATGAAGAAGTGAACCTCGGCATCGTTGGGCAATGTGAATGGAATAGTGGTACGATCCTCGAAGGGGTTGGGATAGTTCTGGTCGAGAATAAGGTTATCGCTTTCAACAAGAGGCACATCCTCCCAGTAGCCACGGACCTCGATATCATTAGTCTGATTGTTATCGGGATTAGCGTCACTGACAGAGGAAATCAGCGAGGCAGAACCCACATAGCGACGCACTGGGCTCTTGGGGATACGCATCTGGAAGACCAAGGCAACCGTCTGGCCGGCCATGATGGGATGCGTAAAGTTCTCATCGAATTCCGTTCCGTTGATGTTTCCAGAAACCTTAACGAAACCCGTAACCACCGGGATGTTACCATTGTTGCGAACAACGGCGATAAGCTTGCAGTCGGGCTGGGCATTCTCGATGACTATGAGATTGAGAAGTTCAAGATCTCTGTACAACTGCGTAAAGGTCTTGGTAGTATCGTTAGAGCTATCAATATCGCCTCGAGCGTGAAGGAAGGCTGTGATATTGGCGTAGCCAGCAGAACGGGGCGGCAAAACGTGGTTGAAGGAATAGTAACCAGTCTCGAGTGCCGGCAACGGAAGATCGCGGCTATAGATCTCGCGATAGATGGTACTGCTGTCGCCATCAATATAGTAGCCTACCTCGAAACCGTTGACACCACGAGCACCGCGGTTTTCAATGACTAGAGAGACACGCACCTCATTATGCGAGGAGGAGTCGATGATGACAGATGCAGCGGCAAGGTCGACAACGGAGTTGACACCCTCAACACGCTTGCTAATGGTATCATTATAGATGTAGTCGTTTTGCGGACTCTTGACTATACCAGTAAGGAGAATTGTACCCATGCGGGCACGGAAACGTTGAGTAAAGGTGTAGTTGAAGTATTCCATCGAATTCAACGGACGTCCAAGAAGGGAGACAAAATCGACCTCCTCGTCAACACGGTCTTCACCATTGACGAGATAGGAAGCTGTAGCCGTAGTGATGGGCGACGCACCGAAATTTCGGACGCGGATGGTGACCTTGAGGGAGTCACCAGCCACAGCATTGTCGAGCGGATAAAGGAAGGAATGGGCACTGATATCGTTCTCGAGCGGGCTCAGCGGGAAGCTGACAGTGCAAGTATCATTGTCGCGGTAGATATCCTCGGTAAGCATAGTGAAAGCGGTGATGTTGAAGGTGTCGGGGAAGTCAGAGGTAACAATGAAGGGGGAATCGAAGGCGAAGGTGTCAGTAGCCAAAGGAGCCAGCCGGCAACTGAGGGTAGTTTCCTTGGGAAGGTAAGTACCATAGTGGATATAGCCGAGTTTAAGACTGCGAATGGTATCGAGTCCATAGTTCTTGACAACCACCTTGGGATAGATTGTCTGTCCATAGGCAGGAGCCGTAGGATAAGGAATAGCAACAACACCGACATCAATCGGACGGCGGGCACGGCCGAGGTGGAAGTTATCCACAGCACAACCCTCTCCGAAGCTGGCAGTAGCCGAGGACTTCATTGGTGTGGTGTAGACAAAGCGGAACTGGAGATCCTCTGTAAAGTCACCCGAGATGAGATTGGTGGGAATCCAGTAGTAGTTGTAGTCATTACCGACAGTTGTCTTGTCAAAGCACTCGTCGTCAGCATTATTATACCAGTTGGTTAGAGAGTCGGCATTAACATTGACCCACTTGCCCTCATAGTTGTAAAATTCTATACGGAGGGAACTATTGTTGGTGAGGTCGCGACGGAGCCGGAAGGCAAGGGTATCGGCCTTCACCTGAGAGATGTTGATAATGGGACTGTAAAGGTAACTGACGTTACCACGGGTTCCGGTAGTGACAATATCATTAAGGTCGGTAACCCAAGCATTGGGAGCTGAATAGGCAGAGTTAATTTTTGACTTATTGGGAGAACCGAGTTCCCAGTAATTGTGAGTATAAACATTGTAGCCAACCGGTGCATACCATTTGGTGACATCGTCGAAGTTGTCGTCCACAACGGGTCGAACCACATAAAAGCGGTTGTACTGGTAGTGGAGCTGGTTGTTGGAAACAATATTGTCGTTCTCCTGCTGATGCCAAATTGTGAGATCGGTGATACCCATTGGGAAGACATGACTGGGGAGAGTAACGATGGCGCTGGTGCCGGGCTGGAGGGTACCATTGTAGGTCACTGTACCGCTGGAGGTCGAGTCGTTAACATCACCATCAAAACGATAGTTGAACACCGGATTGGCAATAGCCTCAGTGCCCTTGTTGGCAATGCGGAAAGATATCACACGAGGCTGGTCATCACGAATCAGATAGCTGCGAGGCGAGACAATCTGGGTGATGGCCAAGTCGACTGCCGGAGGATCGGCATCGACAAAGAGCAACACATCAATGTTGTGTCCGTTTTTGTTGTTCGGAATACCACAAGAATCGGGCACAACATTAGTACTAAAGTCGCCATAGGCACCCACCGCGATACGCATACGCATGTAGCCATAGGAGGCGTCGTTGGGGATGGTGACAGAGGTGGAGTAGGTAGCATTGTCATAGAAGGCATCGCCAGCAACAACCATTTCGTTGGGGCTGTGCTGGAAGCTACCGTTACGGTCGAAATCGATGAAGGCCCAAATCTTGACACGGTCGGACTGGGCGGTAGCATCGAGTTGCGTTACCTGAACAATGAGTGAGTCGGTGAGACCACGAGTAACGTGGACAACGGGATAGTCGGGAGAGGGGAATGTGGAGTTGGAGGAAGCGAGGTCGGTGCGGCCACGGCCCAACTGCGGACAATCGAAGTCGAGCTCATTAAAGGATACACGCGTGATGTCGAACGAGGGGTTCTCGGGTTTCGCGAGCTTGTAGGTACTCTCGGCGCGAGAGACGAACGCATGATCCACACGAATGGTATCGTTGCGGCGCACGTTGTCGTTGACGAGGTCGGTCCATACCGTGAGACGGAAGTCACCTGCCTGAAGGGGATCGGGGATGTCGAGAAGGCGGCTGAAGGTGTAGTCATGGCTCTGTCCCGCTGCGACAGTGGCAGTAATGTTCTCGGTGACCGTCTGGATAACATTGTAGGTGCCGCCTTGCTTGGCTTTAAGCTGATAGGTCACCGGAATATTGTTTTGCGAACGGGTTCCAAAGTTCTTCACACGCACACGAACGGTGTCGTTCTCCATATAAACACGGCCTCCCCTCGGTGCCATGATAGCCTCGAAAGCCATATCGTTCTGGATGGGAGGATTGACATAGACATTGACGCTGGAATAGTTGCTAGGGCAGCTCTTCTCAGAGTAGCATTTGAGATAATATGTGGAGTCAGAGAAATACTGGGGTGTGTTGGACCACAAGCATGAAGGCGAATACTGCGAAGGCTGGTAGAAGGCTTGGTTGCTCAACGTGTCACGGTACCACTTAATAGGACGACTATTCTCCTGCGAAGCACGCACAGCACCCCAGGAACCATAGTCGAAGACGGTATCGTAACCCACAGGAGGCTCTGGTGTGTAGTATGACTTGATGACGGCGGAATTTTTCGCCGTAGAATCGTTGCTCTTCGTTATGTCATTCTCAAAGTTCACCCATCCTCTAAGGCGGAATTGCATACCATCGTTTTTAATAATCGACGGTTCAATGCCCGTGGGATAGAAGTTGGCGGTCTGCGAGAAGTTAATATTGACACTTTGTGCCATAAGGAGCTGATTGGCGAGGGTGGTGTTTTCCTCTACAGTGTCAGGCATAGTGGAGACTGCAGCATTAACAGGAGAGGTAATCACCGCTTTGAAACCAATCTTGAAGGTGGTATTGGCAGGGATATCCTTGAAGCCTGCGTTCTTTACATTAATCTTGACGAGAGAAGTTTCCATATTACAACCTGTGGGGTTGGTGGAGGTACTCGTGGCAGAGATACTCACAGCCTCAAGATTATAAGCCGGAGCTAGATACATATTAGTGGTGAGGTCATTGTTGGATAACGCACTGTCGACAGGAATCTCCACAACAACATGGACAACATTGGCTTCAGTGATACCAAGGACGGTGGGCATCATGATAGTGTCGGTCTTTTTCTGTCCCGTAGCAAAGTTGCCCAAAGATCTATTGGGAGTACGCGTAGAATCCTCATGGCCCTCAATATAGGCATACCACTGAACATTGCTCTCTGGAGCCATACCATTGTTGTAGAAGGTAGCGATAACGCGCACAGGATCGGATTCAATATTGGGTGGCATTCTGTTGGGAGCTCTGAATTGAGAAATTTCAGTCGGAGTAGGCATAATAGGCTCGGTGATGCGGACGACAGCCATGTCGTGGGTATGCACTTCCATCTCGTGGGCACCGATGGTTGGTCCGGGGACCTGTTGGCGGAGGTTGCCATCAATATCCTCAGGGACGTCGGCGTTGTATTGTCCGATGCCGGAGAAGTTGGACATAACGAGGTGAAGGTCATCGTTGGCGCGGAAATAAGGCTCATCGAGGACGGAGTTGGCATCGTCGTTATTAGCTGTTTGGAGGGCACTGAGGGTGGTGCGGTTGGTTTTCCAGAAGAAAGGACGATTGCCATTGGAATAGTATGCATTGTAATTGGAAATACTGATAGTGTTAAGCTCCGAGACATAATAGGCATAGCCCTTGCTCAAGTTGGCAAAGATATTGTTCATCACCTGGATGTGTGAGACCGTAGCACCAGCGTAGAAGGAGTAGGAGGCATCAGAATTTTGTGCATTGGCATAAGGACCACAGTAGGTGCGGACGGTATTGAAGTAGATATTCACATAGGTCGACGAACTGTCAATCCATATACCAGAAGGTTTAGCAGGCGAGAGTCCACCGGTTCCGCTACCGATACCACTTATCATGTTGTTAACCACCATACCTGGGGCGCTGCTGGTGCCCGTGATATGCTCGAGTTGTATACCGCGCTTACCACCACTCTTGTCGTCAATAAGGTAAATCTTGTTCATCTGAACCGAGAAGTCACCCGACACATAGGCCAGATAGAGACCCGTCAGGCCGCGGCTGTCGATAGTCACACCAGACTTGATTTGGTTGGAATTAATCAGCAGATTGGTCACGCCGCGCAGATTGACACCTTGTGACAAGAAGTTTTTGAACGTATTGCCAGTGATGGTAAAGTCGCTGCAGTTGGTCGACCCGCTTCCACCGCGGAACGAATAATAACCGCTGTCAATCACATTGTTGGTAAAGGTAAGGTTGGAGATGTCTCCCTGCAGCACCACGCACGAGGCAGCAGCGTTGTTGACACTGCCCTTCACTCTGACCGTGAGGCTGTCAATAGTGATATGACCTCCCTTCTGCATCACCAAAGCATTGGCATAGTTGCCGGATGCCGGACGGGCTTCGATTCTGAAGTTTGAAAGAGTGACATACGAAGTACTGTCGAGCAGCATCACATAGTTATTGTTCTGGGAGGTAGCAGCGGTGAGCAACACCTCATCGCCAGTGCCCACAAAGCCTATCGTATGTTCCGCCGAAGAACCCGGAATATTGTTCAGAACCACCTGCTCGGTATAGGTACCCGGGGCAACATTGAAGACGACGGGACCTTGTACACCGACAATATTCAGCGTATCGATGGCCTCACTGAACGAACGATAGTCACCGTCAAGGGCAGCAATGGTGTAGGAACCGTTGCAGAATCGCACCATGAAGGAACGACTAATGGTGTCGTTAGAGTGGATATTGTCGCCAGGAGCCGACACGACAACTTTCAGCATGTGTCGTCCGGGGACCATGTGACGCGAGAAGAGCAGAGTGTCGAGGGTTGCACCCGAGGCAATGGTGGAGGCTACCGTGATGCTGTCCACCGCCAACGTATCGAAGTAATAGTAGACCTTTGTGCCAGTGGCTTCAGAAGCACCCTGATTGCGCACCCTCACATAAATAGGAATGTCATTGCAGGAGTTGTACTCCAGCGTATCCACACCATTGGGCCACAACACTGCCATGTCGACAGAGGGAATATTGATCATCTGCACCGTGTATGGGGTAATTGGACTTTCGCAACCATAGGTGGTACTATTGATGCGGATATCTGGGCGGTTGTTGCCTCGCGTACCAGTGCCCACATATTCAGACGTCGTGGGGGTCAATTCTGTGTCTCCGTTCTTGAAGAGGGTAGTGTTGCTCTTGGCGGTATAGTAGGAGCGGGCACCGCTGGAGTTGGGGGTAGAGATATGGTGCACAATCTGAACCACCAGGCTCGATTCACCATCCCAGTAGTAGGGGCGGTCGAGAATATGGGTAATCCACGATTCGGCCGAAGTCTGATAGATGATCTGCGGCACACGAGAATAGACCAAAGAGGTGCTCTTCCAGTCGGTAGAGTTACTTCCGGAAGTTACCGAGAAGATAGTATCGCTCGTCTGGCCCAACGAGATTGTATACTCGTCGAAAGAAATGGAAGCAGTGGGGTTATTGCCACCGATGGTTTTGAATTTAAAGGCTATGGTGTCTATGTAGCCAGCCTTCAGACCCGCCGATTTCAGGTCGTAAGCACTGTAGATAAACTGTTGTTTAGCATATTTCTTTGAGGGCATATAGGGAGAGGGGAAAGTTGTGGCGGCGTTAATCTGCGCAGCTGTACCTACGATACCCTGGGCAGTGTCGAATACCATATAACTCACCCCACGAGTACCACCCACATAGAGAATCTCTGAAATATTGGTGTAAGCGGTATCAACAGCGATGCCGTCATAGTCGTACCACACAGGTATCTGTCCTTCGGGAGGAGTGACTGTAGAGGTATCTCTATCGCCATAGGAGACTATGTGGGCTGCCATGCTGGCAGGTGCAGCAGGAGTAAAGGGTATCCAAACAGAAGCCGAATTGGTGTCATTGTATTGGATATTATCGCCACTCACAGTGTCAACCCAAACCTTTACTGTCAGCAGGGAATCGTGGCTGAAGGCCATATCCATTTGTCCATTAAAGGTATAGAAGATGGAACCACCGGCGGGAACAGTCTCGCCAACCGTCTCGGTCACGGTGTCAGCACCGGCGGTATAGTGAAGCACCATGCTTGTCACAGGCTCAATACCATAGTTGCGCACTCTCACGGCGATACTCTCCATCCCCATGTTGCACACCCCTTCGGGAAGGGTCGGTGCATCCAGGCTGATATCTGCCGTGGGGGGGGCCTGAATCTTCACCTTGTAACTGGCAAACAGTCCTTCACAACCATTGTCCTCATAAAATATCCAGTTGGAATCGATGGTGTTCAAGAACATTTTGGCGGAATTCGTTGCCACTCGCCAGTTCGACACCAAGCCTTGGAAGCCTGTTCTCACTATTCCCGCCGTACCATTCGACGTCGAAAGATTCACGCCAGTCGAGCCCATCCAAATATAGGAGGGAGCGCTGATATCGATATTGTTCAAAACCACGGCATCCTCGAGCACACCATTCCCTTTTTTGTAGAGGAAGGCAATGTTGGAGTTATACGTCACGTTAGTGCTTCCAAACGGGTTCCCGATATGGATGGTCTTCTCAGGATTCGACGAAGTTCCCGTCGCATACTGCACCACCAAACTCTCGCCAGGCTCGATAAAGACATCTTCGGGGAAGACATAAACTTTATTGTTGAGACCGCTCGTTGTCGACATCGTCTGGAGTGTATCACCCGTTAGTATCGCACGTGCGTCTCCAATATTCGTCAACTGAAGTGCAACCTTGCGACTGCTGCTCAGCCAATAGGGGGGATTGGGGGTGGTACCCGTTCCATCTTTCTTGATCTCCAACTGCGTGATTCTCACTATCGGTTTCGACCTCTTCTGGCGGAAATAGAAGGTGGTGTCCATACGCAGCGTGTCCGTCGTTAATGTCGGTCCCACGTGGAAGGGGTCGGCATCCGTTGTATCCCTGTACCAGTAAATCTCGGAATTTTTCCGAGGAGCTGCCGTGCTGCCATACACCGCCCAGTTCTCCACACCACTCGTCGGTGTAATGGTCGCCGCCGTGGCATAATCAATCAGCGTACTGTCGTTGTCGGGCTGTGCAGGATGATATTTACTTGTCACCGAGAAGGTGTTCGTATCATTCGTTTGGTTGGGGTCATTGTTGGTAAAAATCGTCCAGACTCTGATGGAATAGACCGAATCCCTGATGCCGTTGGCAGGCAACTGCAACATCGCACCGGTAGCAACTGTCACCGTGTCTTCCGCAGGGATGGTGTCGGTGATGGTCACCGTCTGCGGGGTGCCCCCATTCACCTGGTAGGCCAACTGAAGGTCATTTCCGCGGTAGCCGCTCGTGCCGCTGTTTCTCAGCAACACTTTCAGCTCCACCTGCTGTGGCATGTGGCAATTCTCGCTCAAAGGACTTACCAGGGCCTCGGGCTCGAAATCGTACATCAGCGACAGGAACTCGAAAGCACCCGGGCAGGAAGCCGTTGTGTTGCGCAGTGTGTCGTACATATCCGTCGTCACCTCCACAATCGGAATACCCACACCCTTTAGCAACCGGTTATAGGTTCTCAAATCCACCAGAGAACCGTTGAGGAAGTTGGGGTTCACCGACACCGAGTTAGTGTCCTCGGGCACTGCAAGGGCCCAGTCGGTTAGTGACTGACTGGCGCTGCCAGATTTCTTGTTCAACACCGCACCTAGCGTGTAATAGTCGTTATGTCCCACGGTGTTGTTGGTCACCGAACCCGGCATGTAGTTCAACGCATAGTTGTTCCCGTCAAGGGTCACAAGGATATTGTTCAGGAAGCGGCAGTTCTGAATCGAGGTACCACCGCTACCAAAAGAGGCGGCCATTCTGCTGTTACGGTTCGGAGCCGTCAGCTTTACCGAGTTGTACACCACATCCGTCCAAGTGGCGGAAACTACATTCAGCGGTGCACCCTGCTGACCGTCTTCACAGACAATCATGTTGTTTGCCACAATGACATGGTTGACACTCGTTCCTGTCACATTCTGCAGCGTGATACCGCCAGCGCCGTGGCTCGTATAGACCTTGTTACCCATTACTTTCGACTCACCGTCGCAGTAGTTCACAATCAGCACGCCCATCGTGCTGGTCAACACATCATACATCTCGTTGTGGTCAATGACGACATCGGTCTGGAAACTCACGTTCACCGCATTCTCATTTTGGTTGCGGAACAGGCAACGCTTTACAGTATTGTTGGTCGATCTCATGTCCGTCGCCTGACCAGCAACTGCAACACCCACCTTGCCACCGACAAAGGAGCAACTATCAATCACAATGTCGTTGGCATAACCCGTGTTAATCATCGCAGCGATACGGAAGGCGGGAGCAGGGTTGGAAAGACTATCAACGAACGTACAGCCCTCGATACGACAGCCATTACTTGTTATTCCCAGCTCCACCATGTTCGTCAGCATTCCCGCGCGACGCACGAAGTCGATATTGCGGAAACGCACATGCGACACTTTCTTCAAATCCACTATTGAAATCGCCGAATCAGCGGAATAAAGTTCCACCATTCCGTTTTCAGGCTCAAAGACAATGTAGTTCTGTTCCGACAATCCAGTCACGGTGGGCATCGTGAAGCGCTTATAGAGCCCCGGGGCCAACTTCACCACCAGGCTATCGTCAACGCCACAGGACTCCAAAGCAAAGAGGAAATCCTCGATGGTTTTGAAGTCGGCATTGTCGCTACCCACGTGACGCTCACCATGCATCGGGCCGGCACAAACGGTGAACTTCGACCTGATGGTATCATTATACGGCTCGTGGTCGCGGTATTGGTAACCACCGGCCGTCAGGGTATCTTCGACCCACACTTTCAGTGTATAGCAACCTGCCGACAATGGCACATTGGGAGCAATCGTCACTTGCTGCGTGGCACCTCCGGCCAGCGTGCCGCTCCAGTCATAGTGGCCTACAAGGGTATCGTTGATGCTGTAGCTGATGCGGATAGCATTAACCGGCAGTGCTCCATAGTTCATCAACCTCACCTTAATGCTATGATCATCCGGCGTCATCGCCACAAGACTATCTGGGCTCACTAAACCATAGGTCGGCGAAGTACGGACAGTGTCGAAGCCCATGTCATACAGCAGCGGCAGATTCTTCTGCGATGTCAGCACAAAGGCAGGGCGGTAGGAAGAGTAAAGCTCAGTTCTAGCCAAATCTCCAGGGTTCGTAATCGGGTGATAGTTCTGGAATTCATCACCATCGAGCAAAGTATACAGGGTCTTCTTGTCATTAGGTGTCGAAATCATTTTGACAGGCGACGCCGTCTTGTTTTGCGAGTCATCGTATACCACCTGCATCACCAGACCTTTACCTGCATAGTAGAAAGTGTCCTGGAATTGAATCGTCTGCGAGCTGTCGGCATTGGCCTCATTGATGGTTAGCGAGTTGTCATAAACCACCTTCATGTAGGACGATGTGAATGCCGTGTTCACCCCGGAGGTGTTCACCGTGTAGTCCGCCGGCACATTCTTCATCTTTACCTGCAGGCGTTGACGTGTTACTGTGTTGGTATGCGCCGAGAAGGTGATGCGCATCGAGGTCATCTCTCCAGCCTTGTATCCCGCGCCGGCAAGCAGCGACGAGTCATAAACCCACTCGCTCCTCGCGTCGGCGTATAAATTGAAGGGGAAGTTTTCACTGTTATACTGCACGTTGCTTCCAGTGAAACTGGACTTCTGCACGGCATTCATCTTGTTCCAGTTATTCTCCCCGCCGCGCACACACTTGTACTCAATCCACGAGTTAGCGGCTTTCGGGAATGTAACCATGTTCGCGTTCGTCGTATGGTCGCGCGCCACGCAATAGAAAGCCATCACGGTATCATAGCCAAAGAAGGGAATATTAGCATGGTAGCGTCCACTTACACCGGGCACCGGCGTCATCTGCAGACGCACGGGAGTCCCGTTGGTACCACCCTTATAGTAAAGGTACACCGAGTCGGGGTCGATGCCCGCAGACACGGTGGTCGTAGGATTAATCTCAATCCGTGCACCGCGGCTACTAGGATAATAGTAGCCATCGGGATAGCTCACCATGTTGATGACCGGCGTCACCATAGGGTTCGAACTGGCACGCACTCTCACATTGTCCAAACGCCACACACCCGTGGAGCTGTTGGCACTCTGACGTATCTCAAACTTAATCATCAGACGGCGCTCGGACGATGCCACGCCACTCAACTGCACCAACTCATTCAAATTGAAACGTTCACTCTTCCAGTCATCGTTGCTTAACGTTGACGAACTCCAGTTCGTATACGAGGACTTATTGAAACCGCCATTAAAGCCGAATTGCGTCGAACCTCCTTCCGTCATGTCGTAGTTTTGTCCTGTCAGATAATGCCAGTTCTGGTCCGATTCGTTTTCACGCTTGTAAGCGATGCGACACACAGGAATATAACCTTGGTCGTTCACGGCACAGATGTGATCAAACTCCAGGGCGATGTTGTGCCACGCGTTGGATTGGGTGAAATCCAGAGTGTTGATTACCATTGACACTGTACCACTGGAGCTTTGCTGCAACTCCAAAGAGCGGCTGCCGCTCATATAGAACGTTGTCGAGTAACTCGAACTGGTCGAGGGGTTCACAGTGAAATCCGTGGTCTCACTGGTTTCAAAGCCTTGATAGTACATTTGGACCACCTGTCCTCGCGAAACAAGTCCCGAAAACAGGAAAATCACACTCGCTAAAATGAATCTGAGCTTCATATTATTACTTTTTATATTTTTATTTTTCAGTTATTTACAATTGTTTACACACACCAAACCCTGCCCTTTCGCGGGGCAGAATCCAAACGCAAATATACGACTTTTTTTAAACATACACGCGAAAATGTAAAAAAATGCTTTTCTCCACATTCCTTTTCCCTCACTTTAAAGAGTCGAAAAAGCATTTTTCAGCTCACAGATTTAACATTTTTTGTGTTTTTTTAACACACTACGCACTACCCTATCCGTCCCCCTTCTCCAGTCCAACGACCTACCATCTACCTATCATCTCCTACCGTGGTAGGACTTGGGTAGGAGTTGGTTAGGAGTTGATAGGTAGATGGTATTAAGTATCAGCGAATTACAAAACACATAAAAAGACCCTTTCCAGAGGGTCTCTCCAAAAAGGGTATTATAGCACGCTACAATCTATTTATCAGCGAGTTGAGCGCTGCTCAAGGGCTTCATACATAAAGACACCGGCAGCGACCGAGACATTGAGCGAGGCTACCTCGCCAACAATGGGCAATTTGGCTCTCACATCGCTCATTTTCAGCAACTCTGTACTAATACCGGTCTCTTCGTTACCCATGATGAGGAGGGTAGGCTTCCGGAAGTCGACTTCGCGGTAGTGGACGGCACCTTTCTCGGTAGCAGCAACCACTTGGTATCCACACTGTTTTGCCAAATTAACAACAGTCTTCAGGTTTTGCTCGCGACAGACGGGCAACCGCAGCAGGGCACCGCTCGAGGTCTTGATGGCATCCTCGTTGATGGCGGCGCTACCGTGGTCGGGCACCACGAGGGCGGCAACGCCCGTACACTCAGCCGTGCGGGCAATGGCTCCCATGTTGCGGACATCGGTCACATGATCAAGCAATACCACTACCGAGGGTTCCTCCAAAGTTTCCATCAACTGCATGAAACTATGGTACTTAACCGCTGCAATGGTAGCCACTACCCCTTGGTGGTTTCCGGTGGTCATCTTGTTAAGCTTCTCCACAGGCACATACTGGAATGGGATATCATGCTCCTTTAATTTGGTTCTCAGCTCATTAAGTAAAGAAGAATTGAGCCCGTTCTGTATCAGGACACGCTCCACCTGCTGACCACTGCCCAAAGCCTCGATAACAGGACGTAATCCATAGATTATCTGTTGTTTACTCTGTATTTTTTCCATCGATAATTGTTATTTTTCGGTCGGCCATAGCGGCCAGTTCTTCGTTGTGGGTGACGATGATAAAGGTTTGGTTGTACTGCTCGCGGAGGCGGAAAAAGAGCTCATGGAGTTCGCGGGCATGCTGGGAATCAAGGTTTCCCGAGGGTTCGTCGGCCAGCACGGCCATAGGGTTGTTCATCAGGGCACGTGCCACGGCCACACGCTGCTGCTCACCCCCACTGAGAGCCTGCGGCTTGTGGCTTGCGCGATGGTCTATCTTCATGAAACTCAGCAGTTCCAATGCCCGTTCCGAAGCCTCTTTCATGGGTATGCCACGGATAAGGGCAGGGATGCATACATTTTCCAAGGCCGTGAATTCAGGCAACAGGTGATGCGCCTGAAAAACGAAGCCGATGTGTTCGTTGCGAAAACGAGCCAACTCCTTCTCCTTCAGCTTTGAAACCTCGGTATCTCCATAGAGTAGCGTACCACTGTCGGGGCGGTCGAGCGTGCCGAGAATCTGTAGCAAAGTCGTCTTGCCTGCTCCCGAAGGACCCACAATGCTCACCACTTCACCCCGATCAATACTGATACTCACGTCTTTCAGCACATGCAGGTTCCCATAGCTTTTGTTGATATTTGTCGCCTTAATCATACTTCTTTACCATTGAGGAAGACGCGCTCCACCTTGTTCTCTCCATAGGCGTAGGGCATGTACTCATAACTCGAAATGGGCTTGGTAATATAGAAGTTAGCCTTCTTTCCAATGGCAATGGAACCCACCATGTCGCTTACACCCATGGCATAGGCGGTGTTCAGAGTGGTAGCGTTGAAAGCTTCTTCGGGGGTCAGACGGTAACGGATGCAGGCCATGGAGAGGACGAGTTGCATGTTGCCCGAGGGCGAGGTGCCAGGGTTGTAGTCAGAGGCCATAGCCACGGGCAAACCCGCGTCAATCATCTTGCGTGCCGGCGAGAGGGGCAGGTTAAGGAAAAAGGCACAGCCGGGCAGCACCGTAGGCATCGTCTCGGTACCCTTCAAGCACTCAATTTCGGCATCGCCCATCTGCTCGAGGTGGTCGACGGAGATGGCACCATATTTCACTCCCACCTGCACGCCGCCCGAGATGGCCATCTCGTTGGCATGTATCTTCGGCCTCATGCCGTATTTGATGCCCGCCTCCAGGATACGGGCGGTATCCTCGACGGTGAAGAATCCCTGGTCGCAGAAGACGTCGATAAAGTCAGCCAGTCCCTCGGCCGCCACCTTAGGCACCATCTCATTGATGACCAGGTCGACATAGTCCTCCTGATGGCCACGGTACTCCATGGGGATGCCGTGGGCACCGAGGAAGTTCGACTTGATGGTCATGGGCGAGGTCTCTTTCAGACGACGGATGACACGCAATAACTTCAGCTCACTCTCGGTGGTGAGACCGTAGCCGCTCTTAATCTCAATGGCGCCAGTGCCCATACGCATCAACATTTCGAGGCGCCGCTTAGCCATATCGTAAAGCTCGTCTTCCGAGGCGGCGGCGGTGGCTTTGGCCGAATTGAGGATACCTCCTCCACGCTTGGCAATCTCTTCGTAGCTGAGGCCGCGAATCTTGTCGACAAACTCGTGCTCGCGCGAGTTGGCGTAGACAATGTGGGTGTGCGAGTCGCAGAAGCTGGGGAACACCAGTCGTCCGGTGGCGTCAACCACCTTGGGGGCGTTAAGGTCGGCATCCGACAAATCACTCATCTTGCCGAAGGCGGCCACCTTTCCATCTTCTATCATCAGGTAGGCATCCTTGACGGTCTCCAACTGGGCCATCTCCTTGCCCTGCTTCCGCAGCATCGGGGTATTCTCCACCCCCACCAACTCTTTGATATTCTTAATCAGTGTTCGCATAAATCGCAATCATTAAAATGAAATTGCAAAGATACGAACTTTTTCCGACACGGCAAAAATATTTTGTTTTGCGAGCCGAAATGCGTTATTGTTTCAATAGTCGCACGACATGTTGCTGTCCATCGCCAGTGGTGAGGGTAAGGAAGTAGGCTCCCTGCGGATGGCCAGAGATGTCGAGGATATAACGGCCATCACCCTGGGGCATGAGACGCACCTCCTTGGAGCAACCGGCCATATCGATGACAATAGCGGAGACAATTGCCTTGGGTCCCTTGACAGTCACCTTGCCGCGCGTAGGATTGGGATAGGCAGCAATACGTTCACTCATCACAGATGCAACACCCACCTCGTTGGTGTCATTGACAAAATAGGCTACCAAAGAGGTGTCGCCCGTCAGCTGCAGGGTGTCAGGATTGGCGATATTGCCGTTGCTCCAGTGCGAGAAGCTGTAGCCGGGATTGGCTAGAGCCTCAACAACGACGGTGGAGTCGCAACGCACCTCGCGGTCTCGGAGGGCGACAACGCTCGCCGTGCCCCGCGAGGAGTCAGCAGACGAAGCCCTGACGGCGATGTTATATTCAGGGTCGCGGAGGACGAAGTGATAGGCATACCAGTTGTCGTCGGGGTCTTCGGTGTAATAGTTGTCGTATGAACAGCCGTTGAGGATGAACACTCGTCCCGATGCCTCGGCGTAGAAGGCATTAGCACCGAGCTCGGGCGGCGTCAGCGGCATCATATACACTGTGTCGAGGCGGAAGTTGGTGCTGAAAGCTCGCTCCCCAATGTAGGTGACCGAAGCGGGTATGGTAATCGTGGTCAAGCTGTCGCCGATGAACGCTTCCCTTCCAATATAGGTAACACTGTCGCCGAGTATGATAGAGGAGAGGTGCGACATCCTATGGCAAAAGAAGGCCGGTATGCGCTTCACACGGTTGCCAGAGGTGAAATGGGTGACGTTCACACAATTGTAGAAAGGAGAATAGTCGTTGTTTCCACCACCTGAATACAAGCAATTCTCAGCGTTGAACACTATGGTGGTGAGGCTCGTACACATGGCAAAGGAACGGAGGCCCAGGAGAACGACAGCTTCAGGAATAGTGACCGATGGCAGACTGGAGCATTCCGCAAAAGCCGAATCGTAGATGTACTTGAGACTGTCGTTGAAAGTGACTGAGACCAGGCTTGTGCATCTGCAGAATGCCTTTTTGTGAATGACTCCAATGCGGTCTGGAATGACTATTGAGGTAAGGCTGATACAGTTCTCGAAGACATACTCGTCCAAGAACATAAGCGAGTCGGGGAGGTGGACTGTCGCCAACCGGCTACAGCCATAGAAGGCCGAGTCCATAATCCATTCCACCCTATCGGGGATGACGACGGAGGTCAGGCTATCGCACCCCGAGAAGGCATACTTGTAGATGTACTTGACAGGGTAGGCATTGCCATTGTAGTCGACGCTGTCAGGAATGATAAGTGCACCAGTAGGCTTCTGATAATCAGTACCATACATAGACCATGGGAAATACGGGCCAATGCCAGGGCAGACGATGGCTATCCTGTCCCCACCGACAAGGCTCCAATAAAGCGTCTGTCCCGTCGGGGCGACAACCGTACCCCAATAAGCCGTGGCTCGTGTCTGTGGCGCGATAGCGGCCATCAGGATTGTCATTGCGAAAACAGTCAATATCTTTTTCATAACAGTCAGTTTTTTAATTAAACATTCTTTGATTCTCTACTTATATGACGAGAAAATACCGTTTTCTGCTCACTTTTTTAACAATATTTAAATATTTTTAACACTTTTTCGGGAAGACATATTCACAACAGACCGACAGTCTTGGCGGCTTCGGTATGGTGTAAAATACAGATAGCAAAGGATTTCAAAACAGTTCCTGCTGGGTGCCCTGCTTGATTTTGCCGAGGTGCTGGTAGGCGAGCATGGTGGCTTCGCGGCCACGGGGGGTGCGCATGAGGTAGCCCTCCTGGATGAGGTAAGGTTCGTAGACTTCCTCGACGGTGCCGGCTTCCTCGCCGACGGCCGTGGCGACAGTATTCAATCCCACGGGGCCACCCTTGAACTTGTCGATGATAGTGGTAAGTATACGGATATCCATATCGTCCAGGCCGTTACGGTCGACGTTGAGTGCCTGAAGGGCATAGCGGGCAATGTCGAGGGTAATGGTGCCGTCGCCTTTCACCTGGGCGAAGTCGCGCACACGGCGCAGCAGGCGGTTGGCGATACGGGGAGTGCCACGTGAACGACGGGCTATCTCGATGGCACTCTCGCTGGTAATCTTCACTTGCAGCAGGCCGGCCGAACGGTTGACAATTTTGGTAAGCGTCTCCGTGTCATAGTATTCCAGTCGACAGTTGATACCAAAACGGGCACGCAGAGGGGCGGTCAGCATACCGCTGCGCGTCGTGGCGCCGATGAGAGTAAAGGGCTTCAGTTTCAACTGTACAGAACGAGCCGCCGGACCCGACTCAATCATAATGTCGATGCGGAAATCCTCCATGGCGCTGTAGAGATACTCCTCTATAATAGGTGAAAGACGGTGGATTTCGTCGATGAAAAGAACATCGTTGTCCTGCAGTGAGGTGAGAAGACCTGCGAGATCTCCAGGCTTGTCGAGGACAGGACCGGAGGTGGTTTTTATATTGACCCCCAACTCATTGGCGATGATATTGGAGAGAGTAGTCTTGCCGAGACCCGGAGGACCGTAAAGGAGCACATGGTCGAGGGGTTCGCTACGTTCCTTGGCAGCGGCGACAAAAACCTTGAGGTTTTCCACCACCTGGTGCTGACCAGCAAAACTATCGAACCCCGAAGGACGCAAAGCACGCTCTATATCTTTCTCCTGCGCAGAGATACTACGGCTGTCTAATTCGCTATTCATGGTGCAAAAATACTATTTTTTATCGAACTGGCAAAATAAAAGTGAAATAACGCCGTTATATAAGGAAATTATATAAAAAGAAAATATGAAACCGATAATCGTTGGAACCGATTTTTCTGAAGGATCCTACATGGCATTGGAACTGGCCATCGACGTAGCCAACCGCTTCCAGAGCGACATCATTCTCATTTGGGCCCGCCGCGAGAAACTGCTTTTCAGCGACGAGCAACTCGACACCATGACCAATCTGGCACAGGACAAGTTACAGATGTTGTGCGACAAGTACCAGCCCGCCATGAAATATGGGAAAATGCGCTGGCAAATCACTAATGGCAAAGTCGCTCCCGCCCTCGCCACCACAGCCACTCGCGAATTGGCCTCCATGATTATCATCGGCACTAATGGAGCTTCTGGATTTGAGAAATACTGGATTGGCAGCCAAGCCGTGCGCATCGTGCAGGACTCCCCTTGCCCCGTGCTCACCGTGCGCCAGGGATACAACTTCCACAAAAAGCTGGAGCGAATCGTCGTCCCCCTTCGCGTCAATGCCAATTCGCGCCAAAAAGTGCCGCCCGCTGCATCCATGGCTAAGATTTTCGACTCCGAAGTGCATATCCTCGCCTTGCTCGACATGAAAGAAGAAGAGGGGACACTGAAAGCCTATGTGCAACAGGCTATCGACTATCTTGAAAAGGAAGGCGTAGAATATAAGGTCGAAACTCGCGAATACTCCAACTACTGCGACACCGTGATGAACTACTGTGACGACATCAAGGCCGACCTCGTGGTTATCAATACCGAACAGGATCGCATCATCAGCCAGATCTTCCTCGGTACCAATGCCCAACAGATTGTCCACCGTTCACAGATTCCTGTGCTCTGCATCCACCCCGCCGACTATATCAACGTAGCCTCTAAAGTCTGATGGACTACGACGTCATCATTGTCGGTGCCGGTGCCGCCGGCCTGATGGCCGCCTGTACCACCGCCGAGCGAGGTCGCAAGGTGCTCCTCCTCGAGAAGATGGACCAGGCCGGACGCAAACTGCGCATCACCGGGAAAGGCCGTTGCAACCTCACCAACACTAATTCCTTGCGCGACACTCTGCCTCACATAGGCAGCAGCACCGCCGGAACCACCAAGAAACCTGGACAGACAGGTGGCGTGTGGCTCAGAAATGCCTACGGACGATTCTTCGCTCCCGAACTCATGGAATGGTTCGAGCAACGTGGCGTGGAACTTACGGTGGAACGCGGCAATCGCGTCTACCCAGCCTCAGGCAAAGCCCTTGACATCTTCCTCGCTCTCATCAATGAGCTGGAGCAGAACCCTAACGTCACCATCCGCAAGAACACCACCGTCAAAAGCATAGAAACATTCGAAGGACAGGCCACAGCCGTCATCCTCGACCGTGGCGAGAGAATCCCCTGCCGACATATTATCTTCGCCACTGGCGGCCTCTCCTACCCCACCACCGGCTCAACCGGCGCCGGTTACCGAATCTGCCGCGAGTTAGGTCACACCGTCATCGAGCCCGTACCGTCGCTAGTGGCGCTGAAATGTCAAGAGAAGATTCCACAAGAGATGGTGGGATTCCAACTGAAGAATGTGCAATTAAAAGTTTGCAGGAAGGAATTCTTCGGCGAGATGACTTTCGCCAATGACGGCCTTGCCGGACCAATCGTCCTCAGTGCCTCTCGCGTCGCCAGTCGTGCGCTCCATGACGGCGAAACGCTCACAGCATCACTCGATCTCAAGCCAGCCCTCTCCCCTGAACAACTCGACAAGCGCCTGCTGTCCGACATTGACGCCAACGGTACAAGGGTCTTCAACGACGCCCTGCGTCTCTGGTTGCCTGCAGAACTCATCCCACTGGCGCTACCGCAACTACATATTGAATATTACAAACGCCTCCACCAACTTACCGGCGAGGAACGTCGTCGCCTGCGCGACTGGCTGAAAAGTGTGCAGTTTACATTGACTGGTACTCACGACTGGAACGAGGCCATAGTCACCCAAGGGGGCGTCTCTCTCTCCGAGGTGAACCCCAAAAACATGGAAAGCCGACTCATCAGAGGTCTATATATCATAGGTGAACTTCTCGACCTCGATGCTGATACCGGCGGATACAACCTCCAGATAGCCTTCTCTACCGGCCACGCCGCTGGCGAAGCGGTATAATTGCTCTTCGGTAGCCCATTTCAACGATACTTCGACGATACTTCAACGATAGTTCAACGATGCAGCATCGTCGAAGTGTTGTAAATCGATGACGGCATCTTCCCACTCCTGCATATTGCGGTCGAGGGAGTCCTTCAACGACTGGTATTCCTTGTAGAAATCGGGGGCCTGTGCCTCGCCCCTGGCCAGGATGGCGTCCTTCGCTGCAATCTCTGCCTCCAAGGCTTCAATCTCCTGCTCCTTCTGATTAACGGCATTCTGCAACTTGCGACGCTCGCGCTCGCGCTCCTTGCTTTGCTCATAGGCCTGCTTGGAGGCGGTGGCTTCTTTAGTATTTCTAGTAGAACTAGAATTACTAGAACCACTAGTTATACTAGAATTACTAGCTTCTAGAAACTCCATGATATCCCCCTTGAACTCATGCACCGCGCCATCGCGGAACTCGTAGAGTTCGTCGGTGAGGCCGCTGAGGAAGTCGCGGTCGTGGCTGACCACGATGAGGGTGCCGGTGTATTGCAGGAGGGCATTCTTCAAAATATCCTTGGAGTTCATATCCAAGTGGTTGGTAGGCTCGTCGAGGATAAGAAGGTTGCTGGGCGTGAGCAGCAATTTAGCCAACGCTAGACGCGCTTTCTCTCCACCACTAAGCACCTTGACCTTCTTGTCGATGTCATCGTCACCAAAGAGGAAACTGCCAAGGATGTTACGGATCTTGGGCCTTATGTCTCCCTGAGCGATGTCATCGATGGTCTCAAAGACTGTTTTGTCGAGGTTGAGCATGGCTGCCTGGTTTTGGGCATAGTAGCCTAGTTGGACACCAGCACCAAGCTTGAAAGTACCAGTGTAGTCGTTGATGTCGCCCACGATAATCTTGGCCATGGTAGACTTACCCTCACCGTTGCGACCCACAAAGGCCACCTTTTTGCCCGAGGTGAGCAGGAAGTCAACATTGTCGAACACCTGATTGTCTCCATAGGCTTTTCCCAAATGCTGTGCCTCAACGACAATCTTGCCACTATGAGGCGCCGGAGGAAACTGGAAATGGATACTTTCAGTGGACACCTCGTCAATCTTTATCTCCTCCATGCGTTCGAGCATCTTCACGCGGCTCTGCACCTGCTTGGCCTTGGTGGCCTTGTAGCGGAAGCGCTCAATGAAAGCCTCAATCTGCGCCACCTGACGTTGCTGGTTCGTCAACTGTGCCATCTGGCTGGCACGGCGTTCCTGCATTTGGACAACATACTCGCTGTAGGGACATTTATAGTCGTAGATACGGCCAGCAGTAATCTCAATGGTGCGTTTGGTGATATTGTCGAGGAAAGTGCGGTCGTGCGAGACGAGCACCACGGCTCCGGAGTAGGATGCGAGGTAGTTCTCAAGCCATTGGATAGAGACGATATCAAGGTGGTTGGTGGGCTCGTCGAGAAGCAGGAAGTCGGGGTGACGCAACAGCAGCTTCGCCAGCTCCACGCGCATCTGCCAGCCGCCACTGAACACCGCCACGGGACGGTCAAAGTCCGAATGCTTGAACCCGAGGCCCAACAGCACCTTCTCAGCCTGCTCCTGCCGACGGCTGCCGCCAAGCAACGCCAGATGCTCCGTCACCTCGTTATGGCGTTCTAACAAGCGCGTATATTCGGCACTCTCATAGTCGGTGCGCTCGGCAATCTCGGCGGTAAGACGTTCCTGTTCATGTTCGAGGTCATCAAGGGCGCTGAAGGCCGTCATGGCCTCCTCGAGGACTGTGCCTATGGCATCGGGCACCATCTCTTGTGGCAAGTAGCCCACCGTCTGACCGCTGGCAATGACAAGGGTACCGCTCTCCGGCTCTTGCCAACCGCAAAGAATCTTCAATAAAGTGGACTTGCCAGCACCGTTCATGCCCACGAGACCTATACGGTCATGGTCACCGATGTTGAACGTGACATGGTCAAAGAGGTTGGTGCCAGTGAATTGCACCGAAAGGTTGTTAACACTTATCATAACAAAAAGAAGGAGCAGCAGACAATCCTACTGCTCCTTTATCGTTCCAAAACGGACGGGGTTTATCTAAGGGTGAAGTTGACCGGCAGGTTGAACTGCACACGGACAGCTTTACCACGCTGCTTACCGGGGGTCCATTTGGGCATGGACTTCACCACACGGATAGCTTCTGCGCCGCAGCCACCACCAATGTCACGGAGAACTTTCGGGTTGGCGATGCTACCATCCTTCTCCACAACGAAAGTCACATAGACCTTACCGGTGATGTTGTTGTCACGGGCGAGCTGCGGGTACTTGATGTTCTGGGCAAGATACTTGTACAGAGCTTCCATACCACCGGGGAACTCGGGCTCATTCTCAACAACGGTGAAAATCTGGGTTTCGGTTTCATCCTCTTCCTCTTCGATTTTCACGGGAGCGATTTCGATGTTCTTGGTGTTCTCGTCCACTTCGGCGCTGAAGGAGACCTCCTTGATGTCTTCCTTATCGTCGGAGACAACTTCGATAATGGTGGTCACCTCGGGAGCCTCGGGAGGGGGAGGGGGTGGTGGTTCTTGGATGTCGGTCTGGATGATGAGCTCCTCGGGTTCATCAATCGCCTCACGCTGGAAACCTTCCGACTGATCGTTGTCATACGATTTCACGTTGAAGGCGATGAGGGAAGCTGCGAGAATCACCACCAAGCCTATCTCCAGATAGAGACCTCTGCGTTTTTCGAGGTCGGCTTGCGGATTTTTCTTGAGTTCCATATTATTGTTATTTAATTGTTTATTACCATTTGGGGGTATCTTTTTACCCCTTGTTTCGCACCGCTAAAATACGAATTTTTTTTGAATTACAAACAATTTTTTGTTAAAAAAGTTTTAAACAGACCGCAAATTTCCCTATTTATCCAAGAATAACCTGGCGGACGGAGACCGAGGGTTGCAGGAAGATTAGCCAGCCACTGACCTGGGGATAGCCCATGTCGGCAATGGCACCGCAGTAGCGGCGCAACTGCCGGTCATATTCCTCGTGGAGGTCGACGCCCGTCTTGAAGTCCACCACCCAGGTCTCACCAGGGGCAAAGACCACGCGGTCGGGACGTCCTGCCTCGCTACCGTCGGTAAGGTCAACCTCGTTCTTCACCTTGTAGGCCGGGTCGAAGAAGCGCGCCGTATCGGGGTGTGTCAGCACATCACGCACTAAAGCCTCAAGTTTCTCGCGCTCACCAGTTTCTATCTTTTCCCTCCTCACAAACGACTCGATTATCCCAGGGATATCGTCGTCATTATGCAGAATGGAAGAGAGCAAGGCATGGGCGTGGATACCGAAGCGTACACGCTCCTCGAGCAGAGGCGTCATAGCCTTCTCCGACGACGAAGCGAAGGCCACCCTTCCCACCCAGTCGGCTCCTGCCACGGCCTTCAGCCATTCCTCTCTGACGGCCTCCTCCTCTTTCTCCTTGGAGGCTTCCACGTGACGGAAGTCCCCATCGCCGAAGGAGGTGTGCTCGCCTACAAAGTCATATAGCATGCGGGCATAAGTCATTGATTCACCATCATTTTTAGGTTCCTGACACACCACAAAAAGTTGTTCCCTCGGGCGAGTAAAGGCTACATATAATATATTAAGGTCGTCGACTGCCGCCGACTCACGTTCACGGTCGCGTTCCTCGTCAAAACGGGTAGAAGCACTTTGGCTGAGCGAGACGTATGCCGCCGGCAGCGGCTTCTCGCAGGGGGCAAAACCCTTGGCTGCGTCAACCCATATCTCGCTGCCGCGCGAGGTACTGGAGAAGAAGGGACATATCACCACCGAGGCCTCCAAACCCTTGGCTTTGTGGATGGTCATCAGACGCACGGCATCGCCGCCGTCGGACGACGCCGCTGAGAGGTCGGGATGACTATCGAACCACTCGAGAAAGTCACCGAGTCCTTGCTTGTGGCGTGCCGAGAAAGCGGCGGCCCTATTGAGCAGCGACGAAGTGTAGGCCATATCCATACCCTCCAGCCTCAGCCGTCGCAGCAGCTCCTCACAACAGCCATAGAGGTCCATCGAGAGGAGGTAGCCAACATTGAAATCGATGCCGTCACGCTCAAGGGCCCCCTGAAGGTCGACCGCATCGCCCTCAAGGAATGCCTCGTCATGGCTGGACGATGTGATACCCAGTGCATTAAGACGAAAGAGCAACTCGGCGGCAGCCACCTTGTCGCCACTGTCGTTCAGACAACGCATGGCTGCCACCACTGTCATCACGGCTTGACTGTTACGTAAATAGAATGACTCGGCCGACGATTGCGCCACATCACTGTGTTCCAATAAATAGGAACCAATTGTGGCAAGTTCTCGCTTGGTTCGTCCAAGAATCATGATATCGCGTGCATGATATCCCTGCTCGCCCATCAATCGGTTGATGATTTCCAACACACGGTGGCATATTGCCTCGCGGTCCTCGGGGTCCACAAAGGTAATCCCTACATACCCCTCAGGCCTGTTGTCGCGTCCCTCGTCGTGCCGCTGGCGCAACTCCTCCTTCCCTTCCGGGGTGTCACCTTCTGGCCCCAAATAGATTTTGCGGGCCAAATCAACGTCGGTATAGCGGTTGCGTACCAGCCACGAAAAGAAGTCGTTATTGAAATCCACCACAGCATCGGCCGAGCGGTAGTTGACGTCAAGGGAAGTGACGGTGTAATTTCCCGGCATCGAAAGGCTGGCTCCGTGGAGCGGAAGTCCTTCCACCTTGGGCAACGCAACAAACTGGCGCACATCGCCTTGGCGAAAACGATAGATAGCCTGCTTGCCGTCGCCAACCACCAGCGACTCCCGGCCTTCGGCCACACCGCCTTCCACCAGCGGCACCAAGTTCTGCCACTGCAGCACCGAGGTGTCCTGGAATTCATCTATTAGGAAATGGTGGTAGCGGGTGCCCAGACGTTCATAGACAAACGGCATGGGTTCTTCCTGAACTACCTTGTTTATCAATCGGTTAAAATCGGAGAGGTGCACCACCTCATTGTCCTTGGCATAGGCCCGCATCTGACGGTCCAACTCGCCGAGCAAAGCCATGGAGTAAAGTCTGCCGAGGAGCAACCGGCAGGTGTTGTAGTCCACCAGCGGCCCATCGAGCAACTCCTTGATTTTGAAATATATCTCACGCAATGGCTGCGCGATGGTTTCAGTACCGGGGAAGGTAGTCTTCGACTTGCAGAGCAGGTCGCCGCCGTAGTCCTCATTCTCAAAGACATTCGCGACATAGCTATTGATTGTCAGCGGTTTCTTCTCTCGGACGCTGTCACGGAAACTCCCCATGCGCGAAAAGAAACCATAGAATCCCGTCTTGCCGCGGTTGCAGTTATCCACCTCCATGCCGATGCTATGCAGCAGCTCCATAGCCTTGATTCCCAGTGTTTCTACGCGCTTCTCGAAGTCGGCACAGTAGTTCCGGTAATTGGCATGCATATCCATGTAGTCCTGAAGCGAATAGTGTGCAAGGCGACGCAGGTAGCGGTCGGTCCCCTCGGAGAAGAGCTGGCTGGCAAGGGCGGTGAGCGAGCCCACAATATCGAAACCCTTGTCCTCTTCCATATTGCTGACAGCGAAACGGTTGACAATCTCGGTCAACGCCTCGTTGCCAGGGGTGCCGACGAGCGACATCAGGCCACTGACGGCATGCTCTATGAGGTCGTCCTGCTCAATCATCACCTCGAAATTCACTGGCTGTTCCAGGTCGTGGGCAAAGGTACGCACCACACGGTGCATGAAACTGTCGATAGTGCACACCGAGAGGTCGCTGTAACCATGAAGAATGGCACTGCGAAGGTCGGAAGCCATATCGCGCAAGTCAGTGTCATTCAGTGCAGGAAGATGTTTGGCGGCACGCTCCTCGTTGAGGGCCGGCAACAGGGCACACCCCATCCTCGACTTTCCCGGGTCAGCGCCATGCTCCACCATCTCGCCGAGGTAGTCCATAATCCTGGATTTCATCTCATTGGCAGCCTTGTTGGTGAAGGTAATGGCCAGGATGCCGCGGAAACGCGTCTTCACGTTCCCCGGACCTCCGGCCATGGCCAGCTTCAGGTACTCCCGCACCAGGTTGAACGTCTTGCCCGACCCGGCAGCGGCTTTGCAGATGACAAAAGGCCCCTTTGAAATGTTAAAATCACCCATCGAAAACATCGAATTTGGATGCAAATGTACACCTTTTTTCCCACACATCAAAATCCACAACAAAATTCACTATATTCCAAATGGTTATACCTAGTACAAAGGCCTTACCAACACCCTACCAACTCCTACCCAACTCCTACCGTGGTAGGAGTTGGTAGGGTGTTAATAGGGGGGTGGTAGGGGGTTCATAGGAGATAGGTAGGTAATGTTTTCTTTTATATAATTTATATTTATTATTCATAAATAAATATTTTTTCGTATATTTGCATTTTACTACTAGAAACAAATAAACGATACAACATAATGGAAGACAACAAATTGTTCACCGAATTCCCGCCAGTCTCGACCGAGAAATGGGAAGAAGTCATCAACAAAGACCTCAAAGGAGCCGACTATGAGAAGAAACTCGTGTGGCGCACCATCGAGGGCTTCAAGGTGAAACCCTATTACCGTGCCGAAGACCTCGAAGGCCTTGAGTACCTTGACAGTAACCCCGGCCAAATGCCGTTCACCCGTGGCAAGCACACCGACAACAACGTGTGGGATGTGCGCCAGGACATCCGCATTGCCGACCCCAAGGAGGCCAACCGTGTGGCCCTCGACGCCGTGGAGCGCGGCGCCACCTCGCTGGGTCTCTGTGCCAAGAACATCAAGACCCTCGACGACATGGCCACCCTCTTCAAAGGCATCTATATCAATGCCGTGAGCATCAATTTCACCTGCTCCGAGGATTACCTCCAGCTGTTGAAGCTCTATGTCGACTATGCCAACCAGCAGGGTATCAACCCCAAAGAGCTCGAGGGCTCGTGCGAGTTCGACCCCTTCCGCTACGCCCTGAAGAACGGTAAGTTCCACCGTAGTGAAGAAGGCGACTTCCAGATGGCCAAGGAGTTGGTGGTCTACGCCCATGAAAACCTGCCCAAATTCCGCGTCCTCACCGTCCACGGCAGCCTTCTCCACAACGCCGGCTCAAATATCGTACAGGAACTCGGCTTCAGCCTCGCCGCCGCCAACGAGCTGGTGGCCCGTCTGACCGACCTGGGTCTCAAGGCCCACCGCGTGGCCAGCCGCATCGTCCTCAATGTGGGCATCGGCAGCACCTACTTCATGGAGATGGCCAAGATTCGCGCCGCCCGCCTGCTGTGGAGCAAGATCGTGGAGCAGTACAAGCCCGAGTGCGACTGCGCCTACAAACTCTTCATCCACGCCACCACCAGCGAGTGGAACCAGTCGGTCTACGACCCTTACGTCAATATGCTGCGCTCGACCACCGAGGCCATGTCGGCCTGCATCGCCGGTGCCGACAGCATCTCGGTGTTGCCCTTCGACAACGCCTACAAAGAGGCCGACGACTTCGGTTACCGCATCGCCCGCAACCAGCAACTGCTGCTGAAGGAAGAGAGCTACCTCGACAAGATTGCCGACCCTGCTGCCGGCAGCTATTATATTGAAAACCTCACCGACCAGATTGCCAAAGGCGCCTGGGAGCACTTCCTCAAGGTTGAGGAACTCGGCGGCTTCTGCAAGGCCATCCGCCAGGGCTACGTGCAGGACGAGGTGGAGAAGACCGCCCGCCAGCGTGACCTCGACATCGCCACCCGCAAAACCACCATCCTCGGCACCAACCAGTACCCCAACCTGCTGGAGAAAATGGGCGAGAAAGTCAAATCGGAGTGTTCGGAATGTTCGGAGAAAACCGAAAATACCGAAATCAAAATTCTCAAGCCCTACCGCGGCGCCGAGCCCTTCGAGGCTCTCCGCCTGGCCACCGAGCGCAGCGGCAAACGCCCCAAGGTGTTCCTGCTGACCTACGGCAACCTCACCATGCGCAAGGCCCGTGCCGGCTTCGCCACCAACTTCTTTGGTGTGGCAGGCTACGAAATCATCGACAACCCCGGCTTCGCCTCCGCCGAAGAAGGCGCCAAGGCTGCCCTCGAGAGCAAGGCCGACATCGTGGTGCTCTGCTCCTCCGATGACGAATATGCCGAAATCACCGAGCCCGCCTGCAAGGCCCTCAAGGGCAAGGTGAAGAGCCTCGTCCTCGCAGGCTTCCCCAAAGAGATGGTGGAGACCTACAAGGGCTACGGCATCGATGAGTTCATCCATGTGAAAACCAACGTTCTCGAATGCCTCACAGCCTTCCAGAAAATGTTCGGCATCATCTGAAGCGCCTCGACCGCTACATCCTGGGCAAGTACCTGATGACTTTCCTTCTGGCACTTGCCCTCATTATCATTATCGTCATCACCTTCGACGTCAGCGAGAAGCTCGACAACTTCCTCGAACACCACGCCACCTTCTGGCAGGTGGTCTCCATCTACTATGTCAACTTCATCCCCGGCTTCGTCAACCTCTATAGTCCACTGTTTATCTTCATCTCCGTCATCTTCTTCACCTCGAAGATGGCGGGCAACAGCGAAATCATCGCCATCCTCAGCTCGGGCGTGCGCTACGGCCGCATGCTGCGACCCTACATCTATGGCTCCATCATTGTGGCCGTGATTATTTTCATCTTCGGCAACTTCGTCATTCCCAGCTCCAACCGCCGCCTCATCGCCTTCGAGGAACAATATGTCAAGTCGAAAGCCACCAACTACTATTCCAACCTCCATTTCCAGTCGGAGCCCGGCGTACAGGTCTATGCCGAGAGCTACGACGTCACAAGACTCCAGGCCTACAAGTTCTGCCGTGAGGAGATTGACGACGAAGGACGCCTGCTACGCCGCGAGGAGGCCAACAGCATACGCTTCGACACCGCCACCAACCTCTGGGGCTGCAGCGGCTACTCCCTCCGCACCATCGACAGCAACCGCCGCGAGACACTCACCTTTGAAAACTACGCCAACGTAGATCTCCGCATCGCTCCCGAAGACCTCAACCTGCTCTCCACACGCGTCGAGACCATGAACACCCCCGACCTCATCCGCTATATCCACCGCGAAGAGATGCGCGGCACCGGCACCGTCAAAACCTCCAAGATTGAATTCTGGCAACGCATCATCAACCCCCTGGCCATCATCGTCATGACCCTCATCGGCGTGGCCATCGCCGCCCGCAAGAGCCGTGGAGGCATTGGCGTACACCTCGCCATCGGCATCTCCATCGCCTTCGCATTCATCGTCTTCATGAAAATCACCACCGTCTTCGCCACCAACGGTGACCTCTCGCCCTTTATGGCTGTCATGCTGCCGCAGATAGTCTTCGGCATCGCCGCTGCCTGGCTGATATACAAAGCACCGAAATAAAGAAATATGACCATACAAGAAATATCCCAGCAAATCATCGACGAGTTCGCCAATTTTGACGAATGGCTCGACCGCTATGCCTACCTCATCGACCTCGGCAAGGAATGCCCCGTCATCGACGAGAAGGACAAGACCGAGGAGAACCTCATCCGCGGCTGTCAGAGTCGTGTGTGGCTCAGCTGCGAGCAGCGCGACGGTCGCCTCTTCTTCCGCGCCGACAGCGATGCCGTCATCACCCGCGGCATCATCAGCCTCCTCATCCGCGCCCTCGACGGACAGACCCCGCAGGACATCCTCGACGCCGACCTGGCCTTCATCGACGCCATCGGCCTCAAGGAACACCTCTCCCCTACCCGCTCCAACGGCCTCACCTCCATGGTGAAACAGATGAAGATGTACGCGCTGGCTTATAAAATGAAGCAATAATGGAACCCACGAAAGAAACCATCTGGAGCGCAGTGGTCAACTGCCTAAAGAACATCTACGACCCAGAGATACCCGTCAACATCTACGACCTCGGCCTCATCTACAAGGTAGATGTCGACGACGACCTCAACGTCAAGATTCTCATGACCATGACGGCGCCCGACTGCCCCGAAGCGGAATATATGTTCCAAGAGGTGAAGCAGATGGTGAGTTATATCTCGGGCGTGAAAAGCGTCGACGTCGAGCTCACCTTCGACCCACCCTGGACCATGGACATGATCCCCGACGATATCAAAGTGGAACTGGGATTCATGTAAATATGCGCCTCTTCAAGAAACACTCCTATGCCGACCTCGCCGGCCGCTCGCTCGACCGGATGGCGTGGCGTCGCTTCCGGCGCAACCCCCTCTCCATCGCCAGCCTCGTGGTCATAGGCCTCTTCGCACTGGTGGCCCTGCTGGGTTACCTCATCACCCCCGACCACACCCCCTACTGCAACCAGCAATACCTCGAGCTTGCCACCCTCAAACCCTTCTCCAAGGCCACCTTCCTCCTCACCGACCCCACCGACACCCATACCTCCTTCCTGAAACGCATGACGCAAGGCGAGCCTCTCCCCTACACCGCCACTCCCATTATAGAATATAGATACGCGCGCGATAGCATCGTCGCCACCCCCTACAACGGCGACCCCATCACGGTGGCTGCCGATCAGGCAAGCGTCGACACCCGCACCTTCCTCCTCGGCACCGACGGCTATGGGCGCGACGTGCTGAGCATGATTATGATAGGCTCACGCGTGAGCCTCTCCGTGGGCTTCATCGCCATCCTTATAGCCCTGCTGCTGGGCATCACCCTCGGTGCCCTCGCCGCCTACCACGGCGGATGGGTGGACGATCTCATCATGTGGATTATCAACGTCGTGTGGTCCATTCCCACGGTGCTGCTGGTCATTGCCATCACCTTCGTCCTCGGCAAGGGCTTCTGGCAGATATTCATCGCCGTGGGACTGACGATGTGGGTCGACATCGCGCGTGTAGTGCGCGGCGAGGTACTCAGCATCAAAGAGAAAGAATATGTCGAAGCCACGCGGGCATTGGGCTACAGCACCTTCCGCACCATCTTCCGCCACATCCTCCCCAACATTGTGGGGGCAGTGGTGGTGGTTGCCGCCAGCAACTTCGCCAGCGCCATCCTCCTCGAGGCGGGTCTCAGCTTCCTGGGTATCGGCGTGCAGCCCCCCATGCCGTCGTGGGGCATGATGGTCAAGGAAAACTACGGCTATATTCTCCTCGACAGCGCCTACCTGGCCCTGCTGCCGGGCCTGGCCATCATGATGGTCGTGCTGGCCTTCATGCTCCTGGCCTCGGGCCTGCGCGACGCCCTCGACATCAAACGGTAGCTCCGCCAGAAAGAGCCGTTAAGAACAATTAACACTACAAATAATCTCCATATTTGAAAAAAAACGTATTTTTGCACTTTGAAAATTAGAAAAGAAAACAATAATTATTAACCTAAAAACATTAAAAATCAATGAAGAACATTTTCAAAATGATGGGCATTGCCCTTCTCGCTTGCAGCATGATTATGGTTTCCTGCAAGAAAGATGATGACAATAACGAAAGCGGCCAGGGCGGCCAGGGCGGCAGCTCCAGCGTGAACATCACCTTCAACGGTGTTGCCCAGAACACCCCCGTCACCGATGCAACTTATAAAGATATCTCTGAAGGCAACGGACTGACCGCCGGTAGCATTCTGCTGTTCTCCCACTTAGCCGCTGCAGGCACCCAGATGGGTGACGAAGGTGAGGAGTATGTAGCCCCCATCTTTGCCAACTACTTTGTCAAAGTCACTGGTGCTTCTGCTCAAGGTATCAACATCCCCGATGGATATTACGTCTCTGACCAGGTCATGAAAGATGTTAACAACGAGATGTTGGATGCAAATGAGGATTCTTGGAGCGTTAATAATGTTAACGACGCCACCAGCTGGGGCAACTTCGACGCCACCGCCGGTACTATGACCTGCACCATCAGCCTCAACATGTACAACTACTCTGAGTATTTCACGGCTCTCTATTCTACCACCGTTGCCGCTTATCCCAATGAGGATCTCAGCAGCTATCAGGCTTTCATCAACTTCCTGAATACCCTCACTGATGACGAGTTTGCCGCTCTTGCCCAAACCGCCATGGCCAACACCAGCACTGCTGATCTCGTGACCAAGCTGACCAATGTGAAATTCACCGTTGCTCAATAATCTAATAAAAAAAACATAATAAAACACTTATCATGAAAAAGAGTTTTAAAGTTCTGGCCATCGCAGCTATCGCCTCGCTGACCTTCGTTGCTTGCAACAACAACCAGACCGCCGAAGAGGCTGTTGACAGCACCGCCATTGAGCAGGTGGCCGAAGAGGAAGTGATTGCCGAGCCCGTCGCCGTGGCCGACACCACACCCGTTGTCGAGGAGCAGGCTCCCGCCGCCAAGCAGCCCGTTAAAAAGGCTGTCATGAAAGAGAAACAGAAAGCCGAATCCCAGCCCGAAATAAAGAAGGCTGTTGATGAGCAGCCCGCCGCTCCTGCCGCCAACAAGCTGCAGACCCCCAACCAGAAAGCTTCCAGCCTGAAAAAACGCAACTAAGCATTTTCAGACACTGCTTAGAAACCAAAGCCCCGCGCATCAACGGCACGGGGCTTTATTTTTCCAAATACACTCATTTCAAATCCTGAATCCATGATAAGAAAAGCGATTCTCCCCTTGATTCTCTCCGGCCTGTTCGTTGCCTGCACTCCCAATGCAAAACGAGACATCGAGGCCGCTGCGCAGGGCTATCTGGACGCCGCCGGCAACTACCACCTCGACGAGGCCGCCGCCTATGCCTCCAAGAACACCCGCGAGGCCTCCATCCCCGCACTCAAGAAAATGATGGCAAAGGCCGACACCGCTTATATCAACGCTAACCAGCCGGCCGACATCACCATCCAGAGCACCCGCATGATTAACGACAGCACCGCCAAAGTGTACTACCATAAGCACACGCCCATCAAGGATGTCGACGACAGCATCCTCGTCATCTATGAAGAGCAACGCTGGGTGGTCGACGTAACCCTCATGCTTCCTTCCATCCTTCTCTTCGACAGCATCCCCTCACCCTTCACCAGAGAGAACCTGAGAAATCCCGAAGACTCCCCCCTACGCAAACTCGTAAGCCACTCCAAACGCTCCGACCTTCTTCCCAAAGACACTGCCAACCTTATCAAAATGCACCAAAAAGGAGCTAATCCACCATCAAAGTAACCTTAACAAGATTGATCCTAGCGCCAAAAAATAAGAAGAAAACACATAACAAACTCCTTCTAAAAAAAAACGGAGAAAGATAACCTTTCTCTGTTTTTTTTGCAAAAGCCCAAAAGAGGGAAAAAAACACTTAAATAATCGCCTCTTTATCAATACTCTATAGCCACCAACTCTTACTCTTCTCTTACTCTTCTCTTACTCCTCTCTTTCTCATCTCCTACCAAAGTAGTGAATGATAAGGTAAAGATACGCCAATGGATTACTCTCCGAAGGGAGCGAGGCGAAAGTCGGAAGAGGCGGGCTTGGGGGCCTCGAGGGTGTCGAGAGAAGTGACCTGCTCGATGCGGGCGAGGACGCTGTCCTGGATGGGGCCGTAGAGCTCGGGATGCTCGGCATAGTAGGAGAAGCTCTGTTCCACCTGCTCACGCGTGACATGGTGCTTGTCCAGGATATAGTCGTAGGCACTCAGCACCTCGGGTCTCATGGCGTCATAGCGATACTGCGACTCAACGGCATAGAAGCCTTCGAGAAGATAGGCGTCGGACAAGAATTCGACCATCTGAGGGGCGTCGAGGACTCCCTCGGGGCGGCCGTCACGGTGGCAGCCCGCCAGGAGGACGAGGGCAAACAGGGCAAAAATAGTTCTATTCATCGGCCGGGATAAAAAAAAGGCAGGTCCGCAAACGTGGACCTGCCTTTAAATAACTTTCAACTTAGAGTTTGATTTTCTTGGAGAGCTCGTCGGCAGCCTTCTCAGCGGCTTTGTCAACAGCCTTGTTGACCTCGGCAGCGGCTTTGGCTTTGGCTTTGTCCATGGCGCACTGGCCAACACCTTCCTTCACGGCGTTGACAAAAGCGTCGTTGTCCTGGTAGGCCTGGTAGGAGGTGGCGATGATCTGCTTCATGCAAGCAGCGATTTTGCTCTGGTCGGCGCTGGCGCAGTTGCAAATCTCCTCGGCAGCCTGCTGGGCGGCGGCGAGCATAGCATCGGATTCGGCAGCGACCTCAACGGGCTGGGCATTCTCCTCGGCGACCTCTTCGACGGCCTCGAGCTCGGTGCTGTCAACAGCTTCGTTGTTGTTGTTACCGCAAGAAACGGTCATGGCGGCGACAAAGAGGGCGACGCCAACAAAAGATAAAACTTTCTTCATTTTCATTGATTTTTAAATGGTTATACTTAATGTTGTTTTATATTACAAATGCAAAAATACGTTTTTTCGGGTATACATATATAATATAAAATCTTAAATAATGCTAAAAGGGGACCTTTGAAAACTCAAAGGTCCCCTTTGTGGGAGTAACAGGGTTCGAACCAGTGACCTCCTGCTTGTAAGGCAGGCGCTCTGAACCAGCTGAGCTATACTCCCGAAAAAGCGTGCAAAAGTACAAATAATTTTCGATATGGCAAAAATATTTATGCAAACGACTGCATATCAACCAGTTTTTTATAAAGACCATCGGCCATCATAAGCTCCTCATGGGTACCTCGCTCGACAATTCTGCCCTGTTCGAGCACCACAATGAGGTCGGCATGGCGGATGGTGGAGAGACGGTGGGCAATGACAATGGAGGTACGCCCCTGCATGAGGGCATCGAGACCCTGCTGTACGGCACGCTCCGATTCGGCATCGAGGGCCGAGGTAGCCTCGTCGAGAAGGAGTATCGGGGTGTCGCGGAGCACGGCGCGGGCGATGCTCAGGCGTTGGCGTTGGCCACCCGAGAGGTTGAGGCCACGGTCGCCAATGGGGGTATCGTAGCCTTGCGGCAGTTGGTCGATAAACTCGTCGGCATGGGCCACATGGGCTGCGGCGCGAATTTCTTCGGGGCTATAGCCCTCGGCGCCAAAGGCGATATTGTTGGCCACGGTGTCGTTGAAAAGAATGCAGTTCTGCGACACCAGGCCGAACTGCGACCGCAACGAGTTGATGTTGAGGTCGCGGATGGGATACCCGTCGACAGAGATATAGCCCGACGTGCAGTCATAGAAACGCGGCAACAGGTCGACGAGGGTGGTCTTGCCAGCTCCTGAGGGCCCAACGATGGCGATGGTCTTGCCCTTGGGAACGACAAGGTTGATGTGGGAGAGGACAGGGGTGTCGGTGTAGCTGAAGCACACGTCGTGGAACTCTATCTTGTCTTCAAACCCCTGCAGTACCA
This sequence comes from uncultured Bacteroidales bacterium, assembly GCA_900316235.1. Taxonomy (GTDB): domain Bacteria; phylum Bacteroidota; class Bacteroidia; order Bacteroidales; family P3; genus Colimorpha. The sequence goes on from ONCC01000003.1 coordinate 59,729, forward strand.
TGGCATTGGGTTTCTCCAGAATCACCTCGTCGGCATCGAGAATCTCGAGGAAGCGTTCAGCCGAGGCGGTGCCTTTCTGAAGGGTGTTATAGGTACGCACGATGGCCTGGATAGGCGGGATGATGCGGGCGAAAATGATGACGAAGAAGATAAACACCGAGGGCTGGATGGAGCCGTCGATGACCTGCCAGCCACCGATGATCAGAATGAACACCAGCGCCAAGGTGCCCAGAATCTCGGAGAGAGGGCTGGAGAGCTCGCGGCTGCGGGCCACCTTGACCATAGTGCGGCCATAACGGGCATTGGCTTTGGCAAAGACATCCTCGCGATTGTCCTCACGGCCGAATGCCTTGATGGCCTTGAGTGACGCCAGCGACTCCTCGAGGATAGCCGAGAGGCGTCCCAGTTCCTTCTGTCCCCGTTGCGAGTTGTTCTTCAGGCGTTTTCCTATACGCGCTATCATCCATACTCCCAAGGGAAGCACCAGCAGGAAGAGCACAAACAGACGCCATGAGACAAAGAGGAGGATGGTGGCAAAAACCACAATATTGAGGGGTTCTTTGACAAGTGACTGCAACACTCCCACACACCATTCCATGTCGGCGATGTCGTTACTCATACGGCTCATGAGGTCACCACGGCGTTTGCTGTTGAAAAAGGCCACGGGAAGGATGGTCACCTTATGGTAGATGTCGTTGCGGAGATACTCGATGAGGCCGTTGCGGATGAGGCCCAGGAATACCTGCGCCATGAAGCGGAAGAAATTGCTCAACAAAGAGCAGCCCACATAGCCGGCGGCCACAATTATCAGACATCCCCAGATTCCATGGACGGCCTTGTACTGATAGAGATGCCAGAAGGCCCAGTCAACCATCTGTTTTTGGTTGAAGGCGAACTCAGGCTCCGCCTCGGGGACGCCATTGAGGCCGAACATCAACTCCACGAAGGGGATGATGAGCACATAGGCTCCCAGGCTGCACAGGATATGCAGCAGGTTGAAGAGCACGTTGAGGGTGATCTGGGCAGGGAAATGGCGCAAATAGGCCAGTATGCGGTACATGGGTTTCATTGCAATCGTATTTGGTTTTGCACATACGCTGTGCCGCCACGGTAGGCGAGGCGCTCAGCCCGCAGCTTTTTGCGGGTGACGAAATAGTCGTATATAGCCTTGGCATCGGTGAGCTTGGGGCATTCGATGGCCACATGCACACGAGGATGAGCGATGAGCCAGTCGGCCCAGGCGTCGAGCACCTGCTCACAGTGGCTGTCGAGGCGGCTGCCGGACAACAGGGCGACCTGAAGCGGCGCCAAAGTATCGTTCAGCTGGATGTCACGGTGCTTGGCCGACGAGAAATCCTTGCCGACATAGCAACCGATATGAGGCAGTTTCCCCTCTTCGGAGAATGTGAGAACCTTGGGGGTGCGCTCAGGGAGCATGAAGATGGCGTGTCGCACACTGTCGCCACACACCCTTACCATGCAACGGTGCATGGCCTCAGGGCGGGCAGCGGGGTAAAGGTCGAAGATGAGGATATCCTTGCTACGCGACGAAGCCACACGTCCGGGGAAATAGGCGCGGGTGCCGTCGGCAGTAACTCCAAAGGAGAGTTCATCACTCTCACTGTTGATGGGGAGACCGAGATTGGTAGGATGAGCCTCTCCGCCCTCGGCAAGGTCGATGAAATAGACATCATATCCGCCAAAGCCCTGCCATCCGTCGGAGACAAAATAGAGCGTGTGGCCGTCGGCATGGAGAAAAGGAGCCTTCTCGTTGCCTGGAGTATTAACACGGGAGCCGAGGTTCTCGGGACGGCTCCAGTCGCCATTCTTCAGGCGGTGGCAGCGCCAGAGGTCGGTACCCCCCTGCCCTCCCTTGCGGTTGGAGGCAAAGTAGAGCCACTGGCCGTCGGCCGACACCGAGGGCTGCGACTCCCAGGTTTTGTCGCCATTAATACCATTGCCCATCTTTTCCACCGTCCACTTCCCGATTTCCTCTTCCCACTCAGCATGGTAGAGGTCGCAGTTGGCATAGACGCCAGCGTTGGTGATGCGCGAGAAAAAGAGCGTGTGTCCGTCGGCAGTGGCGGTGACACCACCCTCGGCGTCGCCCTGGTTAAACGGGGCAGGCATCTCGCGACCGGCACTGAAGGCGCTGTCCTTCCACTCACTATAAAAAAGTTTCCATACCTTCTTCTCGACATCAGAGGTGTAGAAGACGGTGCGGTCCTTACGGGCGGGCATCTCGCGGAGATAATAGCAGCGGTTCCCGTCAAGGGTGATGAACGGCAGGCTTTCGTTGTGTTTCGAGCTGACACCACTGAGCACCACAGGGTCGAAAGGCGCCATATTGAGGACTGCCTCGCCCAGGAAACGCGACCAATGGAGGTAGGCCGAGGCCTCCTCATAGACGGCAGTCTGTGCTGCATCGTCGCAGTTGTTGGCCATGTGGAAATAGGTTTCGAACTCGGCGGTGGCCTCCTCATAGCGCTCGTCGGTATAATGAATCATCCCCATATAGTAGTGCGCCAAAGCATTGGGATACTGAGGACAGAGCTCGAGGCACTTGGTGAAATATTTGCGGATGCCCGCGATGTTGAAGCCGTTCTTCACCGAGGCAATGCCGAGCCAGAACTGGGGTTCTGCAGCCTTGGGATTGCGCTGAGCCACTCGGCGCAGCTGCTGCGACGCCTCGCGGTAGTGGTGATGATCCATCTCTGTCAATGCCTGACGAAAGGTTCCCTCGTCAGCAGTTTTGATTTTCACACCGCAACTCTGCCCTGCCGCCAGTAGCGGCAGACACAACAGAAGCATCAAGTGTGTCAGTCGGCGCATCTATAATTTGCTTGGGTCAATCTCGAAATGAGCGTCGGGGCCGTTGCAGGGGTTGTTGCAGGCAATGGCGCAGTCGGCGCAGGAGGTGAGCTCTCCGTGGAGGCGCTTCTTCACCATGTCGCCCACGGCATTGCGCAGGCTCTCGATGGCAATGCCGCGAATCACCTCGTCGCAGAAGGCATAGCTCAACATCGTCATGGCCGTGCGCTCGCTGATACCGCGGGTCATCAGGTAGAACTTGGCCTGCTCGTCGAGCTGTCCGATGGTGCTACCATGCGAGCATTTCACATCGTCGTTGTAAATCTCCAGGAAAGGGCGGGTGTCGACATGGGCCTTGTCGGTGAGTAGGATATTACGGTTGGTCATGTAGGCCTCGGTCTTCACGGCGCCGTCCTGCACGAGGACATGTCCGTTGAAGCGGGCACGGGCCGCATCATCGACGATACCCTTATACAGTTCGCGGCTGGTGCAATGGGGATTGGCATGCTCGACGAAGATATAGTTGTCGCACTCCTGTTCGCGGTCGATGAGGTAGAGACCGTTGGCCTCGAGCTCGCAGCCTTCGCCTTTCATGCGGACAACCACGTTGTTGCGCACATGGCCGCCGCCAAGGGTGACGGTACACATATTGAGGTGTGCGTCACGCTGCATCGTGATTTGAGCCTCGGTGAGGTGGCGCTGGGGAGTGTTGACACCCTGTAGACGGTAGAGCATCAGGCGGGCACCCTCCTCGACTTCAATGGCGAGGTTCTCTACGTCGGACATCACGGCATAGCCAGAAGACTCACGCAGCATGAACATCGGGGCATCGTCAGGGTTGCAGAGCACCAGGCGCATCTCCTCGCCACGCTTCACGCGGAGAGACTCTGCCAGAGCCTCACAACGCCATTCGTCGCCCCATATCTTGGGTAGTTGGTCTTTCCTAATCATTTCTCCAGCTCCTCTTTAATCCAGTCATAGCCTTTCTCCTCGAGTTCGAGGGCCAGCTCCTTGGGGCCGGTCTTGACAATGCGACCTTCGTAGAGTACATGCACGAAGTCGGGCACTATGTAATCGAGCAAACGCTGATAGTGGGTGATAACCACGGTGGCGTTATCCTTGCTTCGCAGCTGGTTGACACCACCAGCCACGATGCGCAAGGCGTCGATATCGAGACCCGAGTCGGTCTCGTCGAGGATGCTCAACGTGGGGTTGAGCATGGCCATCTGGAAAATCTCGTTTTTCTTCTTCTCGCCTCCACTGAATCCCTCGTTCACCGAACGGTTGGCCAAATTGGTGGTCATCTCCACCACCTTTTTCTTCTCTTCCATCAGTTTCAGGAACTCGCTGCCGCTCAAAGGATCGAGACCGTGGTACTTTCGCTGCTCGTTGACGGCGGTGCGCATGAAATTGGTGATGCTCACGCCCGGAATTTCCACGGGGTACTGGAAACCCAGGAAGAGTCCCTCGCAGGCGCGCTGGTCGACTGGCAGGTCGAGGATATTCTTGTCCTTGAAGATAACCTCACCGGCAGTGACGGTATACTTGGGATTGCCGGCGATGACACCCGCCAAGGTACTCTTACCGTTGCCGTTGGGACCCATGATGGCATGCACCTCGCCGCGGTTGATCTCGAGGTCCACACCCTTCAAAATCTCACGCTCGCCGATGCTGGCGTGCAAATTGCGTATCGAGAGTAGTGACATATTTTTTACAATTATTTGATTACTATAATAATAAATCATTTGACCCTATGAGAGCCAATTAGCAAATATACAAAAAAAAATGAAATGCGCACCCCTTTCCAACAACTTTCCACCAAGCCCTACCAAGAAGTTTTTTTGGTGGGGTGCATTTTTTTTCGTAATTTTGCAGCCGATTCATGAAGACACCGATAGTGACACTGACCACCGACTGGGGCACCCAGGGATTCTTCGCCGGCATGGTGAAGGGGGTACTCATGAATATGGTGGAAGGTATTCAGGTGGTGGATATTACGCATGGGATAGAACCCTTCAACATCATGGCGGCAACTTTCGTAGTGAAGCATGCCTGCCTGGGTTTCCCCGCCGGCACAGTACACATCATCGACGTGGCCTCGAGCCAAACGGAGGAGCATCCCTTCGTGGTGGTGAAGGCCAAAGGGCAGTTCTTCATCTGCTGCGACAACGGATTGCCGGCGATGGCCTTCGGCGAAGACATCGAGGATATCAGTCGCATCCCCGTGCAAGAGAACGGCGTGTACAACTTCGTGGCCTACACCCTTTTCGCCCGTGTGGCGGCAATGCTGCTGAACGGCGCCACAATGCGCGACATCGGACCGCACCACGAAGGACTGATGCAACGCCGGCTGGTGGGATGGATGCCCCAGGGTGACGCCTATCGCATCTACATTCATTATATTGACAACTACGGCAATGCCTATCTCGGCATGAGTTACAAAGAATTCTCGGAATTACGACAAGGGCGCCCGTTCTCGATGACGGTGCGCGACCAAGAGGTCAACGAGGTGATGGCCTCCTACTGGCAGCAACACGAGCGCAGCGACCCACGGCGCAAACTACGCCTGACGGTGTCGGCCACCGGCATGCTGGAACTGGCTGTCAAAGAGAGCTCCTTCACACAGCTCATGGGACTGAAAGCCAACGATTCGGTACTGTTAAGATTTAAATAAAAAAAGGCCGGCGAACGCCGGCCTTTTTTATTCATTTCTTATCTCCTGGTGTCTTCCACGAGAAGAAGACCTGAAGGCCTGCCGTCTGGTAGACCTGTAGGTGTCCCCAACGGCCCATGCCGCTGAAGTCGGTGTCCCATTTGAGGTTGAGGGAGAAGTTGAGAGCGAGATGCGTAGAGAAACGGTAGTCGAGCTTAACCTCGAGATCCATATCGGTCTCGAAGACACGACGCTGGAACCAGTTGTAGCTGGCGAGGTCACTCCACGTCTCGTCGGCGCCCAACTTATATTCACAGTCAACGGGCTGGGCAAGGGTGCCATCGGCAAGTTGGGAAACCTCGTCCCAGGCCATCAGTTTCGGCTTCTTGTAATCATAGAAGAGCTCAAAACGGGCATAGAAATCAAGGCTGGGAAGGAGGTCTTTCTTGAGATACTGGGCCTTGACATAGCTACCAAGGGCGAAGTAGGCGTGGGTATGGGTGCGGTTGGGATTGAGGGTGCCGTCGCTCTGATAGAAGTCCTTATCTTGGATGACACCATAGGTATAGCCGCTATCAATGAGGTCGTTGTTGAAGTCGAAGGTGGTCTTTCCGGTCAAGAAAGAGAGGGATACCGACCAGTCGGGTCTCTTGTATTCAAAGGAGAGTGCCGTAGTGAGATAGGCGGGGGCGAAGAAGGAAGAAACCAACTTACCATCATTGTCGCCAGCACCAGAATACTCATAGCCGGGGGCAAACTGGGTCTTGAGGTTGGCAGTGAAACTGGCGCCCCAATCCTTATAGGCCTTCCAACTGAGGGCCGAGGTGAGGTCAATCTTGTCGAGGCTCTTGCGACGGCTCTCGAACCTACCACCCTTGGCGGAGTTGTCGAGATCCTGCCAAGCATGGCCAAAACCGAGATCGACAATATTGTCCCACACGTAGCGTGTGTGGGTGTACTTGTAGTTTCCAAAGAAAATCATGTTGAGGTCGAGTTGCGAGGTACCAGTGGAGGACCAGTTGTTGAACATCGACTCACTGAACTTGAGGGCGGGGTTCGTAAGGGTTGACCAGGAGCCTTTCGGCGCGTCATCCTGAGCAGTGGCAGGAAGGACAGCCATCAGAACGGCCGTGCATAAAACATAAAAACGTTTCATTGGTTTACGATATTGGTTATTACTTGATTAATTTCCGAGAGAAGAAAACCGCGGGAGACGAGGAAGGCTGTGAGTTTTTGACGGAGTAGGAATTCGTCGTCGAAGTGGGATTGAAGTTCGCCGTACTTATGGTTGGCCACTTCGGCAAGGACGGCCATATAGGCTTCTTCGCCGATGGCGGCCATACCGCTGTCCACAGCGGCCCGCGGCAGGTGCTTCAGACGAAGCTGGTAGAGCACCTTCTGACGTCCCCAATGTTGATGAAGAATCTTGCTCTCACAATAGGCTCGGGCATAACGCTCGTCATCGAGATAGCGCTCCTCGTAGAGCTTGGCAACCACAGCATCCGAGAGATCGGGCGACGCACCCCACGTCACAAGTTTCTGACGCACTGCATCCTCACACTGTTCGGCTCGAGCACAATAGTTACGGGCTCGGTCAAGCAAAGTGCGGAAGGGGTCGCTGTCGTGGGTCTTGTCTTTCATGGTCTCCAAGGAATTTTTCGGGTGCAAAATTACAACTTTTTTTTGAATCGGGTGTAATGATTTTGTCATATCAATTTTTTTTTGTACTTTTGCATTTGGTACATTATATAATAAAGTCATGGCAAAAGGTAGAATATTATTTGTAAATCAGGAGATTGCGCCTTTTTCACCAGAAAACGAACAAAGTTTGTTTGGCCGCTATTTGCCTGCCAAAACACAGGAAATAGGAAGGGAGATACGAGTCTTTATGCCAAAATTCTGTGAAGTCAACGACCGGAAACATCAGCTTCACGAGGTAATTCGTCTTTCGGGCATGAACCTCATCGTGAACAACTGCGACCACCAGTTGATTATCAAGGTAGGCTCCATTCCGACAGCCCGCATGCAGGTCTATTTCATCGACAACGAGGAGTATTTCATCAACAGCAAAGAACTACTCAACGAGAAGAAGCGACCTTTCCCCGACACTGACGAGCGCCTGCTCTTCTTCGGCCGCGGGACACTGGAGGCCGTACGCAAATTGGCCTGGCAACCCCACTTGATTCATTTTACTGGCTGGTTCGCCTCGATGATACCGTTCTACCTACGCCGTATCAACAAGGAGAATGCTTTCTTCAGTGGCACCAAGATGGTCATTACCCTGATGGATGACCACTTTGTCGGGCCCATCGGTGGCGACCTGGAGCGCAAGATGAAGACCGACGGTGCCACCGCCAAAGATCTGCGTCTCTATGGTCAGACCGACTACCTTGGCCTGATGAAATCTGCCATCACCTACTCCCAGGGCGTGGTCATCGGTTCACCCAACGCCGACCCCGAACTCGTGGCCTTCGCCAAGGAAAACAAACGCAACGTGCTGGACTATACCGAAGACCGCGACGAGTTCTATGCACGCATCAATAAATTCTACGACACTATCGTGGGAAGCAGCAAAATGGAGAGCTAAACAAGGAGAGTACAATAGATGAAGAGATTAATTAGTTTGGCCATCGTGCTGGGAATGATGATTTCCCTGATGACCTCTTGTGTGGACGAGGAATCGGAACTGGGACTGAGCCTGGTGGACACCACAATGCTTTACAACGGTAAAGCCGACACACTCTATGCCGACAATGCCTGGACAGAATATGAAGACTCGCTGCTGACGAGCAACTACTCCTTCGGCATCATAGGTAACTACACAGACCCCACCTTCGGGAAGGTGAGCTCGGAACTCTACACCCAGATAGCACTTCCCTCCAACGCCAATAACATCTCGCTGGACAGCTCGCTGATAATTGACTCGGTGATTCTCACCTTGACCAAGAGCCAACTCTTCCCCGATACAGGACGGGTGTATAACTTCCATTTCGAGGTGAAGCAGCTGGCCGAGGCATTGATAAGCGACACACAGTTCTATGCCGAAAGCACGCTACCCGTGGACGAGAACGCAGTGTTCTTCGATGGCAATGTCAGAGTCAGCAACAGAGATACCACCATCCGCCTTGTGTTGGACACCAGCATCTATTCGGTACTCCACCAGACAGCAACAGCCGAGGAGTTCATCAAGAATACCAAGGGCCTTAGGGTCAAAATCACCACTGCCGGAGACGAAGGCCTGGTTAGCATCGACTTCTCGTCGTCAAAGACTTGCTTACGCGCCTTCTACCACTACCAGTACGGCACTACAACCACCCAAGGCTACTACACCTTCCTGATGGGCGCAGGAACCTCGCACTTCACCCACTTTGAGCACAGTTACAGCGGCACCCCCTTTGCTAGTGGCAACAAGATCTCCGGAGCCATGAGGCTCTACCTCGAGCCATTGGCCGGACAACGCATACGCATGAGCTTCGACAACGGCATCCAGGCGTTCAGCAAAGCCCATCCGATGGCAGTCATCCAGCATGCCGAATTGATTATGCCTTTGGCTCCCGAATCGCCGTTGCTGAAACCCGACCAGATTCTCACTCTGGGAAAACAAGCCGACAATAGTGATGTCTACATCGACGACCTCATCGATCTCCACACGCTGAGTGGGTATGACGGAACCTATCACGAGGACGGCAATTATTACCGTATGCGCATAACACAACATGTGCAGGGACTTCTGCGCGAGGGCAAAGACCGCGGTATACTGCTACTGCTCAACTCTCGCCGCCATGCGGCACAACGTGCCATCTTCAACGGCATCAACACCACCAACCGACCCAAAATAGCCATTGTCTACACCGAATAAAATCTCACAAGCCATGAAAAGACTTCTTGCCTTCGCAATCGCCATTACGACAATACTGGCACCCGCATCAAAAGCACAGACCGTCTATCAAAAGAAATATTCCAACACCAACCAACTGTCGGTACAGGGAAAGATGAACGACGAAAATCGCCGGACGGGCAGTTGGACATGGTGGTATGAGAATGGACACATCTCGCAGGAAGGCACCTACGATAACGGCAAGAAATGCGGCGTGTGGACTCTGTATTATGAAGACGGTAGCCGCATGTCGGAAGAATGCTATGGCACCGGCACCTCTCGCAGTTGGCACCGCAATGGCGACCTCAAGAGCGAGGTAGCCGTAGAGAATGGCAAGAAGAATGGCCTCTACCGCTCGTGGCATGCCAACGGCCAGAAAGAGGAAGAGGTTACCTATGTCAACGGCAAGCGCGAAGGAAAGACCACCCAGTGGTTTGGCAATGGCAATCTGCGATTCAGTGGCCAATACAAAGACGACGAACTACAAGGTGATGCCGTTTGGTATTTTCCTAACGGGAAAATAGACATGAAGGGCAAACTGGTTGATGGCGTGCAGGATGGCGAATGGTCATTCTATTGGCGAAGCAATGGGAAACTGGGCATCCAAGGGACCTATGCCAAAGGTAAGGAGATAGGTCAGTGGACCTACTACTACGAGACTGGCGAACGCTGGCGCATGGGAAATTACCGCGACGGTAAACGCGAAGGATTATGGACCACTTGGTATGAGAGCGGCGCCAAACTGCACGAAGGCAACTATGAGGACGGGAAAGAAGAGGGAAAATGGACTGCCTGGTACGAAGATGGTAAAGTAGACTACTACGGAATGTTCTCAGAAGGTGAGATGGACGGTGAATGGAAAGGTCTCTACGACGATGGAAGCACCCGCTATATCCTCCACTATCGTAACAATGAAAAGGATGGCGAAGAAGTTCGCTACTATCCTAACGGGAAAGTGGAACTGCGCCAGAACTTCAAAGAGGGACTGCTTGAAGGGAAATACGAGCGCTACGACGAATCCGGCGCACCCGTGGAGAAAGGTCAGTTCCTGAACGGCGAAAAAGAGGGGCGCTGGACTTGGTATGAAAAGGGACGTGAGGTCTACAAAGCCAAGTTCAAAGGCGGAAACGAAGTGAAATGAAACTCCTGCTGGCTTCCAAATCGCCCCGTCGCCGACAACTCCTTGGCGAAATGGGCTATCCGATAGAATTCATCAGCCTCGATGTTGACGAGCATGTGCCCGCCGGTACTCCTGTTGCCGACACTGCCGAATTATTGGCACGTCGCAAAGCCGAAGCATGCCCGAAAGAAAGGATTGGCGACGAAACTATCCTTGTGGCTGCCGACACCATCGTAGCACTCGACAACCATGTCCTCGGCAAACCGGCCGACCGCAACCAGGCACTGGCAATGCTGCGTTCCCTCTCAGGCAAACGCCATGCTGTATACACCGGGGTCTGCCTACGAACCTCTGACAAAACAATCTCCTTCACTGAGAAGACCGATGTCTTCTTCCGTCCGCTGAGCGAGGGCGAACTGGCCTACTATGTAGACAACTATCGCCCCTACGACAAGGCTGGAGCCTATGGTATCCAGGAGTGGATAGGCATGGTAGGCATCAGCCGCATCGAAGGCTGCTACTACAACGTCATGGGGCTTCCTGTGGCAAAAGTCTATGAACACCTTCGCCAACTGGTTCCCGAAAGCACACTAGAAAGCAAAGCGTAACAGAAAATCTCCGTCGAGCGTCACCTCTCCCCTGTCGAGCATCTCCCGCACGGTATCACCCACATGCTCATAGCCCTCGGAGGCGAGCATCTGCACCAATTGCTGCGCTCCCATAGGGCCTTTTTGAAGCAATTGCTCTACCGCCGATGTTACATCCGAAGGACGACGGCTGGCCCTGAGACAGACATCACAGACTCCACAATCTGTTTCCGACTGTTCACCAAAATAAGACACCAATTGCCGGCTGCGACACTCTTTCCCATTAGAGACATAGTCGACAATAGACCTGATGCGCTGTTGGGCTGCCTCCTTGAGCATAGAGTAATACTGCTCGGAAGGACAAATCAAGCGCTCGTCTATCCTCTCGGTAAGGAAGATTATTTGCGGCTCACGGGGTTTGGGGCGATATTGGATGATGTGCATCTCATGGAGCTGCCGCAACATCTGAACCACCTCCTCGGGAGTGGTGTAACACCTAGAGGCAATCTTGCGCTCGTCCACAGGCACGGCACAATCCATCAGCCCAGGATATATCCTGATGACCGCCTGCAACATATCTCCCATACGCTGGTGATTGACCTGGAACCGGTATAATTCATCACGCCTCACCGGAATGTATAGTGTCGAGGAGGTGTCCTCCAACTCAGGAATGGAGATAAAGCCCTCACGCTCCAGGATCTTACAAGCACTATAGAATTCCCGCGGGACAAAATTATAGGCTGCACATATCTTATCGATACTGAAGTCATATTGCATTTCTGCACCACTGCCCACAGGCATCCTGTAATAATTGCACAAGGCCTTATATACATTCCTGATATATTTTACCGTGGGGAAATCGATATCAATATCGCGATACAACCGTTCCACATCCGACGAGTCACACAGGAGCAGAGCATAGGACTTCTCACCATCGCGTCCGGCACGTCCGGCTTCCTGAAAATAGGCTTCAAGGGAATTGGGAATATCCATGTGGACCACAAAACGTACATCGGGCTTATCGATACCCATGCCGAATGCGTTGGTGGCCACCATCACCTGACAACGGCCTTTCATCCATGCTTCCTGACGACGATCACGCTCGGCAGCGTCGAGACCGGCATGATAGAAAGTCACCGACACTCCACTCGATTCAAGAAAACGGGCCAAGGTCTGCGTACCGCTACGGTTTCGCATATAGACAATACCCGAGCCGCCAATACGGCGGACTATCCGAAGCAATCTATGGTTCTTATTGCCGTCGTTCAGCACCATGTAGGCCAGGTTAGGCCGGATGAAACTGGACTGGAAACGATGGCAATCCTTCATCTCAAGCCGTTGGCAGATATCATCGGCTACCGCCGGTGTGGCCGTGGCGGTAAGGGCTATCACCGGTACCTCCGGATGATAAACCCTGATGGCGGCAATCTGCAGGTAGGGCGGACGGAAATCATAGCCCCATTGGGAGATGCAGTGTGCTTCGTCGACGGCAATCATACCCACCTTCATCCGACGGAAATGCTCGATGAATTTCTGCTGACGCAGGCGTTCAGGCGAGACATAAAGGAACTTCAGCGCTCCACCCACAGCACTCATAAGCACATCCGACACCGTCTGACTCGGCATCCCCGAGACAACACAAGCTGCCTTCAGGTGGCGGTCGTTCAACTTCTGCACCTGGTCTTTCATCAGTGCTATCAGCGGCGACACCACCAGACACACCCCCTCCCTGCTCAACGCCGGCAACTGGTAGCACAGCGACTTGCCACCTCCAGTAGGAAGCAGGGCCAACGTATCGTGGCCCTGCATAACAGAATCGATGATTTCCTCCTGTAAGGGACGGAAAGTGTCGTATCCCCAGATTTTCTTCAGCAGTTTTCTCTGTTCATTCATCAGCGGATGATCGTAACCGTTCCCTGTATCGATCTCAAAGTCGGCGTACCAGGCTTGCGGAAGCGGCAGGTATAGACATAAGCCCCCTGCGGGCAGGGTTCGCCGTCCTTCGTGCCATCCCACTGGAAGTGCACATCGTCCGACTCATAGATCAACTCACCACGACGGTTATAGATATAAATGTGGAAGAGCTCATACTCATTGATAGTGTAGAGGCTGAATTTGTCGTTCTCATCGTTCGAGCCCGGCGTGAATGCCGTGGGAAACCAGGCAGTGAACACACTCACGGGAATCTTGAACGGGTACACCGTCGGGCACTCCAACTCATTGTAACTTGTCAGCGTCACAGGCACTGAATCGAGACCAATGCAATTGCCAAACACATGGCTCACCTCACGTCCCGTGGCCATCTGTCCATCATTGAAGAACCACGATGAACTCACTCCATAAGTCGACTGGTCGCGCAACACCATCGTCGGGTCATCGGTATCAACAAATTCAGGAGTCAGTCTCACATTAGGCACCGGTAGCGGCATAACAGTCACCGTCTGCTGCAACGGCGTCGCGTTACAATTGTTCGAGCCGTGACCCACCAAGGTATAGGTTGTCGTCTCCGTCGGCGACACCCTAATCTGGCTCATACTATCCTGTCCCGCCAACGACGGGTCGTCAGGCGATGCCGTCCAGGAGTAGTGATGGGCATTGCTACCCGTCAGCGTAGCCACATCACCCGGACAGATACGCCCATCCGTCGGAAGCACAGTCAGTTTCGGACGCACCACATAGGCATGTATACTGTCCCAAGCCTCACAGAATGCCGGAGCAGGGCTGGTCACTTTAACGTAATAGGTGGACTTGTCGGCATAGGGCGTTACCTGCAGATTAGGACCTTCCGGCAAATTGCCGGTGATGCGGCCCAGGGTGGTCGACCACTGATAGGTGCAGCCATCCATATCCACAGCACGCACCGTGGCATCGGTCAAGTTGCCTTCGCACACCACGGTGTCACCCAGCACCTCCAGTTCGGGATGCAGGAAGACCTGCACCGTGTCGCTTACCATAGTCTGGCACCACACCGTATCGGCAAGATTAGAGGGATCCAACTGATAAGTACCGTTGAACACACGGAGTTCGATAGGCTCCACAAAATGGGTGAATGAACGGGTCAATACCCTGTTTTCATCCCCCTCTCCGGTCACCTTGTCACTCAAAGTCATGTCATCATCCGGAGCATCGGCAGGACGGAACGACCATTCGCGCGACAGGTGCTCTCCCTCCGTTGCGTCGGTCAACGTCGTCAAGTCAGCATCACAGAGCACTGTGTCCGAAATACGCAAAATTGTTTGCGGATTCTCGCGCGGCTGGAGGGAATAGATAGCATCGGAATAGCAGCAGGTGTCGGTAGTGAACGAACGCACCCTCACACCCTTCATCTCGGTGTCGGTGAAATAAGTCAACGCACTGTCACCCACCATGGATGCCACAACCTCGCCTTCACAGTAAGGGTTGTTGTAAAACTTCCAACTTGTCTCCGAGAGTTTTATCAACGTGGGGTCACCAGGCACGAAACTCTTATTCCACAACGTGGCACTCCCGTCACAGGCAAGCATAGAGTCCACAAGCATAGTCGGTTTCTTATTCTGCACGTTCACATACAGATACGAGTCGAACGGTTTTGCCGGGTCGAGGGCCGACGTCATCTTGCAGCGGAACGTCTGCCTGTTGCCTATAGAATCACAATCCTCAGTAACGCCATATTCATTCCTTCTTTTTGTTACCTGGAAATCGGAAGCCTGCACATTATACGTGTAAGAGGTGCTCTGATTGGGCGTCAACTGACGCCAAGTGAAATGTTCATTGTCACCACCTGGGTTGACCAAAGCCGTCGGATCGGACACTCCCCATTCCGAAGCATACCACACATAGTTCTGCAAATCACGTGGAGCCGTCAGCGTCGTCACGTCGGTCGAAAGACCGGCAGGACAACCCGATGACTGAATCTCCATCGGGCGGCATTCGCCACAGATGTAAGCATAGGCATAATGAGCATTATAAATACAGTCATACATCAGCACTTGCACCTGGAGCGTCTCATTCAAAAATTCACTCAGATTGATGGACACCTTATCCCAGTCCTTGTAATAGACAGCATTATAACCGGTTCCGTACTGGTGCCAGCCGTTCTGACCGGCAGCTGCCAGCGTGACATAACCCATATTCGGGCAATCGTCGGAATGGTCACTGCTCGGAGTAGAACTGATATAGTAACCCAGGTTGGTGTTTATCTGGGTCCACTGGTTAGCGCTGTTCTTTTTCATGACACGGATAACCAGCGTCGGGTTACCTCTCTGGCCATGGCCGGGGGCCTCTGCCACAATGGCATAATAGAGGTAGAGCATAGCATTTTGAGGGGTCACCCGCATGGTGTAGTACAACGCGGCACCACTGTGTCCGTCACTTCCCGAACCATTGGAGCATCCATCACCGATACGGATACTGCGTGTCAGGGTTGTATTGAATTGGCCTTCACCCGTTGTATTGTACCATGTGGGAACATATCGCAGACTATTACCCGTATTCGGATCTGTACCCGTAGTACTTGTCATGATATGGAACTGCTTGAGATACTCCGGAAGACTCGAAGAGCAATAGCTTCCTGAGGACGAAACACCCTGCTGCAACTGGCTTTTGGTATAGTTTGAACCCATCGAATTAACTCCCGTGGCATACGACGGAGGATTGGGGTTGGGGCAAGGCTTGCCGCTCGACGAGATATTGATGCCTTGTCCCGAATAATAGTTATTGGCATCGCCCTGCATGAAACTGCTGGGATTATTCCATCCTGGGCAAGCACAACTTTGTTCCCAGGGTTGTCCATTTTCACACAACATCGGTTGCTGGCCATAGGCATTGCCGCCCATAAAGGCGAAAGCCATCACGGCCACCAGCGGGAAAACGCTCCTCTTTATTATCATGATAATATATTATTTATTTCTCTATCAATATTCTACACAAGAACCACACACTCATTCATTGTACAAAGATACCAAATATTATTTATTCCCGCAACTATTTTTTCTTTCTCTTTCTCATGGTTCTCTGTCTATATAGACACAAGATGGGCTTCAAAATTTCACGGGCATCATAAAAAAAATTAGAGGCAGGCTTCTCTGCCTGCCTCTAACCTTTCTTCCCCTCACTTGTGAGGGTATCGGTGTCATTATTTCTCTTCCTTCAGTTTGGTGTCATTATTTCTCTTCCTTCAGTTTCTGGAAGATATCGAGGTCACCGAGGGTGGTCTTCTCAAGACTCTCGTTGATCTGCTTCACCGACTTGGAGGTGGCGCGACCTTTCTTGTCATCGCCTTCGGCGCGGACTTCGTCCTTGCCCTCCTGGAAGGTACGGGTGTGGCTCACGATGATTTTCTTGCTCTCTTTCGAGAATTCAATCACCTTGAAATCAAGAGTCTCACCGTTCTTGGCCTTGCTCTTGTCCTCTTTGTCGAGGTGACGCATCGGGGCAAAAGCCTCGACATCGTAAGGCAGGATAACGGTAGCGCCCTTATCGTTCATGTTGACAATCTTGCCCTGGTGGACGCTGCCAACGGTGAAGAGGGTCTCGTAGACATCCCAAGGATTCTCCTCGAGCTGCTTATGACCGAGGCTGAGGCGACGGTTCTCGGCATCGACTTCGAGGACCACCACGTCGATCTTCTCACCGATCTTGGTGAACTCGGCGGGGTGCTTAATCTTCTTGCTCCAGCTGAGGTCGCTGATGTGAATCAGACCGTCGACACCTTCCTCAAGCTCGACAAAGATACCGAAGTTGGTGAAGTTGCGGACCGTAGCGGTATGCTTGCTTCCGACAGGATATTTCTCGGCGATGGCCAGCCAGGGATCGGGCATGAGCTGACGGATACCGAGGCTCATCTTGCGGTTCTCGCGGTCGAGGGTCAGGATGACGGCTTCGACCTCGTCGCCCACCTTCAGGAAATCCTGGGCGCTGCGCAGGTGCTGGCTCCAGCTCATCTCGCTGACGTGGATGAGACCTTCGACACCGGGGATCACCTCGACGAAGGCACCGTAGTCGGCCAGAACAACGACCTTACCCTTCACATGGTCGCCCTCTTTCAGGTTGGGATCGAGAGCATCCCAGGGGTGAGGAGTGAGCTGCTTGAGACCGAGGGCGATACGACGCTTGGCCTCGTCGAAGTCGAGAATGACCACGTTGATCTTCTGGTCGAGCTGGACAATCTCTTCGGGGTGGTTGATGCGGCCCCAGCTGAGGTCGGTGATGTGGATGAGACCGTCGACACCGCCGAGGTCCACAAACACACCGTAACTGGTGATGTTCTTCACGACGCCCTCAAGCACCTGACCCTTCTCGAGGTGGCTGATGATCTCGGCCTTCTGAGCCTCGATCTCGTCCTCGATGAGAGCCTTGTGGCTGACAACGACATTCTTGTACTCGTGGTTGATTTTGACCACCTTGAACTCCATCTGCTTGTCGACATACACATCGTAGTCGCGGATGGGCTTGACATCAATCTGGCTGCCGGGCAGGAAGGCCTCGATGTTGTCGAACACGGTGACAATGAGACCACCTTTGGTGCGGCTCTTGACATAACCGGTGATGATTTCCTGGTTGTCATAGGCCTGGTTGACACGCTCCCAGCTCTTCAGGATGCGGGCTTTCTTGTGGCTCAGCATCAGCTGACCATTGGCATCCTCCTGGCTCTCGACATAGACCTCGATCTTGTCGCCGGCCTTGAAGTCGGGATTGTAACGAAGCTCGCTGATGGGGATGACACCGTCGCTCTTGGCGCCGACATTCACCACAGCCTCACGGTCGGTAAGGGCAACGATGGTACCCTCGATGACCTCCTGCTCGGTGAAGGAGTTGAAACTCTTGTCATAAGCCTCGTCTTTTTCGCTGGCTTTCTGAACACTGATCTTACCGGCTTTCTCGTCGACGGCATCCCAATCGAAATCTGCCAGCGGTTTCACATTCTTATAATCCATTCTTTTTTGCGGAGAGTGAGCTCCGCAGCTCTTTTGTTGTGCATCCTGCCTGCACGGGTTTAACTTTTTATTCTAACATCTTGGGTAGCAATCTATTGGCAGGAAACAGAGCACCCAAAATGCTTTGCAAAGATACGAAAACTTTTTGAATTACAATAAAAAACATTACAAAACCACTTTTTCATCCTACCAAAAACCTACCAACACCCTATCATCTCCTACCATGGTAGGAGTTGGGTAGGAGTTGATACGGTGTTGGTAGGGAGATAATACTAAGTATCAGGCAGTTATAAAACACTAAAAAAGGGACCCTTTTTGAGGTCCCTTCAAAGTTGGAAAAATATCGTAACTATTTAACAGTCTTTGGCTTGGATCCCACAAGTGCATAGAAGAGGATGTAGGCGAGCATGGCGACGACAAGCCAGTAGGAACCCATGTAGCCTATGCTGCCGGCGATAGCATTTTGGATGAGGGGCATGACGCCGCCACCCACCACCATCATCATGAAGATTCCTGAGGCCTGCTCGGTATAGCGGCCGAGACCCTCGACGCTGAGATTAAAGATGGTGCCCCACATAAGTGAAGTGCAGAGGCCGCACAGGACGAGGAAGAGTGCACTGATGGGCACCTGGAACATCGAGAAGCCGTCGCTGACGCTGTAGCCAGGTATAGATACACGTATGTCACTGGGCATGAGGATGGCAATGACAACGAGAATGATAGCAGCCATGGCCACAGTGGAGAGCTGTGCACGCGACGAGACCTTGCCGCTGATGGCGGCGCTGGCAGCACGTCCCACCATCATGAGCAGCCAGTAGACGGCAGCCACGGCACCACCTATAGCGGCACCGCAGAGGGGGTCGTCGGTGAGGTAGAAGTTAAGTTCGCCGGGGATGCCGACCTCGACGCCCACATAGAAGAAGATGGCGACGACACCGAGGACAAGGTGGCGGAAAGACCAAGCGGAGCGTTTTCCATCGGACGAGTCAGGCAGGTCAGTCTTGTCGGACAGGTCGTCCTTACGCGGCTCGGGAATTTTGACGAAGAGGATGACCAGGAAAGCAAGGGCGAAGACACCCATGGCGATGAAGAGCAGGGGTGCTACGTCGGACATGGCGGTGCGGTCGGTGACGGTGCCAATGAGGGCGCCGACAAGCAGCGGCGTGAGGGTGCCGGTGAGCGAGTTGAGGGTGCCGCCAGTCTGGATGAGCTGGTTGCCACGGTTGCCGCCACCGCCGAGGGTGTTGAGCATGGGGTTGACCACGGTGTTGAGCATGCAAACCGAGAAGCCGCAAATGAAGGCTCCTAGAAGGTAGATGAGAAAGTTGAGCATCACAGGCTGTTCGCCAACGCTAAAGGTAGCCACACTGCCTCCCAAGAGGGAGGAGAGATATTGGACCACCACGCCGACAAAGCCGACGCCCAAAGCCCAGAGGGCGGTGCGCTTGTAGCCGATGCGGCTCATGAGCTTACCCGCAGGGATACCCATGATGAGGTAGGCCAGGAAGTTCATCATATTGCCGAGCATACCAGCCCACTCGTAGTTGGTTTTCCAAATGTTGCCGAAGGGAGCGGCCATGTTGGTCACGAAGGATATCATGGCGAACATGAAGAACATGGTGATAACTGGAATGATGGCCAGTTTTTTGGTGTGTTTCTTTTCCATAATGATAGTTTTTTTCGTTATCGGATAGCAACGATTTTCTTGCTGTAGTCACCGCAGCGAAGGAGATAGACGCCGGGGGCCGGGAGTTGGAAATTGAACGTCGAGCGTTGGGAGATAGCCAGCTGACGACCCTGGATATCATAGAGAGAGAGACCAAGTCCCTGCGGGTTGGAGATGCTGACTTCCAAACCGTTCTGGATAACCGTCGGAACGTTGGAGTCCACCTCGTCGATACCCTCGGTGGCGGTGAAGGTGGCGGTGATAGTCTCAGCGGTGGTGACACGATGATGATAAGGGTTCGTGCGCGCGCCCGTACTCCACCTGACGAAGCGATAGCCCGGGGCGGGGGTAGCCTCAAGCAACGCGGTGTCACCGGGGAAATAGAGACCGCCACCCGAGACTTCACCTCGGTTGGGATTGTTGGACTCGACAGTGACGGCCACTTGCTCGAGTTCCTCCAAAATGGCACGTATCATCCATGAACCGTATTCATTGCGGTCTTCAAGGTGCTCCCAGGAGGAGCCGGCACGCTTGTACCATGAGCCGTCGGGGTTGCCCGAATAGCCGGACAAGACTGCGGGGTTGACATAGGAATGACTAGTGAGGACAATCCACAGGGGCAGGCTGTCGATGAGAGGGATGGCGTCGGGAATGGTGACGGTGTACCAATCGAAACCCGTGGTGGACTTGTTGGCGGAGAAGGCCATAAGGTCGAAGTTGGCGCCCACATAGACCTTGACGGTGTATTCGGCCTGGCTGACACCGTAGAACTGCAGCTGCTTGAGTTGGCGACGGGCGGGAATGGAGTTGGGAGGGATGCGGATACCCCATTCGGGAGTTGTTTGGGCACTTTCTCCCCATAAGTTCACCTGGTTGCTCGAGAAACAATAGCTCAGGGTGTCGCCATAGATGGGGGCGAAGAGGGCCGTGTCGGTATAGTCGTTGTTGGGGGAGAAGGTGAAGGGGTTGTAGCGATTGCCTTTTTTCCACATGAGGAAGCGGTGCCCCTCGGTGGCAGTGGCATGGAGCGTGGTGGTAGTATAGGGGGCGAAAGAACCGCCACCAGTGACAGTGCCAAGAAGGGGGTCGGAAGGAACCACACTGACAGTGACCGTGGAGGCCTCGGAGGCGGGGAAGACATTGATGAGCACCTGGTTTTCGTAGCTATAGGAATTGCTGTGGTTGCCACCGATGCCGCTACCCGTGGGGCTGAGGTTGTCGAATGTGTAATAGCCGTCGCAGTAGCCACCCCAACCCCAGTTGACATGGTAGAGTCCCCGGGTGTCATAGCCGTCGATAACGAAGGCATGTCCGCCATCGTTGTCGTGGCCCGAATAAAAGATGGGGCGTGCGGCATTGAGTTCGGTGGTGAGGAGGACATCCCAATCGGCATCGCTATAGTCTTCACGCGAGGCAGAAAAGAGCGCCTGGTTGTAACGGAAGTAGTCCTTCAACGCATTCTCTGCACAAATGGATTCAGCGTTGCCGTAGGAGGAGACAACAGCACCGCTGCTGCTGGGGCTGTAATTCATGTCGACCGCCACGCCGGCATGGTGCATAAGTTGCGCCACAGCGGCAATCTCCTCGTGGGAGGACAGAGGGCCAAGGGCATTGGGCATGTTGGTCCAGTCGTAGTAGGTGGTATCAAAGTTGACCGACTGGCGGCTAAAGCCCGAGGGGACATAGCTGTGGGAGCCGCGGCCATGAACGGGATGGTTCCAGTATTTCATCACCTGGGCCATAGCAGTGGCCACGCAGCCGGTGACAGCGTAGTCCGAGTCGGCCACGCTGTAGGGGCACTGCCAGTTGTACAAAGGAGCCTGGTTCCAGGTGGTGGTGAGCAGAGGGCCGACGGCAGTATCGCGGGGAGTGTTGTATTTCACAGACTTGATGCCGGCCTTAGCAGTAGCAGCAATGTCATACTGATAGGCTTTGAGCCAGGTGTCGATGTGGTGAGGCAACGGCCTGTCGACAGGGAACGTGCCCTGCAGGGAATAGCCCAGCAAGAGAGGCACACAGTCGTCGGCAGCGATGAGGGCGAAACCCGTACCGTCGGTACCGACGAAAAGGTAGCACTCGGTGAAACTGTCGGGCGTAGCGTCGACCACCTGCTTCTGCAACAGGTTGCCGGCGACCTTCGCCGCCGCAGCCTTGTCAACAGGGTTGGCATAAGCCGTCACCACCGCCAATAGAAAGACTAATGTCGGTATAACCTTTTTCATGTTTCCAAATGATCTATCTATTGTTTAACCCTTCAATGCCTCCGAACCACTGACAATCTCAATGATTTCATTGGTGATGGCGGCTTGACGGGCTTTGTTGTAACTCAAGCGCAAATCCTTGAGCAACTCGGTAGCGTTGTCGGTGGCCTGCTGCATGGCATTCATGCGGGCGCCATGCTCGGAGGCCTGCGAGTCGAGAATCATGCGGTAGAAGGTAGAACGCAACGTCAGTGGCACCATACTACGCACAATCTCCTCCTTCGACGGTTCATAGATATAGTCGTTAACCTTAGATTCCTTAATATCCTTAGAACCATTAAGGCTCTTCGGGGCAACCGGCAGCCACTGCTCTGTTGTGAGTATCTGCGTCAGCGAGTTCTTGAAGACGTTGTAGACAACCTCCACATGGTCGAATTGCTTGGCAGAGAACTTCTCCATTATGTCGTCGGCTATCGAGGCAATGGCATCGAACGTCGGTGCATCGAGCAGTTCATCGTGGACGGTGAGGATGAGGTCTTTCTGGCGCGCCAGCGCTTCGGACGACTTCTTCCCTATCGAGAGCACATGCAACTGTCCGTCGGCGGGAAGGACACTACGGAAGTGGTCGATGCGTTGCTGGGCCTGCTTGATGACATTGCTGTTGAAGGCGCCGCAAAGGCCCTTGTTGGAGGTGATGACCACCAACAGCACATTGCACAAGGGGCGCTTGGCATGGTAGGGGGTCAGCAGCTCTCCTCCGGTATCGATGTCGGCCACAATCTCACCCAACTGCGACGCATAGGGACGCATGCCGATGATGGCGTTCTGCGCACGACGGAACTTGGCAGCAGAGACCATCTTCATGGCCGATGTAATCTGCTGCGTCGAACTCACCGAGGAGATGCGTGTGCGGACTTCTTTTAAGTTTGCCATAATCCTTCTTTATCTATAACGCTCTGCCAAATCCAATGCGACAGACTTCATCGTGGCCAAATCGCTGTCGACGAGCTTGCCGGCACGGAGGTTGGCCAGGACGTCCTTGTGCTCGTTCTTCATCGTGAAGAGGAACTCTTTCTCGAAAGCACGGACCTTATCGACGGGGACCTTCTGCAACAAGCCGTTGGTGCCACAATAGATGATGGCCACCTGCTCTTCCACGGGCATGGGGCTGTACTGCGGCTGCTTGAGAATCTCCACATTGCGGGCACCCTTGTCGAGCACCGCCTTGGTGGAGGCATCGACATCGGAGCCGAATTTCGAGAAAGCCTCGAGCTCACGATACTGCGCCTGGTCGATCTTCAAGGTACCGGCAATCTTCTTCATGGACTTGATTTGGGCCTTACCACCCACACGACTCACCGAGATACCCACGTTGATGGCGGGACGCACACCACTGTTGAAGAGGTTGGTCTCAAGGAAAATCTGACCGTCGGTAATCGAGATGACGTTGGTGGGGATATAAGCCGAGACGTCGCCGGCCTGAGTCTCGATGATAGGCAGGGCTGTCAGCGATCCACCACCCTTCACCTTGTCCTTCAGCGAGGCAGGCAGATCGTTCATCTGGGCGGCGATGCTGTCATTCTGGATGATGCGTGCAGCACGCTCCAGCAGGCGGCTGTGGAGGTAGAACACATCACCGGGGTAAGCCTCGCGTCCCGGCGGACGACGGAGGAGCAGCGAGACCTCACGATAGGCCACAGCCTGCTTCGAGAGGTCGTCGTAGATGACGAGGGCATTACGTCCCGTGTCACGGAAATACTCACCGATGGCGGCACCCGCAAAGGGGGCGTAATACTGCATGGCGGCAGGGTCGGAAGCTGTGGCGGCCACGATGATGGTATAGGCCATAGCGCCCTTCTCCTCAAGGTTCTTCACGAGGTTGGCCACCGTGGAGCCCTTCTGTCCACAGGCCACATAGATGCAGTACACCGGGTCACCGGCGTCATAGTTGTTCTTCTGATTGATGATGGTGTCGATGGCAATGGCGGTCTTACCGGTTTGGCGGTCACCAATGATGAGCTCGCGCTGGCCTCGTCCGATGGGGATCATCGAGTCGATGGCCTTGATACCCGTCTGCAACGGCTGCTCCACGGGCTGACGGTAGATGACGCCGGGAGCCTTGCGGTCGAGGGGCATCTCGAAGAGTTCCCCTTCGATGGGGCCCTTGCCGTCGATAGGTTCACCGATGGTGTTGATGACACGACCCAGCAGACCTTCGCCGACCTTCAGCGAGGCAATGCGGCGGGTACGCTTCACCACGTCTCCCTCATTGACATCACTCACTTCGCCAAGCATCACCACACCGACATTGTCTTCCTCAAGGTTCTGCACAATACCCTGGTCGCCGTTGTCGAACTCCACCAGCTCGCCGCTCTGAGCATTGCTCAGGCCATAGATGCGGGCAATACCGTCACCCACGGTGAGCACCGAGCCCACTTCCTCGAGCTGCGTGTCGATGCTGACATCGGCCAATTGCTTTTTCAATATTGCCGATACTTCGGCAGGTTTAATATCTGACATAAATATTATAGTTTGCTTTCGTAATCATTCTTTGCGAACTGCGTACGCAACCGCTTAATTTTGGTGCGGATGCGGGCGTCGTACATCTTGCCGTCGAACTCCAGCTTGAAGCTGCCCAGCATCTTAGGGTCTGTACGGTCGTGGAGTTCCACGGTTTTCCCCGTATAGTTGGCCACCATCTCGGTCACCATCTTGCGTGCCACCTCGTCAATGGGCTGGTGTGTCACCAGGTCGCTCTTCACGATACCCCGGTAGTCGCGCCACATCTCGACATAGGCGTCGGCGATACCCCGCATGTATATCGTGCGGTTCTTGCGAGCCACGAAGACCAGGAACAACATCGTCTCCTTGCTCACCCTCCCGTCGAAGATTTCTTTCACTATTCCCACCTTCTTCTCACCCTTGATGACGGGATTGGCGAACAGGGCGTTCAGCTCGCGGTTCTCGGCCCATACGTCACTCACCAGCCGCATGTCCTCAGCCACACGGTCTTCCACCCCCTGCTCCTGGGCAAACAGCATCAACGCCTTCGCATAGTGGTTATTTATCCGATAGTTGTTCATAACTCCATCAGCTCAAGTTCTTTCTGAATCAGCGCGTCGGCCTTCGGCTTGTCGCTCAACTCGGCACGGATCAGCTTCTCGGCGATCTCGATGCTGAGATTGGCCACCTGGTTCTTCAATTCGTGCATAGCTCTCAACTTCTCGTAGTTGATGTTTTCCCGGGCGGTGTCGACAATGCGGTTGGCCTCCTCGGTGGCTTTGGCGCGCGCGTCCTCCACGATCTGCTCGCTGGTAAGGCGGGCGTTGCGCAACATCTCGTCGCGCTCGATCTTGGCCTGACGCAGCAGTTCCTCGTTGTGGGCTACCAGGTTTTTCATCTCCTCACGGGCTTTGGCGGCCTCGTTGAGGGAGGCCGTGATGGCTTCCTCTCTCTTGTGCAAAGCCTCCAGGATCATAGGCCATCCCCATTTCATGAGAATGAAGGCCAGGATGCCGAATGAGACGAGCATCCAAAGGAAGGTGCCTATGCCGGGACTAATTAAAGGGTTGTTCATAGTTCAAATTAAGAATCAAGAATTAAGAATTAAGAATTATGCAATGGAATCCTTAAACCTTAAACTTTAAACCTTAAACATTAATTCTTCAAAAAGGGCCGGCCAATCGCCGACCCATAACGTTTGTGCGGGTCTTACTTCACTGCGATGAGGAAGCAGATAACCACGGCGAAGAAGGCAACGCCTTCCACCAGAGCGGCGGCGATAATCATCGTCGAGCGGATGGTGCCACCGGCTTCGGGCTGACGGGCAATGCCCTCCATGGCGCCCTGACCGATTTTACCAATGCCGATACCGGCACCGATGGTGGCGAGACCGGCTCCCACCGCTGCTCCCAGGTAACCCCAAGCCATGCTCGCGGCAGCCTGCAAAAGAACCAATAATGATGTCATGTTGTTTAGTATTATAGTGTTAAACAATATTATTAACTGAATCGAAGTGCAAAGATAAGCAAAAAAAACGATATAAATGTTAAAAAGGCCAAATTATTTTACGAGGTCAAGCGAATAGTGGAGGCCGACATTTTCCCTCCGCGCACGCGCCATCTTGATAATCAGGTAGGCGCAGGCTATGAGGTTGCGCAACTCGGAGAGCGGCTCCGTCAGCACGCTCCGGTTATAGAGGTCCTCCGTCTCACGGAAGATGAGGTTCAACCGGTCGAAGGCCCGCTGCAGTCGCAGGTCGCTCCTCACAATGCCCACATAGTTCCACATAATCTCCTGCAACTCCTTCTTTGTCTGCGTGATGAGCACCATCTCCTCGTTGAGCACCATGCCCTCGGCATTCCAGTCGGGAATTTTTGAGTGGATAGTGGATAGTGGATAGTGGGTAGCATTTGACCCTGTGCTATCCACTACACACTCCCCACTACACACTTGCGCAATCGCAGATTGTGCAGCGTTGTGGGCATAGACGACGGCTTCCAGCAACGAGTTGCTGGCCAGGCGGTTGCCGCCATGCAGGCCCGTGCAGCTGCACTCGCCGGCAGCATACAGGTGATGAATTGAACTCTCGCCGTTGCGGTCCACCTTGATGCCGCCACATTGGTAGTGCGCCGCCGGACGGATGGGTATCATGTCACGTGTGATGTCGATGCCGATACTCAGGCATTTGGCGTAAATCGTCGGGAAACCCTCAATCAGATGCTTCCTCCCGATGCCGCGGGCATCCAGGTAGAGGTAGTCCTTACCGCTGATTTTCATCTCGTTGTCGATAGCCCGCGCCACGATGTCGCGCGGCGCCAGACTCAGGCGTTTGTCGTATTTCTGCATGAACTCCTTGCCCTCGCGGTCCTTCAGTATCGCCCCCGCGCCACGCATCGCCTCGGTGATGAGGAAAGCGGGCTTCTCGGCAGGATTGTAGAGACTCGTCGGGTGGAACTGCATGAATTCCAGGTCGCTGAGCACTCCGCGGGCGCGGTGCACCATCGCCACGCCGTCGCCGGTGCTAATAACCGGAGTGGTGGTGGTGGAATAGACGTTGCCCATGCCGCCGGTGGCCAGCAGGGTCACCCTGGCCAGGTAGGTGTCGATGCGGTTCGTGTCGCAGTCGAGGGCATAGACGCCGTAGCACTCGATATCGGGGGTATGCTTCGTAACACGCTGACCCAGATGGTGCTGCGTGATGATATCGATGGCGAACTGGCGCTCCTTTATTTCGATATTGGGATGCCGGCGGGCAGCCTCCAGGAGGCCGCGCTCAATCTCCTCGCCAGTGTTGTCCTTGTGGTGCAGGATGCGGAACTCGCTGTGGCCACCCTCGCGGTGCAGGTCGAAGCGGCCTCCCCCACCCTCGCGGTCGAAATTGACGCCATACTGCACCAGCTCGCGGATGCGGTCGGGGGCCTCGCGGATGGTCATCTCCACCACCGCGCGGTCGCAGATGCCGTCGCCGGCCACCAGGGTATCCTGTATATGCTTGTCAAAGCTGTCGGAGTCATACATCACCGCGGCGATGCCTCCTTGGGCGTAGCGTGTGCTGCCTTCGGAGGCGTCACCCTTGGTGAGGATGCACACCTTGCCGTAGGGCGCCACCTTCAGCGCGAAACTCAAGCCCGCTATACCCGAGCCAACAACCAAGAAATCAACTTCATGTCGCATAATCAGTCGTTTTATAGCAACTGCAAATATACAAAAAAAATTAAGAATGAAGAATTAAGAATTAAGAATCATGCAATGCTTCTCCTTGTAAACTTTCCCTTCCTTTTCTCTTGATTCACGCTCCTAGTTTAAATCATCCACAGATTAAAATGTTAACAAATCTTAAACACCAACACCCTACCACAACCCTATCAACACCTACCGTGGTAGGAGTTGGTTAGGAGTTGGTAAGGAGATGGTAGGTAGTTCATACTAATCAGGTACAGCGACTTATATACAAAAAACGGGCCCCTGCCTTCAAAACAGGTACCCATGGAGATTTTTTACCAGAAAATTAACTTAATAAATATTAAATTTCATGTATCTCACCAGTGCTCACATCTTGATTCTATCCCCGACAAAGAGGTTTATCGCAGGTCGATGTTTTTCGCTATAATTGTTTTTATTCAGCGGTGCTTAAGACACTAAAGGGCAGAATTGTTTGTGGGATAGGTTCCAGTCATCAGTCTACTCATTTTCAAATAAATAGGCGAGTGCAACTGCGCGGTTCACAATTTTGTGGTCCACAAAGTTGTAAACTTTTCAAAAATAACTGTATCTTTGCACCTGAAAAACTAATACTTTCAGGACGATGAAAAAGGCATTTGTATATGGCGTTGCCGTTGAAGGTGAGAACTTTACAGACCGTGTAGCGGAAACAAAACGGTTAAAAAGGGACTTTGAAAACGGACAGAATGTAGTGCTGATATCCCCTCGCAGAATGGGTAAGACCTCGCTGGTGAGGCGTGTAATTTCACAAATCGACACCGACCAGATTGCCGTTGTGCATCTCGACATCTACGACTGCCGCACGGAGTACGAATTTTACAACAAGCTGGCAACGGCGGTATTGAGACAGGCTTCGGGAAAAGGAGAGCTTATGCTTCGCAACATCAAAGAATTCCTTACGCGGCTGACGCCCAAAATTTCATTCGGCATCGACCCCGCAAATGAGATGTCGGTGTCGCTGGGTATCGTCCCCGAGGACTATTCGCCCGAAGAGATCCTGCAGTTGCCTGAGAAGATGGCTCACAAGATGGGGAAACATATCGTTGTGTGCATCGACGAGTTCCAGCAGATTGGCAATTTCCCTGATTTAATAGAAGTGCAGAAACGCATACGCGGAGTGTGGCAGCTGCAGAAAGAGGTCTCCTACTGCCTCTATGGCAGCAAGAAACACATGCTGACCGACCTGTTCCAGAACAAGCAGATGCCCTTCTATCAGTTTGGCGACATACGGTTCCTCCAGCCCATCGCCCTTGCCGACTGGATTCCCTTCATACGTGGCAAGTTTGAGGAGAAGGGGCAGTCGATTTCCGACGAACAAATCACGAGGATATGCGAGACGGTGGAGTACCAGTCGTCGTATGTGCAGCAGCTGGCGTGGAACGTGATGCTGTGTTGCGACAAAGTGGTCGACGAGGCTGCAATGACGGAAGCTTTGGATGACTTAATTGGCCAGAACTCGACGCTTTTCCTGCAGCAGACAGAAGGTTTGTCGTCCTACCAGATGAATTTCCTCAAAGCCCTCGCGGCGGGCGAGACGGGTGACTTCACATCGGCTGCCATCCTCAAGAAATACAACCTGGGGTCGAAGTCGAACATCAGCCGACTGACGGACACGCTGATAAAGAAAGAGCTGATAGAGAAAACCGGACGAACTGTAACCATCGCCGATCCTGTGTTCCGCCTATGGATGCGTACTCAGCTCTCGTGAGCTCCTTCGTCGCTGTACGACGATGATGCGTACCGACCTCGCGGTATAAACCAGCTAAGCATACATACCACAAGACCCTAAAGGACAGAATTGTTCGTGGGATCGGTACCGGTCCCCTAAAAAGAAAGCGCCACGAAAGGGGATTTTGGGGCGCTTGGGATTGATGATTGTCAAAATGAAAAAGAAGGAAAATTCTAATCTTTAACTAGTCGTACGAAGAGACGGTTTTCTTTTCCGGAAGAGCCCTGCTGTGGAAACCAAGAGTAAATATAATATCCGGGGTCAGTTGAGAGGGTACTATAGTACCAGTTTAATGTAAAAGCAGAACTTGACCATGACTGGAAAAGGCC
>ONCC01000024.1 GCA_900316235.1 uncultured Bacteroidales bacterium
TTGTGCAAGGCATAGAAAGACTGTATGTTATACTGCTGGAGAATGCCTGTGTCGAGCACAGCACGCGAGCCGGTACCCGTCTCCTCGGCAGGCTGCCAGAGGAGAAGAATGTTGATACGTTGATACGTTGATACGTGCTCGTCGATTAATTCGGCGAGACGTAGTAATATGGTCGTGTGTCCGTCGTGACCGCAGCGGTGGCCGATAGGCAGGGCATCGTTGTCGGCACGGAAAGCAACGGTAGGAGCCTGAGGGTCCTTGCCCCAGACGGCGATGACGCCATAGCCGCCCACATGGGTGTACACCTTGTCGGGATGCAATCCCTGTAGATGATTCACTATTGTATCGTGTGCAAACTGCTCGTTGCCTGCGGTCTGCGGGTGTTCGTGGAGAGTCCTCCTTATTTCTTTATAATCAATCATATTATATTATTTCTCAATCAGAACTATCAGAACCTTTTCTTTTAGTTCTTTTCGTTCTGATTGAGCTTTAAAATCTGTTCGCGGAAGAAGTCGCCACGGTGTTCGAAGTTGTCGCCACGGTGTTCGAAGTTCTTAAAGGCGTCGTAGCTGGCGGCGGCAGGCGAGAGCAACACTACCCCACCCTGCGGCGTATGCTCGGCACACCAAGGGACAATCTTGGTGTAGTCGTCTTCTATTAAAGGTAAAAGGTGAGAGGTGAAAGGTGAAAGGAGATTGTATATCCTGCGGCCTGCCTGTCCGACGAAGACAAGATTCGATATGGGGTTTCCCTTCAAGAAGTCGACGAGTGGCGTATAGTCGATACCACGGTCGAAGCCTCCGAGAATCAGCGTGTCGACACGCCCCAGGGCCTTCACCGCGGCAATGGCGGCGGCGGGGATGGTGGAAATTGAGTCATCGTACCATGTGATGCCGTGATACATCCCCACTTTCTCCATTCGATGCCTCAAGCCCTGAAACGACGCCAATTGCTCCGGCTTAACCTTTCCTTTCACCAATGCTGCCACACGGCAGGCTACCAAGGCGTTACTACGATTGTGTCCGCCCTCCAGCGGACAGGCTTCTATCAGCAACCGTTCCTCTTCGGATACATTATTAATAGAATATGGATGCCGCGTAGAGACGCAGCCTGCTGCGTCTCCATTCACAAGGGCATTCAATTCCTCATTGTCAGCGCAATAGAAGAAGTGGTCTCCTGGGCGCTGCTTGAGGGCTATCTGCATCTTGGCCATCTTGTAGCCCATATAGTTCTCGTAATGGTCGAGGTGTTCCTGGAAGAGATTAAGAATCACCGAGATATGCGGTGCACGGTGAATATTTTCAAGTTGGTGGCAACTCAGTTCCGCCACCACGACGCTGTCCTCGCGGAGGTCGTCTAAAATATCAAACAATGGGATTCCGATATTGCCAGCAAGGATGCTACCGGGCAACAGGTGATGGATGAGGCTGGCTGTGGTGGACTTGCCCTTGGTGCCGGTGACGCCGATGGTCATGTCGCCATAGACCTGCAGAAAGAGGTCGGTCAACGACGAGCACTCCACGCCACCCATGACACGCATGGGGACTCCGGGACTCTTGATTATCAGGTCGTAGTCTTTGGCTGCCTCGGTGGCAATCTGCTCGTTGCCGTCGGCAATGGTATACGGGGCTTCAGGCACGAGACGTTTAATAAGGCTTTCGGCGCTCTTGCCTTCCCGACCGTAGCCGGCAATCAATATCCTGCGACCCTTGAGGAGGTCTTTCAGTTGTTCTTCTCGGTACATGCTGTTTGAAGGATTTGGCGTTCTTCGGGAGAGAGGTTGCCTAGATTTTCTAGAATCTCTAGATTTACTAGAGGCTCTAGATTGTCTAGACTTTTTAGATTCTCTAGTAGGGCGGGCCTGCGGCCCGTCTTGTACCAGCGCTTCAGCGTCATGCTCAGTGCCTGGCGCACCTCGCCGACGGTACCCACACACTCGAAGGGTTTGGTCTCCGCCTCGCCGATAAGTTGCAGGAATTCATGCTCGAGGGTGATGTCGTCGAGCATTGATTTGCCGAAGATTTCATTCAGCCTCGACGGTTCTATGAATGGCGAGAGAATGATGTAGGCGAAGAGGCACTTGGCACAGTGACCGCACCAGATATCCTGCTTGCTACCCACATTACAGCTGCGGAACACGTCGTGGTAATCCGAGAACCGACTGAACAGCATGGCTATCTGCAACTCACTCAAAGGTCTTAAAAAACTGAAATAATTGAAGCCTTGGCAGTAGCGGCGGAAATCATCCTCGAATTCTAAGCTCTTGCTGTATTGATGGTTCACAGAAGTGCCAATCACGGTACTCTCATTGGCGGAATTCTCGTTGCTCAAAGCCACGTTGGGAATGCCACTCAATACCGATGCCAGACGGGTGTAGAAAGCCAGCATGGCAGAGAAGGGCGTGTGTCCGTTGAGGTATCCTTGGGCGTTAAGATCCAACAAAGTGGGGTCAATCTTGCGACGGATGACAAACACTTCCTCCATGGGAAATCCCGCTACACGGGCGCACTCCGTGGTGGCGCCGCGGGGGTTCATGATGAGTGGACGGATAGTTTTGCCAGCACGGCGGAGCAGTTCGAGGGTAACGACGCTGTCCTTTCCGCCGCCAATAGGCACAATGTATTGAGTGGGTAGTGGATAGTGGGTAGTGGGTAGCACTTGACCATGTGTGCTATCCACTACACACTCCCCACTACACACTTGCAGAAACGCCTCCTGCGTTTCTGCAATTCCATTGGTATAGAAGAACTCGCCGAGGCCGTTCCAGTAGAGCTTTTTCCAGAAGGCTATCTGCTCGTCGGTAAGCGTGCCACAGGAGACCTTCACCGTCGGCGGACAGGCACATTTCCAATAGCTTATCAACTCAATCATGCCGATATCAAAGACCATTCTATCGATATCCTTAATATCAAAATTGAGGAAAGGGCGAGTTTCGAAGAGGGCCTCGGGATGGAACTCCACTTCGCCCATACGGAAATCGAACCATAGCCTCAACCCCGCATCAGTCCATTCATGATGAAAGGCCTCATATTCAAATTCGGAGTAGCGCGCGCGCAACTCTCGATATTTTGCATTCATATCATTCATCCTAATTTAGTTAACGCCGTCTGCAAAAAAATATTGTACCATCCATGCAATAAAAACCATTTCAGGCCGTTTTTTAGGCATCGAATAAAAAAGTAAAGAAAAAATGACCGAATTCATACTTCTCGACATTGCCAAAGGCTGGAAAACCGGCATTATGATTGTGCTGATGATCGCCGTCTTCTACTTCTTCCTCATTCGTCCACAGAGCCAGAAAGCCAAGAAAGAACAGGCTTACCGCGACAGTTTGCAAAAAGGTGACCGACTGATGACTGCCGGCGGCATCCACGTCACCTTCATCAGCCGCGAGGGGTCGATGGCCACCGTTGAAGCCGCTCCCGGAGCCCGCATGAAAGTGCAAATCGGCACCCTCCAGCCCATCCCCGAACATAAAGAGAAATAACGGTTAAGTTTTTTTAACAGAAAACTTAGAAAACTTTTTTAGTTTTTTTAGTTTTATTTGTATCTTTGCATCGCTTTTTCGCCTTGTGCGGGAAGCGATGTTTGTTTGTTTATTATTAACAAACAGAAACTTACAGATAAATGGGAACAGAAGACAACAAAGAAAAAATCGTAGAAACAGCCCTCCAGTTGTTTAATACGCGCGGGTGCAAAGGCGTGACGATGGACGATATCGCCACCTCGATGCACATCTCCAAGCGCACCTTGTACGAGACCTTTGCCAACAAGGAGGAACTGTTGTCGGAATGTCTTATGCGCGTCCACGATGAAATAGAATCCCTTCACCACCAAATCTTCCACAAGGTCGACGAGCCTCTTCTGGTGGCCATGTATATGATTCGCGCCAATGCCATCGTCAACCACAGCTACCACCACCTCATCGAAGACTCCGAACGCTGCTACCCTGAAATCCACAACCGATTCTTCAAAATCCACTCCGAGTCTTTCCGTACCTATATCCACCACGGCATCGAATACGTCCGTCAGCACAACTACCTGCGTCCCGACGCCGATATCGAGGTGGCAGAAGAATTCATCTGCAACCTGGTGCAGCAGCGACGCATGTCCGATGTCGCCGACAGCCGTGAATACGCACGCTACACAAGCGAGATATGCTTCACTTACATGCGCGGTCTCATGACCGTTGACACCATCGCACGCTATGAGAAAGAAGAGGCCCACTTCCGCAAAATACTCGAAGATTTGGGTATAGGAGACATCTCACCAAGAAAAAGAAACAATAAATAATAATGACAATGACATTAAAAAAACTGACATTAGCATTTGTCCTCGCGGCGCTGGGGCTGACGGCCACGGCACAGCAGACCCTGCGCCTGAGTCTCGATGAGGCCCAGCAGTATGCCGTCGAGCACAACGCCACGATGAAGAATGCCGACCTCGACGTGAAGAAGGCCGAGATGGAGCGTTGGAAGACACTCTCCTCCATGCTGCCCTCCGTCAAAGCCGGTTTCGACTACCAGAACATGCTCGGCTACAAGATGCACATGGGCATGGGTGGCACATCCATTTCTATCCCCCTCAACCCCTCGGGCAGTTTCAGCATCACGGCTGCCATCGCCGTTACCGGTAGCCAGATTGTCGGTACCATGCTGCAGAACATCGCCATGGAGATGACCGACATCACACGCCAACAGACCGAACAGACTACCCGCTCGCAGGTGAAGAACGTCTATGTTTCTATCCTTATCATGGAAGAGACCATTGGTTTACTTGATTCCAGTCTCGCCAACCTTGAGCGTCTTGCCTCCACAAGCCAGGAGGCCGTCAACGTTGGAGCCGCCGAGCAAGTCGATGCCGACAAACTGCAGGTGCAGGTAGCCACACTGCGCAGCAGCATCAACGCCACCAACCGATCGCTACAGGTGCTACGCAACACGCTGTTGCTCCAATTGGGCGCCGATGTCAATACCACCGTAGAGCTCTCCACCCCCGTCGAGCAGATTCTCAATGTCAACGGAGCCCTCGCCTTCCTAAACGAATCATTCGAAATAGAGAAAAACTACAACTACCAGCTACTTGAGAAAAACGAGGAAATAGCTAAAAAGAATGTCAACATGGCGTGGATGGACTTCCTCCCCACCCTCTCGGCCTACTACCAATACAGCGCCAAGACCTATTTCGGCAAAGAAGAAGGCATGAACATGACGCCTCCCAACATGGTAGGTCTCTCCATCTCGTGGCCCCTACTCACCAGTGGCACCCGCTATGCCAATATCAAAAGTGCTCGCATTGCCCTTCAAGAGACCCAGAACAGCCGTAAACAAGCCGAAGATGGCCTCTATGTGCAATACAATCAGTTGCGTTACGACCTCGTCAATGCCCTCGAGACCTACGACATACAGCATCGCAACCTCGAAGTCTCTCAGCGCGTTTTCGCCAACATAGCCGAGAAGTATAAATACGGCCGTGCTTCGAGCCTCGAAGTCACCACAGCCTCCACCGACATCATGAACGCCCAGAACAGCTACATTCAGGCTGTGATGGCAGTCATCTCGGCACAAACCGCATTGGAAAACCTTTTGAATAAACAATAATACAATATGAACAAGTACTTCAAAATTGCAGTCATCGCCCTCGCCGTCGTCTCCTTGACGGCCTGCGGCGGCAAAGGTGGCGACAAAGCGGCCACCACCACCAAGAAAGAGGCCGAGAAGGTCAAGGTGCTCACCCTCCAAAGCGAGCGTATTGCCAAAACCCTCACCCTCTCCTCTACCCTCGAGGGCTACGAGACCATGAACATAGCCCCCTCTGTCACCGGCCACATCGAGCACATCTATGTCGAGGTAGGCAGCCGCGTGCAGAAAGGTTCCATGCTCGTCCGCATGGACCAAACCCAGCTCAACACCACGCGCATCAATCTCGCCAGCACCAGGACTGAGCTCGACCGTGTCACCGCCCTCAAGGCCAGCGGCAACATCAGCCAGCAGGTCTACGACCAGACCAAGGCCGGCTACGACCAATTGGTGGAAAACGAGCGTTTCCTCAACGAGAACACTTTTGTCAAGGCCCAGTTCGCAGGCGTCATCAGTGCCAAGAACTATGAAGACGGCGAAATGTATGCCGGCCAGCCCATCTTGACCCTTACACAGATCAACCGTCTCAAAGCCATCATCAACATTCCTGAAACCTATTTCCCCCTCGTTCACAACGGCATGAACGTGACCCTTGAGAGTGACATCTACCCGGGCAAGACCTTCCCCGCCACCATCGAGATTGTCTATCCCACCATCGACCCCGCCAGCCACACCTTCCAGGCCAAACTCAACATTCCCAACAGCAACGAGAAAATCCGCCCTGGTATGTACGTCCGCGCCTTCCTCAGTGTGGGTGAGGTCGACGCCATTGTGGTGCCCTACCAGAGCGTACTGAAACTCACCGGCAGCAATGATCGCTATGTGTTCGTTGCCGATGGCAACCAGGCCCGCCGCGTGGCCGTCACTCTCGGCCAGCGCTTCGACGACCGCATCGAGGTCATCCCTGTTGAAGCCGATGCTATCAAAGCCGGCGACCGCCTCGTCGTCACTGGCCAGGCTCGCCTCGTCGACGGCGACAAACTTGAAATTGTTGAATAATACCAGAACATTATGGCAATTTACAAAACCGCTATCAATAAACCCATCACCACGGGACTGGTCTTTGTGGCCGTCATCGTGCTGGGTCTCTTCTCACTCATGCGTCTGCCCATCGACCAGATGCCCGAGATGGACCCGCCCTATGTCACCGTGATGACCACCTACGCCGGTGCCAACGCCAGCGATATCGAGACCAATATCACCAAAATCATCGAAAACTCGCTCAACTCCGTCGACGGACTGAAGAACATCACCTCCACCTCAAAGGACAACATCTCCGTCGTCACCCTCGAGTTCGAATGGGGCGAGAATATCGATGAAGCGTTGAACGACATACGCTCCTACGTCGACCTGCTCTTCGACAACCTGCCCGATGGTGTGTCGCGACCCATGATTCTGAAGCTCAACTCCTCGGCCATGCCCGTCCTGATTTACGGTGTCACCGCCAAGGAGAGCTATTCGGGACTCGACCGCATCCTCGAGGACAACGTCGTCAACGAGCTCAACCGCATCGACGGCATCGGCAACATCACCGTCTCCGGCGCCCCGCAGCGTTATGTCTATATCGACCTCGACCCCAAACAGCTCGACGCCTACGGTCTGAGTGTGGAGCAGGTCGGCAACGCCATCAGCGCCAACAACCTCGACCTTGCCTCCGGCACCGTCAAAATGGGCAAGGAGCAGTACCAGATGCGCGTCAAGGGCGAGTATGTCGAGAGTTCTGAAATCGCCGACATCGCCGTCACCACTACCCTGAGCGGCAAACAGGTCTTTGTGCGCGACCTCGCCACCGTGCGCGACACCATCAAGGACCTCTCCCTCGACGAGAAAATCAACCGTGAAGACGGTGCCCGTATCATCATCTCCAAGCAGACCGGTGCCAACACCGTCGAGATTGCCCGTCAGGTGCGTGCCAAGATGGAGCAGATACAGCATAACCTGCCGCCCGACATCGAGGCCACCCTCATCCGTGACGGCTCCGAGGAAATTGTCAATGCCATCAACGGACTCAGCGAGAGCATCTTCTACGCCCTCCTCTTCGTGGTGCTCGTGGTGCTCGTCTTCCTGGGCAACTGGCGCTCCACCATCATCATCGCCCTCACCATCCCCATCTCGCTCGTCACCTCTTTCATCTACCTCCTCATAGCCGACAGCTCGCTGAATATCATCTCTCTGGCCTCGCTGACTGTGGCCATCGGTATGGTGGTCGACGATGCCATCGTGGTCCTCGAGAACATCTCCAAGCATATCGACCGCGGCGAGAATCCGCGCGAGGCCGCCATCTGCGCCACCAACGAGGTGTGGACCTCCGTCATCGCCACTACCCTGGTCCTCGTGGCCGTCTTTGTGCCACTGACCATGCTGCCTGGCATGATTGGTATCTTCATGAAGGAAATGGGCTGGATCATCACCATCGTGGTCTGTGTCTCCACCTGCGCCGCCATCACCCTCATCCCCATGCTCTCCAGCAAGATGCTCAAAGAGCGCCCCTTCTTCTTCAAAAAAGAGGATGAAGAGGAATACAAGCGCAAGAAAGATCACTCCTTCTACAACCGCACCGTCATCCGTGCCTTCAATGCCGTCGACAGCGCCTATGCCAACCTCCTCCGCTGGTGCCTCCACCATAAAAAGACCACCCTCCTCATTGCCCTCGCCTTCTTCATTGTCACCATCATTCCCCTGATGGCCGGCACCATCGGAATGGACTTTATGAAAATGCAGGATAACGGCCAGATCAGCGTCAGCGCCGAGTTGCAGCGCGGCACCCGCATCGAGGAGACCCTCAAGACCGCCCGCCACATGGAGGACGACATCTACCGCATCCTCGGCAAGGACGTCCTCGTGGTTTCCACCTCAGCAGGCTCCAACGACGATGCCGGCTTCGCAGCACTCTTCAACTCCACCACCAACAACAAGATTTCCATGACCATACGCTGCACCAAGAAGTACGTCCGCGACGAGTCCATCTTCCAGATGCAGGAGAAGTTGCGCAAATGCTTCGCCGAGTATCCCGAGATTGTCAATTTCCAGGTCAGCCAAGGCGGCATGATGGGCGGCGGCTCCAACAACTCGCTCTCCGTCGAGATCTACGGCTACGACTTTGACCTCACCACCAACTTCACCCAGGAGCTGAAGAAGCGCGTCGAGCAGAACGTCCCCGGCGCCCGCGACACCAAAGTCTCCCGCGACGAGGACCGTCCCGAGCTGAAAATCACCTTCGACAAGCAGAAGCTCGCCCTCCACGGCCTCAACGGTTCCACCGTGGCCATGTATGTCCGCAACCGCGTCAACGGCATGGCCGCCGGATACCTCAAGGAGGACGGCGAGGAGTACAACATCGTCGTTCGTCTCCGCGAGGAATACCGCTCCTCCATCTCCGACATCGAGCAGCTGTCGCTCCCCACGGCTACCGGCAAGATTATCAAGCTCGAAGAGGTAGCCAAGGTCGAGGAATACTGGTGCCCGCCCACCATCGAGCGCAAGAACCGCCAGCGCTACCTCACCCTCACCGTCATGCCCTTCAACACCTCGCTCCAGGAGCTGGCACAGAACGTGCAGAAGGAAATCGACCAGATGGAAGTTCCTTCCGAAATCCACGTCGACCTCGCCGGTAACTACAAGGACCAGCAGGATTCCACACGCGACATGCTCGTGCTCGGCGCCCTCATCCTCATGCTCGTCTACATCGTCATGGCCTCGCAGTTCGAGAGCTTCGCCAAACCCTTCATCATCATGTTCTCCATCCCCTTCGCCATCAGCGGTGTGGTGCTCATGATGTTCTTCACCGGCAACAACCTCGACATGGTGGGCATGCTCGGTCTTATCCTCCTCATCGGTATCGTGGTGAAAAACGGTATCGTGCTGGTCGACTACATCAACCTCATGCGCGAGCGCGGCATCAACCTCAACGAGGCTATCGCCATCAGCGGCCAGAGCCGTCTGCGCCCGGTGCTCATGACGGCCTTCACCACCATCCTCGGCATGATACCCATGGCCACCTCCACCTCCGAGGGTTCGGAGATGTGGACCACCATGGGCCTCGTCGTCATCGGAGGTCTGCTGGTCTCCACCTTCATCACCCTCATCATCGTGCCCGTCCTCTACGGCGTCTTCAACCGCCGCGGCGACATCGAGAAGAAGGAGAAGGAACGCAAGAAATTCGTATTCATGAATATCGAACTCGACAACAACGCCCAATAAACCCATTAAACCCATTCACCCCATGAAATCAGTTTTAATAGTATACAACCAGGCCAACAACGAGCGCGTGGAATACATGCTCGACACCCTCGGCATCCGCGGCTTCACCTTCTGGGAGAATGTGCAAGGCCGTGGCCATGAGGTCGGTGATCCCCACCGCGGCACCCACACCTGGCCCGAACTCAACAACGCCATCATGACCGTGGTCGAGGACGACAAGGTCGAGGACCTCCTCCTGTCCGTCCGCAAACTCGACAAGCGCAATGAGGAAGTCGGTATCCGGGCATTCGTCTGGAATATCGAGCAAATGGTTTGATTTTTAGCAAATTACAAATCTTTATCAAAAACCGCGATTTTTTCAAAAATCGCGGTTTTTTCGTGTCTCATAACTACCTGATACTTAGTACCAACACCGTATCAACACCGTCCCAACAACGTATCATCTCCGTACCAACTCCTACCATGGTAGGAGATGATAGGGTGATGGTAGGTCGAAGGTAGGGTTAAACTACCTCTTTCCAGGGAAGAGTTTGGGGATGAAATGGGTAAGATTGTGGCGACGGAGGCTGGCGATGATATCGCGCTGCTGGTCAGCCTTGTAGTAGAAGAAGAGGCGCCGCTGGTCGGCTTTGTCGGCGGGGGTGGTAGCCACATAGACAGGCTTGAGGGTGGCTGGGTCGATGCCGGTGTAATATGCCTCGGTGCTGAGGGTCATAGGCGTAGGAGTAAAATCCTGTATCTGCTCGAGGCGGTAGCCCATTTGTTTCATATCTACAGCCAGTTGTGCCATGTCCTCGAGGCGGCAGCCCGGATGGCTGCTGATGAAATAAGGGATGAGTTGGTAGCGCAATCCCGCCTGCTTGCATATCTCGTCGAAGCGACGCTTGGTCTCGCGGAAGAGGGAAAAGGAGGGTTTCCTCATGAGCGCCAGCACATGGTCGGAGGTATGCTCCGGGGCCACCTTGAGGCGGCCGGAGGTATGATGCAGAACGACCTCGCGGAAATAATCCCAACCGTGATTGTCGGCGAACAAATCACATCGTATGCCACTCCCCACATATAAATGCTTGACTTTCGGATGGCTAGCCACCTTATGCAACAGGTCTATCATGGGGCGGTGGTCGCTGTCGAGGTTCTTGCAAAGGCTTGGCATCGAGCAGCTGTAGCGGGAACACTTGCGGCAGAGGTCGGGGTTCTTGCCTTTCATGCGCCACATATTGGCTGAGGGACCGCCGAGGTCGGAGAGCACACCGTGGAACTCGGGGTCATTGGTAATAGTATCCACCTCCTTCAAGATGCTTTCCTCGCTGCGGCTGGCTATCTGCTTGCCCTGATGGGCGCTGATGGTGCAGAACGAGCAGCCACCGAAGCAGCCGCGGTGGGTGTTGACGCTCCAGCGAATCATCTCGAACGCCGGTATCTGGCCGCGCTTCTTATACTTGGGGTGCGGCAGGCGCAGATACGGCAGGTCGAAGCTGGCGTCAATCTCCTCCGTCGTCATCGGCGGCTCGGGCGGGTTCACCACCACATAGCGGTCGCCATGCCGCTGCACCAGCGTGGCAGCCTCGATCTTGTTGCTCTCCAGCTCAATCACATGATAATTCTCCGCCTCCGCGCGCTTGCTCTTCCGGCACTCCTCAAAAGAGTGAAGTTCAATCAGATGATTCTGATTGTTCCGAATACTCTGAATATTCTGAGAGACCCAGGCCACCTGCGGCAGCCCATAGCAGGCCTCAATTCCCTTGCCCTCACTTAAAAGATGGGCAATCTTCAGCGTCGTGCGCTCACCCATGCCGTAGTTGAGCAGGTCGGCGGGGGTATCTATCAGAATCGACGGGAAGAGCTTGTCGTCCCAATAGTCGTAGTGCGCCAGGCGACGCATACTGGCCTCGATGCCGGCGATGATGACCGGCACGTCGGGGTATATCTGCTTGAGGATGCGCGAATAGACATAGGTCGCGCGGTCGGGTCGGAACCCCGCCTGGCCGCCGGGGGTGTAGGCGTCGTCGTGACGCAGGCGACGGGCGGCGGTGTAATGGTTCACCATCGAGTCCATAGCACCGCTGGTGACGCCGAAGAACAGGCGCGGAGCGCCGAACTTACGGAAATCGCGCAGGTCATCCCTCCAATTGGGTTGCGGGATAATAGCCACACGGTAGCCGGCCGCCTCCAGTGTGCGCCCGATGACGGCGGTGCCGAACGACGGGTGGTCGATATAGGCGTCGCCGGTCACGAGCACCACGTCGACCTGCTCCCATCCGAGGCGTTTCACCTCCTCCAACGTTATCGGCAGAAAATGTCCCATACAAAAAAAAGGTCCTTAAAGTCCCTAAAGACCTTAAGGACCTTAACGGTCTTTAGTGAATTAGTCCTGGATAGCTTTGATGCCGGGGAGGACTTTGCCTTCGAGGTATTCGAGCATGGCGCCACCACCGGTGGAGACATAGCTCATCTGGTCGGCAAGTTTCATCTGCTTGACGGCAGCCACGCTGTCGCCACCACCCACGGCGGCGAAGCAGCCCTTCTTGCAGCTCTCGGCCACGCTCTGGGCAATGGCCTTGGTGCCTTTGGCGAAGGTCTCCAGCTCGAAGACGCCGGCGGGGCCGTTCCAGAGGATGGTCTTGCTGTTCATCACGATGTCGTGGATAGCCTTGCAGCTCTCGGGGCCGCAGTCCATGCTCTCCCAACCGTCGGGCACCTCACCACTGGGGACAATCTGGGTATTGGCATCGTTGCTGAACTTGTCTCCAATGACACTGTCGACGGGGAGGTAGTACTTCACGCCCTTCTCATCCATGCGGCGCATGAGCTCGCGGGCCAGGTCGAGCTTGTCATCCTCGCAGATGGAGTTGCCAATCTTGCCGCCAAGAGCCTTAGTGAAGGTGTAGCGCATGCCACCGATGATAATCATGTTGTCGACCTTATCGAGGAGGTTCTCGAGGATGCCAATCTTGGAGCTCACCTTCGAGCCACCGATGATGGCGGTAAAGGGACGCGGAGGATTCTGCATCAGCTTCTCAAGGTTACGCACCTCGTTCTCCATCAGGAAGCCAAAGTACTTGTCGTTCGGGAAGAACTTGGCAATGACGGCGGTGGAGGAGTGCTCGCGGTGGGCGGCGCCGAAGGCGTCGTTGATGTAGCAGTCACCGAGGGCGGCCAGTTGGCGGGCGAGGTCCTCGCCACCTTTGGTCTCTTCGGGATAGAAGCGGATGTTTTCCAACAGCATCACCTCGCCACCCTTCAGCTCTTTGGCCATCTGCTCGGGTACACCGCTGCCGAGAAGCTGCTGGGTGAACTTGACGGGGCGGTTCACGAGGGTCTCGAGGTATTTGGCCACCGGCTCGAGGGTCAGCTCGGGCTCGAAGCCGCCTTTCTTGGGACGGCCGAAGTGAGCCATGATGATGACGGCGGCACCATCCTTGAGGAGTTTCTCGATGGTGGGCATCGACTCACGCATACGGGTATCGTCGGTGATTTGCTTCTGGTCATTCATCGGGACATTGAAGTCCACGCGGAGCAGGACTTTCTTGCCTGCAAAATTGATATCCTTTATACTTTTCATGGAATTTATGGGTTTAATGGGGTTTCTGTTTAATCTTTAGATTTTCTTAGGCTTCAGCGTGCTGGGGTTCCTCGACGGCCATTCCGATATAGAGGGCCGAGAGCATGGTGAAGACGAAAGCCTGCAGGTAGGCCACCAGACACTCCAACAGGCTGATGAACACGCAGAAGAGGACACTCACTACCGAGACGGCGCCACCGGCGACAACGCCGAAGAGCTGGCTGATGATGTAGATAATGACGATGAAACCAAGGATGACGATATGACCAGC
The DNA here is from genome assembly GCA_900316235.1 of uncultured Bacteroidales bacterium. Classification (GTDB taxonomy): domain Bacteria; phylum Bacteroidota; class Bacteroidia; order Bacteroidales; family P3; genus Colimorpha. The sequence continues at coordinate 13,673 of ONCC01000024.1, forward strand.
GGTCATATTGGCAAAGAGTCGGATCATCAGCACGATGGGTTTGGTGAAGACACCCACCAGCTCGACCACGGGCATCAGCGGGAAGACCTTCAACCACGCCGGCACACCAGGGGTGTTGAAGATATCCATCCAATAGTGTTTGTTGCCACTGATGTTGGTAATGAGGAAAGTAATAACAGCCAATGTGGCGGTAACCGCCAGGCTGCCATTGATATTGGCTCCCGCGGGGAAGATGGGGATGAGACCCAATATGTTGCTGAAGAAGATAAAGAAGAAGAGCGTAAGCAAATAGGGCAGGTACTTGCGGTAGTGCTTCTCCCCTATCATGGGCTTGACGATGTCGTCGCGCACAAAGACTACCAGCAGTTCCACGAGGCTCTGCAAGCCATGAGGCGCCTGGTTGGGACGCTTCTTGTAGCCCTTCTTGGTCACCATGATGATAACGATGAGCAAAACCACTGCAACCATTATGGCTGCCGCAGTCTTGGTGATACTCAAGTCGAGAGGTTTCACTATATTGCCCTCGGCATCAAGCAACAACTCTCCGTCGGCCCCTACACAAGCCACCTCCTCTTTTTCGGCACCGCCGCCAATGAGACGATATCCCTTGTAGTCGGCATGACCGTGATGGAATTTCGACGACATGAAAACGTCAAGGTGTCCGTTGTTCCACAGTATGACCGGTAGCGGTACAGCCACAGCATGCTCAACGCTGTCGGACGTTGTATAATCGAACAGATGCCAAGAATGGGCATCGGTGACATGGCCGATAATCATCGACCCCGCATCGAACGTCTCCCCATCCTCGGCACGCAAGACCGTGGGCATCGCCATGAGGAAAGCCACCAAAGCAAATGCAAGTATCTTCTTCATATCTATTCCTTATTGTTTACTACAGCAGTGTTGTTGAAAATGTCAATCTGTAACGTGTCGAAGAGACCCAGTTGGTTGGCATCGCAGTTGTTGGCCGGCACAGCGGCGACCTGACGCAAAGCCTGTTTCATGAGGCGTTGCAGGGCCAGTGGGCGAGAGATACCACAACTGTCGGCATAGATAACGAGGCGTGCACTCTCACGCTCGCTGAGCGTGAGAGTGTACTTCTTCGGTTTGGGTGTCTTCTTGTTCATAGTTATGGGTACGCAGGCGTCCCGCCTGCATCTAGTTAATCGTACATCAAACTTTTATAAGGAGCCATCACGGCCTCCGCCTGCTTCATCGCCTCCTGGTCGTTCAGTGTGTTGGCGGCCAGGTCATGCAGAAGACGCATGATGCGGAGATTATACTGCAGATCGCCACGCACACCAATGGCTTTCTCGCCTTCAAAGCGGCTGAGGTAGGCAATATGCTGGCTGAAGTGCTTGAAGGCTCTATCCCACTGTTCGCGGGCTTTCTCCTGTCCAAAGAGTCTCTTGTACATGGCCAATACATCGACGGAATTGCCTCCGAGAGGGAGATAGACCGTGGTCACGTCGGGCGTGAAGTTCTTCGCAGGGAAGTTGGTGTCGTACATCTCGAGCAGGCGGCGGGCCGTCTCCTCATTGCCTTTGTTCATCTCATCGTTGGCAAGCATGAGTATGTTCTGGTGCAAGACGGGAGCGAACTGCTGACGGGAAACGGGGTCAATATAGATGTCGCTATTCAAGTTACCCCACTTCAGCGGCTTGCCGTCGACACCATTGATGAAGTAGTTGGCACTCTCGTCGGTGTAACGCTTGTTCTTGGGATAGGGGATGAACTTGTAGTTCATACCATCCTGAATGGTATAGTTGTACACCGGCGGGAACACCTCGGGAATACCGCTCGAGCCCGGGTTCATCACGTTGATGTCACGCATGAATTTGTTAGTACCCAGGATGTCGAGGAGCATCAGCTCGTGACGGTAGAGCCACTGACTCTTGATTTCCCAGCGAATCTCGGGATTCACCTGGTCGGCCATATCCTCCGGAATGACACCGGCTGCCACCAATGCGGGGATATCAAGCGTAATCTTGAAGCGCTTCGTAGGCAGTGCCAGGAAGGAGTCTCCAGTACGCTGGTCGGTGATGGTGAATCGTTCGGGATGGTCACGCAAAAGTCCCAACACATCGGTAACCTCGAGGTAATCGGTCGAGTTGTCGAAGACATAGTACTGGTCTTTGCCCAAACCGTAGTATTCCTTCGGCAGTGTGAAGGGCAGCGGGTCGCTGTCGTAGAGCTTGTTGAAGAGCTGCTCCACATACCAGTACATGCCACTGAGGGTGAAATTGAGGATACGCACGTCGGTACGGGTACCCTCCACCTCCTGAGCGTACCACAAGGGGAAGGTATCGTTGTCGCCGAAGGTGATGAGAACACCGTTCTGCTTGACACTCTGGAGGTAGTTCTGCGCGAAGTCGCGGGCGGCGGTCTTCTCACTGCGGTCGTGGTCGTCCCAGTTCTGGCAGGCCATGAGGCAGGGCACTCCAGCCATGCAAAGGACGAAAACCACGGGCATCACCACTTTATAGACCTTCTCCTTGTTCTTCTTGAAGAGGGCACTCACCCATTCCGACAAGCCCATCACTCCCAAGCCAATCCAGATGGCGAAGAAGCTGAAGGAGCCCACGAAAGCATAGTCACGCTCACGAGGCTGGCGCGGCGGCATGTTCAGGTAGATGGCAATGGCCAGACCTGTCATGAAGAACATAATAAAGACGATGAATGCGTCTTTCGGGTGCTTGCGGATGTGGTAGACAAGACCCAGGATACCGAGCAGCAACGGCAGGAGGTAATAGACATTGCGCGAACGGTCGTTCTGCATACTCTCCGGCAGGTTATCCTGCGGACCCAAGCGGCTCTCATCCAAGAACTTGATGCCGCTGATCCAGTTGCCGTGCAGATAGTCGCGTGTACCGTCATCGTTGAAATAGTGACCCTGATCGTCGTTCTGGCGACCGGCAAAGTTCCACATGAAGTAGCGCCAATACATCCAGCCCAACTGGTAGCGGTTGAAGAACTTGAGGTTCTGATCGAAGGTGGGCTTCATGCCACTCGTCGGCTTGCCTGCCCAATACTCATAGAACTTCGGGTGCTGGCGGCTGCCGTCGGCGCTCCACATACGGGGGAAGAATCCCGTGTGCTCCTCGCGGTAAATGAGTTCGCGGGCATAGTCGGCAGCGATATAGCGGTCGCGACCCTGCTCATCTTTGCCACGCACATATTTTGTGTATCCTTTCTTCGAATCGATGGGACGACCGGCAGTGTAGTACTGTCCACTGAACAAAGGCGTGTCGCCGTATTGCTCACGCCCCAGATAGGCACGCATCGCCACCGCATCCTTCGGAGCGTTCTCGTTGAGCGGCGTATTGGTGTTGGCACGGATAACGAGGACGAAGAAGGTCGAGTAGCCGATGACCAGCATCGCGAAACTCAAGATGGCGGCATTAATGACGGGATGTTTCTTCTTGTGGGTAAACCACAGTCCCCACACCACCAAGGCGGTGAGCAGGAGGAAGAAGAAAATGGTGCCACTATTGAAAGGCAGGTGGAACGTATTCACAAACAGCACGTCGACGGCCGAATCAACATTCACGATGCCCGGGATAATGCCCCACAGGATGACACCCAGAGTAACCAGCGAGAGCAATCCAGTGACAATAAATCCTTTCCAGGTGGTCTTCTGCCATTTCTTGAAGTATACCACATAGAAGATGGCGGGCACTGTCAGCAAGTTCAGCAAGTGGACACCGATGGCGACGCCGACAAGCAGGCTGATGAGAATCAGCCAGCGCAGTGCATGCGGGTCGTCGCTCTGTTCCTCCCATTTCAGGATGGCCCAGAACACCAGGGCGGTGAAGAAGCTACTCATGGCGTAGACCTCGCCCTCGACGGCCGAGAACCAGAAGGTGTCACTGAAGCAGTAGGCCAGTGAGCCCACAATACCCGCGGCAAAGACGGCCCATGTCTTCCAGTCTTTCAGGCTGGGGTTCTTCGGGTCGGGCAGCAGGTGCTTACCCAACAGAGTGATGCCCCAGAAGAGGAACAGGATGGTGAAGCCGCTGCAGACAGCCGACAGGACGTTGACGGCATGTGCTGCCGTGGTGGTGTCGCTGAACATCGAGAACAGGCGACCCAACAACTGGAAGGTCGGTGCTCCCGGGGGGTGTCCCACTTGTAGTTTAAAGGCGGTGGCGATATACTCACCGCAGTCCCACCACGAGGCGGTAGCTTCCGCCGTCATGATGTACACCGTGCAGGCAATCAAGCAGATTACCCACCCGATGATGTTGTTTGCTAGATGGTATTGTTTCATTGTGTTAGTTAATTAGTTTTCACCTTAAACCTTATTGCAAATCTCTCAAAATCGGCATTGTCATGCAGCGGGCGCCGCCACCAGCACGAGGGAGTTCGCTACCGGGGAAGGCAGCGACAAATTTCTCATAGTCAGTCATCTTCACCTTGCCACTACAGATATCCTCGGCCTTCAGCACGGCGAAACCGGCCTTGTCGAGGGCGTCGATGGTGTGGGTGTTGCGGCGGTAGCCCATAATCTTGCCGTCGCCCAGGGAGAAGAAGTTAGCACCGCTGTGCCACTGCTCGCGCAGCTGGTTCCACGGGTCATTACCTCCGCCGATGACGGGCTCAATGTCCCAACCAAGGCCGTTCAGACCGTCGACAATATTATTCACCTTGCGGTAGCTGATATTACCGTTCTCAATGGAAATCAGCGTGGTGTCCTTGCCAGCGAAGAGGCCGGTCTTCTTCAACATCGGTTCGAAGGCCATGCACTGGTGCTTGCCCAGGAAGGTGAAGACCATGTCGAGGTGGATGAAGCTCTCGGGGCTCTTCGGCAGTTCCTGCACGAGGATGTTGAACTTCTCACGTTCTTTGGCGAAAGTCTGCGCCAAATATTTGATACCCTTGGTGTTGGTACGTATACCCTGACCAATGCAAAGCAGGTCGGGCGAGGCAATCTGCACGTCGCCGCCCTCAGTCCTCGCGTCGCGGTCCCATTGCATGGCATTGAGGGTATCCACCTTGAAGAAATGCTTGAAGATAGCCTCGTAAATAAGGGTCTCGCGCTCGCGCACCTCGAAGCTCATCGAATTGATAAGCACACGGTTATAAACCGTCGACGAGGCATCACGGGTGAAGAAGAGATTGTAGAGAGGCTTCAGCAAGTAGCGGTCCTCGCCTCCTAATTGCTCTCCGCGAGCACGCGGCCAAGAGGGATCCTCGTAGCCTTCGATAAGGATATCGGCCAATTGCTTGGCGTCCAAGCCCATGAGTTGCTCAGCCAGACCATCGTCACAATTGTCCATATCACAGCTTTCGTACACCAAATGGCGACGTATCTCGTTGTCCTTCAGTAGTTCTTCGAGAATATCTTCGACATAGTAGACATTAGTCCAATGCTCAAGGACACCACAAAAGTTTGAATATTCAGTGTCCACAATGGGCTTGTTGAGAATATCGCTGTAGAGGGCGTGGGCAGCATTGAGAGGAGTCATACGCTCAATCTCGACACCGGGACGATGCAGCAACACGGCACGCAGGGTTCCGGTCTCCGACGAGACATTAACCTTACAGGGAGTGATATTTTTTACATTATTATTCATATATACTTAATCAATTATTTTCTCTCTACTTTATTTATACACAACAACTTCACCACGAAGTGGCAAATATTGTGAAAATGCAAATATACAAAAAAGATTGAAACCCCACAAACTTAACACGATAAATTTATCAACACCCCACCAACGCCCTACCAACTCCTACCGTGGTAGGAGTTGGTAGGGCGTTGGTACGGTTTTAGGACGGTGTTGGTAGGGAGTTGATGTTAAGTATCAGCGAATTACAAAAAGCTCTGCGGGAGCCGTTGCGCGGAACTCGGGAGCATACATGCACTGCAGGGTAACAGGGCCTGCCAGGAAGGTGCCTGGATTGGTGACAAAGACATCATATTCAACCACATACTTACCTTTCTCAAGGCGGTTGATGTAGCAGTGGGTGGCGGTATTCTTCACCTCCACATAGTAACGCAATCCCTGGTTCCAGTTCCATCCTGAGCGGGTACTCACGGGCTCGACACAGGAGGGGCGTCCGTCGATGAGTTCAAGGTACTCCATGGTGCGGTCGCAGGAAATCTCGATATGGACTTTCACCCTATCGCCCACCTTCCAGTTTCCTTCAGGGAAATAACTGCGCTTGAGGGTGATACCGCTCTCGGAAGAGGGAATCTTGTCCATGTCGTCGGTGTACTGGTAATAAACGGCACCCCATGCAATACCCGGGGTCTCCTTACGGAGGGTTATGGTGCTGTCGTTGAGGGAGATGATGCTGTCGAGGGCTGGACCCTGCCAGCGCTGCGAACGATATCCCTCGAGACCCTCGGAAGGGGCAGAAAGCTCTGTTCCACAGACTTTCAGAGTAATCTGATTATTCTGAAGAATCGGAGTACTCGGAGTATTTTGAACCAAAAGTGCTTTGATAGCTTCCACGGTGGCACGGTCATTGCCCCAGTGGTTGGTCTGCTTCTGCTTGAGGAGCCACTGCTGCATGAGGGCGATGGAGGTGGTATCCTGTGGTGTCACCTCGGCAAAGGCCTGGATGAGAAGGGCCTGAGTCTCTATAGGACGCTCATACCAGCACCAGCCACTCTTGTTATCGCGCCAATACATGCCCATTTCGTCACTCTCTAACGACTTCTCTTTCAGGCGACGGATGATGTCGCGGGCGGCTTTCTTATCGCCATGGCGCTGGAAGATAAGGGCCAACTGGGCCTGGGTGTAGAGGCCGTTGTAAGACTTGTAGTTCTTCAAAGCGTTGCCGTAATAAAACTTGTAGGCCTCGGTCTTACCGTTACCATAATGGCTTCGAGTATACAGATAATCAATATTATCCGGAGACCACTTATAGCCTTTCTTGAGGTAGGGCTTGATGTATTTTTCGTAGTGGCGCTGCTCTTCGCGGTCGATGTAGGCAAGGGCTTTTTCTATGTTGATAAGTTGATACGTTGATAAGTTGATACGTTTGAGGACCTGTTCGGTGACCCAGAGGGAACTCTCGCCGTCGGGCATCCAGCTCCAGCCGCCATCGCTGTTCTGGCGGGCATCAAGTTGAGTCTGAATCCTTTCCAACTCCTCAGCCATGCGGGTGCTGTCGAAGTAGTTGGCGATAGCCTGGCGTTGCTCCACCTCGCTCTCGGCATCGCGCAGCCAGGGGGTGGCTTCGAGGAGCGTCTGCTTAACATCCTCGTTGATTTTCAGTCGGGTATTGGCCATATCAGCCAGATTTTCTAGTTTCTCTAGATTTCCTAGATTAACTAGAATTTCTTTGGCGAGGTTATTGACATAGAGACGATTGGCGAGGTAAAGATTGGAGGGATTTCCTGTCTCCTGAAGGTAAGGCATCGACTTGATGGCCAACCAGATGGGATTGCTAACGAGTTCGGCACCGAGGAAATGGGGTTCGGCTGTGGAGGTGAGAGGTGAAAGGTGAAAGGTAAAATCCTTCTCGCTTACCCCATTGATATATATGGGTTGCGAGAGAGTGACGGCCTGGCGGTCAGAGACCACAGGTATCTGGCCGCGCTCTCCGTCGCTATATTTCCTATCGGCGAGGGCGCCCCCTTGGGCTACGGCAGCAATCTGGTAGGTAGCCACATAGACGTTGTTCGGCACCAAGATGGGAAAGGTCACCTGGGCAGCATCTTTCACAGTCACCTGACGGTGCTGAAGGGTGATGGTGTCGCCCGTGGCGGCGTCGGTAAGAAGGAAATTCACCACCACAGGAAATTCTTCATTCTTATTTCTTAATTCCTCATTATTCAAAATCACCTTGGCCATGAGCACGATGCTGTCGCCGTGGCGGAGGAAGCGCGGGATATTGGGCTGCACCATCAGGGATTTCTGGGTAACGAGAGTGCGCTCGAGCGTGCCGCTCTTGAGGTCGTCGGTATAGGCAAGACCCTTGACTCTCCAACGGGTGAGAAGTTCGGGAACGGTGAAGCGATAGGTGGCGATACCGGCGCTATCGGTATGGAGGCCGGCGACGAAGAAGGCATAGGTGTTGAGGTTGGTGCGTACCTGTACGGGCTGCTGCACGGTGCCGCCGTCGCTATAACCTATTCCGCCTACTGCGGCAACAATGCTCTCCACAGAGTTACCCGGCATGCGCTGGATGTCGTCGCTAGAGATTCGCTTTCCCGATTCTGGAGAACCAATCTCTATCATGGGCACCTTCTCCTCCACGATTTGAACTTCTTCGAGGGCTGTGGCCGTGGGATGAAGTTGGACATCGACCATCGTGAAGCCCGTAGACAGCACTTTGACTCCTGTCCTCTTGTAGCTCTGATAGCCAACTGTGGCCATCTCGATGTCATAAGTTCCTTCTCTGAGAGGTTTGATGATGTAAACACCATCGAAATCCGTGGTACCACCCGATACCAGTTTACCATTTTGCTTGACAATAACGTTGACGAAAGGAAGCTCTTCACCCGTTTTCTCGTCGGTGACGGTACCCTTGAGACATCCCGTAGCAAGAGAATCCACCTTGGCGTTGGAGACCATACCGTCTTCTCCTCGGGCAGTTGAAGATACTTCAACAACATGTGCTGATTTTCTCCAACGATACCCACCATAGGAGAAAAACCCCTGCTTTAGGATGAATCCAAGGGTTTCAGGTCTGTAACCAATCTCCTTTTTGTCTTCGGTAAAAGCATTGTAAGTGTAGCTACTGAATCCAAATGTCAACCAATCCGAATAACCCCTACCGTGATTTCCACGCCATGGGTAAAGCGACCACGAACCATCGGAGTAGCCATAGGAGGAGAGGGCGTCATCGAACATAGTCATTATGAGCGTAGACAATGGATAATCTGTTTTGATGGTCCATTCTTCCTGCTCGCCGGGCTGCAGTTTGTCGCGGAAGGTGGCGATGTCGACTTTTAGTGCTTTGTGGGAGAAGGGGACATTGATACTCATACTCTTGTTACAAACAACACCTTTTTTTACGGCTGTCAGGCTTATCGAGAAGCCTCCGAGGAGAGAGGTGTCGACAGGAATGGAGAGTTGCTTGATGGTGGAGCCGGCAGGGAGCCAGCGGCTGTCGCGTTCCACACCGTCAGGGCCTGTGAGGGTGTAGAAAATGTGCACATCGTCGAAAGCGGAAGCATAGCTGAGGGTGATACGGTCGCCCACCTCGCACGAGGTAGAAGAGAATTCGTACCAGAAGAGTTCATTAGTGGGCTGTGGCTGTACACGACGCTCATTGGGGAGGGTCAGCGTGGTGTAGGTGGTATCGGAGAGGTCATCAATGCTGACGACGATGCGATAGACTCCCGACTTCATCTTGCTTTCGGGCAGGGGAACCGTTTGAGAGAACGAGTTCCCATCGGCGGTATGGCTGACATTGTAGGTCCATTCGACCGCACGGTTATTGAAGTCAATTTCGTCGTAGGTATAGTAGAATCCGGGGAAATGTTCGTGGAACTCCTCGCGTGTAAGTGTATGGGTAGCTCCAGCAAAGTTATAATACAGAGGATGAGCCAATAGTGGTTTGGCAGCAGCCAAGCGCTGCACAGTAACATTGACAGTGCCCTTGACCGGGTTATAGTTAAGATCGGAGAGACTATAGGAAATGGAGGCAAGACTCGAGGTATTGTCCTTGACACTCGAGAGAGAAAGTATACGGTTTTGGAAACCGATACGGAAATCTGTGGTAGCATAATGAGTTTCACCATTAAGGTCGGTCACCTCGACCATAACCTCGAACTGGAAGTTGGGCTTAAGCGAGAGGTCAATAGCGCTGTCGGGCTCTGGAGTGAAGGTGATGTCGAAAGTGCCGTCGGTTGAGACTTGGAGGGTGTCGGAAGCCACTTCCTTTATGCTAATGAAGGATCCGTATCTCCAATCGTAACAGTTTCGGTTAATCGCATACAACACACGGGCACCGGCCAGAGAGGCACCGTTATAGGCTCGGGCGATACCCCGAATGGTATAAGGCTTGCCAAATTGCGGAACCTGGTGTTCGAAATCCGAATCGTCGTCAAGAGAGACCATGAACTTGGGTTGCTTATATTCTTCGACACGGACACGAATGCTCGACCTTATACTTTTTTCGAGAACACCTGTGGGAATGAAACATTCCACTGTCCAACTTCCTCCCAATGCATCGGCGGGAATCACAAAGAAGGCGGAAGCAAGACCATGGTCGTCGGTGGTAAAACCAAGAGTATCTTTCTGTTTGTAGTTAGGATCACGGAATCTGAATTCACCCTTAATTTTCGGGAGCACCTCCCCGTCGATACCGTCGGCCCGATAACAGAGTGCGGCGAAATGAACGGTATCACCGGGTCGATAAATGGGGCGATCCGACATCAGATTAATGCTCGAATGCATCTCGCGGTTGGAAGAAGACCCGCGATAATGATAGACATCCTTTTTAAATACAATGCCTCCCCGTTTGATTTTCAAGGTAATGGAAGAAGGTTTGCCCTTATAGTCCACACGACCGGTGGCATCGGAGTAGGCACTGTCGATAAGGGTGGTATCGCTGCGGTTTTCTCTATAAAAATCCACACGCTGACCAATAATAGGAGTGCCGTTGTGGGCATCGAAGAGCTGAAAAACAGAACCATTTCTTGCTACCATCAAGTCGGTGGAGTGAATCTCGATATGGGCGCTCTGGTTGTCCATTTTGCCATCGGGAGAAGCCATGAGGAGATAGTGTCCCGTCGGAAGGGCCGGCATTTCGAAGTAGATGTTGTTCTCCCGATAGGTACCATCGTCAACCACATCGAGCTGCCATTGCTTTACTGGCTGGGGGAGTTTCTCAAAGAATTTTTTCGACCAATCGCCTTCGAATGGGTAGACAGCGAAACAGATACGTTTCAAATTCCTGTAGGTGAGGCCTTGGAGAGACGGCTGCTCGGGATAAACTGTGGAGTTGTAACCAGACTGGAAATGGATACGGGCGGCACTTATCTCATTCTTGAGATTGATGCAAAGGGCTCCCCCATAGCTCTTGGGGGCCAGAGCAACAGCTGTATCGCAATAGTTGACGGCTTCGACATATCGCTGTACTGAATTAAGATAGTGAGCCATCTCGTAGTAGAAGGTCGTCAGCAAAGGGCTCTTGCTGCCACGATATTTGTTGATATACGTCTGGATGATTTTATCGTTGTAGGGCTGATTGTAGGCATCATGAATATCGTCCAACCACTCGAGGTCGAGACACATGCGGAGCTCTTCGGAGTCGTTGCTATGGAAATCCACCAGTTTCCGAAACAACTCAAAATATTCTTTCCCTGTAGAATGATACTGGTATCCATTTCCCAAGATACTACGCACAACGACATCATACACCGTCGGGGTGATATTGATGCTGCCTTCTTTAATATCTTCGGAAATATTATCATCGAAATCACAAAACCGAAGAATGCAGTTGGAGGGAGTGCGCTTCAGAACCTCCTCGTCGAGGAGCGCGCTGTCGTACACCCCGAGGAAAGCGTAGCAAATAGAACGCTCTACGGCATCGAGGCGAGGCAAGATGGCACGATAATGGGCACGGGTACTGTCGTAGTAATCTTCCTGGTATTCGGCGGCTGCACGGCTCATATACCATGCGGCCGTCAACAGTTCGTTGCTGTTACGGGTCTTCTTATAGACCGATTCCGCTTCTGTGTAGGCACTCTTATAGGAGCCCTCGTTCAATAGTCGCTCCACCTTCTTCCAGTCAGTTTGTGCATGCAACATATTGCCCATCAAACCCATCAGGCCTAACAGCCCCACTACAAACAACTTCTTCATAATATCTTTATTAAAAGAAAACCCCTACGGGGGGGTAGAGGCTTTCAATTCTTTATTCTTAATTCTTAATACTAATTTTTTCCGTCTTTTCCAGTGATGATAAGCTCAGCTTTGATGTTGGAGAATCCCCCACCCTTCTCGTTGAGGGCGGCGGCGGCGGCGCGCTTGATCTCGTTCTTGGTCATGCCGGCGGTGGTGATGCGCTTGGCGTCGATGCCGTTCTTGACAAACCACTCCTTGATGGCTTTGGCGCGGTCGAGGGAGAGGAGCATGTCGGCTTCGGCGTTGACACCGTAGCTCTGAACGTAGCCCTTGACGAGGAAATTGACCTCGGGATGGTTGCGGAACATGAGGAGGTAGTCCATGAGGACAGAATCATAGTTGCCGATGAGGGTAGCTTCGTCGCTCTCGAAGTTGAGGTCGCGGATTTGGAAGGAGGAGCCGCGCTCGGTGCGTTCCATGTCGTAGAGCATGATGGTGTCGTGCATCATGAGGTCCCAGGAGTTGAATTCCTTATAGATGGAGAAATAGCCGTCGCGCTTGGCATAGAGGAGGTAGGAGTAGCCGGGGACGAACTTCACCTTGCCGCCACGGTAGTGCTGGTCCTGGACGATGGGGCGTTCCTCGCCCTTGCCGCCACGCTCGAGAATCATGAGGTTGACGTCGACATAGCGCTTACCCTTGCGGTCGTAGAAGAGGACGAGGGGCTCGTAGGCATCAACATGGACGGAAACTTTGATGGAGTGACCCTGACCGTTGAGGGTGCGGTTGTCGAGGACGATATAGTATTCTTCATCCTTGCGCACGGGGATGGACTTGATGAATTTGCCGGTCTGGTTTTTGGTGAGCATCTTGTCAGTAGCCTCGTAGAACATGCCGATGGTGGGCTTGGCGTCGGGGGTGAGCTCAAAAGTGGGGAGGTCGCTCTCGACGGCCTTCTTTCTCGAGCCCTCGGGGCGCGGGGCGGAGGCGTCGGTCTTTCCCTTGCCGGATTTCATGATGGCAGCGAACATGGCGACGCTATCGATGCCGGCCATATTGACGGCGACGGGATTGATTTTATTGAGCATCACCTGATTGGAGAAATAGCTACCGGTGTTTTTGTAGACGAGGAAATCATAGTCGTCCCACTGAGAGACCTGCATGATGGCAATTTCGAGGTCGCCGTTGTAGGGCACCTTGATTTTGTACCAGACGGTGTTGTGCTCGCGCTCGAAGATGTGGGGGTGAGCCTTGTCGGCGACGATTTCCTGAATGCGGCCGGCGCCGTCGGGTGCGGTGGTGGGACCATAGAGTTTGTCCATCTCCAAGGGGATGGCGAAAAGGCAGTCGTTGCTATTGGCGGGGAGAGAGAGGAAAGAGGGGGCTGCGGGGGCCTCGACCTGTTTGGTCTTCTTCGCCTTCTTACTCTTTTTCTTGTTCTGAGCCTGGGCATCGAGGCTTCCGAGGACGAGTGCACAAGCCAACAAACCAATCAAAAAACGTTTCATTTTAAGCATTATTCTACAATATTTCTCAGGGGCAAAAATAATAAAAAAACGTCATTCGACAATAATATTTTTTTACAAAAATCCCAAAACACTGTATATCAGCAATCTTAAACCTTAAACCTTAAATCTTAAACCCTCAACCCGAAACCTTTTTTTGGTCATATTCAAAAGAATTTGTACTTTTGCAGTACTGAATTAATGAACAATAAAACCTCAAGCCTTATGAAACGCATTGCAATCATTGCAGTTATGATCCTGATGACACTAGGTGCTTCGGCCCGGTCCATCCATTACTTCACCTACAGCCAGGCTGCACGCACCGTGAGTTACCTCAACTCGCAGAAAGAAATCATGATTTACTGCGGTTACGACTACGAGATCGAGACCTACGTCTTGATCAACGAAATCTGGATGGAGCGCGTAAACTCCTCTTACTACGAAATCTGGGTCTATGGCTACGACGCCTACACGGGCGACGAGATTTACATGCCCCTCGACCTGCACTGCGTATGGCTCTACAGCGCCGGTCGCATGTACAACGCAGCCCAATACCTGCGCTTCCGCGTCGATGTCAGCATGCCCACACTCATGTGGCGCATACCGCCCTACAACCCCTACACTCGCGTCGCACACCGCCCAGGCTACACACGCAGTTACCACTATGATATCCACCGCCACGGCTGGATGCCCCCCACCTGGAAGCCCAACACCCCGAAGCCTCCCCTGCCCCACTATTACATGCGCAGTCCAAAGACCCCCGCTCCCATGCCGAGACAGACTTGGACTCCCGGCGTCGACCGTCCTGAAGTGACTGCTCCCGCTAGAACCCAACATATCGGCAACACCACCACTGCCACCAACCCTTCGGCCAACAGCTCGACCCACCAGACCAGCACCACGCGCAACTCAGGCAACAACCCCTCCACGACACCTGCCTCCACTCCGCGCAACAATCCTTCCGCTACCCCCAGCCGAGCCACAACTACCACTCCCTCACGCACCTCCACCTCTACAACTCCTTCGCGCACCACTACCACTAACACTCCTTCACGCACCACTACCACCGAGACGCCTTCGCGTACCACTACCACCAACACTCCTTCGCGTACCACTACCACCAACACTCCTTCGCGCACCACTACTACCAACACTCCTTCGCGCACCACTACCACCAACACACCTTCACGCACCACTACTACCGAGACTCCCTCGCGCACCACTACCACCAACACTCCCTCGCGCACCACTACCACCAACACTCCTTCGCGCACCACTACTACCAACACCCCTGCCCGCACCACCAGCACCAACACACTTTCGCGCAACACAGCCACCCAGGCACCAACACGCACTTCGGCACCTGCCAGAAAACAATAAAATACCATGAAAGCCAGCGAATTGGTCCTTGCCCCCGACGGCAGTCTCTATCACATACGACTCAACAGCAGCACCTTGGCCGACAAGGTGCTGCTCGTTGGTGACCCCGGCCGCGTCGAAATGTTCAAGGAAATCTTCGACAGCATTGAATTCGAGTCTCAAAACCGGGAAATCCACGCCCTTACCGGCACCTACCACGGCACCCGAATGACGGCCCTCAGCACGGGTATGGGCTGCGACAACATCGACATCGTGATGACGGAACTCGACGCGGCGCTTCATCTGTCTGACAAGTCCGACTGGTCCGACAAGTCAGACCGTCACCTACAGATTGTCCGCATCGGCACCAGCGGCTCACTGCAAGAGGACATCGACTGTGGCTCCCACGTGGCTTCGCGTTACGCCATCGGCCTCGACGGACTGATGAACTATTATAAGGAATGGGTATCACCCCTGCCCGAGATGGATCAAAAGTTCATGGTCCACATGGGCCTCAACCGCCGTCTGGCACAGCCCTACTGCATCGGTAGCAGCAAGCTATTGCTCAGCAAGATAGCCATAGGGATGCACCATGGAATCACGACCACCGCGCCGGGCTTCTATGGCCCCCAGGGACGCACCATCCGCCTGCATCCCTCCATCAAGAACCTTAACGAGAAACTGGCTTCTTTCTCCTACGACAACACCCCCGTCACCAATTTGGAGATGGAAACCTCGGCCATCTACGGCTTCAGCCACCTCCTCGGACATGAGGCTCTCACCGTCTGCCTCATCATCGCCAACCGTCCCAAAGGCACTTTCCTCAACGACTACCATCCACAGATGCGTGAACTCGTTGGAACAGTGATAGAAAGACTAGCCTAACACTACGTATCAAAGCCTTACCAAGAGCCTATCAAGACCCTACCAACTCCTACCATGGTAGGAGTTGGTAGGGTCTTGATAAGGGGATAAAAGGGAGAAAATGTCAAGTTGAAGCAAAAAAAATCCCGCATCGACTGATGCGGGATTCTAATATTATTTTTACAATTATTTTATTCCTGGACGGAGGCGCTTGATGTGCTCGTAGGCCTCATTGATTTCTTTCATTTGTTCGGCGGCGTTGCGCTGCATTTCCTCGCCCATGCCGGCCACGCGGTCGGGATGATACTTCATGGCCATCTTGCGATAGGCGCGTTTCACCTCGTCGTCGGTAGCATCCTTAGTGATTCCAAGGACTTTATAGGGATCCTTACCTGAAGTTCCTGAATAGCCAGATTGTCTGGAATAGCCAGAGTAGCCGCGTCCGACGTGGCGTTCGTGGATGGAGATGTAGTCGCTCTGCGAGATGCCGAGATGCTGCGCTATGAGGCGCAACATGTTGAGCTCGGCCTGGTGGAATTCACCGTCGACGCCACTGATACCGAAGAGGAAGTCAACCATGTGATAGCGAGTGTTGTAGTCGGTATTGACCTTGATTTGCATACAAACCTGATCGATGGGGATATCCTGCTGGACAAGCTGTTGCAATACCTTGAGCATCTGCTTTCCATTCTCTTCACCGTAGTTCTGCAAGAGGAAGCGCTTGACAAATGTCAGCTCGCTCTTTTTCACCTGTCCGTCGGCTTTCATCACAGCAGCGATGAGCACCATGAGGGCCACATTGACGTCGGCCTGGGTGCCAGTGTTCCGGTAAGGGCCGCGGTGGGAACCCTGCGCATTGATAAATTCCTGGGCAGGGCCGTTGGAAGAGAGGATATTGCCAAGGATATAGCCGAGGAGGCCTCCGATGGGGCCACCGACGGTCCACCCGAGGCCGGTGAGGATTATCTTTGTGATTATACCCATAATTTACTTATTAAGAAGCCGGTAGAGAACAGATTGGATGCTGGTGCGGGTGTTCATCCTAGCCAGGAGATTGGTCTCAGCGGAAGGATGGACACGGTTGGAGAGAAAGACATAGACGAGTTGGGCGTCGGGGTCAACCCATACCATGGTACCCGTGAAACCGGTGTGACCGAAAGAGTTCTGCGAAGCTTCGGGGCATGTCTGGGCGTTAGAAGAGGGGTTGAAGAGCTGCTTGTCGAATCCCAAAGCGCGGCGGTTGCCCTGATTGGCAAAATGGCGGCGGGTGAAGAGGGCGATGGTTTCAGGCTTGAGGTAGTGTTTTCCGTTATAGAGGCCGTGATTGAGAAGCATCTGCATAATTTGGGCCAGTTCATCGGCTGTAGAGAAAAGGCCGGCATGTCCGCTCACACCACCCATGGCATAGGCATTGGGGTCGTGGACGGTACCGTCGATGAGACCACGGAGACTGTCGACCTCGGTGGGAGCAATACGGCTGATATCAATACCATTGCGGATGGGATTGAACATTGTGGAGGTGAGGCCCATGGGATGGTAGAAGTGCTCAGCGACAAAAAGGTCGAGAGGCTTGCCGGAAACACGCTTGACGATATCGCTGAGGAGCATAAAGCCAAGGTCGCTATAGAGCATACCTTCTTTCTCATTGAGAGGACTTTTCGCCACCAGAGCGAGGATGGAATCGTAGCCTGTGGTTTGCTGCCAATAGGCATCGAAGGCCTTGAGGCGTGCACAATGGCTGAGGGCCTGTTTGATGGTGATGTCCGCCTTGTCGGTTTTCTTAAGATAAGGAAGGTATTTGCTGAGTTTATCGTCAATTTTAATCTCTTCCATATCCACCAGCTTCATGATAGCCAGCGTGGTGGCAGCGACCTTGGTAACTGAGGCGAGGTCGTAGATTGTCTGCGGGGTAACGGTATCGGCATCAGCGTCATAGGTAAGGTGCCCATAGGCGCGGTCGATGACTTTCCGCCCCTTGTGAAGGACAACAATCTGGCAGCCAGGAATAGCTTGGGCCTGAATGGCTGCATTGACAAGGGTATCGATGGTATGGTCGAGCGTGAGGTCGAGGTCGGAAACTATCTCCTGGCAGGCTTCGCGGCGGTCGGCGCCGGGGACGGTAATGTCGTGGAGAGGATGGGCGATGATGTATTTGTATTTGGCGTGAAGGACGCGGCGGCAATGCTCGTCGATAGCGAGACGCAGGGAGTCGTCGGAGGCGGCTTGGAGCGCGATAACATCGATAGCCTGCTTGACATTGGGGGGAAGGAGAATGAAGTCGTTTCCAGCCTTGAGGGCGAGAAGCTCGGCGTTGCCATCCTTGTAGGTGTTGGTGATACCCTTCATGTCGATGCCGTCGGTAAACACAAGCCCCTTGAATCCCAGCTCATTCCGGAGCAGTCCCGTAACGATGGGGCGGCTGAGGGAAGAGGGATAGCGGGGATCGAAGGCATTGACCTGCAGATGTGCAATCATCATGGCGTCGACTCCAGCGGCAATCATTTTTTTGAAAGGATATAGCTCTATGGAGTCGAGATGGGCGGCGGAGTGATTGATGACAGGAAGGTCGAGATGGGAGTCGACATCGGTATCTCCGTGGCCAGGAAAATGTTTGGCGACAGCCATCACGTGCTGACTCTGCATTCCAAGAGCATACATGATACCCAACCGTGCGACACGCTCGGGGTCGGTGCCGAAAGAACGGGTGCCGATGACGGGATTCTTGGGATTGGAGTTGATGTCGACGACGGGAGCGAAATTGACATGAATTCCCATCATACGGCATTGGCGACCAATCTCCTGACCCATACGCCATACGATGCTGTCGGCCGAGGGAGGCAGTTCGCCGAAGCGGGCATTTCGGGGGAAACTGAACATATCCTTGAGTCGCATGCCAAGTCCCCATTCGCCGTCGATACAAACAAGGAGAGGAACACGGGCGGAGGCCTGGAAGTTGCGTGTGAGCTGGGCCTGGCGGTCGGCAGTGCCGGCAAAGAAGCAAACACCTCCGACGCCAAGGGTGTTCATGTCACTGATGAACTCTTCGGCCTGGCTACCATTGAGGTCGAGAGGTACACGGACAATCATGAGTTGCGCAATGCGTTGCCTCAAGGTGAGAGCCGTATAGACGGAGTCGACCCAATTTACCTCGGGATCGTAGAATCGGAAATCGTCGTCGATAAATTCCGGAGTGCTCTGGAAAGAGAGGATCTGCTGAGCCTGGGAAGTCGGGAAATGAATATTGAATATGCAAACGACAGCCAGCAGAAGAAGGCTTTTGTTGTATTTCATTGTCTTAGGATTTGGTCGATATAGGCCACCTGCCGCTGACGCGGGTTGCCTTCGTAATTGAGTATCACATAATCGGCCCGCTTCATCATCTCCTCGGCGGGCATCTGGTTGGCAATCCGCGCCATGAGTTCCTGATGGCTGGCATGGTCGCGACTGACCAAACGATCCAAACGCTCCTCAAGCTGAAGGTAGACACACACCACGCAATCCATTAACCTGTCGAAGCCATAATCATACAGAATGGCACTCTCGAACAGCACGTATGGCGCTTGCGAATGCTTCTCACAGAACAGTTCGAAAGCTTTCATCACCCTTGGATGCACCAGGTTGTTAAGGCCTGAGAGCAGGTGTTTATCGGCAAATACCTTGTCGGCAATGAGGCGTTTGTCAACCTTGCCGTTGGGCAGGAATACATCATCCCCCAGAAGGGCTCGTACCTCGGTAAGGAAGCCGGAGTCATTGTAGCATTCCGTCCCTGCCCTATCGGCGACAAAAGCAGGAATACCCAGTTTCGAAAACTCGGCAACAACAGTGCTTTTCCCACACCCCATGCCTCCTGTAATGCCCACCTTTTTCACACCGTCATTTGATAATAACGTACTCTATCTCTTTCGGTTCGACGTTTCTGATGCGCACATTGCGGGGGAAACGCGAGACAAAAGGCTCAAGGTTTTTCTTGCCCGACAGGATATCATCATAGTCGGCGGTAACAACAAAACTATCTGCCGCAATGGAAGCGACATCCTCTTGGGCGACCCATACATGGAGGGTCACACGGTCGGGATAGAGGCGCAGATGATGAGAAGTGTCAGGGGTGGCCACAGTGACGGGAACCACATAATTCCTCTCCACGTAGCGATTGACAGGAATGTTGATTGTCAGCATTTCGGCCGACGCATAAACATCTCCCAAGGATTTCCAACTGTCGTCAATGGCTACACGATATGTGGCTGTTTCCCTCACGTCGTTGAGCACCTCGGCCTTGACACCCACGCGCTCGATGGCAGCCAGCACCTCGGGCGAACCATAGAGGGTAATTTCAAATGGAGAAACCAAGGGTTCCCCATAGAGTCCGTAACCGTCGGAAAAGTTAATTTTGAGGTTGCTCAAGTCGGGACGGAAAACCTTGTGACCACGCTCGTTGAGGACCAGAAGCAGAGAATCCTTGGCACTGCCTATCACCCGCACCCCTGCCGAAGAGAACTGGTCGGACAGCAGGGAGGAGAGGTCCGTCAACGCTACCGTATGGTAGAGGTCCACAACGTCGCCACGCCGGCGGGAGTAGTGATGGACGGCCTCGTTGCGAATGTCGAGGAGGAAGGTTGGAGGTTCTTTCTTCAGGCTGAGGATAAGGGCATTGAATCCCGTGGACTCGACCTGCAGCGTCATCACCGTATCGGCGTTGAGTACGGCATAGCGCTTGAGGTCGACCCCCGTCATGCGCAATTTCACCGACAGATTGTATTCTCTCTTCTCCGACATAGCCATAGCCATCCATACCAGGACGGTGATTCCCAGTATGACGAAGAAACTCCTAATCTGTCGGCCCCGACGCATAAAAGATTATTTTTTCTCCTCGTTGGCAGCGGGAGCAGGCTGGACCATGCTCTTCTCGACAGTCATGATGACACCGTTGGAGACTTCGACCTCGACGGTGGTGGTATCGACGGAATGGACCTTGCCATAGATGCCGCCGGAGAAGAGGACGCGGTCGCCTTTTTGGAGGCTTTCACGGAACTTGCGCTCCTCTTTTTCCTTCTTGCGCTGGGGGCGCATCATGAGGAACCACATGACAACGAGGATGAGGATGATGAAAATCATGGAACCGCCCATGCCGCCCTGGGGCTGCTGAGCCTGAAGAAGAATTGTGTTGATCATGTTCATGTTTTTTTTATTTTATTAGTAGCCCACCTGGGCAATGATTTTGAGTTTGGTGCGAGCAGGCTGTGCGTTGCTGACTACGGTAACCTCCTGGTACTGCTGTCCGCTTTTGCCAGTGCTGTTGAAGGAGACTGTGACATAGCCCTCGCCTCCGGGAGCAATACGATCCTTGGGAAAGCTGGCAACGGTGCAGCCACAGGTGGCGCTACAGGAACTGATAATCAAGTCAGCCTTGCCTGTGTTGCGGAAATGGAAGCTATAGCTAATGTTCTCGCCAGCGGAGAGGCGGCCGAAGTCGTGAAGGTCCTGGTCGAAGGTGATGACAGGCATTTGGGCGCTTTCGTCCACTCCTTCGGCACTGCGGGGATTGTCTATGAGGTCGACATCAATGTCACCACTTGAGGAATGCCCCCCACAAGCAGCGAGAATGAGGGCACTGAACAATGTTACAAAGACTCTTTTTTTCATTTCGAACTGGTAAGTGTTGATTTTTAGTTTTCGAGCAGTCCTCTTCCGCTTTTGTTGATGCGGCCTTTGGAGCGGAGTTCGACGACTATCTTGTCGAGAATGCCATTGATAAAGAGGCGGCTACGCTCGGAGCTGAATTCTTTGGAGAGCTCGATATATTCGTCGACGGTGACCTTCTCGGGGATAGAAGGGCAAGCGGTGAACTCGGCGACGGCCATGTTGATGAGGAGGATATCCATTTTGGAGACGCGCTCGAATTCCCAGCCCTGCAGGTGGCTCTTAATGAGGTCCTCGGCTTCCTCGCGGGTAGCCACAGTGTCGCGTAAGAGCTGGCGTGCGAAGTTCATGTCGGCCTCGTCCTTCTCCTCACGCTTATCGTACATCACAGGCCATATCATGGCCTCGTCGAAATTGTCCTCGTTGAGCGTTTTAAGCATCATGAAGTTATACTGCGCAATTTGGTCGAAGTCGTCGTCCCAAAGGAGGCTGCGCTCGGCCACTACGGCACGCAGGGCCTCACGGTTCATAAGATAGCGGAAGAGGAGAATGGCGAAATCCTTGTCACCCTCGAAAGTGCGTTCTTCTGCGAGATACCGACGGTATTCGTCTGACTTGCGGAAGTCGAGGAAAGCCTCCTTGATGAGGTCGGCGTGAGTTTCCCAGCAACCGCCCCATTTCTCCATGTGCTGTTTGAGCTCGAAGTTGTCAGTCATGCGACGCACAAACTCGTTGTCCTGCATTTTCATGCTGGGGTTGCGGTCTTCCTCAGTGGGACGGAACTTCTTTTTGCCTTCCTCAAGCATCTTCACGCCCTCCTCGACGAAACGGGGCAAGAGAGCGACCTGGAGGACGCCCAGCTCGTTGAGTTTGGCGATATGGTATTCGAAGGCCTTGGAGACGGTGATGAGGTCGTCTTCCTCATAGCGTCCGGCATAGATGGCCTGAAGGACCTTGCTTCTCAAAAAATGTCTGCTCAGCATACGATATTGATAATCTTCTTGGGTACGAAAATAACTTTCTTAGGCTCACCCGTCAGCCACTTGGCGCTCTCGGGGGCGGCCTTCACGGCATTCACGGCATTCTCCTGAGAGATGTCGGCCGGGAGCTCAATCATGAAGCGCATCTTGCCGTTGAACTGCACGGGATACTTGACGGTGTCTTCCACCAGGAACTGGGGGTCGCAGAGAGGCCAAAGGGCGTCGCAGACACTATCTTCATGTCCCAACTGGTGCCACAGTTCCTCGGCGATATGAGGGGCAAAGGGGGCAATGAGCACCACCATTGGCTCCAGCACCTCGCGGCAGCTGCACTTGTTGTCGGTCAGCAGATTGGTGGTTATCATGAAGTTGGAGACGGCGGTATTGAACGAGAAGCGCTCGATATCGTCGGTAATCTTCTTGATGGTGTGATGAAGGACCTTGAGTTCCTCCTTGGTGGGAGCACCCTGGTTATTCTGATTATTCAGACAGTTGTCATAGAGTTTCCAGAACTTCTTCAGGAAGCGGTGCACGCCCTCGATGCCGTTGGTGTCCCAAGGTTTGGCCTGCTCGACAGGGCCGAGGAACATCTCGTAGAGGCGCAGCGTGTCGGCACCATAGCGAGCCACCAGGTCGTCAGGGTTCTGCACGTTGTACATCGACTTAGACATTTTCTCCACTTCCCAGCCACAGATGTATTTCCCCTCTTCCAACTCGAAGCGGGCATCTTTGAACTCGGGACGCCACTGGCGGAAGCGATCAATGTTCAACACATCGTTATCCACGATATTGATATCTACATGGATAGGCGTTACGTCGTCCATATTCTTGATGAGGCCCTTCGAGATGAAGAGGCCATTGTCGGCTTTCGAACGATAGACAAAGTTGGAACGGCCCTGAATCATACCCTGATTGATGAGTTTCTGGAAGGGTTCTTCGACCACCGACATACCGATGTCGTGGAGGAACTTATTCCAGAAGCGGGCATAGATGAGGTGGCCGGAGGCATGCTCGGCGCCGCCGACATAGAGATCGACCTTCTGCCAATAGTTGACAGCATCGTTGCTGAAATAGGCCTCATCGTTGTGCGGGTCCATGTAGCGCAGGTAGTATCCGCTCGATCCGGCGAAACCGGGCATTGTGCTCAACTCCAACGGGAAGATTGTCTTGTTGTCTATGAGCGACTTGTCGACCACGCAACGGTTCTTCTCGTCCCAAGCCCATTTCTGAGCGTGACCCAGGGGGGGCTCCCCCGTGGCAGTGGGCTTGAACTCGCTCACCTCGGGCAACTCCAGAGGCAGGCACTCCTCAGGAATGGGATATGGGATATTATCCTTGTAGTAGATGGGGAACGGCTCGCCCCAGTAGCGCTGGCGGCTGAAGATGGCGTCGCGCAGGCGGTAGTTGACGGTGCGGTGGCCAATACCCATCTCCTCAATCTTATTGATGACGGCGGCCATAGCCTCCTTCACCTTCATGCCGGTGACGAAGCCGCTGTTGACCGAGTAGCCGGTTTTGGCGTCCATGCTCTCCTCCCATGTGTTGGGGTCGCTGACGGCATCCTTCTCCAACGCAACAACCTGACGGATGGGCAGGCCGAAGTGGCGGGCGAAGGCGAAGTCGCGGCTGTCGTGGGCGGGAACGGCCATAATGGCGCCGGTACCATAGCCGGCAAGGACATATTCGGAGACCCAGATGGGGATTTTCTCTTCAGTGAGGGGGTTGATGGCGTAGGCGCCGGTGAAGACGCCAGAGACTTTCTTCACCTCGGCCTGGCGCTCGCGCTCACTGCGGTTCTTGGCCCAGGTGACATAAGCCTCCACCTCGGCCTTCTGCTCGGGGGTAGTGATTTGGTCAATGAGCTCATGCTCCGGACACAGCACCATGAACGTCACACCGAAGATGGTATCGGGACGGGTAGTGAAAATCTCAAACGCCCCATTAGACCCGTCCACTATAGGGAACCACACAGCAGCGCCCTCGCTGCGGCCTATCCAATTGCGCTGAATTTCCTTCAGCGAGTCGGTCCAGTCAATCTGCTCCAAGCCGTCGACCAGACGCTGGGCATAGGCGGAGACGCGGAGACTCCACTGGCGCATCAGCTTGCGTTCCACAGGATAGCCGCCACGGACGGAGAGGCCGTTGACCACCTCGTCGTTGGCCAGCACAGTGCCCAGTTCGGCACACCAGTTCACAGGGATATCGGCCAAGTAGGCCAGACGATAGTTCATCAGCACCTGCTGCCGCTTGGCCTCATCCCAACTGTTCCACTCCTCAGCGCTGAATGTCAGCACTTCGGTGCAGGCGGCATCCAAGCCCTCGCTACCCTGTTTGGCAAAACGCTCCACAAGGGCAGTTATCGGCAGCGCCTTGTTGGCAGCATTGTCATAGTAGTGCTTAAAGAGCTGGAGGAAGGTCCACTGTGTCCATTTGTAGTACTTCGGCTCACAGGTGCGCACCTCGCGGCTCCAGTCGAACGAGAAGCCAATCTTGTCCAGCTGCTCGCGGTAGCGATTGATATTCTGCTCCGTCGTGATGGCGGGATGCTGACCCGTCTGGATGGCATACTGCTCGGCAGGCAAGCCGTAGGCGTCATAGCCCATGGGGTGCAGCACATTGAATCCCTGCAGACGCTTGTAACGGGCATAGATATCGCTGGCGATGTAACCCAGCGGGTGACCCACATGCAGACCCGCACCCGAGGGATACGGGAACATATCCAAAACATAGTAGTGAGGCTTGTCGCTGACATTGCTGACATGGTACACGCCATGCTCACGCCAGTACTTTTGCCACCGAGACTCGATTTCTCCGAAGTTGTAGTCCATTTTCTATCAATATATTACGCTCCACCGTACACACGATGGGAATTTGCAAATATACAAATAATTCAATAATTAGACAAATTTAATTATCCTCGCCCTCGCCTTTGGCCCGCTCGCCCTCGGCGCACGGCACGAACGGCACTCATTACCAACCTCGTCTGTAGAGACGCGGCCTGCCGCGTCTCCGCACGCGACAAGGAACGCAACGATCTTTCGGGAGACGCGGCCTGCCGCGTCTCTACAGGAGACAAAGAGCCGATATAGGTAGTATCGCTGGCATTCCCCTCATAGTCAACGGCGAAGCCGTAGAGATGCACCTCCTTTCCCTGCCACCGTTCGGGCAGCGTCAGCTGCACGGAACCCATCCGACGGTAGGCCGGGGCGCTTAGCACACCCTGCTCCATCTCAGGGCAGTAGGCGTAGACATACACCTCGTCGTCGCCGCTGGCCCGCTCGCCTTCGGCGCACGGGGAGAACATTATTCTTACATACTCCTCCACCACCGCTCCGCGGCGGTCCCCCTC
>ONCC01000004.1 GCA_900316235.1 uncultured Bacteroidales bacterium
CAAGGCCACGGTGACGGTGGTCGACATGAACGGCCGCAAGGCTGGTGAGTGGACCGTCAACGAGGGCGAACTCACCATCGACGTGACCGACATGGCACAGGGTGCCTACTTCGTTCGCATCGTGGGCGAGCAGGTGAACGCCATCCGCAAACTCATCGTCCGCTAACCTGCGGCGTCTGCCTGCTTAGCAGGCCTGCGACCGCAGCGGAGCAAACGCTCCATAAAAAAATACCCGCCCCCACCGGCGGGTATTTTTTTTATACCCCCTTCATCTGATGTTCAATTGATAAACGTTTGTTGTCCGCTTGTTCTCCGCTTTTAAAGCGGAGAACAAGCGGACAACAAACGAAGAACAATCGAACAACAGTGTTACAGTACCTTTGGAAAAACGTAACAAAAACTTAACAACCGCGTAACGATATTCTTTGTACTTTTGCAGCAACGATTGGAATTAAGAATTAAGAATTACGAATTAAGAATCAATAGATTATGGAAATCTTTCTGGTCTGTTTGAAGTTGGCGGGAGCCCTGGCGGTGTTCCTTTTCGCCATGAAACTGATGAGTGAAGGACTTCAGAAGTATGCCGGCTCGAAACTGCGCCACATCCTTACCAAGATTACCGGAAAGCCGCTGAGTGGCATCCTCGCTGGCACGGGCGTCACCGCCATCATCCAGTCCTCCACGGCTACCACCGTGATGACGGTGGGCTTCGCTGGAGCGGGTCTGCTGACCCTCAGCGGCGCTATCGCCGTTGTCATGGGCGCCAATATTGGCACCACGGTCACCGCGTGGATCATCACCCTCTTCGGACTGGGTGGCGGCGAAACGGCCGACAAGGTGCCACTGATGCCGATGATTATCGCCGCCATCAGCCTCTTCTTTATCTTCTCGAAAAAGAACAAGATGCAGTACCTCGGTCAGACCATCGTGGGTCTCGCCCTGCTCATCCTCGGCCTCGGCCTGATGGGCGACTCGGTGCCGCCGCTGGACGAGGACGTGGCCCAGTCCATTTCCACCTTGGGTGGCTATGGCTACTGGTCGGTCCTTCTCTTTGTTGTGATTGGTGCCATCTTGTGTATCATCCTGCAGACCTCGTCGGCCATGACGGCTGTCATCCTGCTCATGGCCAGCCAGGGCTGGATTACCTTCCCTGTGGCCATGGCCTTGGTGATTGGTCAGAACCTCGGCACCACGCTTACCGCCCAGGTGGTGGCCATGACCACCGGCACCACCGGCAAGCGCACGGCACGTGCCCACCTGGTGTTCAACGTGGTAGGTGCCGTCCTATTCATCCTCCCGTTCTACCCCATCTGCAATGCCGTGATGTTCCTGGCCGAAGCACTTGACCCTATGCTCCCCCACATCCCGCTCATCCCACTGGCCATCACCATTTTCCATACCCTCTTTAATGTCGTCACCACCATCATCCTGGCCTTCTTCATCCCGCAGATTGTCAAGATTGTCACCTGGATGGTGCCCGACAAGAAGGAGGAGGGCGAGGAGGAGTTCCGCCTCACATATCTCACGCCCAACCTGCTCTCCACCGCCGAGCTCAACATCCAGAGCGCCAAGAGCGAGATTGAGGAATTCAGCAAGCGCGTGCTGCGCATGTATACCTTCTTGCCTGGTTTGAGAACCGCCAAAAAGGACGAGGAGTTCGACGCCATCATGTCGCGCATCGCCAAGTACGAGGGCATCACCGACCGTATGGAGATGGAAATCTCGAAGTTCCTCACCAAGGTGGGCTCGGGCGACATCTCGGAGCACGGCTCGGAGCGCATCAGCACCATGCTGCGCATCATCGACAATCTCGAGTCTATCGGCGACACCATCTACCAGATAGCCATGACGCGCCAGAGCAAGCGCGAGGATGCCGTGCACTTCGACGCCGGCCTCAACGCTAACCTCGAGGAGATGCGCTCGCTGGTGCAGAAAGCCCTCGACGTGATGGACAGCAACCTCCACGACTACGACCATGTGGATCTCGACGCCGCCTATGCCGCCGAGCACGCCATCAACCATCGACGGTTCAAGAAAACACAGCGAGGATTAAAGTAAATCCAAACATTTTTCAATTGGGATACCGAGACAGAGGTCCTTCTGCTCTCGGTTTCTTTCTATGAGGTTGGAGACGACGGACATGGCCGTCTGGGTGCTGTCTTTCAGCGTTGCGCCGTTCATAAGGTGGCCGATGAGGACAGCCGAGAAGATGTCGCCCGTGCCGTGGAAGGCCACAGGAATTTCCTCATAGTCGATACAGAAATAGGAGCCGTCCTTGCCGCGCTGGCGGAAGCCCTCGAGGGGCAGGTCGCTGCGGCGGCCGATGACGCAACGCTGGCCGTCGACGCAGGCACTTGTGACCACCGCCGCTTTGGCCCCCAGGGCGATGAGGGCGTCGAGCATGTCGCAGGCCTCGTCCCAGGTCATGCCTTCGGGGCGGTAAGGCATGCCGGTGAGGTAGCAGGCCTCGGTGTAGTTGGGGAAGGTGAGGTCGGCCACACCCACCATCTCTTTCATGAGTGCTACTTGCGTGTCACTGATACCATTATAGAGACGGCCGCCGTCGCCCATGATGGGGTCGACGAAGACCGTGGTACCTTCGCTCTGCAACTGACAGCAGTAAGAGGAGACGAGGGTGGCCTGCTCTTCGCTGAACATCAGGCCTGTGCAGACGGCGTCGAAGCGGAAGCCCAGCTGGCGCCATACGGGGATGGTACCGCGCATATAGTCGGTGGTCTCGAGGACGTTGAAGTGGCCGTAGTCCAGGGTGTTGGACACGAGGGCCGTGGGGAGGTTATAGGTGGTGTGTCCCAGGTGGGTGAGGATGGGCAGCATGGCCACCATACCCACATGGCTGTAGCCCACCACGTCGTTGATGAGGAGTATCTGTTTCATACAGTATGATAACGTAGGAAGCGCTCTTTTATTGCTTTATTCACCGAGTAATTGCTGGTCAACACAAGGGGAACCCAAAACGGGAGGTTTTTTGTTGAAAACTTGTTGACGGTGGTAGCGTTTTTCTGTCTATCTTTGCAGAACAAATTTAAAATAGGATAATCATGCAAGGCGACTTGTTTTCAGCGATTGAGCCCCCCAAGGTCCCGAAAGAACATAAGCAATATACCCCCGAGGAGATTATGCGTTCGTCGGTGGAGTATTTCCATGGCGACGAGTTGGCCGCCAATGTGTGGATGAACAAATATGCCTTGCGTGACGAAGATAAGATTTTCGAGCTCAACCCCGACATGATGCACCGCCGCCTGGCCGCGGAGTATGCCCGCATCGAGGAGAAGTACCAGAACCCCATGAGCGAGGAGGAGATCTACCAGTTGCTCAAGGATTTCAAGTACATCGTCCCGCAGGGCAGTCCGATGAGCGGCATCGGCAACAACTTCCAGGTGCTGTCGCTGAGCAACTGTTTTGTCATTGGCAACCAGGGCAGCAGTGACAGCTATGGTGGCATCATGAAAATCGACCAGGAGCAGGTGCAGCTGATGAAGCGTCGCGGTGGCGTGGGGCACGACCTGAGTCACATACGTCCCGGCGGCACGCCGGTGATGAATGCCGCCCTCACCTCGACGGGCATCGTGCCCTTCATGGAACGCTATTCGAACACCACACGTGAGGTGGCTCAGGGAGGACGCAGAGGTGCCTTGATGCTGAGCATCAGCATCAAGCATCCCGACGCCGAGCAGTTCATCGACGCCAAGCTCGAGCAGGGTAAGATTACCGGTGCCAACGTGAGTGTGAAGATTACCGACGAATTCATGCACTGTGCCATGGAGGGCAAACCCTTCACGCAGCAGTACCCTATCGACTCGCCCAATCCCATCTACACCAAGGAGATTGACGCCCGTGCCCTCTGGAACAAGATTATCGCCAATGCGTGGTCGAGCGCCGAGCCCGGTGTGCTCTATTGGGACACCATCCTGCGCGAGAGCGTGCCCGACTGCTATGCCGATTTCGGCTACCGTACCGTCAGCACCAACCCTTGCGGCGAGATTCCCTTGTGTCCCTACGATAGCTGCCGCCTGCAGGCCATCAACCTCTACAGCTATGTCGACAAGCCTTTCACCAAAGAGGCCTCGTTCAACTTCGACCTCTTCAAGGAGCATGTCCGCAAAGGGCAGCGCCTGATGGACGACCTCATCGACCTGGAGCTCGAGAAGGTGGAGCAGATACTGAAAAAGATAGAGACCGACCCCGAGAGTGACGAGATCAAGATGGTGGAGCACAACCTGTGGCTCAACATCAAGATGAAGTGCCTCGAGGGTCGCCGCAGCGGCTTCGGCATCACCGCCGAAGGCGACATGCTGGCCGCCTTGGGTATGCAATACGGCTCGGAGGAGGCCACGGCCTTCGCCGTCAAGGTGCAGCAGACGCTCTGCTGTGCCGCCTATGCCTCGAGCGTGCAGCTCGCCAAGGAACGTGGCTGCTTCCCCATCTACGATGCCCGTCGCGAGGAGAACAATCCCTTCATCAGTCGTCTCCGCGAGGCCGACCCCGAACTCTACAAGGAGATGACCAAATATGGCCGCCGCAATATCGCCCTGCTGAC
This sequence comes from uncultured Bacteroidales bacterium, assembly GCA_900316235.1. Lineage (GTDB taxonomy): Bacteria > Bacteroidota > Bacteroidia > Bacteroidales > P3 > Colimorpha. The sequence continues at coordinate 4,559 of ONCC01000004.1, forward strand.
CATTGCACCCACTGGCACCGTGAGTATCTGCACGCAGACCACCAGCGGTATTGAGCCCGTCTTCCTCGTGAGCTACAAGCGCCGCAAGAAAATCAACCCCAACGACAAGGACACCAGTAAGCAGACCATCATCAAGGACGAGAATGGCGACTACTTTGAGGAGTACAACGTGTTCCATCCCAAGTTCCTCGACTGGGCCCGCGTCAACGGCTATGATGTTGACGAGGTGATGCATATGGGTGATGACGAGTTGCAGAAGGTCATAGAAAAGAGCCCCTACTTCCACGCTACCAGTGCCGACATCGACTGGGTGGCGAAGGTGAAGATGCAGGGTGCCATCCAGAAATGGGTCGACCACTCTATCTCCGTCACCGTCAACATCCCCAAGGAGACCACCAAGGAGGTGGTGAGCAAGATTTACGAGACCGCCTGGGAGAGTGGCTGCAAGGGTTGTACCATCTACCGTGACGGCTCGCGCACCGGCGTCCTCGTCAGCACCAGTGAGGGCAAGAAAGACACCTCCGGCTTCGGCGAGAGCAAGGCGCCCAAGCGTCCCAAGAAACTCGAGGCCGAGGTGGTGCGCTTCAAGAACGAGAAAGAGGACTGGATTGCCGTCGTCGGCATGTATGAAGGACGCCCCTACGAGATTTTCACCGGCCGTGCCGAGAACTTCCTGCTGCCCAAGTGGGTGGAGAAGGGATGGGTCATCCGCGTGAAGGAGAAAGACCAGGAGCATGCCCGCTACGACTTCCAGTTCCTCGACCAGGACGGCTACCACATCACGATGGAAGGCCTCTCGCGCATGTTCCGCAAGGAGTACTGGAACTATGCCAAGCTCATCTCCGGTATCCTGCGCCACGGTATGCCCATCCCCAATGTGGTGGAACTCATCGGCAAGCTCAACTTCGACACCGACAGCATCACCACCTGGAGCAACGGTGTGGCCCGAGCCCTGAAGCGCTATATCAAGGACGGCACGGAAACCGACGAGGTGTGCCTCGACTGTGGCAGCAAGCTCGTCTACAGTGGCGGCTGCAAGAGCTGTCCGCAGTGCGGCTGGAGCAAGTGCAGTTAAGAAAAACAAGTAAGCAAGCATATAAAGCCAGCGCCCACCATGATTAAGTGGCGGGCGCTTTTTAAACGAAAGCAAAGAAATGAGTGAACTGCTAGACCAACTGAATGAACCCCAGCGTGAGGCAGCGGAGTGTGTCGACGGTCCGGTGATGATTATCGCCGGTGCCGGCAGCGGTAAGACGCGCACGCTGACCTACCGCATAGCCCACCTCATGGAGCTGGGTGTTGACCCGTTCCATATTTTGGCACTGACTTTCACCAACAAGGCCGCCAATGAGATGAAGGAGAGAATCATCAAACTCGTGGGCGGCGAAGGGCGCAACCTCTGGATGGGCACCTTCCACTCCATCTTCGCCCGTGTGCTGCGTGCCGAAGCCACCAAGCTGGGCTACACCTCCAGCTTCACCATCTATGATACCGACGACTCGAAGGCCGCCATCAAGCAGATCGTCAAGCAGCTCAACCTCGACCCCAAGACCTACAAGCCCTCCTTCGTGCTGAGCCGCATCTCCATGGCCAAGAGCAACCTGATGGGCCCAAAAGACTATCAGGAGAACCCCGAAATCTATCAGACAGATATCGACAGCAAGCGCCCTGCCATTGGCCAGATCTACCAGATGTACGACCAGCGCCTCCACAACAGCAACGCCATGGACTTCGACGACCTGCTGTTCAACATGAATATCCTGCTCCGCGACTTCCCCGACGTGCTGCTGAAATACCAGCAGCGCTTCCACTATATCATGGTGGACGAGTATCAGGACACCAACTATGCTCAGTATTTGATCGTGAAGAAGTTGGCCGCGAGGAACCAGAATATCTGCGTGGTGGGCGACGACGCACAGAGCATCTACGCCTTCCGTGGGGCCAATATACAGAATATCTTCAACTTCAAGCGCGACTACCCGACGATGCAGCTCTTCAAACTGGAGCAGAACTACCGCTCGACGAAGAATATCGTCAATGCCGCCAATAGCATCATTAGCCGCAACCGTGACCAGATACAGAAGGAGTTGTGGAGTGATAACGGCGTTGGCAACCGCATACGCCTCATCCGTGCTGTCGACGAGAAGGACGAGGGCATGCGTGTGGCGGACTCCATCCAGAACTTCCGCCTCGGCGAGGATGCCGACTACCGCGACTTCGCCATCCTCTACCGCCAGAACTCCCTCTCTCGCTCCATCGAGGATGCGCTGCGCAAGATGAACATCCCCTACAAGATCTACCAGGGATTGTCGTTCTACGGGCGTCGCGAGGTGAAAGACGTGCTGGCTTACCTGCGTCTGGCCATCAACCCCCACGATGACGAGTCCCTCGTGCGTGTCATCAACTACCCCATCCGCGGCATCGGCCAGACCACCATGGACAAGATACGCGTGGCGGCGGCCGACAACGACGTGAGCATCTGGACGGTGCTGGAGAATATCGGTGATTTCGGCTTGCCCATCCAGAGTGGCGCGGTGCAGAAAATCACCGAGTTTGTCTACATGATAAAGCGCTTCGAGGCCGAGGTGCCGACCACTGACGCCTTCACGCTGGCCAAGCAGATTGTCCTTGCCAGTGGTATCGTCAAAGCCCTGCGCGAGGAGGACGACCCCGAGAGTGCCGAGCGCATCGACAATATCGACGAGCTCCTCAATGGCGTGCAGGAGTTCTGTGAAGAGGAGGAATCTGAATACTCTGAAAACTCCGATAATTCTGAAAACTCAGAAAAAAAACTCCGCACCCTCGACGAGTTCCTCCAGCAGGTGCTGCTCTACACCTCTGAGGACAAGGACAAAGACAAGGATGCCGACAAGGTGTCCCTGATGACCATCCACGCCGCCAAAGGACTGGAATTCCCCTATGTCTTCGTGGTGGGCATGGAGGAGCAGATCTTCCCGTCGTTCCTAGCCATGAGTCGGCCGGAGCTGGAGGAGGAACGGCGCCTGTTCTATGTGGCGGTGACGCGTGCCGAGAAGCAGGTGACGCTCTCCTACGCCCAGACACGCTTCAACAACGGCCAGCGCATGGGCGGCGAGGTGAGCCGCTTCATCGAAGAGATAGACCCCCAATACATAGAGATGCCGGCCACGCGACGCAGCATGCCCGAGCCGGGCACCCTGCCGCGGGCTTTCTTCAATGCAGGGAAACCCAATCAGAATACTCCGAATACTCGGAGTACTCAGACTATTCAGAAGCCCCGGACAGCGGCTGTCCCCAACAACCCCGCTGCCATCAACAGCATCATGCCCGGTATGCGCGTGAGTCACGAGAAGTTCGGCATCGGCAAGGTGCTGGGAATCGAGGGCGCCGGCGACTCGCGCAAGGCCACAGTCTTCTTCGAGGGCGTCGGACAGAAACAGCTGATGCTCAAGTTCGCCAAACTCACCATAGTGGAATAGTCTTTGCATGCGTGCACTCGGGATATATGTTGTGCTGCTGCTGGCTGCGGTGCTCCCGGCGAGGGGGCAGACGGTGGTCTTCTCGCACGAGAGCGGCTTCTATGCCGACACCTTCAGCCTGACGATGCAGCAGATCCCGGCTGATTCCACGCTCACCATACACTATACCTTCAATGGCAACGCACCTACGGAATGCGACGCACAATACCGTGAGCCGATAAGGCTCTCCCCCGAGTGCTATTCGCGCTCGGGCATCTACCGCGTGCCGACGGTGCCGGAAGAGCGCTGGTTCCAGCCCGAGGGGGTGGAGCGCATCATCGTGGTGCGGGCGGCATTGTATGACACCAATGGATACCGCCGCTCGCTGGTGACGACACACACATACTTGATAGACAGCCTGCTGGGACGCCGCATCAGTCTGCCGGTGGTGTCGCTCTGCGCCGACTCCTTGAGTCTTTTCGACTACGACACGGGTCTGTTCGTCCCGGGATGGTATCACGACCCGCATTTCGCCTACAGCACGGGCAACTATTTCCAGAAAGGGCGCCACTGGGAGCGCGATGTCGCCTTCGCCTATCTGGCTCCCGACGGGGGGAAGCTGTTGCAGGACTGCGGCCTGCGGGTGCACGGAAACAGCCAGCGGGTGCTTGTGCAGAAGGGTCTGTCGCTCTATGCGCGGCGCGAATATGGTGCCAGGGATTTCCGCTATCCTTTCTTCGACCAGCGCTCGCGCGGCAGCTACCGCCGTCTGGTGCTGCGGCCTTGGTCCACTTCGTGGAGCAGCGCGGGCATCGAGGACTGGCTCTGCCAGCATCTGGCCGACTCGCTGCGTGTCGACAACCTGGCTACACGGCCCGTGGTGCTTTTCATCAACGGCGAATACTGGGGCATCTATTTCCTCGAGGAGAAGGCCGACGAGCATTACGTGGAGGAACGGCATGGCATTCCCGACAAGGAGGTGGACCTGTTGGCCTATTGGGGTGGCGAGGTGGAGAATGGTAGCGCGGCGCGCTGGAACGCACTCTTCCAATGGCTGGAGAATGCCGACTTGCGGCAGGGACAGGACTACGCCTACCTTGCCTCGCAGGTAGATGTCGACGCCCTGATGGACTACATGATGCTGCAGATACTCATCCTCAACGACGACTGGCCGGTGAGCAACACGCGCCAGTGGGCCTCCCCAAATGGCAAGTGGCGCTGGATATTCTTCGACGGCGACGGGGCCCTGTCGATGTTTACCGACCGCTCCCTCATCCTCGATTATATGACCTACCACTTCGTCGTCCCCAACCGACACACCTCGCGGCAGTCCACGTTGCTGTTCCGCCGCCTCTTGGCGAACAGGCAGTTCCTCGAGCGCTCGATGGCCCGCTTGCGTGAGATTGCCAACAGCCAGTTCAACTACCACCGCTCCTCGGCGCTGTTGAACGATGTCGTGAAGCAGGTGGAGAACGAGGTCCCGTATCAGATTGGACGTTTTGACAAGCCGTCGTCGATGGTGCGGTGGCGCATAGCCCTCGAGACCATAGACGACTACCTGCGTACCGAGCCCGAGGCCATGGTGGACGAATACGCCCGGTATTTCGGCCTCACCGAGCAGCCGGAAGGCATCTGCACGGTGTATGACCGCCTGGGACGGAAAGTAGACGAGGGCCCTTGCGAGGAGCTGAGGGCGCGGTTGCCGAAGGGCATCTTCTTTGTGCAGCAGGGCAGGGGAGGGGAGACCATGAAATGGATTGTAGAATAAAAACAGAGGTTCTATGAAAATAGTGATTCAGCGAGTACTGTCGGCATCGGTCGACATCGCGGGCCGGCGCAAGAGCGAGATAGGCGAGGGTATGATGATACTGGTGGGTGTCTGCGACGAGGATACCGACGAGGATATCGAGTATCTCTGCCAGAAGGTGGTGAAGCTGCGCATCTTCGACGACAGCGAGGGGATGATGAACCTGCCGATAACAGAGGTCGCCGACAGCGGTATCCTCGTGGTGAGCCAGTTCACCCTGATGGCCTCCACCAAGAAGGGCAACCGGCCGAGCTATATCCACGCCTCGCGGCCTGAGTTCGCCGTGCCGATGTACGAGAAGTTCGTCGCCCGCATGGGAGAGCTTTTCGGCAAAGAGATACAGACGGGGGAGTTTGGGGCCGACATGCAGGTGTCGCTCGTCAACGACGGCCCCGTAACGATAATCATGGATTCCAAACAGCGCTGATCCAGCGGTGCTTGCCACGGAAGTCGTCGTGGACGGTGGGCACTAGGCCCGCGGCTTTTATCACCTCACAGGTCTCGTCGGCAAGGGCTTCGTTGATCTCCACCACCAAGAGGCCGTCGTGAGCCAGATGTTGCTTGGCGATGTTGGCTATCGCTTTGTAGAAACGCAGCGGGTCGTCGTCGGGCACAAAGAGGGCCAGCCCAGGGTCGTAGTCGAGCACGTTGCGCTGCATCTGCGCCCGCTCGCGCTCCATTACATACGGCGGATTGCTCACAATAAGCCCATAAGACCCATTCAACCCATCAACCCCATTAAGCACATCGGTTTGCATGAAGCGTATGTCTGCGCCGTTGTTTTTCGCGTTCTCCAGCGCTATCTCCAGTGCTGCGGGTGATACGTCCACTGCCGTTACATCGGCCTGCGGGAAGGCCTTTTTCAGCGCGATGGCGATGCAGCCACTACCGGTACAGAGATCTATCAACTTGCCCTGTTGTTCGTTTGTTGTTCGTTCGTTGTTCAGTCGTTGTTCAGTGTTTGACTGAACAACGACTGAACAACGGTCATTCATCGACCGGGCATCGGAGTGTCCGGCTATGAGCCAACCGACCATCTCCTCGGTCTCGGGGCGGGGGATGAGCACGTCGGGGCTCACCGCAATGCGGCAGCCGCAGAAGTCGGTATAGCCAATGATATGCTGGATGGGGCGGTATTGTTTGAGGTCTTCCAGTGCCCAGTGGAACCGCAGCAGGTCGCTCTGGTCGACGGTCATCTCCCGCGAGGTCAGCAGCCGCACCTTGTCCCAGCCGAGGAAGTCCTCGAAGAGCATGCCGAGAAATACCCCCACCTCGCCGCTGCCGTACATGCTGTCCAGCTCCTCATGGAAGAGGCTGATGATGTCGCGCACGCGATTGGAACGAAAGCGTAGGTTTCGAGTATTCATGCCCATTCTGCCCATTAAACCCATTAGCCCTATTTTCTGCCAAAGTCCGCCGGTATCTCGCCCCAGTGGTCAGTGTCCCACTTGCGTATCTCGGTGGTGTAGCTGTTGGTGCGTAGCCAGTTCTCGGCACGGTGGATATAGTCCCACAGTTCGGCAGTCGAGGCGTCCTCGGGCAGCTTGCTCTTGCACTGTTTCTGGCGCACCCAGCTGATGGCGTTGACGGAGTCGCTGTAGATAATCTGGTTGAGGCGGTGCTTCTTGAGGTAGCTGAGGCCGTGCACTATGGCCAGGAACTCGCCGATGTTGTTGGTGCCCTTCTCTGCGCGGTAGTGGAAGACGCGGGTGCGCGTGGGGATGTAGATGCCCTGATATTCCATCACGCCGGGGTTGCCGCTGCAGGCGGCATCGACGGCCAGCGCGTCGAGGACGGGCGGGTTGTCGGTGCCGGGCTTCACGGCGGTCATGCCGTTCTCGTCGATGACGAGAACACTAGTAAGACTAGTACTACTAGATTTACTAGTATTACTAGAAACCACGCTGCTGTACGGCAGCCTTATTGCCGCCTCGGCCTCGGCCATGCTGTCGAAGCCCTTGTACTGTGCCCCCTGCACGCCCACGACCTGCTCCTTGCACGCGTCCCAGTCGTTGTAGATGCCCGGCTTCTTGCCCTGCCACACAACGTAGTATTTCTGTTTCTTCGCCATAGATTTCAGCGTGCAAAGATACGAAAGTTTTTCTATTTGGAGAAATATTAGTATCTTTGCACTCCGAAATGGAGGCAGTACCGTTCATAGGCATCGACCGACACCGGCTGGGCGTCGACGGCGTGGGAGTGACCACGCTGGCGGCTTTCCATGGCTGTCCGCTGCGGTGCAAATACTGCCTCAACCATCGCTGTCTGGAGTCCCCCGAGGGACTGCCATGTTACACGCCACAGCAACTGTACGACAAGGTCTCTATCGATAACCTCTATTTCATCGCCACGGGTGGAGGCGTCTGCTTCGGCGGTGGCGAGCCGCTGCTGCGGGTGGACTTCATCACGGAGTTCAAGCAGTTGTGCGGCAAGAGCTGGAACCTCACGGCCGAAACGTCGCTGCAGGTGCCGCGCAAAGCAGTGGAGAAGGCCGCCGAGGTGGTTGGCGACTTTATCGTCGACATCAAAGAGAGCAATTCCGACATCTACCATGCCTACACCGGCGGCGACGCCATCCGTGCGTGGGACAACCTCGCGCTGCTTCTTTCCCTCGTCGGCCCCGAGCATATCACCGTCCGCGTCCCCCTCATCCCTTCCTTCAACACCGAGGTCGACACCGACCGCACCGCCCAGCGCCTCGCCGACATGGGCGTCACCCGCATCGACCGCTTCACCAACCAGGTACAATAAATTCTTTCTTTTTACGTTATCAAAACAAAAAAAGTCATAATATGAAAGAAAAAAACTCAAACGATATTCCAACACCTTCGGTCAGCGAGCCAGAGGCTGTGTATGCAAGGCTTACACCAGACCATCAGGCTATTGCTGGTATGCAGACTGAAGAGCATCGCAAAGGACGGATAACCGTAGATGAGTTCTGCAACATGTTGCACCGATATGTCGACGAGTATTATGACAGTATACAAGGTTGAGATTGATGAATCGGTACGCGAGGATGTAGAGGATCTGAAACAGTTTCTCCGCTCGGTCATGTCGCGCGAAGGTGCCCACCGATACATTGAAGCCATCTATGGTGAAATGATGTCACTCTCGGTATTTGCCGACTGTTTCGGAGAAAGCCGCTCCATGACCATCCGCGCCGTGCATCCGCACGCCCGTCGCATGGTATCGCGCAACCGAAAGTTTGTTTATGTGTTTCACCTCGAAGGAGATGTTGTTGTAATCGACCGCATTCTCAAAGCCAAAATGATAACACGATGACCCACGGGAAGAACATCTGCAACCAACTTAAAGAGGTGCGCAAGCGCATCGCCGAGGAGAATGACATCCCCTTTGAGATAGAGGAGTGCACCTACAAGGGCGAGTGCCGCGGCACCTGCCCGCGTTGCGAAGCCGAGGTACGTTACTTGGAGAACGCCCTCGCCGACCGCCTGCGGCTGGGCAAGGTGGCTACCGTCGCTGGCCTCGCCCTGGGCCTCGCCTCGTGCGGCAACGGAACTTCGTCGCCTCACGAAAGCAAGCCGCTGCTCACCACCGATACTACTCCGGCCGATGTCGACACCGCTCGGACGGCCGACGCCGCCCAGCCCGTGTGGCGCGAACAGGAACTCACAGATGACATTTACCTCGGCGGTCTTACGGTGCTTGATGCCAATGACACACTGCCCGCCGAGGCTGTACTTCCGAAAGACGACGAGCTGTTTGAGGGAGAAATTAATGATGATGACCTTCTGTTCGTACAAGTTGATGAAGACCCCGAGTTCCCTGGTGGAGAAGAAGCCATGCGGAAATTTATCGAGGATAATTTGCAGTATCCACGGCTGGCGGCGGAAAACGGTATCTCCGGCAAGGTGTACGTTACTTTTGTCATAGACACCGACGGCACGGTATTGAAGCCTCGACTTCTTCGCGACATCGGTGGTGGTTGCGGTACCGAAGCCATTCGCATCATCAAGCTGATGCCCAAATGGAAGCCAGGTAAGCAGAATGGCAAGCCCGTGCGGGTGCAATATAACCTGCCTGTTGTTTTTGACAAGAAATATTGCATCCCACTTATCGAAGGGCAGGCCCCAGTGCAGGGAATGCCCATCCAGAACGTGGAAGGTCCGGATTTGATTGGTCCGAACGGTTCTACACAAGAAATGAAGATCGAGGGCGTGAAAGTCATAGTCCGTTAACCTCTCTTTGGAGCAAAAAAGAAGGGCAATCCATACGGGTTGCCCTTCTTTTTTTGTATGTACCTGTCGGCTTAGGCGCCGAGTTCGAGGCGCTTGAAGCCGGTGCACTTCAGATCCTTGTCGGCCTTGGCGATGAAGTCTTTCACCTTTACCTTGGCTTCCATGATGTACTCCTGCTCCATGAGGGTGTTCTCCTGGAAGTACTTGTTCAGACGGCCGTTGGCAATCTGGTTGATCTGCTGCTCGCTGAGCTGGGCGGCCTTCTCGGCAGCGACCTGCTCTTTGATCTGGCGGGCCTGGTTGACCTGCTCCTCGGTGATCCAGCCTTTGCCCATGTTGGAGGCCATGTGCTCCTCGGTGTCGACGTGGGCGGGGTTGATGCCGGCTTTCTTGAGGGCGGCGTCAACGGCCTTGCCGATGAGCTCTTCCTTGGTCTTCTCGACGGCCACGCGGAACTCCTGGTCCTTGATTTCCTGGGGCACGCTCTCGGCGTCGAGGGCGACGGGACGCATGGCGACGACCTGCATGGCGATGTCGTGACCGACCTGGTCGTAACCGGCCTTGTTCAGTCCGACGATGGAGGCCATACGGTTGCCCGGATGGATGTAGGAATAGACCTTCTCGGCCTCGATGGTCTCGAAGTGGGCCAGCTCGATCTTCTCGCCAATCTTGGCGATCTGGTCGGTGATGGCGTCAGCTGTCCATGACCTGCTCTTTGGTGGTGAGGTGCTTGGCCATAGCGGCGTCGAGGATGCTGGTGGTGAACTCTACGAAGCCGGCGTTGGTGGCGACGAAGTCGGTCTCGCAGCTGACCATGATGATGGCACCGAAGTTGCCGGTGGTCTTGGCGAGGACGCAGCCTTCGTTGGCGTCGCGGTCGGCGCGCTTGGCGGCCATCTTCTGGCCTTTCTGGCGGAGCAGCTCGATAGCTTTCTGCATGTCGCCGTCGGTCTCGACGAGGGCTTTCTTGCAGTCCATCATGCCGACGCCGGTGAGCTGGCGGAGCTCGTTAACCTGTGAAGCGGTAATTGCCATATTGTGTTCCTTTCTTTTCTTTATTAATTATTATTCAGCTTTGGGAGCCTCTTCCTCGGCCTTGGGGGTCTCATCGCTCTTGCGGGGACGGCGGGCGCGGGTTTTCTTCTCGACGGGCTTCTCCTCGGTGGCCTCCATGGCGGGAGCCTCTTCCTCGGCCTGGGCGTCCTTGTCGAGGGCGCGCTCGTTCAGACCTTCCTGGATGGCCTCGCACATGTGCTTGAGGATGGCGGCAATCGACTTCGACGCATCATCGTTAGCGGGAATCGGGAAGTCGATCAAACAGGGCGCTGGGCAGACGGGTGAGGTCGGCGATAGAACCGAGGTTCTTGTCGAGTTTGGCACGCTCGCGCTGCACCTGGAGGCGCTCACGCTTGCTGATATTATTGAAGTCTTTGTCGTGCATCAGCTGGTCGAGGCTGTTCATCTTCTTGACAGCCTTGCGGATGGTCTGGAAGTTGGTGAGCATACCGCCCGGCCAACGCTCGGTGACGAAGGGCATGTCCACGCTCTGAGCCATCTCGGCGACGACGTCCTTGGCCTGCTTCTTGGTGGCCACGAAGAGGATCTTCTTGCCACTCTTGGCCATCTGCTTCAGGGCAGCGGCGGCCTCGTCGGCTTTGGCGATGGTCTTCTGCAGGTCGATGACATGGATACCATTGTGCTCTTTGAAAATGTAGGGAGCCATCTTGGGGTTCCACTTACGTTTGAGGTGGCCAAAGTGGCAACCAGCTTCGAGCAGTTCTTCAAATTTGAGTTCGTTCATGTTTGTTTACTTTCCTTTTTGTTGTTAAACTTTTACCAATTCTTGAGTAGTCCTTTGGGCTATGTTTTTCGGCCGTCCTATGCAGCACGAAGTGGCAACATAGCGGAGCATCTTAAGAATTTGGATACTAAACTGTGTCCAGCTTTTATAATACCAATATTAACGCTTGCTGAACTGGAAGCGCTTACGGGCTTTGGGCTGACCGGCTTTCTTACGCTCGACCATACGCGGGTCACGCATCAGGAAGCCTTCCTTCTTCAGGGCGGGGCGGTCCTCGATGTTGTTCTCGCAGAGGGCGCGGGCGATAGCCATACGCAGAGCCTGGGCCTGGCCGGTGATGCCGCCACCGTCGAGGTTGGCTTTGACATCCCATTTGCCTTCGGCGTTAGCCACGGCGAAAGCCTGATTCACGATGTACTGCAGCGGACCGGTGGGGAAATATTCCTTGTAGTCGCGGCCGTTGACCTTGATTTCGCCATTGCCGGTGGTCATATAGACGCGGGCCACGGCGGTCTTTCTTCTACCAATGGTGTTGATTACTTCTGCCATATCTTATTCTTATCTTACTTCATTAATATTAATGGCTTTGGGGTTCTGACCCTGATGGGGATGCTCGCTGCCGGCATAGATGTAGAGGTTGCGGTAGAGAGCAGCACCGAGGCGGTTCTTCGGAAGCATGCCCTTGATGGCGTGCTCGAGGATACGCTCAGGGTGGATGGCGCGCACCTTGGCAGGAGTGGTCTCACGCTGGCCGCCGGGATAACCGGTGTAGCGCTGATAAATCTTGTCAGTCTCCTTCTTGCCGCTGAAGACAACCTTCTCGGCGTTGATGATGATGACATTGTCGCCGCAATCAACATGCGGGGTGAAGCAGGGCTTGGTCTTGCCGCGCAGAATGTTGGCTACGCGGGTGGCCAGGCGACCTACGGTCTGTCCTTCGGCATCAACCAGCACCCATTCTTTCTGAACGGTCTGCTTGTTGGCTGATACGGTTTTGTAACTTAACGTACTCATTTTTTTATTTTACTAACGATGATGTTTTTTGTTCAAAACTATTCTTTTCTCCTCCGATTAATGCACATTTTGACCGCTGACGGATAATTGGCCTCCATGCGTAGTAACCTGAGAAAGTGCGACTTGAACGGGTAGACAAGACACAACTTCCCCATTTTTGGAGAGTGCAAAGTTACGAACAATTTTTCAACTGGCAAAATATTTTTTCACATTTTGCATAGAAAACCGCATTTCCGGTCTCCTACACTCGTGGCGACGACGAAATAGTCGCCGCCTTCCTTGAGGCCCAACTGCTTCTGTAGCACTGCGGCCTCCAAGGGGTAGTTGCGGGTCACCACATGGGCCCGGCCGCCTGGGATGGCGGCCAGCACCTCCTTGCGGCTGAGTTTCAGCTCCCGCAATACCTCGAAGATACGCCCGGGGAAGTCGCCGACAAACCGGTCGGCGCTATACAGGTGGGTGTTGCGCCCCAGCAATTCCAAGCCATAGCGCTGGGCGAGGAGCTTGAAGGGGCCACCCTTCATCAAGGTGGCGTCGGGCTCATAGAGGTAACGCCCCACCTGTCGGCAGTAGCGGCCTTCGGCCGCGGCCTCCTCACTGCGGGAGAAAGAGAAGGGAGTCCTCGGAGTATTCTGAGTAATCAGAGTATTTAGATTGACACAGGTTATTTGCGGCTCGCCTGCAGGCGAGCCGCAGAGGAAGAGGACCTCCTTGCACTCGCCCTTCACGCCCACGACATGCACCTCGCCGACGTCGCCCAGCTGGCGACAGGCGAGGTCGATGTCTATCATGGGGCTGGCCTTGACCATGAGTCGCTGGCAGCGGGCGCGCAGCAGCGCCGCATGGTCGAGGATATTGGGGGTGCAGTCCTCGAAGCCCGCGACCTTGCGGCCCGCGGCGTTGCGGCGCGCGGGGTCGAGGTAAATGAGGTGAAAGGTAAAAGATGAAAGGTGGGATTGGAGCCACTGGAGGCTGTCGTCGCAGTGGACGGTGACGTTCCGGATGCCGAGGGCGCGGAGGTTGTGCTCCATGAGGGCGCAGAGCTGCGGGTCGCGCTCGACGTAGTCGACATGCTGGGCCACACGGGCGAAGGCCAGGGTGTCGATGCCCATGCCTCCTGTCAGGTCGGCGACGGTGAGCGGAGCGGGCAGGAGGCTGGCTTTGTAGCGGGCCGCAGCCTCGGAGGAGGACTGCTCGCGGTTGAGGCGCGGGGGGTAGAGGTAGTCGGGGCATGCCAGCAGGCTGGGCCACTTGTCGTGGGCCGTCCGCAGGCCCTCGATCTGCTGCACGGCAACGGGCATATCAATAGAAGGATACCGCGCGGCACTCAGCAGCAGCCTCGCGGTATCCTCGTCCTTATGGGCGTTTACGAAATCAATAAACTCCTTGGTCATGCAGTTTCTTCAGGCGGGCGACGACCATGGGGCGGTCCTCCTTGTAGGTGACGCCGAACCACTGTGCCGTGGTCTTCAGCACCGTCATGGTGGCATAGCCATTGTGGATGAAGGTGTTCACCGCGAAGGGGATGTAGTACTCGCTCTTGAGTTCGTTGCCGTGTTCCTTGAGGAAATCCACGAAGAGCTCTTCACTCTTCTCGAAGTAGTCGGGCGTGAAGCCGAAGAGGTTCATGCTCACCGTGGCGTCGGCCGGCAGCGGGTGCATGGAGCCGTCGCTATCCTTGTATTCGATGCCGTTGGCGGTGTGGCCTATGGAGGTGCGCTCAGTCATGCCGATGAGGAGTCCGTCGGCGGAGGTCTCGCAGACGCCGCGGCTCACGGTTCCGTTCTCCGAGAGGGTGTTCTCCAGGCGGTAGCCCACCATGCAGTACTTGCCTTTGGTGCCCTCGAGGGTCATGAGGTGCTTGGCCATCACCTCGAAGGCGTCGCGGCCGTAGAAGTCGTCGGCGTTGATGATGGCGAAGGGCTCGTGGATGACCTCTTTGGCCATGAGGATGGCGTGGTTGGTGCCCCAGGGTTTCTCACGTCCTTCGGGAACTTTGAAGCCCGCGGGGAGCTTGTCGAGTTCCTGGAAAACATACTCCACCTCGATCTTGTTGCCGAAGTGTGCGGCGTTGATGCGGCTCTTGAACTCCTCCTCGAAGGAGTGGCGGATAACGAAGACCACCTTGCCGAAGCCGGCGCGGATAGCATCCATGATGCTGTAGTCCATGATGATTTCGCCGTGGGGGCCTACGCCGTCCATCTGCTTCAGTCCACCGTAGCGGCTGCCCATGCCGGCAGCAAGAACAAGTAATGTTGGTTTCATATTTGATGTATTATTATGTTATTATGATTTTATCTTTTCTTCTTGAAAAACTCTTTCACCAGCTCGCTGCATTCCTCTGCTCTCACGCCCGCGGTGACTTCGGTCTTGGGGTGCAGCATGGTGCGACCCAGCCGTTCGAAACCGCGCTTCTCGTCGCCGGCACCATAGACGATGCGCTCCAGCTGACTCCATCCCAGGGCGCCGGCGCACATCACGCAGGGCTCGAGGGTGACGAAGAGGGTGCACCCCGTGAGGTATTTGGCTCCCAGGTGTTCGGCGGCGGCGGTGATGGCCAGCATCTCGGCATGCGCTGTGACGTCGTGCAGCATCTCCGTCTGGTTGTGTGCGCGGGCGATCACAGTGTCGTTGCACACAACCACGGCACCCACCGGTATCTCGCCGGCGGCTTCGGCCTTGCGCGCCTCGCGCAGCGCCTCGCCCATGAAGTAGTCGTCGTCGGGTTGCAGGATTCCCATCAGTTGTGCTCGAATAATTCGGTGTTCAGTTGTTCGAAGTGGGTGGTGCTGTTCATGATGGTCAGCACGCCACCGCGCATGAAACTCTCCAGCGACGGCAGAATGCCTGTCGCCAGCGGTTGGTATTCGTGGATGCTCTTCCAGTCGATATGTCCTTCGCGGCGCGGTGAGTAGTCCTCCACCAGCTTGTCGGTCTCGAAGATGAGGGTCAGCAGGCCGCTCTCGGGTTCGAACATGTAGTAGCGCTCGTACATGCCGGGGCAGTTGACCCTCACCACCTGCAGCGGCTCACCCTTGAGGGTGGTGTTGCCGTTCCATGACAGCGTGGCCCCTTTGGTGCGCCAGTTATACAGCGGCCCGCGGAAGTCGTAGCCCTGCAGCCTGTCGTAGAAGTCGGACTGGCTGGTGAGCTCCCACTCCTCGCTGGAGGGCGAGTATTTGAGGAAGTAGTCTTTGCCGTTGCTGATGAGGCCTGTCTCCAGCTTGCCGCGGTTCCACACCTCCACGCGGAACTTCTCGGGTGCGGCATACCAGCGTTTCATCCAGATGGTGTCTTTCTCTCCGTAGAAGGTGATGGCGGTCTCCATCACCAGCAGGCTGTCCTGCGGCAGCCCCTCGATGTTGAGCATCCGCAGGTAGCGGTCCACCACCGCCTTGGCGGTGTCGTCCAGCAGGTCCTGGTGGTTCTGGGACTGTGCCCATAGCGGCAGTGCCAGCAGTAAAACCAAAGCGATCTTCTTCATACTTTTCTTTATTTGTTGAACGGGAAGGAGAGGTTCTCGACCTTCTCGCGGCGTGTGATGCGCACCTGCATCGTGATGTCGAGCCTGCGCGCCAGCTCCTCGATGCGGCGTTCGGCGTCGTCGCTCTCCAGGATGCCTTGGAGGTCGGCGAAGGTCAGGGGTGTCTTCGCCACGCGGCTCAGGTCGTTGTAGTTGCCTCTGCGGTCTTGACCCAGCAGGGGTGCCTTGACCCATACCGAGTCGGGTGTCGCCATAGCACGTCCCACCTCGATGAACTTGCTCACGCTGCACCAAATCACCTTGTCGCGGTCCATGCGCACCTGTCCGCTGACGCTCATGCCGTCCACAGTGCCCGTGAAGGTCATCACCGTGTAGTCGTGACGCTCCGCCTGCTGGGGAGTAGAGGAGACCCCCTGTGTGCTACGGCAGCCCACAGTGGTCAATGCCAGCATGGCGACACATAGGAGTATCCTGAATGTCTTCATTTTTTGATGGCTTTGAGGTGGTTCTGAAGGGTCTCGCTCTTAGGGTCGAGCTTCACGGCCTTCTCCATGTAGGGCAGCGCCTCGCGGTCGCGTCCCATCAGGTGGAGGATCCAGGCGTAGGTGTCGAGGTTGTTGGCGTTGTCGGGTTGTGCCTCGATGGTGCGGCGGCTCATACCCTCGGCCTTCTCCAGCTCGCGGTTCTGCTCCGAGAGGTAGTAGGCGTAGTTGTTCAGCGTCATCATGTCGTCGGGCCGCAGCTCCAGGCAGCGGTCGAAGGTTTTCCAGGCCTTGTCGTATTGTCCTGTGCGGTAGTAGGCCTCGGCCATCAGGCCGTAGGTCTCCACCTCGAGGTAGCCTTTGGTGAAGCCCCAGTTCTCGGCCGTCTGCAGTTCCTTGAGGGCCTCGTCGTAGTGTTCCTGTCGCAGGGCGGTCTGTGCCAGCAGGAAGTGGGGCAGTGTGTGGACGGGGAAGAGCAGTGCCGCACGGCGGGCATAGTGCTCGATCTTGGCGTCGTCGTCGGAGCTGCTGGCGAGACTCACCAGCAGAAGCTCCCACATCTCGTACATGCTGCTGTCGCGCATGAGGGCGTTCTCGAACTGGTGGGCCGCCTCGGCGTAGCGCTCCTGGTTGAAGAGCACATTGCCGTAGAAGGCGGCGAACTCGGTGCTGTCCTCGCACTCCTTCATCACCTTGTCCATTAGGCGGAAGGTGGTGGCTTTGTGTGTGTCGAAGAACTCCTCGTTGCTGTAGAACGAGCCCAGAATCTGCAGTTTGCTCTTGGCGTCGAGTCCGGGGTTGTCGAAGGCGCGCACCATCTCGCTGTCGGCCTCGGCGGGGTGGCCTGTGGCCTTGTAGTATTCGGCCAGCTGGATATGGATATAGGGGTCGTTGGGGTCGGCCGCGAGGACGCGGTCGTAGTAGGTCTTGGCCTTGGAGTAGTGCTTCTGCTGCATGTGCATCTCCGCCAGGATGGCCTGGTAGCGTTTCTCTCGTGGCATGGTCTCGGCCAGGGCCTCGATTTCTTTCATGGCCTTGTCGCTCTTGCCAGCGGCGTTCCACAGCTTTTGTTTCTGCAACGAGATGGGTTCGGTGACGCCTATCTTCTTCTCCACGCGGTTCAGCACCTCGACGGCCTTCGTCAGGTCGCCGGTGGCGATATAGGCGTTGGAAAGTTCGTAGTAGTATTCCAGTACCTCGGGGTGCCCCTTGACGATGGCTTCCCAGTTCTCGGCGAGTCCCTTGGTGTCGTCCTTCATCTGCTGGCATTGTGCCAGTGCCAGGCGGTACCACACATTGTCGCCGTTCAGTGCCACGGCCCTCTTGGCGCAGGCCTCGGCGCTGTCGGTCCAGTGGCGCTCGGCCAGGAGCTGGCTCATCTCATACCATGCCGCCGCGCACTCGGGGTGCTTCTCTGCGGCACGGGCGTAGGCCGTCAGGGCCTCGTTGCCGCGGCCGCTCTCCTGAAGGGCCAGGGCGTCGATGAGCATCCCGTCTGCCTCCAGTTGGTTTTCCGTCACCTCCTTGATGGGCGGTCGCTCATAGCGGCCGCGTTCCGCGGTGGTGGCCTTCTTGCCGCTCCCGCATCCCGCCAGCGTCACCGCAGCCATCAGGCAGGCCGCCGTCAAAATTCTATATATATATATATACATATTTGTTATATTCTGTACCTAGGTTCCAATTTCAAATTTATTAACACAAAAATCCCCTTTTTATTGTGTCGGCAGGGATAAAAATGCGCTCCAGAAATGCTGTTTTCCAACAGCCTGATAATTAGTATCTACTACCTATCAACACCGTATCATCTCCCTACCAACTCCTACCACGGTAGGAGTTGGTAGGGTGTTGGTAGGGTGTTGGCAGGGGGATGGGGGCAGGAGGGTGGTACCCCGAGGGGGAGGGGAGGAGCTGGCAGCGGTGGTTAAAAAAACAAAAAAAAGTTGCGGTGTGAAAAAAAAGTGCTATATTTGCATTGTGAAATATAGTGTGAAATCGTATAGGATATTGGTTTATTGTATTGGATAAGAATGTATTGGGCCCAGTTTGCCCGAATGCAAAATATAGAGACGAAACGAAAAAACAAATTTAATTTATTCATCAAAAAACAAACAACAATGAAAAAAGCTTTAATGGTTTTGGGTTTTGCATTGTGCACCACCATGGCCTTTGCACAAACCACGGTTGCTCACCGCAACAACAGCAAGGTTACGGCTCAGAAGCCTGACCTCAATGCCCTCAAGGCTGCTGCCGAGCAGGTCGACTACAAGGCCTCCATCTTCACGAAGGATGCCACTTTCGACACCGTGTTCACTTTCGACTTCGCCGATATGACCGGTATCGACACCGCCGGTTATGTCCAGCAGAACGATGTCATCGTCTACAATGACCATGACAGTGTTATGCGTACCAACTACAACACCGTGCGTGTCCAGAACGAGGCATGGTGCAAATGGAGACACTACGCCAGCGACAACGACTTCAAGAGCCGTGCTGCCAGCGAGTATCCCATCACTCTGCAGGATTTCCAGGCTAACAACTGGTGGGTGACCAACTACACCGAAGGCGCCTTCATGCTCTTCTGCTATGACTATGACCAGGTGGCCACCGCCGGTATTGTCCACACCTACTTCACCCTCCCCGCCAAGACCCGTAGCGCTGCCAACAAGATGGTCCATGTGGCTCTCTCCCAGCTCTATTTCAAATACTATGACCAGTGCTTCGTTGACTATAAGATCAACGGCAAATGGTATGCCCGCGAGGTCAACGTGACCGGTGTCGACTGCGACGTCAACAGCAACGCTCCCCTCAACACCCGCTATGTCATGCCCGTCAACCTGGCTTCCGAGACCAGCATCGAACTCCGTGTCCGTGTCTTCTCCGCCAAGCGTGGTTCCGCTTACGGTTACTACTGGTTCCTCAACAGCCTCTCCATCATCAGCGACAACCGTGCCATCTCCTGGGAGTTCAACCATTCCAGCACCTTTGACGGCTTCTATGGCATGATTCCCCAGGGTATGAACATCCCTCTGACCTATGGCATCCAGGTGCGTAACACCTGCCAGCAGAGCCTTGGCAACGCCACCATTAAAATCACCAACGCCCCCGCCAACGGCACCTTCACCGAGGTGGCCTCCAGCACTCCCTGGACCATCCCCAGCGGCGATGTTGAGAGAGACTATCGCCTCTATATCAACGAGCGTGGCTTCCTTGCCAACACCTCCCACGACGACGACACCAGCTATGACTGGAATACCTATTCCTTCTATGACGATTGCGCCAACTACGGTGTGCAGGGTGCATACAGCGGCAACTACCAAGGCCGTGGCTTGAATACCCAGACCCCCGGTCAGAACTTCTACAGAACCATCGCCACCTGCGACAGCGCCAGCGGCACCAAGACCACTGTGGTTCGTGACTCCGTCCTCTACACTGTCTCCAGCAACCTGCAGTTCGATCCCGAGAATCCCTCCGATGCCAACCGCGTTGACGGTTACCGTTGGGCTCGCGATAACGGTATCATCCCCTCCAACTCTTCCTTCAAGATTGGTTACAACTCCAGCCACTATATCGACCATCAGGACCAGGAGCAGAACGCCATGAAGGCTGGTTACCAGGTGATGGTCCGTTATGTCACCGGTAACGAGATCCCTGAGGGTTATGTCTTCAAGGGTGTTGAGTATGTCCCCTCCACCGCTCTGCCTGCCGACCAGATGGTTGGTGCCTCCATCTACCCCATCATCATGGAGTCTGATGGCAGTGTCAGCTGGGAGGACGTCTCCTGCGGTATCGACAATTTGGTCTTCTCGGTTGACGAGGCTGCTGTGAGCAACCTGCCCCAGACCGGCTATCGTCTCCCCTCCGACCAGAACAACTATAGCGCCTTCAATGTCAAGTTCCTCGACGAGCCTGCCATCAAGAAGAACACTGCCTACTTCTTCGGCTATGTGCTGAACGACAACGCCACCTTCATGCTGAGCGCCCAGAAAAACAACTACAAACACAGTGATGACTCTGTTACTTACTACTCGGAGAATCCCGTGACTAAGCCCTACAACCGTCAGAACTATCCCTTCTCCTACCTCGACATGCTTGTCTACGATCGCAATGGCTACGGTGTCAACAGAGATGGCTCCGAGAACCACTGGCTGATGGGCTGGAACATGGATAACTTTCCTATGATTCGCCCCATCATCGGCCCGGCCAGCGATGTTGAGCGTGTCAACATCATTGGTCTCTGCAACAACCTGCATGATGCCTCTGGCCACGATACCCTGGGTATCATCATCGAGCACAACGGCAATAACCTCTGTGGCCAAATGGAAGATGTTGCTATGGGTTCTGTCCAGCTCTACAATATTCTGCCTCTCGCCGAGGTTGACCACACCGTCATCGACCAAGTCCTCTTGGATGGCGTCGCTCTGACTCCCCACTCCAGCGACTACCAGCCCACCGAAGAGGACACCTGGGTGCTCTATCAGATTGAGTACAACGTGCCCGACACCATCACCGAGGGTAACACCATCCTCTATGGCCGTTATCGTTACCAGCTTCGTTGCTACGGTGTCGATGCTCGCGATGGCGGTCACACCATCAGCGCCACCTTCCACTATGAGCCCTACGACCTTACCGGTATCGATCCCGTTGATCCCGAGGTGCGCTTCAGCGTGGCTCCCAACCCCGCCACTTCCACTGTAAAGGTGAAAGTTGCCGGTGTTGAAGGCATGGTCAACTGCAGCATTCTCGACATGAGCGGCCGCGTGGTTTACAACCGCGATATCAATGCCGCTGCTGAGACGACCATCAACGTCAGCAGCATCCCTGCCGGCGCCTACTTCGTCCGCATCACCAACAACAGCTTCAGCAAGATCGAGAAACTCATCATCAAGTAAGTTTCCGCTTGATACAAAAAAGAGGGCTCCCAATCGGGAGCCCTCTTTTTTTCTAGGATATCCTAGGGAAGCCTAGGCTTCCCTAGGAGTTATAAGACGTTGCCGAGTTGTTCCTTTATCTTCTCCAGCTCGTCTTTCATCTCGACGACGATCTTCTGGATGCCGGCATGGTTGGCCTTGGAGCCTGTGGTGTTGATCTCGCGCCCCATCTCCTGTGCCACGAAGCCCAACTTTTTGCCACAGGAGGGCTCGTCGGCCATGGTCTGGCGGAAGTAGTCGATGTGTTTCTGCAGGCGCACTTTCTCCTCAGTGATGTCGAGTTTCTCGAGATAGTAGATGAGTTCCTGCTCGAAGCGGTTCTCGTCGACGTCCTTGATGGCGGCATCGGCCATGTAACGTTTGATGCGCTCCTTGGCGGTGTCGATGCGCTCGCCTTCGAGGGCGGGGATTTGGCGAAGCTTCTCCTCGATGAGGTCGACATGCTTGTGGAAGTCCACCTCCAGGACTGCCCCTTCGTGGCTGCGGAACTGGTCGCAGAGGTCGATGGCTCGCTGCAGGTCGGCGCTGACCACGGCCCAGTCGTCGTCGCTAATCTCGTTGTCGGCAGCGCTGTTCCAGATGTCGCTCATGGAGAGGAGGCTGTTGAAGAGTGCCGGTCGGCTGTCGGCGCCGATGGCGGCAAGGCTGTCGGCTACAGGGTAGAGGGCGTTGAAACGCGATACTAATAGGTCGCGGTTGAAGGTGGCGCCTTCGGCACTGCCGTTTTCCTCAGTGAAGTAGCACTCCACCTTGCCACGCTCCAGACGGCCCAGCATGGTGCGGATGTCGAGTTCGCGCGAGCGGTAGGCGGCAGGGACCTTGACGATGAGGTCGAGCTGCTTGCTGTTGAGGGTCTTGATTTCTATGTTCACTTTCTTGTCGCCAAGGGTAGACTGCACCTTGGCATAGCCAGTCATTGATTTCATATATTATTCATTTAATTTGTTCCATTCTTTTGTGGCGTAGGTTTTCATGACGCCGCAGGAGTCGTAGATGAAGAACACGGCGCCGGTGCCGGGACCGTCGGGATGGGCGGCGATGAAGCGTTTGGCATTGTCGAGTCCCATGACCATGTAGGCCGTAGCCATGGCGTCGGCCAACCAGCATTCCTTCTCGACGACCGAGGCGCTGAGGAGCGTGTGGGTGACGGGACGGCCGGTGGAGGGATCGATGGTGTGGGAGTATTTCACGCCCTCTTTCTCGTAGTATTTTCGGTAGCTGCCCGAGGTGACCACCGACTGGTCGGTCAGGGGGATGGCGGTCTCGACGACGGGTGCGCTGAGGCTGTCTTCGGCGGGACGCTCGATGCCCACCCGCCAGGGGCTTCCATCGGCCTTGCGGCCATGGGCGATAACTTCGCCACCGATGTCGACGAGATAGTTGTCGATATTGTGGCTTGCGAGGAAGCGGGCCACGAGGTCGGAGGCATAGCCTTGGGCGATGGCGTTGAAGTCGAGCTCGGTGGCGGGACACTCTTTGACGAGGCGGCCGGCGGGGCTGATTTCCACGGCGGCATGGGAGGCTTTCATGAGGTCGGCCAGCATGGCGCTGTCGGGTTCGCAGCGCTTCTTGAAGCTGAAGCCCCAGGTCTGCACCAGACGTCCTACGCGGCAGTCGAAGGCTCCTTGCGTGTAATGGTTAATATATAATGAATAGCGTAGCAGGCTGTCGAGGACTGCGTCGAGGCTGTCGGTGAGGTTGGCGTTGAGGCGTCGCAGGAGCGAGCTGTCGACCCAGAGGGAGGCCGAGAGGTCGAAGGCGGCGAGGAGGGAGTCGATTTGGGGCTGGAAGTTGCGCTGCTGGGCGTCGTAATAGAGGATGCTGTAGTAGGTACCCTGGGCTTCGCCGTAGAGGCGCACGGGCTCCTGCTGGCGGCAGGAGGCAAAGAGGAGCGCGAGGACTGCTGCTAGCAAAAAGCGTCCGGCACCAAGGTGCCGAACGCTTCTGTTTTTATAATATTTATTCATTATTTATTGACAATGAATTTGCGGGTGGCCTGCTCGCCGTTGAGGGACTGGATTTGGAGAGTGTAGGAACCCACGGACAGGGCGCCGAGGTCGAGCTGTGTGCTGGTGGCGTCGACGTCGTGACGGAGGACCTGCTGGCCAATGGCGTTGTAGATGACAATCTGCTTGATGCCGTCGGCAGTCTCAACATTGAGGTAGCGGCTGGTGGGGTTGGGGTAGAGGTTGACGTTGAGGGTCTCCACATCATCGATACCCAGAGTGTAGGTGATGGTAATCCAGTTGTTGGCCACGCAGGAGTGACCGTTCACATGGCTGGTGGTCTCGAGGTGGATGTCGGTGTTTCTGTCGACGGTGACGCTCACGGAGTCGCTGGTGCTGAAGGGAGTGGCGGCATTGTCTTTGAACCATTTGTAGGTGTTGTGGTCGCTGGGGTTGTCAGAGATTTTCAGGACGGCGACATTGGTGGAGTCGGGGTTGAGGTGCCAGTTGCCCACGATGGAGACCTCGGGGGTGTAGTTGACGGTGAGAACGAGTCTGCCGATGGAGTCGCAGCCTTCAGCGTTTTTGATGCTGTCAAGGACAACGTCCTTAGTGGTGCTTGAGGTGTAGGTCTCACCGGTGAAAGGCCAGAAATAGCTGTCGCAGGCAATCTCGTTATAATTTTTGACGGATTTGTGTTTGATGGTTACGATAACACGGGCGACGGAGTCGTAGCAGTAGGTGCCGTAGGTGACGTGGCGGACGAGGGTGGTGTCGACGCTCTTGGTGATGACGCGCTGGAGGTTGCTGAACATAAACTCATATTTGTCGCAGGCGACAGTGTCGACGACATAGTCACGGGTGAGGATCTCCACGGTGTCGACAGTGAGTTTCAGGGTGTGGTAAGTGCGGCAGCGGGTGTTGAAGTGGGTGGAATAGAGCGTGTCGCCATACATGTTGGTGTCGTAGATGCCGCTGACATAGAAGGTGTCGCGGTCGTTGAGGCCGGCGATACCTTCATGGGAGATGTAGGAGTAGACGTAACTCTCGCAGGCTTGCTTGAGGACGGTGTCGTGGATGGAGGTGATGGTCAGGTTGAGGTACTGGTTGTCGGTGCAGCCGTTGGAGATTTTGGTGTGGGAGTAGATGCCGCCGAGGGCCTTGCCGTCGGCAGTGTCGGTGGTGATGATCACGTCGTGGACGCTCCATCTGTAGGTGCCGCAGTTCTCCACGTAGGTGGTGTCATTTTGGATGCTATCGAAACTGACGATGTGGATAGCCATAAGGCTGTCGCAGTTGCCCATGGTGGTCTTGCCGACGCCATAGATGGTGTCGTCGACATTGGAGAAAGAGTAGGTGTTTTCGAGCCATGTGATGCGGCAGCCGCCCGTGGTGTCGCGGATGACGACAGCGGCGGTGTCAAGCATGCTGCTGACGATGGTGAGGTGGATGCCATAGGCGTGGCAGTCAGTGGTGGTCGTGGCGGTGTCGAGGTGGATGTAGTCGCCGCTGACGGTCAGCGTATCATTATGGAAGAAGAACGTGTCGCAGGCGGCTTCGGTCGTCCACGTGGTGTCGGGACCATTCAAGGTGACCTGGATTTTCACGATGCTATCGCACTGGCCAGTCATGTGGATAGTATCGAGGTATTCGCCAGCGGTTTCCCAGATTTTGTTATTCCAAGAGGCAACGCAGTTGCCGGTGATTTCGCGGGCGTTAACGGTGTCGTAGTTGAGGGAACGCACGGTGAGGTTGAGCACGTAGTTGCTGTCGCCTTGCGTGTAGACGAGGAAGGTGTCACGCTCGTAGGTGACGTTGTTGACGGGCCACAGGTAGCTACCGCAAACAGTGGTGTCGGTGGTGAAGACAGCGCCGGCCTTGCTCTGACCGAAAGCCATGGGCATGCATACAATGGCCAATAACAGACTCAATAATGCTTTTTTCATCTTGTTAGTTTGTATTTTATATTATTATTATTCCTTATTGTTTTATATAACAATTTGTCATATAATTCGTTGCATCAACGGAGGCGTAATCTTCGCCGTCAAGAACAACATGCAAAGATAACACTTTTTTTCGGAACGAACAGAAATTTGTTGAAAAATCTGCTTTTTTTTAAGATTTTAACACCAGCTCGGCGATGTTTTCGACGTGTTGGGTGTGGGGGAACATGTCGACGGGTTGGATTCGGCGGACCTCGTAACGTTCACTGAGCATCTGAAGGTCACGGGCTTGGGTGGCGGGATTGCAACTGACGTAGACGATTTTCCTGGGAGCTGTGGTGAGGAGCTGTGCCACCACCTTCTCGTGCATTCCGGCGCGTGGGGGGTCGGTGACCACCACATCCGGTCGGCCGTTGGCGGCGATGAACTCCTCGGTGAGGACCTGCGCCATGTCTCCGGCATAGAAGCGGGTGTTGTCGAAGCCGTTGAGACGGGCGTTGACTTTGGCGTCTGCGATGGCCTCTTCGACATATTCGATGCCTACCACCTGCCGGCATTTGTCAGCCAGAAACAGGGCGATGGTACCGGTGCCGGTGTAGAGGTCGTAGAGAGTGTCTTCGGGTTGCAGCTCTGCCAACTCGGCGACGAAACTGTAGAGCCGTTGCGCCTGGGCGGAGTTGGTCTGGTAGAACGACTTGGGATTGATGATGAATTTCAGTTCCTTGCCACCGTTATAGCCGGCCATGTGTTCCTCTATATGGTCGCTGCCGCGGTAGGTTACCACGGTCTGGTCGCTGTAGGAGTCGTTGAGTTTGGTGTTGACGATGTATTGTAGTGAGGTGATTTGCGGGAAGCGCTCAGCGAGCATGTCGAGCAGCGGGAAGAGACGCCCGGAATCCTCCTGCGCCACGACGACGATAACCATCCAGTGGCCCGTGGAGGTGTTGCGGATGACGAGGTTGCGCAGGAATCCTGTATGGTTGCGTATGTCGTAGTAGTCGAGGTGGTGGCTTAGGGCGTAGTCGCGCACGGCGAGGCGTATCTGGTTGCTGGGGTCGGCCTGAAGGGCGCAATGCTCGATATTGAGGACCTTGTCGAATAGTTGCGGGATATGGAATCCCAGGGCTCCATGACTTTCGGTGCCCTGCTGCATCTCTTCCGCGGTGCGCCAGGCTTTGGTAGAGAAGGTGAACTCCAGCTTGTTGCGGTAGTAGTAGATGTTTTCCGAGCCACAGATGGGGCGCATGCCGGAACAGTCGATGTTCCCCAGACGCTCGAGGTTGTCACGCACCTGACGCTGCTTGGCTTCTAGTTGGGAGTCATAGTTGAGGGCTTGCCATTTGCACCCTCCGCAGACACCGAAATGGGGACAACGGGGCTCCACGCGGAGGTCGGAATAGCTGTGGAACTTCACGGCACGTCCTTCGGCATAGCTCTTTTTCTTCTTGTAGAGTTGTATGTCAACGACATCTCCCGGCACGACAAATGGCACGAAGATGACTAGCCCGTCGACTTTCGCGATAGCCATGCCTTCGGCTCCGGCGTCACTGATTGTGACCTGCTCCAGTAGTGGCAACTCCCTGTTTCTTCTTCCCATGGTGAATTGTTTTTAGCGGTTGGGTAAAAAAAAAGAAGTATCCTCAATACTTCTTTTCCCTTTGCAATGCCTTTTCTGTCTCCATGCTTGTTGGAGAACGAGTTTAGCGCTCGTCAGAAACGGTCAGTCTTTTTCTGCCTTTTCTGCGGCGTGCGGCCAGCACTTTTCTACCGTTGGCGGTAGACATTCTCTTGCGGAAACCGTGCTTGTTTGCTCTTTTTCTCAGTGACGGTTGGAATGTTCTTTTCATGTTTCAGCTATATTTTTGTTTCTTTTTTCGTCAAATTTGAGTTTGCAAAAGTACACATTTTTTTTGAATTGTTGATAAAAATTTCTTTCCCGGAAATCTTTTTTGCTTGCAAATATCTGTCTTTCAGTGGTTAGTATATGTAAAATAAATTCTTTTTTTTCTGTTTGAAAAATTATTTGTACATTTGCAAATCCATTTTTCAATGTGAAAAGTTGTTAATTGGAACTTTTTTAGAGAAGTAGAACAAAGAAAAACGCAGCCGTCAAATATGGACAAAAATCAGTTTATCGACAGGGTGTCGACCCCCGGGCGGTTCACCTCGCAAGATCGCGGATGGCTCAAGGCCATGCTGGCCAAGTATCCCTATTCTTCAGTGGTAGGTGTGCTGGCGCTATTGGCCGACCATGCTTTCGGCTATGACACTCCCGGCGAACGTCGTGCCGTAGCCCTCTCGGTATGCAATCCTGCTGTCATCGACGGGCTGCTCTCGGGTGCTACCACGGTGGCTGCCGCCGTGCCCCAGACCCCCGACCCGGGTTTCGACATACTGACGGAAATCAATACCTTCCAGGAAGTCTCTTTCAAGACCGCTCCCAAAAGCGTTATCTTGTCCAATTTTCTTCAATCAGCCCCCCAAAAAGAGGAAAATGCAGTGTCGGACGATAGCCGGAAGAGTGATTTCAACGACAAAAAAAGTCTGATGCCAGATGCTTCGTTAGGCACTGAGACTCTTGCTGTTATACTGGAGAAACAGGGTCGTTACGACAAGGCTTTGGCAATTTATAAGAATTTATTGGTTCATAATCCCGAAAAAAGTAGTATTTTTGCACCCCGAATTGAGAGGCTGACCTCATTGATAAATAGTAAATAAATTAAAAAAAATATGCTGTATAACATCATCGTAATCCTGATTATCATCATTTGCGTGTTGCTCGCATTGGTTGTGCTTGTCCAGAATTCCAAGGGCGGTGGTCTTGCTGCCAATTTCTCCGCTCCCACCCAGGTGATGGGTGTGCGCCAGACGGCTGATTTCCTGGAGAAGGCTACCTGGTGGCTCGCCGGCCTCCTCATTGCTCTCAGTTTGTTGGCCACTATCAGTATCCATCGTGGCCAGGTCTCCGATCCTCTTCAGTCTGAGGTGAAGGTTGCCGACTACACCCCCGTGCAGCAGGCTCCCGCAGCCCCCGCCGCTGTGCCCACCGCTGTTCCTGAGGCCGACCAGCAGTAAACTGTGGCTAATACAGGCTTCGAGCCGATTGTTCAAAAACTGATTTTATCCCACTTTCCACACAATCCTACGTGTGGTCAGTGGGATACTTGTGCCGCCATGGCTCGCTTCCTCTATGATGGCGACCCACGCTCGGCTTTCTTGTTGAAAGGCTACGCCGGTACGGGCAAAACCTCGTTGGTCTCTGCCCTCATCCAGACGCTCCCCGCGCTACGCGTCAACGCCCAGTTGCTGGCGCCCACGGGTCGTGCCGCCAAGGTTATCTCTTCTTATGCCGGCCGTCAGGCCTATACTATCCATAAGAAAATCTATATGACCGTCACCGACTCCACTGGTATCGTCCGAACGGTCAGGGCTGTCAACAAGCATGCCTACACTTTGTTTATTGTCGACGAGGCTTCGATGATAGGCCTGGAGCCCAGCACCTCCCGCCAGAGTCTGCTGGAAGATCTCATCGATTATGTCTACGATGGCAACCATTGCCGGCTGATGCTCATAGGCGACAGCGCCCAGCTACCTCCCGTCGGGCAGCGCGAGAGCCCTGCACTTGATGAGCGCTATCTGGCCTCTGCTTTTTCGCTTAACATCTTTTCCGCCGAACTCACCGAGGTAGTACGACAGAAGCAGCTCTCGGGTATCCTTTCCGGTGCCACGGCTTTACGTTCGCAGATTGTCTCCCTCCCGGGAGACAGTGAGGCTTCGTTCCCCTTGTTCTTCCCCAATGGGAACGATGTCATTCGCCTCTCGGGGGAGGATCTCATGGAGACCCTCTACCGCGAATATGGCGACTTCTCTCTCGACCAGGTGGTGGTCATTTGCCGCTCCAACAAACGCGCCAACCTCTTCAACCAGGGGGTGCGCAACAGCGTCCTGTTCCGCGAAGAGGAGGTCAACGCCGGCGACTATCTGATGGTGGTGAAGAATAACTACTACTGGCTCGACGAGGAGAGTACCATCGGTTTTATCGCCAATGGTGATATTGTTGAGGTGTTGAGTGTACGTAATGTGCAGGAACTCTATGGCTTCCGCTTTGCCGATGCCACGGTGCGCTTCGTCGATTATCCCGACGAGGAGCCTCGCGACTGCAAACTGCTCCTCTCCACCCTCTATTCCGAGTCGCCCGCACTCACCGGCGAAGAGGCCAATACATTATATAATAATGTGATGGAAGATTATGCCGATTTGCCCCACAAGGCCGACCGATTGCGCGAGTTGCGCCAGAATCCTTATTACAATGCCTTGCAGGTGAAGTTCGCCTATGCGCTGACATGCCATAAAACTCAGGGTGGCCAGTGGCGCACGGTTATCGTCGACCAGGGTTTCCTGCCGCCCGACATGAAACTCGACCGCGAATACCTACGGTGGCTGTATACCGCTTTCACGCGAGCCACCGATCGTGTCTATCTCTTGAATTTTGAATCCCGCTTTTTTGCCGAGAACTAACTCTCTTTCTGCTGGGAGAGGACGGGATTGGCATACATCTCCAGGAAGATGCGACGGCAGTCGCCTTCCGGCAGCTGGTTCATGCGTTGCAGGAACTGGTTCTTCACCTCGGCCGAATAGTGGTGGCGGTGCTGGTTGGTGTCCGTCAGCATGTCGTAGGCCAGATAGTTAGTAGGCATCAGCTTGTAGAGCTTCTGGATGCGGCGGTCGAGGACGGCGGCCACATGGTCGGCTAGGTCCTTTTCGCCGTCGGCTTTTTCACTGCATATTTCAGCGGTGGTGAGGGGCTTCCCTATGGAGAGGTGGATATGCCCCTTAGGACCTATGATGCCGGTGGTTACACTGTTGGTGTCCTCGCCTTCCACTTTTTGGTAACCGCCATGAGCCTTGTGGTAGAGCTCGTTGGCCTTCATCAGGTCGCAAGGGTCCCATTCGTAGGAGATGGCCACGGGGACGATATTGAGGTCGGCAAGTCCCTGTTCGGCAGGCTTTCTGCTACCGAGGGTGAGCATCTTGATGATGGCAGGTGCCGTGGAGTCGATGCCGTCTTTGCTGCGACCGTTCTTTTGGGCTATCCAGACAGACTGGTGCTGGTCGACAATGAGGTGGTGGATGTATTGCGAGAGGTGTTGCAGGCTGCGGTAGAAAGCCATGGGATTGCCGCCGCGCTCCATCTGCACCAGTTTGTTGCTCAGGTAGAGATCGCGCATCAAAGGGGTCTCCAACAGGTTGTTGCCGAAGATAATATAGGAGGTCTTGCGCTGGCGCTCGATGAGAATCATCTGCAGCAGGAAGGCGTCGAGGGTGATGTCGCGGTGGTTGGAGACGTATAGGCAGGGTTTGTCGCGCCGCAGGTAGTCGAAGCCCGAGTAGTCGAATCCTTGCGAGGTGGTCTTTACCACGCGGCAGATGGCGTCATACATGAATGTGGTTTGCAGCTCTTCAACACTCTTCACGTTCTTCAGTCTTTTCATCGACTCCTCGGCGGGAATCTGAGGGTAGATGAACCGGAGAATCTGAGGGATGAGTTCCCATTGTGTGATGCGCTCGAGGGCGGCGGGGAGCTCACTGTCGTAGTAGGGGCGTATGTCGTCGAAGGAAGTATTGTCCATGTTTAGAAGATGTTGTCTATGAGGAAGTCAATCTCAGTTTTGGGGTCTGCGTTGTCATAGAGGATGCGGTAAACGGCTTCCACAATAGGCATGTCGTCGCATTTGCCGGTCATGATGCCCAGTTCGTGGTAGTTCTTGGCCGAGAAATAGCCTTCAGCAATCATGCCCATCTCGGTAAAGATATCCTCCAATTTCTTTCCTTTGGCGATTTCCTCGCCTAGACGGCGGTTGCGGCTGTGCTTCGACCAGCAGGTTACCATCAAGTCTCCCATATACCATGCCTCGGTGATGGAGGAGGGTTTGGGCTCATAGAAACGGGTGAGTTTGTCGAGCTCACGGGCGGCGGCAGTGACCATCACGGCGTTGAGATTGTCGCCGTAGCCAAGCCCCTGGCAGATGCCGGCGGCGATGGCGTAGACATTCTTGATGAGGCCTACGCGCTCAACCAACTGGATGTCGGAGGTGTGGGTGGTGTGGAGGTAGGGGCAGCGCATCATTTGTTCCACCTCGATGGCCAGCGACGGGCTGTTCGATGCCATGGTGAGGAATGTCGGACGGCCGTTCGAGGCCTCCTCAGCGTGCGTCGGACCGCTGATGACGCAGATGTCGTTCTTTTTGATTTTGAAGCTGTTCTCGAGATATACGGAGACGCTGGTGTGTGCGTCGGGGATGATGCCTTTGATGGCCGAAATGAATTTTTTGCCCTTATAGGCAGCCTTGGGGAGGGTTTTGAGGACATCGGCGATATAGGCCGAAGGGATGACCAGAAAGAGGTAGTCGCTTTCGCCCACCACCTCGGCGAGGTCGCCGCTGAGGTTGATTCGTGATTTGTCGAACTGGATGGATGGCAGGTACTTAGGGTTGCGTCCGTCGCGTGCCAGTCCCTTGCGGACATTGTCGCTTCTCACCCACCAGTTAATCTTCCGGTCTTCCTGTTCAAGCAGTATTTTGACAATTGCAGTGGCCCATGTGCCACTTCCAATTACTCCTATCATTTCTATATATAATTGTTATACAATAGTATATAGCTATTGTGTGCTTTAGGTTTAAAGTGCAAAAATACAATTTTTTTTAATAATAAATAACATATTTTTGTTAAAATCCGTTAACATTATCTGGCGGACGGCTTCTTACGCGGTTGTTTAAAACACCCTACCATGACCCTACCAACACCCTACCAACTCCTACCATGGTAGGAGTTGGTAGGGTGTTGGTAGGGAGATAATAGGTACTTGTAGGCTTGTGTGTCAGTTGTTTATGCTGATTTCTGACGGCTGCGCCCGTTTTGGTTAATTTATGTTAATTTTATAAGATTGGAAAAAGAAAAACGGACCGAAAAATCGGTCCGTTTTTTTCAATAATTTTCAGTTTGGAACAAACTATTTGAGGAGTTTGCTGCCAGCTTTGAATTTGGCCACCTTCTTGGCGGGCACTTTGACGGCCTTGCCGGTGCGGGGGTTCTTGGCGGTGCGGGCTTTACGCTTGGCAACGCTGAAGGTACCGAAACCGATAAGGGTCACTTTTTCGCCTTTTCTCAGCTGCTCCTGGATGCTGTCGAAGCAAGCAGTCATAGCCTGTTTGGCGGCCACTTTGGTCATGCCGGTTTTGGCGGCGATTGCATTAACAAGTTCGGTTTTGTTCATAATGATTTGTGTTTAAGGGTTTAAAAAAATATTTGTTTCTTTACGCTGCAAATGTATGAATTTTTTTTAATATGAAACAAATTTTTTTTTGATTTTTTTTGAAAAAAAATTTTAATATTTTGTATTACCCTAATTTCCAGTCTGTTAATTTGTTTCCTCGGAGAAAATCTTCGACGGAATTTTTTCGTTTCCCGCTCATTTGCAGGCTAATAATCTGCAGAAATCCGTCGCTCACACCGATTTTTAGTACCTTTTTTTCATCACATATCAGTGTTTTTGGGCTACCTGAAGGGTCTTCGACGGCTATGGCATCGAAGATTTTGAAGAGCACTTTTTCGCCCTGCGGGTTGATGAAGGTAAGAAGGGCGGCGGGGTAGGGGGAGAGACCTCTGATGAAGTCGACGACCTGTCGTGCGGGGCGGTTGAAATCAATGAAGCAGTCATCTTTGAAAATCTTGGGTGCCGCCGTGGGGGTTCCTTCCTGTGGGCGTGGGGTCAGGGTACCTGCCTCGATGCCATCGAGGGTCTTCACCACCAATTCGCGGCCCATGGCGGCAAGACGGTCGTGGAGGGTGCCAGCGTTGTCGTTGGGGGTGATAGGGGTCTCGGCCTGAAGAAGGATTTTCCCCTCGTCTATCTGATGGTTCAGAAGGAATGTGGTGACCCCTGTCATGGTGTCGCCGTTGATGATGGCGTGGTTGATGGGCGCGGCTCCGCGGTAGCGTGGCAGCAGCGAGGCGTGAAGGTTGAAAGTACCGTGGGGTGGCATGTTCCATACCGCCTCGGGGAGCATGCGGAAGGCTACGACGACAAACATGTCGGCCTGGAAGGCCTTCAGCTGCTCGAGGAATTGCGGGTCGCGCAGTTTCTCGGGCTGGAACAGGGGCAGGTCGTGGTCGAGGGCATATTGTTTGACGGGACTATAGACTACCTTTTGTCCGCGGCCGGCCTGGCGGTCGGGAACGGTGACGACAGCCGCCACCTCGTGGTGGCTCTGCATGATGGCATCGAGGCTCTCGACAGCGAAGTCGGGGGTGCCGAAATAGACTATTTTCATGACTTAGGCTACGGATTCTTTGAAGGCGAGCATCTTGAGGGCGGTAACGGCGCCTTCGACACCCTTATTGCCATGTTTGCCGCCGGCACGGTC
Source organism: uncultured Bacteroidales bacterium (assembly GCA_900316235.1). Lineage (GTDB taxonomy): Bacteria > Bacteroidota > Bacteroidia > Bacteroidales > P3 > Colimorpha. The sequence continues at coordinate 38,023 of ONCC01000004.1, forward strand.
GAGGGCCTGCTGCATGGTGTCGGTGGTGAGGACGCTGAAGATGACGGGGCATTCGTGCTTGATGGCTACATTGGTGATGCCCTGGGAGACAGCCTGGCATATGAACTCGAAGTGGCGGGTCTCGCCCTGGATGACGCAGCCGATGCAGATGACGGCATCGGGATATTGTGAGTCAAGCATGATGTCGGCGGCCGAGGAGAGCTCGAATGTGCCGGGGACACGTCTCACGATGAGGTTCTCCTCTTTGACTCCATGTTCGAGGAGGGTGTCGACGGCTCCTTTGAGGAGGGCGTCGGTGACTTCGGAGTTCCATTCCGCGGCGATAACGCCGATGTGGTAGTTGCTTCCGTCGGGCACGGCCGTGGGGTCGTAGTCGGAGAGGTTGGTCTTTTTCATTATAAATAATATATGTGAATTAGAAATCTTTGATGCTATAGGTGGTGGCGGTGGAGGGAGTCCGTTTCTTGCCCTTTTTGCTCTCTTTGATGATGCTGTTGTCAGCTTTATATTCAAGCTGCTGGCCTTTGCCGGGTTTGTGGATGCCGAAATAGGTTTTGTCGAGATGGAGGCGTCGCGTGCGTAGCGAGTAGGTTTTGAAATCCAGTATCCATTCGGGATCGAAGGTTTGATAGAGGAATCGGCACTCGAAGTGGAGGTGGGGTCCCGTGGAGCGTCCCGTGCTGCCTCCCAAGCCGATGATGTCGCCTGCGGCGACGGGCTGGTTGGGCTGCACGTTGATTTTTGACAGGTGTCCATAGAGGGTCTCCAGTCCGTTGGGATGGCGTATGACGACACAGTTGCCGTAGCCGCCCATACGTGAGGCTATGCGGACCACGCCGCTGAAGGCACTGTGAACGGGCTCTCCCGTCGTCAGCCGTATGTCCACGCCGTGATGGCCTCGCTCCCATCGCCAGCCGTAGTTCGAGGTCTTGGTGTTGCGCACAGGGAAACAGAACTCCGAGGAGTCGTTCACCAACTTGAGGTTAATCTCGTCGGGCAGTTGGTCGAGTTGCGTGCGGCCCAAGGGGTTTACGCGGTGATGGGGGAAGGCGTCGTACCAGAGTGGCACCAAGGCGGCACTCATGGGCTCCTCGTCGGTGGCTTTGGCGGCCTCGCGAATGGCTTTGACGGCTTCTTTGCTCTCGGTCTTCTGCTGTGCCGACTGTTTGGAAGAAGTGGCGCGCTGTGCCTCCAGAGTGGTTGTTTTTGCGTTTTGCCGTGAGGCTTCAATGCGGGCGTTGATGAGGGAATCGTAGTAGGAGACTTGAGCCCGCAGGCTTCCCACGCCTGTAAGCAGCAGTATGAGTATCAGCACACGGCGTAAGCGGGCTACGGGGAATCCCAGTTGCTCGCGATATTTGGCTACGGTGCGGCGTGCCAATGGGTATCCCTGTTCGTTGAGCAGGTGCGCCAAGGCGTCGTCGGAGAGGGGCGCCTGCTTGTCCTCATGCTCGATGGCGTCGGATAGCCGCTGTTTGATGGCTTCGACGGAGATCTCTTCCCCTTCGGCATTGGCCATACCCTGGGAGAAGCACTCTTTGAGGGGGATGGTGCCGAAGTCGGTCTGCAGGTATTTACTATTGGCCATGCGCGAGATGGTGGAGATGTCGAGGCCTGTAGCTTCGGCTACTTCGCGCTGGCGCAGAGGTTGTTTCTGGTCGGGGTCGCCCGTCAGCAGGTAGCGCCGCTGGTGTTGAATGATGTAGCGCATGACACGCACGATGGTATCGTGGCGCTGTTGCAGCAGGTCGATGAATCCTTGTGCGTCGGCCTGCTTGGTGCGAAGGAACTGCAGTGTTTCGCGGTCGCCTTTCTGTTTTTCGTATTCGGTCAGAAGGTCGGTGTAGTAGGTGTTGAGTGAGAGTCGTGGCAGGCTACTGTCGTTGAGATAGAAGTGCAACTCACCGTCGTATTGTTGCAGGATGATGTCGGGGGTGAAGGTGTTGGCAGCCGAGTCACTTTCGGCATCCGAGCTGCCGGGTTTGGGGTTGAGGCGCCGGATGAGAGCGGCAGCCTTTTCAAGTTCCTCTTCGCTGATGCCAAGGGCATTACAGATGCGCTCATAACGGTGGTTGGCGAAGTTGTCGAAGTGGTCGCGGATGATGGTTGTTGCGGTGGGAAGGATGTCGGAATAATCGGAGTATTCCGAATAATCTGAATTTCCTGAACTCATTCTCTCCAGTTGCAAGAGGAGGCATTCCTGTAGGTTGCGGGCACCGATGCCTGCAGGTTCCAGGGACTGGATGATGCGCAGCACCTCCAGCACTTCATCGCGGGTGGCGTCGATACCTTGGCGGAAGGCCATATCGTTGGTCACCAAGTCCAAGTCGCGCCCCAGATAGCCTGCGTCGTCGAGGGTGCCAATTAGCTCGTTGGCTATCAGCTGCTGTCGCTCGGTGAGGCGCCGTGTGATAAGTTGGGATGCCAGCCGTTCGCTGAACGAGGGGGTGTCGGGGAGTACGAATTCGCGTCGTTGCACGTTGGGGTCGTTCTCCAGTTGCTCGCGGTAGTCGTAGTCGTATTCCTCCTCGTCGCTGTCCCAGTCCGATCGGTTGTTGTCGGCCGTTAGACTGTCGATATCTTCGGCGGCCTCGGGGGCTTCGGCCTCAAGCAGGGGGTTCTTCTCAATCTCTTCCTTGATGGCCTTTTCCAAGTCGGTGACAGGCAACTGCAACAGCCGCATCAGTTGTATCTGTTGCGGTGAGAATTTCTGTTGCAGTTGCTGTCGCTGAACTTGTTTCATTTATCGGACAATGTCCATTTCTTCAATTAAGTTTTTGGCACCGGCATAGATGTCGATGACCCAGAGCATATAGCGGCTGTCGAGGCAGATGCAACGCTGCAGGTTTTCCTCGAAGTCGATGTCACCGCTCATGGCTTCGCTGTTGCCGTCGAAGGCAAGGCCGATGAGTTGACCCTTGCCGTTGATGACGGGCGAGCCGGAGTTGCCGCCGGTGATGTCGTTGTTGGTGATGAAGCAGGTGGGTAACTCACCGTTCTTATTGGCGTAGCTGCCGAACTCCTTCTTGTTGTAAAGCTCTTTGAGACGGGCAGGGACGTTGAATTCGGCGTTCTCCGGGTCTTCCTTCTCGATGACACCCTTCATCGTGGTGTAGTAGTGATAGGAGACACCGTCGCGGGGGTCGTAGCTCTTCACGTTGCCGTAGGTGAGGCGGATAGTGGAGTTGGCGTCGGGCGACATGAGTTTCTTGCCGTCATTGATCTGGAGGATGCCGTCGGTGAAGTCGCGGATTCCGCGCTCGAGGTTGTCCTGAACCTCCTGGGGAACTTCGTCGCCGAGGGCGATGTAGGCTTCATAGATTTCATTTCCCACTTTTACCAGCGGGTCTTTGTCGAGGGCTTTGATGCTGGGTTTCTGCATGAACTTGGCTAGGCTCTCACTGTTGGCGAAGATGGACTTCTTGAAGAGATCTTCGGCATATTCTTCAAAGTTGCCTTTGTATTTCTTGTTGGCAGCGAGGAGGAATTGGGGGCAGTAATTGGCGTTCATGTGGTCTACCACATGTTTGAACAGGGCGGCGACGAGGCGCTTCTCAACGTTTATGTCATAGTCTTTGTAGAAGTTGTCAATATAACTCTGGAGGAAGCTGAGATCGGCTTTGGGGTCATTCTCGAGGACTTTCTTGAAGGTGTTGGAGACGCGGATGGCAAAGAGAGGGCTCTCGGGACCCGAGAGGAGGCCTTCGCGAAGGTAAAGCTGGGCTTCCTCAACGGTGGCGCGGGCGGCATAGCCCTTCTGGATGAGGTCGAGAGCGCGACTGTACTTGGGGTTGGTCTGCTTGCTGGCCCAGTTCATGTATTCTTTCTCCACCTCTTTCTTTACACCCATGGTGTTCAGGGCTTTGAGGGCTTTGTTCTGCTCATTGCTGTATTTCCAATAGTTGGAGCAGGAGGCGTATTTGGAAGCGTATTTGATGCGGGTGGCCTGGCTGGCGGCCATCTCCTCGCGGAGGATGTTGATTTTCACGGTGCGGATTTCGTAGACCAGTTTGTTGGTGATGTTCATGGTCTCCTCGAGGCCGAAGGAGGTGAGGAAGTGGTCGGTGGTGCCGGGGAAGCCCATCACCATGGCGAAGTCGCCGTCGTTGATCTCACCGGCGTTGACGGGCAGGTGGTGCTTGGGGCTCAGGGGGACATTGTCCTTGCTGTAGTCGGCGGGGCTGCCATCGGGGGCGGTGTAGATGCGGAACATGGAGAAGTCGCAGGTGTGACGCGGCCAGCTCCAGTTGTCGGTGTCGCCACCGAATTTACCCATCGACGAGGGAGGGGCGCCCACGAGGCGAACATCCTTGTAGATGATGTGGACGAAGAGGAAGAACTGGTTGCCGTTGAACATGGGTTTCACCTTGGCACTGTATTGGGTTCCCTTGACGGCTTCTTCGGCAATCTGCTCGGAGACTTTCTCGATGGCAGCGGCGCGGTCGCTCTCACTCATCTCGTCGGTGAGGGCTTTCTTTACCTGGTCGGTGACATCTTCCATGCGGACGAGGATGGAGGCGGTGAGGCCGGGATTGGGGAGCTCTTGGTCCATGCTGTAGGCCCAGAAGCCGTCGCGCAGGTAGTCGTGCTCCACGGAGGAGTGTTCCTGCAACTTGCCGTAGCCGCAGTGGTGGTTGGTGCTGATGAGACCCTTGCTCGAGATAATCTCACCGGTGCAGAAGTGCCAGAAGGGGGTGCCGGCATTGCCGAGACCTACGATGGCGTCCTTCAGGCAGCTCTTGTTGATGTTGTAGATGTCCTCAGGTGTGAGTTTGAAACCGGCTTTCTGCATGTCCTGATAGTTTTTGCCAATCAGGGAGAGAAGCCACATGCCCTCATCGGCGCGTACAGCGTTGGGGAGTACCAGCGTCATGGCCAGGGCGATTACTAAGGTACGAAGTTTCATTGTCTTAAATGTTTTTATTAAAAAATAATTTAATTGTATTAAAACTGCAAAAATACACAAATATTTTTAAATAATATAAAAAGGGTATGAAAAAAAATCACCATTAACGTATCAGAGTGACGGTGCCGACATCGGACCAGCGTTCGCCGTAGATGTCCTCGAGGAACCAATAGAAGGTGTAGGCACCCTGTGGCATGGGCTCCCCGTCACGTGTGCCGTCCCACGAAGAATTGATGTCGGTTGTTGTCCATACTATTAGACCCCAGCGATTGTAGATGGTCAGCTCAAAGTTGGCCACTTGGCATGACGTCGAGGCTTGGAAACGGTTGTTGGTTTCAAGGTCGGGAGTGAAGATGTTGGGGAACCACACGGAGCGTATCTTGGTAGCAAAGCCAATGGTGGTGTCTGCACAGCAGTTGACGGCGTTGCAGCTTCTCATGGTCACCATGATGGTGTCGGGTAACGGATGGCGGAACTGGCGGCGGGCACGCTCACCGGTGAGGTGGTATCCGTCACTGTAGTTCCATGAGGTATGGTGGCGACCTTCGGAGCAATCAAGGAGGGTGATGACAGGATGGTCGAAGTCGATGAATGGACGGTTGCTTTTTATGCAGAGTGTGGGAGCTTCCGCAACGGTTACGGTTACCGAGGTAATGATGTTGCCCATGTCATCGAGCAGATGATAGTCTGTTGTGCTCCTGGGATGTACGGTGACGGGGTTTTGGCCCTGCTGGCCATCAAGTTCGGCATCGTAGGGTGTGGCTCCCCAGCGGTAGGTATGGGTTCCCTCGGCGGTGAGCGTTACCTCGTCTCCAGGGCAAATGCTGTTGGCGCTGGCCCTTAGGTTTGCATCTCCGTAGGTGAGGTGCAGTGTCACTACTGAATCGCAGCCGTTGGCGGCAGTGAGTACATAGGGATAGTCTCCTGCAAGGGTCAGTGTGTCGCCGTGGTAGAAGAGCGTGTCGCCATAGGCCATGTAGTGACTCTCCTGGGTTTCTGTCGTTGGAAGGACGGTGAGTGTCAGCTGTCGGTAATGAACGATTGTGTCGTCTGCCATTGTTGAATCCCAAGCGGTGACGATGCCCGGAGTGGATGTCTGATCGATGTCGATAGTAAAGCCATAGTTGGAATAAGTTTCCTTTTGACAAATGGTATCGAGAATTTCTGTTGTGTCACGGTAAATGTGTAGTTCTGGATTGTACTCTTCCAGGCTCATACCGGCGAGGAAGGCGTAGGCTACCCAGCGGGCGTGGCCCGAGACGGTGGCGTAGAATGGACCCGCATAGTTGTCGAGGGAGTGGGCACCGATAGAGATGGTGCCGTGGTAGTAGCTGTATGGGGTGCCCGCCAGAGAGGTGAACTGTGATGCCGGCATTAGCTGTCCGTCTAGGCGCATGCTGTCGACGGTCGCCGTGAGGGTGACGATGTCGAGATAGTGATGATTGTTTGCAATGTATGACTCATCGTGGGAGTTGGTGTTGCAGTTGTGTACGGGGAAGGTGGTGTTACAGAGCCAGTTGTGCACTGGTGGGATGTCTACCGACGCGGGATCACCCAAAGAAGAGGCGTTGAATTTGTCGAAGCTGATGAGGTATTTGCACACATAGATGGGACCTGTCGAAGTGATGTAGGCTGCCAAGTTTGCTGGCAAGTGGAATTCATGAGTTTCACCAGCATTGAGTGTTATGTTGGCATTGGCAGAGGCCTCGTGGAAGGATACAATGGTGTTGTTGGTCGAGGCGGTGACGCGTATCTGGTCGCCTTCTGTGCGTGCCTGTTCTGATACCACCACAAATTCTTTGCCCCACCAATCGAGGGGAATAGCCTGTTCCATCAGGTGATCCCTGCCACGTTGAGTGTCTGTAGTCCCCACACGGGCGCAACTGTGGCCCTGGAAAAGGGCGAAAGGTTTGCCGTTCGAGATTACCGTCATGCCGCTGAAGCTGACATTGGCGCCGCATTTCAATGCCAGCGTCTGGCCAGTGTTGAGGGTCACTGTGTAGGTGCTGCCGATAGGTAGGTTGATACCGTCCACGACACAGGGAAGCACCATGGAGAAGATAGTGTTGTCTTCTGTTGCCACCAGAGCCATAGCCCCTTTGTAGTCACTATTGTTGGGGTAGTCTTGCACGATGTACTGCGAGGTCAGCCGCTCGGTGGGCAAAATGTTGCAGATATCCCATGAATCGTTGATATAATTGCTGGCGTAGAGCGAGATATCAGCCGTTGAAGTAACGTGGAATCCTATGTTGGCGGTCGAACCCGAAGGGATGCTTGAGGCTACGGTTCCAGGCAAATCAATAACAGTCTTCGTTCCACCGGGGTGGGTTGTGGTGGAGCTCCAGCCTGTCCGGGGATTGTTGACGGTGATGGTGGTGTTATCCAATCCAGTGGCAATCACCGAAAACCCCGGAGTGGCTGTCTGTCCGTTAGGGATGAAGGTTACCCAAAAATCGTGGCCTTTTGTGGTGTGTTCAGGGCATGTTGGGGTGGCGTGTTGGGCTACAGCCGTCACCATAAAGGTATACAGCAAGGTGGAAAAAGTAAGTATTCTTTTCAAGTCGCTTTTATTCATATAGTTGCGTAGTGTTGGTGTGTTTCAATCCATTGCAAAAGTACAAAGAAAAAAGCAATTGCTCAAAAAAAAATTGATAATCAATGTTCAAAAGGGACAAGTGGCGCCTCAAAACAGGTATTTGGATATATCTTCTCTGTACTTGCTCTGTACCTTCTCTGTAGATGGTCTGTATCCAATACAGAGGAAGTACAGAGAAGGTACATCGGAAATAGGGGGAGGAACCGACGCGGTTCCGAGGTTGTGTCGCAACAAGGTGCCGGTGGATGGGGAATGAAAAGTTTTCAACAAGGGGGACGAGATGTGAAATGGGTGTGGGATAGGGGAGCGGGTTGATTTCTTCTGTACGTAGATGGCATGTAATCATGTTTTTGTAATTTTTTGTCATCTGTTGTGAAACTTTTTTTGCGTTTTTGCGTTTAAGGTTATGAACAACAAAAATTGGTTAAAAAAAACAAAAAAAGGTTTTTTTAGGTAGAAATTGGAAATTTCTTCGTAATTTTACAACCTGAAAAAAGTAGGTAAAAATGGCCTTAATACTTGGAAAAGAATTCTGTAAGGTGGACTCGAACGGTCGTTTCAAGTTCCCAATTGCGCTAAAACGCCAGTTGGAAACTGAGGATGGTCGTTTCGTTATCCGCGAGAGTGTTTATGCCGAGTGTTTGGAGCTGTGGACTTACGCCAGTTTCAGGGAAGAAGTGGAGAAACTCCAAGAGAAGCTAAATCCTTATCGCCGAGAGGATCGCGACTTGTTGCGCAAGCTGACTGAGGGCAATGTCATCGAGCTTGACTCGAATGACCGCCTGCTGGTTCCTGTGGAGCAGAAGCATGTGATTTCCAAGGCAAAAGAGATTGTTCTGCAATCGACTGGCAAGTTCATCGAGCTTTGGGACCGTGAGGCCTACGACAAGATGAACCAGTCTGGCGGTGACTATGCCTCAAGGGCAGAGGAGCTGCTGGGCCGCATCCCTGCGGAGGGGAAGATGGAGCCGGTCGAGAGCAATGCAAGAGTTTGAGTACCATAGGCCAGTGATGCTTTCCGAAGCGTTGGACGGGTTGAACATCCGCCCCGATGGCATGTATGTGGACGTGACGTTTGGTGGTGGCGGTCATTCTCGTGCCATTTTGGAGCGTCTGGGTGAAAGTGGCAAGTTGTATGCGTTCGACCAGGACGAGGATGCCAAGGTGGAGAGTGAAAAGGTGAAGGATGAGAGAATGACCTTCATCAATGAGAATTTCAGGTACCTGAAGAGTTTCCTCCGGTTGCATGGGGTGCGGAAGGTGGACGGTATTTTGGCCGATTTGGGGGTGAGTAGTCACCAGTTCGACGTGGCGGAGCGTGGTTTCTCGACCCGCTTCGACGGCGCCCTCGACCTGCGGATGGACCGCAGGGGGGAGGTGACGGCTGCTGATCTGGTCAATAACCTTGACGAGAATGAGTTGGGACGGCTATTGAAACTCTACGGGGAACTGCCGAATGCTCGCCAGATGGCGAAAGCCATCGTGAGGGCCCGCGGTGAGAAGACTATCGCCACGACCTCGGATCTGAAGGCGGCCGTGAGCCACCATTTGCCCAGGGGGATGGAAAATAAGTATCTGGCGATGTTGTTCCAGGCGTTGAGGATAGAGGTGAACGGGGAGCTGGAAGCCTTGAAAGAGATGTTGCAGCAGGCCTGTGAGGTGTTGGTGCCAGGGGGTAGGTTGGTAGTTATCAGCTATCACTCGCTCGAGGACCGGCTGGTGAAGAATTTTATTAAGAGTGGTAATTTCGAGGGTGAGGTGGAGAAGGATTTTTATGGCAATGTGCTGTCGCCAATGAAGGCAGTGAGCCGTGGAGCCATACAAGCTAGCGATGCTGAACTGCAGGTGAATAACCGTGCAAGGAGTGCCAGACTTCGCGTAGCGGAGAGAAAAAATGAGATTTGATAATGGTATTATACATTATAATATAATATATGGGAAACAGGTTTAGGGAAAAAGTGACTGAAGAGGGTCTGGACAGGGACTTGGTGCAAGAGGAACTGGGGCATGAGGTAGAGCCTGAGCGTGTGGATGAATTTGAGCGTGTGGATGAACCGGAGCCTGAACAGGAGAAATCAGGGAAGAGTGGGAAAGGTGACAAGATGGCGAAGGGTATATCCAAGATTCTTGGGGGTGATATTTTGGGAGACAAGTTAGTGCTGAACCAGATACCTTTACTATTGTTATGCCTGTTTTTCCTCCTTCTGCTAGTGGCCAACCGATATAAAGTGGAGAGTTTGAGCCGTGAGAAGATGGCTTCGATGGAGAGAATCAACGACTTGCGGGAGCAGAGGATACAAATGCAGAAGCAATACCAAAAGAGTGTGAAGATTTCGCAGATTGCTGAGGATTTGAGAGAGTGTGGAGTGGGAATCACGAGTGGCCCCCCATATGAAATTGAGAAATGAAAAATGGGAATTGAAAATTGAAAAAGGAAGAAAATAAGAAGGACACGAGGACGATGAAGGGAATGACGGCGTTCTACCTGCTGCTCACTTTGGTGGGTGGCGTGGCTATCTTTGTCAGCATCGTCAATATACAGTGGGTCCACGGTGATGAATGGCGCGCCCGCGGAGAGAAGCGAGAACTGTGGCTCCGTACTGACCCCGCCCGAAGGGGTAATATTTATTCAAGTGATGGTAAGATTCTTGCTACTACGGTGACGGAATGTGATTTGTATTTGGATCTCGACAAGTCGTTAGAGTATAACGACAAAGGTGAGATGGTATATGACAAGGAACACAATGCCAAGCAGAAATGCCCGATAGTGGATAGTTGCTTCGAGAAGTACATTGATACGGTGTGTATTATGCTCAGCGAAGCCGTTCCGTCGCACAATGTGCAATATTACCGCAACCGTATCGTCTCGGAGCGCTCGAAAGCCAAGCCCCGTCGCTGCTTCCTAGTGGAGCGCAGGATACCCTATTCCACGTGGCAGACCATCACCCGCTTGCCAGGCTGGAAGTCGGGAGTGGTGAAGCAGGTTGACGGTCGCAGTGTGATACGTCAAGTGAGAGCGCACATCTATGGCAATATGGCGGGTAACGCAATAGGATTCGACAATGCCTTGAATCAGGGTACATACACGGGCCTCGAGGGTGCCTACGATTCTATCCTCCGAGGACAGGACGGCATCTTCAACTGCCGACGTTTGACGAAGGGTATCTGGCTACCCGACGAGCCACGAGAGCGCAAGGAGGTTCCACAGAGAACCGACAACGATCAGGTGGATACGATTGTGGTGCAGAACAAGGTGGATGGTATGAGTATTGTATCGACCATTGATACTCGTTACCAGGATATCGCGGAAAACTCCCTTAGAAAAGCCCTGCGCCAGTATGGCGGCACTTCGGGATGCGCGGTGTTGATGGAGATGGAAACAGGATATGTGCTGGCTTGCGCCAATCTAGCAATAGACACGTCGTTGCATGATTATGTGGAGAAGCGCGACGAGAATGTGGCGGTGAGCCATGTCTATGAACCGGGTTCGACCTTCAAGACCATCATCCTTACGGCTATGATGAGTGACAAGGAAATCAAGATAGATACCGCCATGAAGGTAAAGGCGTTCTATAAGGATTTTGGAGGAAAGAACGGCGTCATAAAGGACTCCCACAAGAAGAAGGACTCGTTGAGCGTGAAAGAGGTAATGGAGGAGTCGTCGAATGTGGGTATGTGTGACCTCGGATGGAAGTATTACAACAAACGTCGCGACAAACTTGTGGAACTCGTCAAGGAATTATTCCCTTATGAAAAACTGCATCTTGATGTCAATGCTCCCGAATATAGTGCGAGGATAAACAATGTGAATACCTCGAACCGCGACTTTCTGAACTTCTGCTACGGCTATTCGACGACCGTATCGGCGATGCGATTGATTACATTCTACAATGCTCTCGGTGCTGGTGGACGGATGGTGAAGCCTCTATTCTGCAAAGCCATTGTTGACGGGGATAAGGTGCGCGAGATGAAACCAATCGTGTTGAATCCACAGATTTGTTCGAAGGAGACTGCCGCCATGATGAAGACCTTGTTGGAGGGTGTTGTGGAAAATGGTACGGGCAACAATATCAAGAACAATACCTATGGTATCGCCGGCAAGACGGGTACGGCTGTTCACAGCTATTCGAACAAGAGCCGCTACAATGGCTCCTTTGCTGGCTTCTTCCCGGCGGAGAATCCGCGCTACACCTGTCTGGTGGTTATCGAAAATAGTCCTGCCTACGGTCGCCAGGCGGCATTGGTGTTCAAGGACATCAGTGACTGTGTGGTGGCTGTCGACAAGCGGTTGAGCGATGGCGTGCTGAAGAGCGTGTGGCCCACACTGAGGGTCGATAGTACGAAGGCTCTTCAGATACCATTCCTTGAAAAAGGTAATCAGGAAGGAATTGCGAATGCGTATGAGTTGTTGGGCCGTCAGTATCGTACTTCCGATCCAAAGAGCAAGTGGGTGTCTTACCGCGCAGCCAGTGATTCGATACCGGGTAGCTACATAGCCTACAAACCTGTATCTGGAAAGGTTCCCAATTGCTATGGAATGAGTGCCAAGGATGCAGTGACGTTATTGAGAGAGCAGGGCTATAGGGCCCGCGTGGTAGGATATGGTAAGGTAGTTTCCCAGCAACCCAAGTCGGGTACGGTTAGTAAACGTGGAACTATGGTGATTTTGAATATGAAATAGACTAGTATATGAAGCTGAAAGATATTGTCAAGGGAATAGACTGTGAGATGCGCGGAAGCGCTGAAGTGGAGGTGAAAGACCTTCAGTTTGACTCGCGCAAGGTGGTGAAAGGAACCCTTTTTGTGGCACAACCAGGCACGAAGGTCGACGGTCATGACTTCATTGCCAAGGCTGTGGAGGCTGGCGCTGTGGCAGTGGTTTGTCAGCATATTCCAGAGAACTCTCCCGAGGGAGTGACCTATGTGGTGACGAAAGACAGCAGCAGGACTCTTGGTGAGATGGCAGCAAATTTCTACGACCACCCGTCGCGAAGCCTGAAACTCATAGGTATCACTGGCACCAATGGCAAGACTACCACGGTTACTCTGCTTCATAGGATGTTCCGCATGATGGGACATCATGTAGGGTTGGTGTCCACTATCGTCAACAAGATTGACGAAAAAGAACTTGCGGCAAGCCATACAACTCCGGATTCATTGGAGCTGAATCAATTGCTGCGCAAGATGGTGGATGCCGGATGCAACTACTGCTTTATGGAGGTAAGTTCACATGCAGTGGTACAGCAACGCATTGCCGGTGTACAGTTTACAGGAGCAATCTTCAGCAATATTACCCATGATCATTTGGATTTCCACAAGACCATGGCCAATTATATCGCCGCCAAGAAAGGTTTCTTCGACGGTCTTCCCTCAACGGCATGGGCTTTGGTGAATATCGATGACAAGAACGGCCGTGTCATGGTTCAGAACACTCACGCCAAGGTGTCGACCTATGGATTGAACCAGATGGGAGACTTCCATTGCAGGATTATTGAGGAGAGTTTCGAGGGGATGCATCTGGATATCAATGGCAAGGAACTTTGGTGCCGTTTGGTGGGACGCTTCAATGCTTACAATCTGATGGCTATCTATGGTGCCGCTGTCCTTAGTGGAGCTTCAGAGGATGATGTGTTGCGGTTGCTGTCCACTCTTGAACCTGCTCCTGGTAGGTTCCAATATGTCAGTGGACACGGTGTCACAGCTATTGTTGACTATGCCCATACGCCCGATGCTTTGCAGAATGTCATTGAGACCATCGACGCTATTCGTCGCCCTACCCAGCAGTTGATTACCGTAGTGGGTTGTGGCGGTGACCGTGACAAGACTAAACGTCCCGAGATGGCACAGATTGCTAGCGAGGGGAGTGATAAACTGGTGTTGACCAGTGATAACCCCCGTACTGAGAAACCCGAAAGTATTCTGGACGATATGGAAGCGGGTCTCAGTCCCGAACAGTTGAGTCATACGGTGCGAATTACAGACCGTCGTCAGGCCATCCGCACTGCCTGTATGATGGCCCGTGAGGGTGACATTATCCTTATCGCTGGCAAAGGACATGAGAAGTATCAGGAGGTGAACGGCGTACGTAGCCATTTCGACGATGTCGAGGAGGCGGAAAAGGAATTGAATGCTAAGAATTAAGAATGGAGAATTATGCTATATTATCTTTTTCATTGGTTGCATGAGTCAGGGGTTCCGGGAGCGGGCGTGTTTGAGTATATCTCGTTCCGGTCAGGAGCAAGTATTGTAACAGCTCTGTTTATTATGCTCTTTTTGGGGAAACCCTTCATCCGCTGGATGAAGAACAAGATGGGCATGATGGACGAGGTTCGTACCGAGCTCGGCCTTGAGGGCGCTGCCCGTAAGAGTCAGACACCCACCATGGGTGGTTTGCTTATCTTGGCGGCTATCATCATTCCCACACTCCTCTTCGCTAAACTTGACAATATCTATGTGCTTATCATGCTTGGTACAACGGTATGGATGGGGATGATAGGTTTCTTGGATGACTATCTGAAGAAGGCTCGTGGTAAAGCTGGCCTTCCAGGAAAATACAAGGTATTGGGGCAGGTTCTTCTGGGTCTTGTGGTGGGATTGCTTATCATGCATCATCCTTCAATTTCGGGTTCCACGACCACTACAATTCCTTTTGTGAAGAACAACGAGTTTGACTATGCGTGGCTTGTTACCTGGATGGGCGACTGGGCTTCCGATCTAGTATGGGTGGTCTATGTATTGATTATCATATTGATAGTTACTGCTGTCAGTAATGCATCGAATCTCACCGATGGAATCGATGGTATTGCTACAGGCGTAGCTGCTGTCAATGGTGGTGCTTTGGCACTGCTGGCATGGGTGAGTGGTAACATTGTGATGGCTGGTTATCTCAATATTATGTATCTTTCAAATATTGGCGAATTGGCCATTTTTAGTACCGCCTTTGTCGGCGCCACTCTCGGTTTCCTCTGGTACAATGGCCATCCTGCTGATGTTTTTATGGGTGATACTGGTTCTTTGGCTATTGGTAGTATTATTGCTGTCTTTGCCGTCCTAATTAAAAAAGAACTCCTTTTGCCTGTACTCTGTGGAATATATGTGGTCGAGAATCTTTCAGTCATTATTCAGACTTCATATTGTAAATACTATCGCCGTCGTCATAGACTACCATCTAACCAGCCAGTGCCTGTGGAGAAACGCCCCTTTCTCATGACACCTCTCCATCACCACTACCAAAAGAAGGGAGTTGCCGAAGAGAAAGTGGTAATTCGGTTCATTATCATTGCCATCCTCCTCGCCATTTTCACCCTCTCGACATTGAAACTACGATAAAGAACAAATCAACTTATCAACGAAACCAATATGACTATTGAAACTTTGGCCATCCAGGGCCGCGACAGAATTCACACCGGTTTGGCCGGTATTGACATCCAGCGTCTCAAAACTATGCGTAACGCTTCGCTACGTGCCTGCTTTAATCGCTTGGAAGAGACTCGTTATCGTATGGAGTTTGTTGCTCGTGTCCGTGGCCGCGAATACATCAATGATGCCGCTGCGCGCTCTATTAATGCTACTTGGTATACACTTGAGAGTGTCAAAGGAGGATTGATATGGATTGCCGAAGCCCCTAAGACCCATGCCGACTACAGCCGTCTAATGCCTTTGGCGCTTCGCAAAGTGAGAATGCTTCTTATTGTGGGCGGTGATAGTGAGTGGATGCGCAAGTCCTTCTCGGGGATCATACCGACTATAGAGACTTGCATCTCAATGGCTGACGCATTGCAGAAAGCCTATCGTTACGAAGCAGACGATGTGAAGGTCCTCTACTCTCCTGCATGCGATAATGGGCAGTCGGTGGAGGATTGTGGAGAGTCTTTCCGTCGTGAGGTAAATGAATTGTAACAAGGAACAATGAAAGTATCGAAGATATTCAGGGGCGATAGAACAATCTGGGTGGTTTTCCTGCTACTCAGCATTATTTCACTGGTGGAGGTTTATAGTTCTATCGGTCTTTTCGCCTATTCCCAAGGCAGTGGATGGCCCACGGGTCTTTTCCTGAAACATCTTTTCATCGTTCTTGCTACTTGGGTGGTTGTGGTACTGGCCTCGCATGTCAACTATCGTTTCTTCTCCCGTTTCGCCCTATTGGGATTTTGGATTTCTGTTGTGTTATTGGCGGTAGTGCTCATGATGGGTGGCCGATGGTTTCGGCTGCCTGTGGTTGGCCAGTTCCAGCCTTCGGAAGTGGCCAAGGTGATGCTTGTGCTCTTTGTGGCTCGTCAGTTGGCACTCAAAAAAGATCAGGCGGAGGAACTCGGGACATTCCTTTCGTTACTTATCTATATTGTAGGTGTTGTGGTACTCGTTCTTCCGGAGAACTTCTCCACGGCGGCCTTGATTTTTCTTTCTTGTTATTTAATGATGCTCTTTGGAGGTGTCAATCGCAAATGGTGGTGGCGTCTGATGCTGGTGGGTATGTTCGTGGTTGGCGCTGGATTAGCGGTGACGTATGTGCGTTATGACAAAAGTACTCGAGAGGAGACAGAGAAAACAGAGCAACTTTTGGAACGCTCTACAACGTGGGGACACCGTATCCATTCTTGGCTGAAACCCAATCCCGATGAGCTTTCGCAAGAGAATATGTCACGTATGGCTATCGCCCGTGGCGGCTTTTTTGGGAAAGGCCCTGGCAATACTGTACATGCACGTCTGATGACGCAGGCTCACAATGATTTCATTTATGCCATCATTATTGAAGAACTTGGTGCGTTGACGGGTATCTTGATATTGGTGCTTTATAGCTTCTTCTATTTCCGATGCATACGTCTTGCATGGCGGTGTAAGGGACGTTTTGGGGCTTTTGCTGTGGCTGGGTTTGGCACTATGATTTATCTGCAGGCGCTGGCCAATATGTGTGTGGCTGTCGGAGTACTTCCTGTCACAGGACAGACGTTGCCTTTCGTCTCTTATGGAGGAACAGCGTATATCTTCCTCGGTTGCGGCCTGGGAATTATCCAGTCGGTGGCAGCTGACGTATACGAAGAGAAGAAAGAAGAGACGCCAAGACTTGCCGGGGAGGAATCCAAGTTGACAATTATTGACGATACAAAGGAAGAAAAACAAGAATAGATATGAAGATAATTATTAGTGGTGGAGGAAGCGGCGGACATATATTCCCCGCCGTAGCCATAGCAAACGCTGTAAAAGCACGTTGGAACGATGCTGAGATTCTTTTTGTCGGAGCTGAAGGCCGTATGGAGATGGAGAAGGTGCCGGCGGCAGGCTACAAAATTGTGGGTCTTCCCATTGCTGGTCTGCAGCGCAAACTCACGCCTGCGAACATTATGAAGAATCTTCAATTGCCTTTTCGCATCATGAAGAGCCGCCGCATCGTGAAGAGTGTTATCTGTGACTTCAATCCCGACATCGTGGTGGGAGTAGGTGGTTTCGCCAGTGAGCCCACACTGAAGACCGCTGCTGCCATGGGATATAAGACCCTTCTTCAGGAGCAGAATTCCTATGCTGGCCTGACAAATAAAATCCTCGCCCGTAAGGCCGAGAAGATATGTGTGGCTTATGAGGGAATGGAGAGGTTCTTTCCCAAAGAGAAGATTGTCTTTACTGGTAATCCGGTGCGTGCTGATATCGAGCAGATGAATGTCAGCTCCGCTGAGGGACGTGCTCATTTCGGTCTTGAGACAGAAGGCCGTGTGCTTCTCTCTGTGGGCGGTAGTCTTGGCGCTCGTAGTATCAATGAGATGATTATTAACCATCTCCATTTCTTCCGCGAGAACAAGATACAAGTTATTTGGCAGACGGGCCGTTGGATGTATGACCAAGCTGTTGCCGCCGTGGAACGTGCTCAGATGGGACAGTGGGTTAAGGTGCACAAGTTCATCTCCCGTATGGATATGGCTTATGCTGCAGCCGATATCGTTGTGTCACGTGCTGGCGCCATCGCCATCAGTGAACTTTGTCTTGTGGGCAAGCCTGTGGTACTCATTCCTTCGCCTAATGTGGCAGAAGACCATCAGACTAAGAATGCTTTGGCGCTCGTCGACCGTGGTGCTGCCGTCATGGTGAAAGATGCCGACTGCAATAGTCAGGGCCTCGCTGCCGTGAAAGATATTTTTGATGCCCCAGAACATCAGGAGGCTATGCGTGCTGCTATTACTAAGATGGCTGTTCGCGATGCTGCCAACAAGATTGTTGACCAAATTGATAACATTGTCTACGGTCCTGCCAGGAAGGCTGCTGTCAAACTTCCCGATGAACTCCAGCGGCTGGAAGACCTCAAAAAACTCTAAGCGATGAATTACTACTTTTTGGGTATTGGAGGTATTGGTATGAGCGCCCTTGCACGCTTCTTCCACCGGCGTGGCGATAATGTCAGTGGCTACGATCGTACGCCCAGTCCTCTCACGGCAGAACTTGAGGCCGAAGGCATCGCCATCCATTATGAGGACAATCCTGAACGTATCCCTTCTGAAGTAGATCTTGTCGTCTATACTCCTGCTGTACCCGCCGATACCCTAGAATTTCAGGCACTCATTAGCCGTGGTGTCAAGATGGAGAAACGTTCGCAGATGCTTGGAGAATTGACCCGTGGTAAGAAGTGTATCGCAGTGGCCGGCAGCCATGGTAAGACCACTACCACTACCATGATTGCCCATCTGTTGAGCAATGCCCCCTGTGGATGTAGCGCTTTTCTCGGTGGTATCAGCAAGAATCTCGATAGCAATCTCCTTGTCAATAACGATAGTGAATATGTGGTCGTCGAGGCCGATGAATATGATCGCTCCTTCCTTCAACTTCATCCTTATATGGCTGTCATCACTGCCACAGATCCCGACCATCTTGACATCTATGGTACCCATGAGAAGATGATGGAAGCTTACCTCCAGTTTGCCGATCAGACCGACTCCAACGGTCTCCTTTTCCTCAAAGAGGGCATCTTCCGTACCCAAAATGGTGAAGAATTCGTTGAGTATGGCCATGACCACCACCACGACAGGGAATCCCATTCGATTCATTTAACCCACCCCAATATTTCCACTTACACTGCCCACGGTATCGATGCCGACTACTATGCCATCAATGTCCGCAACTACAACGGCAACCTCTTCTTCGATCTTCGCACTCCCGATGGTGTGCTTTACGATCTTGAACTCGATGGCGCCCCATTGGTCAATGTCGAGAATGCTGTGGTGGCATCTGCCGTAGCACTCGGTTGCGGTCTCGACCAGTACCAACTACGCCATGGGCTGAAGACTTTTGCTGGAGTGCGGCGTCGCTTTGATTATCGTATCCGCGAAAAAGAGCTTATCTATATCGACGACTATGCCCATCACCCCAACGAGATAGCCTCTACCATCGAGGCTGTCCGCTTCCTCTATCCTGGAAAGCGAGTGGTGGGAATCTTCCAGCCTCATTTGTATAGTCGTACCCGCGACTTCGCCGACGAGTTTGCCCGTGTGCTGCAGACTCTCGACGAAATCATTATGATGCCCATTTATCCCGCTCGAGAGAAGCCCATCCTCGGTGTTACCTCTTCTATGGTGCTCCGCAAGATGGACACTATGTCCAAGTGTCTCTGTACTCCCGATCAAGTGCTGGATCTTGTCCCCGCCCTGTGTCCAGATGTGGTACTCACTCTTGGCGCTGGTGACATTGATCGATTGGTGCCGCGATTAGAAACAGTTTTGAGAGAGAATATGCTATGAAACCGTTGAACCGTCCTGCCAAAATCATGCTCATCTTACTGAGCGCCGTTGTGCTCACTGTGTTGGTGATCGTTGCCAACGTGGCTCGCTCGCGTTCGCAGGTGCGTGGTATTGAGGTGGCTATCCGCTATGATGGCATCCCACATTTGGTAAGTGACCAGACGGTGGTGGATACCGTCCTCCGACGCATGCCCAACCTAATGCAGTTGAGTGTGAAGAATGTCGACTGCAAGCGTGTTGCTTCTGCTGCACGCCGTGTGCCTTTCCTTACAAGGGTCTCGTCTTCGGTCAGTGTGGGCGGCAAGGTGGTGGTACGCGCTGAGCAGCGCCGTCCCATCGCTCGCCTCTATTATGGCAATCGGGAATTCTATATCGATTGCGAAGGGGTTCTCTTTCCACCTTCGCCCATCGGCCATTGTGATGTCCTTGTGGCAGGTGGCGATTTTACAGAGCCTCTCCGTCTTGACAGCCTCAACGCTCAGGCAAAGGCTCTTTGGAAACTGGCTTGTTTTCTCGATGAGAAGAAAAAATATAGTACACTTATTGACCAGATTTACATCGAGCGCAATGGCGACATGATGATGGTTCCCAAGGTGGGAGACCATGTTATCGAACTTGGCACTATCGACGATCTCGATAATAAATTCTCCAACCTCCTTACTTTTTATCTCAATGGGATGCCTCGTGCCGGGTGGAATACCTATTCCAAGATTAGCCTGAAATTTAAGGGACAAGTTGTTTGTACGAAAAAATAAAATCAAAAATATTTGTAGTTATGGAAAATGAAATTATTGTAGGCCTAGACATTGGCACCACTAAAATTGCATGCTTTGTGGGTATGCGTGCCGAAAATGGAAAAGTGAAAATCTTGGGCTTCGGTAAGACCGACTCCAAAGGCGTCGAGCATGGCGTTGTAAAAAGTGTTACCGACACTGCCGAATCTATCCGTCGCGCCGTCAGCGAAGCTGGTGATCAGGCAGATGTCGACATCGACGAGGTGTGGGTAGGTATTGCCGGACAACATATTAAGTCGCGCCCCAGCCACGGCAGCATTATGATTCCTGCCGACCATCGTCTTATCGAACAGGAGGATGTCGACCGCCTTACCTCCGAGCAATATAACACGATGCTTGAGCCGGGAGAGGAGATTATTCACATCTTTCCTCAACAATACATTGTTGACCGTGAACCCCTAAGTCGCGAGATATCCCCCGTCGGCGTTGTGGGCAAGAATCTTGAGGCCGACTTCCATATGGTTACGGCTAATGTTCAGAATCTTCAGTACATTAAGTATGCCGTCCAGGATGCAGGTCTCCATATCAAGGGAGTCGTGCTCGAGCCCGTGGCTTCCGCCAAGGCTGTCCTCGATGACAGTGATCGCGACGCAGGTGTGGCCATGGTCGATATTGGAGGTGGCACTACCGACATTGCCATTTTCCATGACGGCATTATCCGTCATACTGAAGTGCTTCCGCTGGCAGGTAATGCTATTACTAATGATATCCGTGAGGGTTGTAATATATTGAAGAAACAGGCTGAGAGCCTCAAGGTGAAGTTTGGATCCTGCCTCGTTCAGGCTGTCAGCGAAAACGATGTGATTTCCATCCCGGGTATCCGTAGCCAGGCTCCTCGTGAGATTTATGTCAAAACACTCGCCGGCATTATTAATGCCCGCACCAAGATGATTCTTGAGCAGGTGGACTACTCCATCAAGCTCTCGGGCTTCCATAAGAAACTTATCGCCGGCGTCACTCTTACCGGCGGTGGTGCCCAGTTAAAAAACATAAAGGAGCTTTGTGAGCTTATCACCACCACCGATACCCGTATCGGTATTCCTAACGAACATCTCTCGCCCGACAGCGTCTCTTTCGCAGACTTGGCACATCCCATGTATGCCACTGGTATTGGCCTTGTTCTCTATGGTCTCGAACAGGCTGAAGATGAGCATGAAGAGGATGCGCCTTTCGAGACGCAGCATGTATCTTCCTCCGCCAAAAATGGAAGCAAGGTAGATATTTTCGGAGACATGGAGGATGTGAAACCTTCCGACAGCACTGCTCCTTCTAAGGAGGTACAGCCTACTGTCCCCACGGAATCTGAGAAGGCTGCCAAGAAGGCTGCCAAAAAGGGAGGTGGGTCCTTCGAAAAAACTATTAGTGGTTTCTTCAAAAAGGTCTTTGACGAAGGTATTGATGATTGATGTGAATTACTTTGTTGATAACTAATTGGTGGATAGGGTATTTATTAGGCGGAAAAGTAGTAATTTTATGCTGGAAAAATAATGCGGAAAACTTTAATAATGAATTCTTATTCAATAAGATAGAAATATACAAGCACATGGAAGAAGTAGTAAATTTCTCTTTTGGCTCACCTCAGGTCGATTTTGATTCGCCCAAGGGTCAGTCGTCCTACATCAAGGTTATCGGTGTCGGTGGCGGTGGTGGCAATGCAGTCAACCATATGTACCGTCAGGGTATCAAGGGTGTGGATTTCATTGTCTGCAATACCGACATGAAGGCGCTCAACTCTTCGCCCGTACCCAACAAGATTTCCCTTGGCGAACTAGGTCTTGGTGCGGGCAACAAGCCCGAGCGTGCCCGTCAAGCTGCCATCGATAAGGCTGACGATATTCGTGATGCCATCTCCCACAACACCCAGATGCTTTTCGTTACCGCTGGTATGGGTGGCGGCACCGGCACCGGTGCGGCCCCTGTCATCGCTGAGATAGCCAAGAATATCGATCTCGATAACGACGAGAATAAGAAAATCCTTGTCGTGGCCATTGTGACGCTCCCCTTCAGTTTCGAAGGCAAACGTCGTAAAGAACAAGCCGAAGCCGGCATCCGTGAGCTCAGCCAGCATGTCGACTCCATCATCGTTATCAATAACGACAAACTTCGCACCTATGGCAATCTCGGGATGTCAAAGGCTTTTGCTATGGCCGACGATGTTCTGCTTACCGCTGCCAAGAGTATTGCCGAGATTATCACCAACAACGCTTACATCAACATCGACTTCCAGGATGTCAACACCGTCATGGAGAAGAGCGGCACTGCCCTTATGGGTGCAGGCTCCGGCCACGGTGAGAGCCGTGCTCTCGATGCCATCACCGCTGCCACCACCTCTGTGTTGCTCAACGATAACGATATCACTGGTGCCAAGAATGTCCTTCTCTACTTCTCCTATTCTTCTGAACATGAGCTCACTATGGATGAGCAGGCTGAAATTACCGATTATATCCTTGATAAGACCGGTAGTGAGGCTGATTTCATCTGGGGTGCTGGTGTCGACGACGAACTCGGCGACGAACTCAAGGTTATTCTCATCGCTACGGGGTTCGAGAAATCTGCACTCGTCCCCGAGGGTCCCAAGGTTATTGAGCTTCCTCGTGATATCGAGCCTGCCAAGCCCGAGCCCGTTAAGGTTTCTGAACCTGTAGCCATCG
This sequence comes from uncultured Bacteroidales bacterium, assembly GCA_900316235.1. Classification (GTDB taxonomy): domain Bacteria; phylum Bacteroidota; class Bacteroidia; order Bacteroidales; family P3; genus Colimorpha. Next base: position 60,690 of record ONCC01000004.1, read on the forward strand.
ACGAACCTATCCTTATCAAGAAGGAAGAGCCCGTGTCTATTGTCGAAACTCCGGTGATTCCGGCCATTGAGGCAAAGGCTGAGAAACATGTTTTCGTCCTCGAGGACGATGAGCCTATGGCTGTTGTTGAGCCCGTGCGCCCGGTGGTTGAAGAGAAGACCGACACCTTGGTCGACGAGATTCATATTCTCGATACCATGGTTGCCGAGACCCCTGTTGCCGTAGAAACTCCCGTTGCCGTCGAGGCTCCTGCTCCGGCCTATACCGCTCCCGCTCCCGGCCGCAGTGCCTTTGAGAACGAGAACGATGTGAAGACCACGGCCGACCGCATCCGTCGCATCCATGACCTCCTGCGCAACAACCCCAATGGCGCCGACCTTGTGCAGAACATTCCCGCCACTCGCGAGTATACCGAGGCTGACCTTTATGAGGGTCGCCATTCCAGCGACCGTGAGGCCTCCGCATTCTCCATGCGTGCCGACGGCACCATGACCAAAAATGCTTTCTACGACGACCAGCCCGATTGATGAATAAGAAACTCATCGGCATCGTCTGCGCCATAGGTGCTGCGGTGTGTTACGGTACCAATCCGCTGGCCCGTTACCTCTACGCCGAGGGGATGAATATCCCCTCGGTACTCTTTTATCGTTTCGGATTGGCGTGGGTGATTGTGGGTATAGTCATGCTTTTCCGATGTGCTATGCGCAAGGAAAACCTCCGTGTCAACCGGCGCGAGTTCCTCACCCTCAGCGCCCTCGGCATCCTTTTTATCCTTTCCTCCACCACCCTCTACACCTCTTTTGCCCTCATGCCTTCGGGCATCGCTTCCACCATTCTATTTACCTACCCCGTCATGACGGCCGCCATCATGACCTTTGTCTTCCACGAACGTATCACCTGGACCACGGTCCTCTCCATTGCCCTCTCGTTGGCGGGCGTGGCTCTGCTGTCGTTCAATGACGATGGCGGTACATTCTCTCTCCTCGGCATCGTGCTAGTGCTCATCTCGGCACTCACTTACGCGCTCTACATCATTGTTGTTGACAAGTCGCCTCTGCAGATGTCGTCGTTCAAGATTAATTTTTACGTATTGTTATATTGTGCGTTAGGCAATGTCGTCTACGCCTTTGTCAGCGGTCAGGGGCTCGCTCTGCCGCCCACACCCACGGCCTGGTTCTGGGTTGGATGGTTGGCTGTTGTTCCTGCCATCATGGCACTTGTGATGATGGTATATGCCGCTAAATACCTTGGATCCACCCCTACGGCCATCCTCGGCGCCCTCGAACCTATGACGGCGGTCCTCATCGGCGTCTTTGTCTTTTCCGAGCCTTTCTCTCCCCGCTTATTGCTCGGTATTGTGCTCATTCTCACTGCTGTTACGCTTGTTGTTCTTTCCAAGGCTCGCCGTTCCTAACGGCCTGTGGCACAAGAAAACCGACTCCTTTTTTGGTCACGTCGAAAAAATTTCTTATCTTTGCAGTCGAAAAAACCAACATGGATATGAGTACTGCAATTTTGAAAAAAATGCTGCCTTTTGTCGCTGCCTTAGCGATGGTCGCGTGCAGCAAGGATGATGTACAGGTGATGACTCCCAACGCTACCTTGCAGGTGAAAACAGAAAGCAGCGGAAACGACCCCTCCGTCAGTTATCCCGTGCAGGTGTATGTTTTTCAGGGGAATGAGTGCTGCGCGTTGCAGACCCTCGGCGACGCGGATCAGATGCTCAGCATAGCCCTTGTGGAGGGTACCTATACCCTTTACGCCATTGGCGGAGCTGCTTACACTGACTATGAGCTTCCTTCCCAAAGTGATGCCACTCCTGCCAGCGTCATCTCTCTCATCAGCGGTCACAGCCATGGCGACCTCATGACGGCCACAGCCACAGCTACCCTCGTCGACGGCGGCACCAACACCGTCACCCTCGGTATGGTGCGCAAGGTAATGCTCCTTCAGGAGGTGACTATCAGTCAGGTGCCCACTGCCGCCACCGCCGTCAGCGTTACCATCGCTCCGCTTTGGCAGAATATCACCCTCGACGGCAACTATGACGGCACTGAAGGATCCTCCACTTTCAATCTTGCTCGTCAGGGCAATAGCCGCACATGGACCTCATCTTCAGAGGTCTACCTCCTGCCTCCTAGTAATCAACCCGCCAGCATCAGCGTGAATATCACTGCTGACGGCATTACCCAGAGCTACACCTATAGTTCCAGTGATGAGCTGGACGCCGGATACAAGATCACTATCGAAGGTACCTACAACGAGGCCATTGGGGTGACTCTCGCCGGTACCATCACCGGCGCTACCTGGCAGGGAGAGCGTACTATCAGTTTTGATTTCAATAGTAATGGCACTAGCGGTGGCGGTAGTGGTGGCAGCGGGACGAGCACCCTTCCCGCTGCGGGCGACACCTATCTGGGGTGCTATGTGCTTTCTTCTGAGGAGGCTACCGACGGGCAGAGTGCAGTAGTAACGCTCCTCTCGCCGTCGGATCTCTATAGTCAACCCACAGAGACTGCGGTGACTGCCGCACTGGCCGGCTGCTCTGTCGACGGTGTTACCGGATGGGCAGTGCCGACCAAGGAGCAGACACAGCTGATCGAACCCCATCTGCTTGTGGCCGAACCTTCCTCCTGCGGGAAAAAGTATCTCTACCGCAAGACTGCCACAAGTTTTGGCTACCGCCAGTTCGGTTCTAGTGATGCAACTTCCTGGCCTGATGCACAATCCGGCACTACCTACCGCCTTCGTCCTGTCGCCGTGATGACAGTCACGGCCGAATGAAAAAGACAATTTTTAACAGTTTTATAACTTATTTATACTAAGTATCTTCTACCTACCATGTCCCTACCAACTCCTACCCAACTCCTACCGCGGTAGGAGTTGATAGGGTGATGGTAGGGTGGTGATAGGTGCAAAAAAGATGGTTGTTGGTTTGTAAATGGATATAAATATATTGTTTTGATTTGATATAAAATAATGGAAATAAAACATTTCGGGTTGATAGGCTGTCGGTTGGGGCACTCTTTTTCGCAGGAATGGTTCTCCCGCAAGTTTGCGGAGCTGGGCCTGAAAAAATACTCTTATGAGCTTTTCGAACTTCCCTCTGTCGATGGACTGAAGGAGTGGGCGTTACGGATGGGCCTCTCGGGGTTTAATGTGACGGTACCCTACAAGCTAGCGGTTATCCCGCAACTCGATGAACTTGATGAGGTGGCTGCTTCCGTTGGTGCTGTCAACTGCGTAACGATTGAAAACGAACGTCTTATTGGGCATAATACCGACGCTCCGGCCTTTCAACAGACGTTGGATGAGGGGGAGAGGAAAGCATTTGTGATGGGGACGGGAGGAGCGGCTCGTGCGGTGGCTTATGCGTTGGAACAAAGGAATATAGACTATAAATTTGTCTCGCGTACTCCTGAGAAGCACCCCAGAGCTATCTCCTATGACGAGATGCGGCAGGAGGCATGGAAGCACCCCAGGTTGTTGATTGTGAATGCCACGCCGGTGGGCATGTACCCGGAGGTGGATTCTACGCCGCTGGGGCTACAGGCACCGGAAGGTGATGTGTTGGTTTACGACCTCATCTACAATCCGTCGCCGACGAGGTTGCTGCGCGAGGCGGCGGCACTGGGAATGAGGACGAAGGATGGCCTTGAGATGCTCCATCTGCAGGCTGACCTGAGTTGGAAAATTTGGGAGAATAAGGAAATTGGAATTAAGAATTGAGAATTTTTGAGTATTTTTGCATTTTGATGTTATGAAGATAATACGCGTCATACTGCTGGTACTCAATATTCTTGCTGCTCTAGGTCTGGTGGCTACCACCCTAGCAGGTGTTGTCGCACCGTCGAAGAACATCCTTCCATCGGTGCTGGCTTATGGTTATCTGCCGATGTTGGGGGTGAATATTCTCTTCCTGCTATTGTGGCTTTTTATGGGCAAATGGCAGTTCCTTGTCTCCACCGTTGCCATTGTGGCACGCTTCTCGTTCGTAGGACTTTTCTTCCAAATTGGTGGCACCTCTACCGTCCCGTCGGCAGAGGAGCATCCAGGCATGGTGACATTGATGACTTTCAACCTTCACAACTTCGGGGGTGATGGATTCGAGTCCACTCCGAAAGACAGTTGTGCATTGGCGTTCTTCGAACTGCTGAGGAAGGAACAGCCTATGGTACTATGTCTGCAGGAATATAGTGCAGTTGGTGGTCTTAATGTTACTGATACCCTGAAACTTATGGGGTATAACCATTTCTACGGAGCCCATGGCTCTAATGATAATCCCAGCGGCACGGTGGTTTTCTCGAAGTTACCCATCACTTTTGTGAAGAGGGTCGACCAGCAGAAAGTCCTTGTGGAGATCATGAATGACGACAAGCCTTTCCGCCTGCTCTGCGTCCACATGGACAGCTACTCGTTCGACCTTGATGATCGCAATGACATCGAGCAGATGGCGTATCTGAAAATCGACTCCATGTCGCATCGAACGATGAGCAAAGCGAAAGAGACGGTAATCCGCCATGAGACGGAATGGGAGGAACAGTTGCGTCCGCTTATTAGCGACTGCAGCCTGCCGCTCGTGATGGCGGGCGACATGAACGATATCCCCGCTTCATTCCTCTACAGTCAGATTACCCGCTACCTGGAGGATACCTATCGAGACGAAGGTCTCGGCTTTGGCACGACTTACAACGGCAGTTTTCCCCGATTCCGCATCGATATGGTGTTCCGTTCGAAAGAGTTCACTACCCTCAGCTACCACCGTATAAAGAGTCCTATTTCAGACCATTACCCAGTGATGGTATCATTAGAAATGAAAGCCGAATGAGAAAACAGGAACAATATGACCGTGTAATCGAGCGTTTCGAGGAGGCGATGCCGGTGGCGGAGACGGAATTACACTATGAGACTCCGTTTCAGCTGCTTGTTGCTGTCATTTTGTCGGCACAATGTACTGACAAGCGGGTGAATATGGTGACGCCATCCCTCTTCAAGGCTTATCCCAATGCTGAGGCTATGGCCAAAGCTACGCCTGAGGAGATCTTTGAGTACGTGCATTCTGTCTCATACCCTAACAACAAGAGCAAGCATCTTGCCGCGATGGCGCGCATGCTGGAAAGTGAATTCGGTGGCGTGGTGCCCGAGAGCATTGATGAGTTGCAGCGTTTGCCTGGCGTGGGACGCAAGACTGCCAATGTCATCGCTGCTGTTGTTTTTGAACAGCCTGCCATGCCGGTGGATACCCATGTCTTCCGCGTCTCCAACCGCATCGGTCTCACCCACAATTCCAAGACGCCGCTTGAGACCGAGCGCGAATTGGTGAAACATATTCCTCCCAAGAAGATTCCTACTGCCCACCATTGGCTTATCCTTCATGGCCGTTATGTCTGTCAGGCGCGCAAACCGAAATGTGGCGAATGCTGTATCAGTGACCTATGTGACTATAATAAGAGGAAAGGAGGTTGCTCATGATTTTTGCCAATCCGCTTTTCCTTTGGGGATTGCTAGCTTTGGCCATCCCCGTGGCGGTCCACCTTTTCCAGTTCCGTCGCTATAAGAAGGTATATTTTAGCAATGTGGATCGCTTGAGCGAGTTGCGTAGCGAGAGCCGCAGGCAGAGTGAGTTGCGACGCTGGCTGGTGCTTCTCATGCGCTGTCTAGCTATTATCTTTCTGGTGCTGGCCTTTGCCCAGCCCACCCTCCCCGGCAAGGGACAGTCCCTGCATTCGGGCGCCACGGTGATTAGCGTTTACCTCGACAACTCTTTCAGCATGGAGAACAGCAGCAGTGACGGAAACCAGTTGGAGATGGCCAAGGAGAAAGCACGTGAGATTGTTTCCGCATACCGTCAGGGAGATCGCTACCAGTTGCTGTCTAACACGATGAGTGGGGATGAATTTCGCTGGCTGAGCCGTGAAGAGTTTCTCGATGCTGTCGATGCGTTGTCTATAGCCCCCGCCAGTCGCCGCATCAGTGAGGTGGTCACGCGCCAAAGGGATTTCATGTGTCAAAGTGGTGCCGCCAACCGTCACGCTTACCTTGTCAGCGACTTCCAGCGTTCCGCTGCCGACTTGGCGGCGTTGCCGTCCGATAGCCTGATTCATTTCACATTTGTTCCCCTTGAGGGTGTGGCTACTGATAATATCTATATCGACACGTTGCGCCTCGATGCCCCCGCCTATTTTGTCGGAGGCAGCGTCACCGTAGAGGCTGCGGTATATAATGGCGGCAGCGTGGATGTTGAGAAAATACCGATCCGCCTCATTGTGAATGGCAGGGAGCGCGCCCTCGCTACTTTGGATATTCCTGCCGGAAGCTCCGCAAAGGCCGCTATGCATTTTACTATTGATAGTGCCGGTTGGCTCGATGGAAGGGTGGAGTTGACCGATTATCCCATCACCTTCGATGACCACTATTATTTCACACTGTTGGCTGGTAGCCGCATCAATGTGTTGCAGGTCGACGGAGGCGCTCCTAATGAAAACTTGCAAAAATTGTTCTCCGACGATTCCTCTGTGATGTATCGGCAGGGACCGCTGCCCTCCGACTTGTCGGACTTCAACTTTATTGTCCTGAATGAGCCAAGAGAGTTGTCGTCGGGGTTGGCACAGGCTATGTCTGTTTGGGTGGAACAAGGAGGTTCCTTGTTGCTTATTCCGCCTGCCGACGGCAAGACTGAGTTACTGAATACCTTGCTGTCACTTGTGCAGGCTCCACGTCTCGACCGCTGGGTGAAACAGCCAGTCAAGGCGTCGATGATTGACATTCATTGCAGTCTCTATCGTGGTGTCTTCAATGGCAGTAGTGACGAGATGGAGATGCCGCTCGTCCAAGGCCATTATTCTACGAATAGCCAAGGCGCTGTGAGACAGAACATCATTACGCTAGCTGACGGCACAAGCCTTCTCTCGTTGACTCCTTATGGAGACGGACGCCTCTATCTTGTCACCACCCCTCTCACCGTCGAGTGGACCGATTTTGTGGCACAGACGCTGTTTGTTCCTACATTATATAATATGGCGTTGTATAGCCGTCCGCAGTTAGATGTTGCCCATGTTCTTGGAGACGACAATCCTATCTTTCTTCAGGGTTCTTACAATCCATCGGGTACACCACAAGCACTCATAGAACCCCATTCGCGGTTTTCGATTCTGCCCGACATTCGCCGTCAGGGAAACCGCAATATCCTTCTGCCGCACGGTGAGCTCAATGCCGACGGAATATATTTCCTTGGCGGCAATGAACATCTGGCATTCAATTATTCGCGTCAGGAGTCGCAACTGGATTTCCTTTCGCGGTCGGAGATAGAAGACCTTCTTGACGGTCGTCAGGGATATACGTTGGTCCGCAATGCCGCCAAGCCTCTCGACCAGGAAATTCGTTCGCGTGAGGGAGGCACTTCCCTTTGGCGTTGGTGTCTTTTGATTGCCCTTGTGGCCCTGTTGACAGAGACAATATTGCTTAGATTATGCTCCTTCAAGTCGAAAAAATAGAAAAATCCTATGGCGACCATTGCGTCCTTGATGGTCTGAGTTTCACCGTTGACAGGTGTGAAGTGGTGGGAATTATGGGGGCCAATGGTGCAGGGAAGACGACATTGCTGCGTATCATCAACTGCCTTCTCGAGGCTGACGGAGGTCAGGTCCTCTTTGAAGGATATCCTATGACACGCAACGATTTGGAGGTGGTGGGCTATCTGCCCGAGGAGCGTGGACTCTACCGTCGCATGCGTGTGGGAGAACAGGTGCTATATTTGGCGCAACTCAAAGGTATGTCGAGGAAGGAGGCTGAGGAGTCGGCGCATGAATGGTTCCGGCGACTTGGAGCCGAGGATTGGTGGAAGAAACCGGCCTCAAAACTAAGTAAGGGCATGCAGCAAAAGGTACAGTTCATCGCGGCTGTCGTCCATCGACCCCGATTGCTGATTCTCGATGAGCCGTTCTCGGGTTTCGATAGTGAGAATGCTACTATGCTGCGACGTGAGATTGAACGGCTCAGCGCCGAGGGCACAGCCATCTTGCTGTCTACCCACAATGCAGAAGCTGCCCGTGATCTCTGCACTAAAATTATCAAGCTATGAAAAAGATTCTGCTCATCCTCGCCCGCGAATGCTGTCTGCGTCTCCGTCGCCCCTCCTTCTGGGTGCTCACCCTCTTGGTGCCCCTGCTGCTGGCTGCCCTCTATGCGTTGCCTGTCATCGCCGCCAACCGCAGTGCGGAGCAGGCAGAGGTGCTGGTGGTCGACGAGACAGGTCTTTTCGAGCACTCCATGAGGCCTACCGAAGAGGTTGCATTCCGTGCGATGCCCGATATTGCCTATGCCCGTGGCCAGATGGAGAAGGACGACGCCATCGACGCCATACTCTTCATACCCATGCGCGAGACCACCATTCCTCGCGACGCTTTTTTATACCATCGCAGCTCCACGCCGCCGCTGGCGTTGCAACAGTACATTGGCGGACAGCTTCAGATGTTGCTCCGCAATGCCATCCTTGAGGATGTCTATCAGCTTGATCCCGAGGTCTACCATTCCGTCTCTACCACCGACATACGTCTCCACACACAAGATGCCGCCACTGGACGCGAGAGTTTCGCCCACGTGAAGAGTGTTGTGGCTATCGTCTTGGCGGTGCTCATGGTGCTGGCACTTATCATCTTTGGTGTCCAGGTGATGCGCAGCGTGCAAGAGGAGAAGGCTACACGTGTAGCCGAGATTGTGGCTTCGTCGGTGCATCCGGTGCAACTGATGGTGGGCAAGGTGGGAGGTGTGGCACTGACGGCAGTGACTCAGCTGGTGCTGTGGGTGATGCTCACCACCGCTGCCATCGGGGGTATTCAGGCTGCCCATCCCGACCTCTTCGCTCAAGCCCGCGAACAACAGTCGGTTCGTACTCTGGCCACCAAAGGCTCCGAGGCCACTGCGCAGTATAATACATCTGTTCAGCTTGTCGACGAGACGGTGCAAGGACTTACCGCCATCAACTTGCCGCTGGTGGCAGGCCTTTTCCTTCTCTTCTTCCTCCTGGGATACCTCCTCTACGGAGCCCTCCTCGCAGCCCTTGCGGCAAGGCTCGACAGCGATGCCGACGCTTTCCAGTGGGTGCTTCTCTTCCTGTCGCCATTGCTCTTGGTGCTGATGCTGATACCGCTGATTGTCCAGTCTCCCGACGGCCTCCTGGCCCAATGTCTCAGTGTCGTTCCCTTCACCGCTCCCGCAGCCATGCTGCTGCGCCTGCCGTTCGGCATCGCCGTCTGGCAGGTCATCCTCGCGGTCGTTCTGCTGGTGCTGACGTTCCTCATGGCCGCCACCCTCGCCGCCAGGGTCTACCGCCGCCATCTGGTGAAATAAAAAAAAACACTTCCCCTGTCAGATTTCGCCTCAAAAAGGTGTATTATATTGGTATGAGACGGAAATTGGAATATCTTTTGGTGACGCTGCTCCTGCTGCCGACCGCCGTATGGACGCAGGAGGTGATTGCTTTGCACGGCCGCGTGACCGCTGAAGGCAAGGGTGTGCCCTATGCGACCATCCAGCTACAGGGCACCTCTGTCGGCGTTTCCTGCAATGACAACGGCGACTACGACCTGAAGCTCCCACCTGGTCATGAGAGCGACACCTTGGTCATACGCTCGGTGGGCTACATCGGCCACAAAGCCACCGTCGCTCAGTTGCAGAAAAACGGCCATGTGCGTCTCAAAACTCAGGTAGTCGAACTTCAGGCTGTCGAGGTGACCAGCTTCCGCTCCTCGCGTCACCTGCTGAACGAGGTGGTGGCGCGTATCAAGGACAACTACCATCAGAGCACCGCATGGTCAACCTTCTTCTACCGCGACTGGCGCACCGTCGACGGCGAACTTTTCCTCTTTGACGAGGCGGTGATGAGCGTCCGTCGCAGCCCCTATTCTCAGTACGCCGAAAAACGCGGTTACCGCCTCGACCCTAAGCAACGCGAGATGGAGAGCAACCTCAAGACGCTGCTCCGCCACCGCCTCCTCGTCTGCGACCGAAAGCTCCTTGAAACCAAGATTATCAAGCCTCTGGGATGCGATCAGATGCTTTCCTACGTCGACGATGAGGACTTCTTCGACCCCGTGGCTACGCCCCAGGCTAGCTTCGCCCTGGCCAAGCGTATGCTGCGAGAGCATGTTTTCGAGCCGTTGCAGGAATTTACCGCCGATGGCGAGGATTATTATTTTGTCCGTTCCATCGGCCCCAGCCGCCGGCCCAAGTCGCGCGTGCGCTACGAGTACACCATCCGCAAGCGCGACCTCGCCCTCGTGCGTCTCGTCACCTCGCAAATGCCCCTGCGCTGTCAGGCTCCCGACGATGCATGGGTCAACTGGTACTACAACACGATGGTCATGGAGGCCGACTCGTCGCTGTGGACCTACGAGGTGCGCGATGGTCACTATACGCTGACGCGCTATTTCAACACCAAGAGCTATCACCTCGAGTCGCGCGGCCGCGGCCACGACGGACAGCCGCAGCACTGGCAGCAGTGCCTCGACTGGGTGCTCACCGATTTCTCTCTCAATCCTGTGCCCGTCGTGGAGCAACCCCTCTCTGTGTATCCGCAGACCCTCGCCGGGGCTTTCGGAAGCAGCGACTTCAGTCCCGATTTCTGGGGACATTACAACGCTGTTCCCATCGACACCTTGCCCCTGCGTCTCCTCAACGAAAAACTTTCAAAGCCATGAAAAAGATAATGAAGAAACTGGAATCTCTAGTATTTCTAGTATATCTAGTTGTACTAGGAGGAAGCCTGAATGCCCAGACCGATAGTGTGTGGGTGGAAGGTCGGGTGACCGACGCCGCTACCAGCCGTCCTCAAACCAGCTGTGAGGTGCAGCTGCTGCAGGAGGGTGCAGCCCGGGCTGTTGCCTTTTGCGATGACGAGGGCTACTACACCATCGGCTGGATGCCCATGGGCGCCTATACGCTGTCTGTCCTCTCGGGAGGCACGTCGCTCTATTATGCCGAGTTGCAGCTCATGGAGAGTGCCATGGTCAACATCGCCTTGATGCCCGATACCGTCGACCTCCACGCCCTAGAGGCGGTCGAGGTGACTGGAATCAAACACAAGCTCGGGGGGGAGTTGATAACAAGTCCTGACGATACGCGTCTGTGGAACTTCAACGGCATCTGGGAACTCATGTGCGCTGGCCCCGCCAGTGCCGACCTCTCCTGGAATACCCCTAATGGAAGGAATCCTCAGTGGGCTTCACACCACCTCCGCTCATGGCGACCCGCCTGGCTCGACGCCCCATGGCCCGAATCGTGGAAGAAAAAGAAGAAAGACAAGCCCGAGAAGGAAGAAGAAGAGCCCGAAAAAGGAACGGAAGACAAATAACTCCCTATCATCTCTTACCATGGTGGGAGATGGGTAGGAGTTGGTAGGGAGATGGTGAAGAGTTGGGAAAGACTTGGTGGCTAGGAGACGTTGATTTATAGCTACTTGTAAATGGCTCGATTTTCCTGGGCTTTGCTACGACGAAAGTGTACGAAGCCACTGCTTCAGCCGATCGATGGGGTCGTCCGAATGGGTTTTGAAGGCTGTGAAATAGTGGAAGTTGCCGTCGAGGATGTACTCGATGCGGTAAAAGATGGAGTGGAAAGTAATAGGGTAGCCCACAGTGCCAGTGTAATGCTCCTCGTCGAGGGCGCGGAGGAGTAGCCGAAGGGAGTCTTTCTCTATGTCGGTCAGTGGCCGCTGGCGGACGACAAGGGTATCGGCGAAGGTGCTGTCCCGGAGGGTGGTGTCGAAGGGATCCTGAAGGTCTCCGAGGTTGTATAACTTCTTGTCATAGAGGGTATCGTTCTCGATGCGGAGGGAATATTGTTCGGTGAAGTGGGAGTCGAAGCTGAGAACTCTCAGCACGGGTCCCTGCCGCCGGGGTGTCAGGAGGGTGGGCTCGTCCATAGGTTTCAGGAAGTCGGCGTAGCGGCCCGACAGGTGGTCGGTTTCCTCGAGGCGGGTGAGGATGTCGTCGAAGGAGTAGTGCATGTGTTCGTGGATGGGCAGGGGGATGTAGGCGTTGCTGTCGGGCAGTGGAGGTTGGATGGTGGTGTCATAGGGGCGGTCGTGGCTGTCGTCAAGAAATTCCATCTGGCGGATGGGGTAGTAGAGGTAGTGGAGGTCGGGGCGGCTGCGGTAGGCACGGGTCAGGTAGCGGCGGGCCTCGGTGCAGGCGCTGTCGAAGGTGTACCAGGAGGGTATCACGCGCAGCAGGTGGTCGTAGTAGTATTCCCGGCCGACATCGTAGTCGGTATAGCCTTCGGAGTATTTCATGAACTGCACCTCGGTGCGCAGTGCGCTGTCTTTCTCGTGTTTGGAGCGGAAGGGACGGCGGCTGTGGTCGAGGGTCATGGTAATCTCGTCGGGGTGGTCGAGGGAGTCGCCGATGCGGAGCAGGTTGCTGTGGTAGTGGCCGCCGACGCGGCTGCGGTCCTCGACGAGGAAGCACCAGTTGCCCGCCGGCACACGGCGGAAGGTGGCGTGGTAGACGTCGGGCGAGATGCGCGGTGCGGGCTCTTTCTCGCAGATGGCGGTGTCAACACCGTTGACGTAGAGCAGCAGGGGCCCTTCTATCATGCCTCCGCCAGGCTGCTCGATATCGACATGGAGGTCGATGGAGCGGTGCTCGAGGCGGACGGTGTCGAGGCGGAGGCTGTCGCGCAGGCGCACGGTGTATTCCTGCGGAACGAATCCTTCGTGCTCGATGCGCACGGTGTACTTGCCTTCGGGGAGGCGGAAGCGGTCACGGCCGGAATAGTGGCGCCACTCGGTGCGGATGTCTTTGCCCGTCACGATGACGGTGGTGAAGTGGAGTATCTCATGGGTGGTGGCGTCGACGATGGCGGCTATGGAGAGGGGGCGGGTGTATCTCATCCATAGGCTGTCGAGGAACCTGTCGAACGGTATCGTCAAGGGGTGCTTGTCGGGGTTGTTGCATAGGTAGCAGCGGTAGCCGTCGGGGTCGGCGAGTTCTATCTCGATGTTGGGTGCGTCGATGGCCATGCTGTTGTCGAGATTATATTGGTCGCCGCCCTTTCGAAGGGTGTCGAGGCAGCGGGCCAGGGTGTCGCGTTCGGCGCGTGTCAGTTTGACGCTCCAGCGAATGAATTCGCTCGGCGATGCGGTGTCCATCGCCCATGGACGATCGCAGGTGACGTAGTGGAAACGGCCGTCCTCGATGCGCATGGCGGTGGTGTTGCCCATGCCGCCATAGACGAGCATGCGCACGGCGGTCTTCTTGCGGCGCGGGTAGACGAGGCTCTTCTCGCCCAGGGGGGCGAAGTCCGAGCGGTAGATTTCCGACCGGTATCGTGCGCTCTCGAAGAGGCTCATGTATGAGGTTATGGTGTCGGTGAGCCAGTCGGCCGTGGGTTCGGGCATGGGGACGAAGATGCGCTCGTCGGGAGCCTTGGGGGGTCGGATGGCTGGGTCGGCGGGGAGGCCGAGGAGGTGCTCCAGCTGGCGGATGGGGTAGTAGAGGTAGTCGTATCGCTCAGGGTTCTGGCGGTGGCAGTAGCGGAGGTAGTGCAGCGCGGTGTCGCGCGAGAAGGTGCGCCATTGTGGCAGCGGATAGTGCATGTCGTGGTCGTAGAGATAGGCTAAGCGGTGGTAATTGTATTCGCGCTCCACCCATTCGGGCCAGGTGGTGTCGTAGTAGTGGAGGTCTGCTTTCAGCATCGCCTCATGTGCCCGCAGGACGCTGTCCTTGCGGTGGCGCGACTCCCATCTGTCGGTATCATAGTAGTAGTAGGCGTACTCCAGTTCTATCGGGTCGATGACGGTGTCGGCGACGATGTCCAGAAGGACGGAGGGAAAGTAGGGGACACAGAGCATGCAGCGGCCCGTGGGCAGGGTGGCGACGAAATGGCCCGAGGTGTCGAGTTCGACGGTCAGGGCGGAGTCGAGGGCGTCGCATATCAGCATGGCCGAGGAAGCGTAGGTACTCATCCCGCTGATTTTTTCCACTATCCGGCCTTCCACCCGCGCGGTCTGGCCCATGGCGGCCGTGGTTCCCGCCAATGCAAACAGAATATAGCAAAAAATGTTTTTCATACTATATATATGTAATTCATTATTTGCCGATTCTCTGCAAGGAAGGCTATTTTTAAACTTTTTTATTTGTGGGTGACGGTGGAGACGTCGGATGTGGGGCAGTTGACTACTACGGGACGACCGATGTAGACTAGGTTGCTGGCATTTTTGACCGGCACCACCATACGCTCGGTGCACCAGACGATGGCGTTGCTGGCACCGTCGAGGGAGCCCTCGATGCGACGCACTTCGAGTTTCTCAGCATCAAGGCTTGAGGCTTCTATCATCTTGATATTCATTTTAAAGAAGACGCGTCCGCGTATCTCCATCGTTGAGGCGGCGGAGAGGTTGAGGAAAAGGTTCTCCACGGAGAGATGGCCGCGGTAGTCCGAGGCTCCCGCTTGTTCGATATGCACTTCCTTGGCGGCAATGTCGCCACGGAATTTTGCCTCACCTGTAAGGTAGATGTTCACCTGCTCGCACTCCAGTTTTCCAGCGGTGAGGATAGCAGTTCCTGTGAGTTCGATGTTGTTGAGGCGTTTGTTGCGCGGTAGCACCACGATGGGGCGTTTTTTTAACTTGGCTTTGCCGCGGAGGGCAATACGTAAAACATCCTTGTCGAGATCTACAACCAGTTGTTTTTGGAGATTCTCCGGCAGAGTGATCATGGCGGATTTGACGCTGTCGCTGAATGATACGTCGAAGGCAGAATTGACGATGAGTTTATTGTATTCTCCCGCAATGGGGTAGGCAATGGCGCCGCCCTTAGGACCTCTGCCAGTGGCGGAGAGTAGGCAGGCAATGCCTAGTAATCCGAATAATCCGAGTAATCTGAATGATTTGTGGTTTTTCATATTTTTTAATTTGTAAATACATATCGCACAATATTCGATCCCATACGGAGGGCTTTCTGGCGTGTGGCCTGCGAGTCGTTGTGCACATCGGGGTCTTCCCATCCGTCGCCGAGATCGCACTCCCACGTGAAAAAGCAGACGAGTCGGCCTTCCCAGATGAGTCCGTAACCTTTGGGAGGCTTGTTGTCGTGCTCATGGATTTTTGGTAATCCGTTGGGGAACTGATATTTCTGATGGTAGATGGGGTGGGAGAAGGGGAGCTCTACCCATTCCAATTCGGGAAATACCTTCTTCATCTGTGGCATGATGAAGTCCTTCATGCCGTAGTTGTCGTCGATGTGCAGGAATCCGCCGCCGATGAGGTAGGTACGGAGGTTCTGTGCCTCGCGGTCGCTGAAGACCACGTTCCCGTGGCCTGTCATGTGGAGGAAGGGATAGTTGAAGATTTCAGCACTGCCCACGTCCACAGTGGCATACTGCGGCTTGAGGCCCATCTGCTGGTCCTGGTTGCAGAAGGCTATGAGGTTGGTGAGCGATGTGGGATTGGCGTACCAGTCGCCGCCGCCGCCATATTTCAAGAGAGCGAGCTGCGGTTGGGCCAGCAAGGTGAGAGGTGAAAGGTGAAAGGTGAATAATATCAGTATGAGCAGTATTTTTTTCATCGGTCGTTAATTAGGTTAAAAGCGGTGACGGCATAGAGTGCTGCGGTCTCGGTGCGGAGACGGCTGGGACCCAGGCTCACTGGCTGAAAGCCGCAGTCGAGGGCCAGCGCTATCTCCTCTTCCGAGAAATCACCCTCAGGACCTATGAGCACCACGACATCGTGACCGGGTTGCAGGGCGGTGGTAAGAGGCGTACGGGGCTTGTCGGCCTCACAGTGGGCAATGAATTTTAGGTGAGAGGTGAAAGGTGAAAGGTGAGAGGTAAGCCAGTCGGAGAGTTTCACGGCGGGGTGTATCTCGGGCAGCACGGTGTGGAGGCTCTGCTTCATGGCGCTGATGGCCAACTTTTCCAGCCGGTCGGTCTTGAGGAACGAACGCTCGGAATGGTCACATTCGAGGAGGGTGATTTCGCCTACGCCTATCTCCACGGCCTTCTCTACCAGCCACTCCATGCGCGATGGATTTTTCGTTGGAGCCACGGCAAGGTGTATTCGAACCCTGTCTGTAGAGACGCGGCCTGCCGCGTCTCCGCAATTTATCACGCAGGCTTTGTCGTTGGCATCAACAATACGGCAGGTGTAGAGGTTCCCTCTGCCGTCGGTGACATGTATCTCGTCGCCTTCGCGTAGGCGCAGTACCCGCACAGCATGACGGCTCTCCTCAATGTCGAGGGTACAGAAAGCATTGGGAGTTATATCTTTACAATAAAATAGTTGCATAATTACACAATCATTCCGCTGGCCACCACCAGGTGGGCGTCATTGTCGTAAATCGTTGCATATTGTCCGGCAGCGATACCCTGGATGGGGTCGTCACTGTCTATCTGCATCAGCCCGTCGGGGGTGGGGTGGAGGTGCCCCTGGTGAAACTCTGGGGTGTGGCGGATCTTGAATTTCACGTCCACCATCTCTTTCCCCTCCCAGAGAGGAGCACTGAGGTAGCGGAAGCCCATGAGCGGAATCTCCTTGCCGTGGGCCGCTGCGGGGTCGTAACCCTGCGACACATAGAGGATGTTCTCCTCGATATCCTTTCTTACTACGAACCATGGGCCACCGCTGAGATACAAACCTTTGCGCTGCCCTATGGTGTGGAACCAGTATCCTTTGTGGGTGCCGAGTATCTTCCCGGTCTCCAGTTCCACAATTTTCCCCTCTTTTTCCCCTAAATAGCGTTTGATAAAATCGTTGTAGTTGATTTTCCCCAAGAAGCAGATGCCCTGCGAGTCCTTGCGGTCGGCACTGGGCAGGTGGGCCTCGTGCGCTATCTCGCGCACTTCGCTCTTCATCATCCCCCCGATGGGGAACATGAGCTTACGTATCTGTCTGTATTCCAATTGTGACAGGAAGTCGGTCTGGTCTTTTATCGGGTCTACCGCTGTTGCCAGAAACATCGTGCCGTCGATGTCGGCGGTACGTGCATAATGCCCCGTGGCGATGCGGTCGTAGTCCTTGCCGCGACGCTCCTCGAAGGCACCGAACTTGATGAGCTTGTTACACATCACGTCGGGATTGGGCGTCAATCCTTTGCGCACACTCTCGATGGTGTAGCTCACCACGTTGTCCCAATATTCCTTGTGGAGGTTCACCTCCTCAAAGCGGCAGCCGTATTTCTTGGCAATCCACTGTGTAATCTCTATGTCCTCCTCGGCCGGACAGTCGATATAACCCTCCTCGTCCTCCATCCCGATACGGATGTAGAAGATGTCGGGCGTAACCCCCTGCTCCTTTAGCAGGTGGATCACCACCGAACTGTCGACGCCTCCCGATACCAAAGCTGCGATATTCATTAAAATAAATAACGTGGAAGATTTTTTTTTATTATAATTGATAATTTTTTTTCCGTGAATGAAAAAAAAGTCGTAATTTTACACCCAGAAAAATATGAAAGAAAAACGTTGGATAATTAGAGAAGATTATGATTTAGAGACTGTTGAGAAACTTGCGGCATCGTTGGGCGTTGACAAAATCATTGCCACTCTGCTGGTAGAGCGGGGTGTAACCACATTCGAAGAGGCACGGCGCTTTTTCCGTCCGGGACTGGATCAAATCCACGACCCGTTCTTGATGAAAGGTATGCGCGAAGCCATCAACCGCATTAACGAAGCGATTAAACGACAGGATCGTATCATGGTCTATGGCGACTACGACGTCGATGGCACGTCGGCTGTTGCTTTGGTCTATTCCTATCTTAAGGAATTGGACCGAAATATCGATTTTTACATTCCTGACCGTGAACGTGAAGGCTACGGTATCTCACAGCAGGGCGTCGACTATGCACGCGAGACAGGTGTCAAGCTCGTCATTGCCCTCGACTGTGGCATCAAAGCCATGGAGATGGTCGACTATGCCAAGCAATACGGCATCGACTTCATCATCGGCGACCACCACCTTCCTGGCGACGAGGTGCCGCGGGCTGTGGCTGTCCTCGACCCCAAGCAGGTTGACTGCCCCTATCCCTATAAGGAACTCAGTGGCTGTGGCATAGGATTCAAGATTGTCGAGGCTCACCTCGAGCAGCGCCTCGGTGTGCGTTTGTGTGACCTCCCCGAGCAGCTTGACAGCTCGCGCCGCCAGCGTCAGGAGGAGCTCAAACTCCACTTGTTGAAATACCTTGACTTGGTGGCTGTTTCTATCGCCAGCGATATTGTTCCCATTATGGGCGAGAATCGCGTGCTGGCCTTCTTCGGCCTCCGCGTACTCAACACCAAACCTCGCCCAGGCATCGAAGCTATCCTCAAATATGGACATGTCGATCGCCGTAAAGCCGACCAGCCTGATCAGTCGGACACCTCAGAGCAAACCGACAAAAACAAGACTGGCTACTTCGAGAAGGAGCTCACTATCACCGACCTCGTTTTCCTCGTGGGACCGCGCATCAACGCCGCTGGCCGTATCCGCTCGGCTTTCGACTCCGTGCGTCTCATGCTCACCGAAGATCCCGCTATCGCGCGCCGGCTGGCTGAGGATATCAACACCTATAACTCCGAACGCAAGGATCTTGACACCGCTGCCACCGAGGAGGCCAAGCGTCGCATCGAATGCGACCCCTACTACAAAGATCGCAAGTCACTGGTACTCTTCGATGAGGGGTGGCATCGCGGCGTCGTGGGCATCGTGGCCAGCCGTATCGTGGAGGCCTACTACAAGCCCACCATCGTCTTTACCCGTGGCAGTGACGACCTCATCACAGGTAGTGCGCGCTCCGTCAAGGAGTTTGATGTTCATGAGGCCCTCGAGAAATGTGCCGACCTACTCGAACATTTTGGCGGTCACAAGTGTGCTGCCGGCGTCTCGCTGAGGGAGGAGAATATGGAAGCCTTCGTCGAGCGCTTCGAACAACTTGTCCGTGAGGGCATGGGTGCCGAAATGGCTGTGCCTGAGATGGAGGTCGACGCCGAGATAGGTTTCTCCCAAATCACCCCCAAGTTCCTCCGCATCCTCAAGCAGTTTGCTCCCTTCGGTCCCGACAACAATGTCCCTGTCTTCGTTACCCGCGAGGTCGTGGATACCGGCAACGCCCGCATTGTAGGTGTCAATCATCTTAAGTTCAATGCCATCTCAATCGCTGAACGCTCCATGCCCTATCCAGCCATCGCCTTCCAGATGGGCGAATGCTTGGGACGCATGCGTAGTGAACGCTTTGACCTCTGCTACCAGCTCGAAGAGAACTACTGGCGCGGACGCACCGAAATCCAGCTCAACGTCAAGGATATCAAATTCAATTATTGAATATACAATTATTAAAGAAAAGGGATTGTCCTCCATGGAACAATCCCTTTTCTAGTATATATAAAAAAAGACCTTCAAGGTCTTTTTGGTGCCCGGAACAGGAACGCCCCAGACACCTCAACTTGTTAGTAACTATTTATTATTGAAGGTATTGTTATTTTTGACGTATCGGAGTCGAGCACCAATACTGAATGAATATTCAAAAAGGTGGCCAAAAGGTGGCCAAGGTTTCAATGAATATTCGGTAGTCCCAATCAACCATTTCCTCATCAGAATAAGCCATTCAATGTGTGGCGTTTCCCTCGCCATCGGGAAGTGATGTGGCGTTAACGTTAAGAAAGGAAACACTCCGTAGCAGCAATTCATTGTCAAGATGGATAGGAGTACCACCAGAAGAAAACAATGCACCACGGGGCATATTTTAAGGTTTTTAGTTCAACCATTTTGTTTGTTATTTTGTTTGTGTCATTGATCATTTCTTTCGCGTTTCTATATAGATTATATCCAAATCGACCTCCATTTTGCACCCAGCGACGAAAAAAAAGATGAAGCAAGTATTGAAAAGGTTGTCTTCTTTTTGTCCCATTATAAGTTAGATTGTTGTTTCGGCGGCAAAGGGAATGAAAAATTGGTAGTTATATGACAAGTTTCACGCGGAAGCCGCGCTTGGTGGGTTCTTCCACTACCTGCTGGCACAGTTTAGCTAACTCGTTCCGTTGTTCGTCGGTCAGGGGCGTGGCGGTCATCTTCTCCACCATGAAATCCAAGGCGGTGACGCCCGATTGTTCGCTGTGAGTGATGCGGACGGTGATGGGGCGGTGGGCGGCCATCACGTCGTCGAGCATCTTGTCCACCAGCAGTTGCGCCGTTTCCTGCTTCTCGCTGATGCTGTATTTGTAGCAGAAGGCGTTGATGGCGGAGTGCATTCCGAGGAAGTCGAAGTCGGGGCCGCCGATCTCGAACACTTTCTTGCGGATGCGCTGCACGAAAGCTTTGGTGGCGCTGTGGACGGGCGCCTCGAAGATTTGTTGCGGGGTGCCGTCCTCGTGGATGTATCCGTCGTACATGAAGAAGATGCGTGTGCTCACGTCGTGGGCGAACTTCATCTCGTGCGTGACGATGAGCATGGTGAGGCCTTCGCTGGCCAGCTGGCGGATGACGCTGAGCACCTCGCCGACCATCGTGGGATCGAGGGCCGACGTGGGCTCGTCGAAGAGGATGACCTCGGGTTTCATGGCAAGGGCACGGGCAATGGCTACACGCTGTTTCTGGCCGCCGGAGAGGCTCGCGGGATAGACGTCGGCTTTCTCGGCCAGCCCCACTTTGCGCAGCAGCGCCAATCCCTCCTCGCGGGCCTTCTCGGGATCTGCGTGGAGCAACTGACAGGGGGCCATCATCACGTTTTCGAGCACGGTCTTGTGCGGGAAGAGGTTGAAGCTCTGGAAGACCATGCCCATCTTCTGCCGCATCTTGTGGACGGGGTAGCCGCGGGCGAGGATGTTTTCGCCGTCGAAGATGATCTCGCCGCCGGTGGGCGGGTCGAGCAGGTTGAGGGCGCGGAGGAAGGTGCTCTTGCCAGTGCCCGAAGGGCCGATGATGGAGATGACCTCGCCGCGGTGGATGTCGGCGTTGATGTCCTTGAGGACCCTTAGGACCTTGCCGTCGGGCCCCGTGAATTGCTTGCTGAGGTGCTTTATCTGTATCATGTTTGTGTCTGTGTTTTCTTGGTCTGTAATTCCAAGTATACTATCTTGGGTATTCTTAGTATACTATCTTTACCCAACTTAGTATACTATCTTTACCCAACTTAGTATACTAACTTTTTGGGGCTTAGTTTCCCATCTGTTCCAGCACCTCCTGCCCGAAGACTTTCGCGGCCTCGCCCTTGCGGGTGAGAAGCATGATGTGCGACTCCAGGTAGCCCTCGGAGAAGAGTACCTGCTTCTGCCGTTCCTCGGTGATGCTGATGGAGCCCATGGCCATGTCGGCCTTGCCGGTCTGCACGGCGGGGATTTGCGAGGCAAAGTCCATGATGAGGAACTCCAGCTGCAGGTCGCGCCGGTTGGCCCACTCGGTGAGGAAGTCGATTTCCATTCCGGAGGGCTTGCCCGAACTGATGAAGCTGAAGGGCGGCATGGCGGGGTAGATAGTCACCCGCAACTTGCGTCCCTTGCCGTGTTGCCGGGGTACAGGCACCGCCGAGGGGTCGTCGGCCGTGCGCCAGCGTTCATAAATCTGCTGGTAGGTGCCGTCGGCGCGTATCTCGGCCAGGAAACTGTCGAACTCCTGCTTCAGTTCTCTATTGTTCAACTGAAAGCAGGCCCCGATGGGCATCGGTGGCAGTCCAGACTCCACGGCGTCCACCTTCGACTCAATCTCTCGGTTGAAAAACACCGTCAGGTTCTCGGCACCCGCCACATCGACCTTGCCGCTCTCCAGGGCCGCCAGTTCGTCAGTGGTGTTGGACAGCCGCATGATGTCGGCGTCGGGCGCCATCTCGCTGATGGCGATGTCCTGTATGCTGCCGATGACCACGCCCACACGCTTGCCGCTGAGGGCCTTGAAGACAACCGGGACATCCTTTTCGTTTTCGTTATCGTTTTCGTTGCTCAGCATCGCCGGCAGCCAGCACACCGTCCCGGCCACGGCCAGCGCCACCGCCGCCACCACGGCCTTCGTGCGCCGCCGCTCGACCAACGACCGCAGCAGCAGCCCGATGAGCCACGCCATGATGAAATAGATGATGGCCGTCACGATGAGGGGGAAGAAGGCATCGAAGGTGCGCGAGCGGATGAGGTCGGAGGCGCGCGTCATGTCGGCCACGGCGATGTAGCCCACGATACTGGTGCCTTTCAACAAACTGATGACTTCGCCTTGATAGACGGGCATAACGGCCTTGACAACCTGCGGAAGCACAATCCTCAAGAATGTCTGACGAGGTGTGTAACCCAAAGCCAGGCCAGCTTCGGTCTGTCCGCGGTCGATGCCCTCGATGGCGGTGCGCAGCATCTCGCTGACATAGGCCGCCGTGTTCAAGGCGAAGGTGACGATGGCCACCACGATGCCTGTGGCGTTCACCGGTGCCATTACCACATAGTACATCAGCATGAGCAGCACTAGCACGGGCGTGCCGCGCATGATGTCGATATACACCTTGGCGGTGGTGCTTACCCACTTTCGGCGGCTCATGCGCATCCAGCACACCAGGCCGCCCAGCAGCGTCCCCAGCAAGGCGGCGCAGACGGTGATGAGCAGCGTCACCTGCAGGCCGTCGAGAATCATCCTGTAGCGGTCCTCGGTAATGAGGTTGTTCGTAAAACTCTCGGCTATGCTTCCGATAATGTTCAATAATACCATTGTTATTCTTGTGTTTTAGTTATTGATTTGTTTAAGCACTTCATCGAACACAAGTTCGTCGTCGAGCCAGGCCTTAACGCTGTCGCCGGCAACGGTTAGTTTCACGTCGTACCATTTCCCGGTCTCCACGCTGCCGGAGTGCGTAGCTGCCTGAAACCAGTTATCGTCACTCATCTGCTCGAGGGCGTGCTGTGTGTTGCCGTTGGTGCCGAAGTTCAGTCGACAGTAATGCTGCGGGTACCATGAAGTCAACGTTGTCGCGCTTGGCAATGGCTGGCGTCACGCGGTCGTCGGGGCCAAATACCCGCTCCACGAAACGCCCGTAGAACAAGTAGCCCAGAATCAGGACGGCAAGGCTAATGATTAAGGTAATCATAGTGGTCAGAGGGTTGCCATCTTGTGGTGGATTTGCTCGGCGAGGAAGTTAGCCACGACTTCGGGCTGGAGGCCTGTGATGTTGAGGCAGGCGTGGTAGTTGCGGGCATCGTGGCGCGAGGTCTCGGCAACGTTGGTCACGAAGTTGTCGCGGGCAGTGTCGACTTTGTCAACGACCTTGGCGGCCTCCTCTATAGTGAGGTTCTGCTTTCGTGCGATGCGTGCGATGCGTGCGTCGTGGTCGGCGATGAGGAGCAGGTGTATGGCGTTGGGGTAGTTGCGGAAAATGTGGAATCCCGCACGGCCCACGATGATGCAGCTTCCCTTTTCGGCCAAGTCTTGCAGCAGTCGCTTTTCGGCGTAATAGACGCTTGTGGGCGTGGGGTCGGCAATGGCGCCGGTTTGATGGCTGACTGCGCCAAACTGCTGGTAGAAACGGCAGAAATCGCTCCACCAGTTGACTTTTTGGGCCTTGACGCGGTCCAATTCCTCGAGGGTGATGCCAAACTGCTGCGCCACGGCCTCAAGCATGGTGCGACCATAGACTTTAATTCCAAGTTTTTCTCCTAATAAACGGGCGATTTCGCCGCCGCCCGTGCCGCATTCGCGGTTGATGGTGATGATAGTGTTGTCATTCATAGTGTGAAACAATTTAAGTGGGTTCTATTAATTCACTTTTCTCAGCATTCGTAGCAGGCAGAACCCGCAAACCCACACGCATGCTTTGTCACTTTGACGGTGCAAAGTTACAACTTTATTCCGATAAGGCAATCAAATCTATGTCATTTTTAATTTTAATTTCGTGTGTTGGGGGGGGTATTTCGTTGGTTATCTTTGTTTTAGCAAACCATCCATTCTGCGTGATATTTCCTGATTTGCACCAGACGGCACATATTGTAGACCAGGTTGGTCAGCGCGATATTGGCTTTTGCCCTTATTATTCCCACTCCTCTGAACACAAGGCCGCCCATTGTCTGCTCCATAAAGCCGAAGACGTGCTCAACACGGCAGCGTGTCTTTGACTTCTGGCGATTGCTCTCTTTCTGCTCGTCTGTCAGCGGGTGGCCTTTGGTGCCTTTCTCGCAGATGACTGGCTCCATCCCTCTCGCCTTGATTTCCGCCTCTGTCCCTGTATACCCGGCATCAGCCTCGAGTGCCTCTCCTTCCCTTTTGCTGCCTATGGCGTCAAGCACTTTGCCTGTCTCCTTCAAGTCGTGGCGGATGCTAGGGTTGAGCCGAGTTTCCTCACAATTCTTTACCGGCTTTATAGGCCGCCATGAAGGCCGGGGTGTTCTGTATCTCGCCTTTCTTCTCGGCACCGTCGCCGTAGATGCGGGCGCGGACGTGCATGTCGTCGAAACAGTCTACGAAACCCTGCAAGGCGTCGATGGCATGGTCCAATTGGGCCCGACTTTCATCCATGGCGGTGACCATATAAATCACCTCTTTGCTGTGCAGGTGGCCGTAGAGCGGATTGAGTCGGTCGAGAAAGGTCTTCATCTGGCCAAAACTGGGATATAAAAGAAAAAGGATTTTGCATTTTCACTCATATTGAGTTACTTGCAAAATCTCTTTGGTGCCCGGAACAGGACTTGAACCTGCACTCCTTTCGGAACACGCACCTGAAACGTGCGCGTCTACCAATTCCGCCACCCGGGCTGGTAGCATTCCATCTCTTTGGAATGAATCTTTTAAATTTGTGCCCAGGACAAGACTTGAACTTGCACCGCCTATGGCGACTACCCCCTCAAAGTAGCGTGTCTACCAATTCCACCACCTGGGCGATTACCTCTTATTGAAGTAAACTTTCTCTCTTGAAAGCGGGTGCAAAAGTATGAACTTTTTCCGATATGGCAAAATAATTTTTGTTTTTTTCTTTTAATTTACTGGTTGTAAGTGTGATAATTTTTCTTTGATGGCAAGAATTAACCCCGCAAAATGCATCCTGGGGGAGCTGTTCTGCGGGGTTTGGGGGTATGATGGAAAGAGAGAGTTTTAGTCGTCAAGGTCATCGGGGTGGGCCGCGCGGCTGAACATCTGAAGCCAGTTGGGAACGTAGTTCTGCACGTTGCCCACATGATAGTAGAAAGTGCCGAGGCCGTCTTTTTCCACTTTGCGCTGGTCGATGGAGAGGGATTTGATCTGGTCGTCCCAAGTACCGACGGAACTGTAGAGGGTGAGGTCCTGTGTCTGGCTGTCGTAGTAGAAGAAGTACCAGTGGTCCTTGGCTGCTTCGACATAGAACTTCATCTTCTGGTGGCCTTTCTCCATGTAAATCTGTCCTCTGACGGTGACGGTGACACCGAGGGGTTTGTCCCCGACGCCCACGAGGCCGACCTTGCCCTCGCAGTAGAGTCCGAGGGTGGGGGCATACTGCCAGCGGATATTGTCGAAGAGTAGGGTGGAGCGCATGACGGTAGGTATTTTTTCGAATTCGCCGGTGGCACTATAGGCGGCATAGACGGCACCGCCTTGGTCGGAACCGAGGTGGTACATGAGAGCGTGACGCATTTCTGCGTTTGTGGTGATGCCGATGGGGGTGAGGCGCAACTCGTTCTTGAAGTTGTCGGCTAGGGCGTTGACGATGTCGGTGGCTAAGGGGAAGGTGAATCCGAAGACGGTGGTGAGCTGGTCCTCGTTGTCGTTGCTGATGCCCACGGAGGCCGAGCCATAGGAGTAGAAGGTGGCTTGGGTGCGCTTGCGTGCGAAGTTGACGGGACCTTCTCCCTCGACGATACAATCGGTGGTAGAGAGGGCGAGATAGGGCGAGACGAAACCGTCGGGGTCGTTGACTTTCTCTTCCGAGCCTATTATGTATTGCTTGCGGTCGCCGAGGTAGGTGAGGATGCCGTGGGCCGAGAGGAGTTCGTTGTCAGCCACCTTCTCGTTGGTGAGGAACGCGGCATGGGGTCGCAGGGTGTTTTTGTCCATGAGGATGGAAGCGGTGATGCGGTGGCCTTTCCAGTCGGTGGGCTGCTCAGGGACGGTGATATGTACATGGTCGGGATCGGTGTAGTCGGCATAGGCCAGGAGGCCGAGTTGAGCCTCGGGAATGCAGGGTTGGATGAGGCGTACGCCGCCCTCGAAGAAGGGCCAGCGGTGGTCGCCCTCGAGGCGCACCTTGCCAGCGAAGCCAAAGGCGGAGCTGAGGGTGAAGGAGGCTTCGTCGGCAATCTTGCCGCGGGCTACAGTGATGCCGTTCTGCACGGCTATCTCATCGAAGAAGAGTTTCTGTACCTTCTGCTGGTCATTATGGAACTCATAGTGGCCTTTGCCACTGTAACTGTCGCCGGCAGTGACGATGAGGTCGGCATCGGTGAGCCAGTGGTAGGCGCTGTCGCGGTTGAAGACCACCTGGGCCTTGTTAAGGACGCGCATTTCGCCACCTTTGTTGACGTGCAGGGTGTCGCTGGCCGGGGCGATGGCGGCGTCGGCCACGTTGATGAGGAAGACTCCCTTGCTGGTAAGTTCGCCGGCATCATATTGATAGAAACTCAGCAACGAGTTGTAGGAGAGTTGGTGACGTGCCGGGTCGGTGCTGGTGAAGCGCACACCGGGCATGTCGCCGCGTTTGCCAAGCCGTTGATGGATGTCCATGGCGTCGAGCCCCTCGGAGGTGCCGCGGGTGGAGTTGGCAAGGGAGAGCTCTTTGCGGTCCATCTCCCAGGCAAAGCGGTCGGCCCAGGCCTCATAGCGTGCCAGTGGCAGCTCGCTCTGCACGGGTCCCTGCTTGGCCTGCAGGTCGGCATGGCGGGTGTCGTAGTTGACACTCGATGTGACGTTCCGGGCGCTGAAGGCCACGGTGTTGAAGCGTTTGCTTCGGAGGGTGAAGTCGCTGACCTCGGCGTCCATCTGGCGTGCTGCCAAGGCGAAATGCTGAGAGGTGAAGGAGGCCTCGCGCACGTCGGCTGTGCCGGCGGCGGCAGCGCCTTTAGGCATCAAGTCCACGCGTCCGCGCAGGCGGGCATCGCCGCGATACATCTTAAATGGACGGCCATTCTCAAGGGAGGCCACGGCCATGGAGTCTTGGTAGGGCAGCCAGTGGAGGTTGGTCTTGCCGTTGGCAATCTGCGGGAAGCCTTGCTCCTCACGCACGTTAAAGGTGTCGGTGACGGCTACCATGGAGTCGAGGAGGAAGAGGTAGTCTTTGGAGCGCGAGGTGGAGGTCAGGTAGTCGAGTGTACCGCTGCCGCGGAGGCCCGAGTGGTCGAGCTTGAGCTTCTTGGTGTAGGTGCCTTTGCCGCCATAGGCAGGATAGCCGCCGGCGGGAGTCTGTATGTTGAATCCCAGATAGTAGTCTTTTTGCACACGCAGGGGTTCCTCGATGTCAGGGAAGATGCCGCCCGAGGTGAGGACGCCCGTGAATTTCAGGCTGTCGGCGGTGATGTCCACGATGCTGTTGAGGGTGAAGGGCAGGAGGGTGTAGTAGAAGCGGTCGCGCACATACTGGCCATCCTGGATGTCTTTGGCGTCATAGAAGACGCTGCTGTTCTCGAGACTTTTGAAGATGGGGTATTCCTTGTTCTTCACTAGACCGCAGTGGTTGTCAGGCTTGTCGACCTCAAGGGTGCCCACGAGGTTGCTCAGGGGCGTGCGCACCAGTTGCTCGTATTTGTCGGGGGTGACAAAGTCGGGCACATAGAACTCCATGCGCACAATCTTGGGCATGTTGAAACTGAAGGTCTCGTAGTTGAAGTCGCAGTCCTTGACGGTGAACATGAATTTGCCCACGTCGATGCGGCCGCTGAAATGGAGGGCGCGGTCACGACCCACGGTGACCTGGTAGCCGGTGGCAGAGTCGGGATGGACGACGACAGCCTGGCTATCGGAAACCACGAACTTTTCAATGCCGCGGATGAGTAGCTTGGAGTCGTCGAAGCTCAGTCGCGCATTGGTACCGGAGGTCTGCGACTCCAGCGCCAGGGCATCGTAGTCGAATCCCTTGCGACGGGAGAAGGCATTCTGATAGTCCACCAGCTTGTCCTTCACTTTCACCGTGCCGGTGATTTCGTTGTATGACACCAGTCCGTGTTTCGACAGCGTGTGTATCATCAGCATCGTCTGGCTGATGTCCAAACCGATGTAGTTGGAGAAATCCTGGAGTGAGAATTCCGAACTCTGGATACGGGAGTAGTCGTAGACGCGTTCCACGGGGCTTTGCTCGTCGATGCCCTTGATTTCGTGATATTTTTTGAAGGTATAGTAGTTGCTCGATTCGAAGCTGGTGCTGCTCAGGGCACCGCCCGAGGCGAGGTTGGAGAAGAGCAGATCGTCGTTTTCCAGACGCCAGACGATGGACTCGCTGTAGATGTCGAGGTTGTGGTAGGTGTCGATATAGGGGCTGTAGAAGTTGCGCTTGGAGTCGTTGACGAGCACCACCTGTTTGTCGGCGGGCACATAGCGGACGAGGATGCCTGTATTGGTGATGGAGTCTTCCTCGCCTACATAGAGCGCTACGCTCGCATTCTCGGATTTCATGCGGTCGGGGGTGATGGTGAACTTCATCGACGATACCGTCAGTCTCGGTTTGCCGTTGTGGTTGAAAACCAACTTGGCAGGGTGCTTGCTCGAGGCGGTGATGAATTTCGAACCGTTCATCATGAAGCTGCCGCTGTAGTCCACTCCCGGCATGATGTCTTTGATGACGAAGTCGCGCTGGTGGGAGCGGAAGCGGGGGTAGCTGTATTTCTCGGGTTCTTTAGGGTTGTCGAGTTGCTCCTCGATGCGGCCACGGATGGGGGTGGTGAAGTAGGTGGCGTGGACGAACTCCACCGAGTCGGCCTTGAATTTGGGAAATTTAGTCTCAGCTTTGTAGCGATTCAGGTCGGCATAGCAGACATCAGCCGCCAGGCCTGTGCGGGTCCATTCCACTCGGCCTCCTTCACCGCGCCATTCGTTCTCCTTATAGTTGTAGACGCCCGTGGTGCCCTTGATGACACCTTCATCCTTGGCCGAGGAATAATGCAGGTCGGCAGGGGTGTCGAACCACACCAGCGGCACGCCTTCCTTCACGCCCAGACGGAAGGGGGTGCGTGGCGCGAACTTCCATTCGCAACTGCCTGAACGGTAGAGCACACGGTCGGAGAAGAGCCCTTCGCAGAAGCTGACATACTCTGTCACAGCCTTCGCTTTCGCGCCTCGCTTGGCAAAGGCCTCCAGCGAAGCCACGAATCCCTCGAGGTTGGGGGCGTTGCTGTAGGCATCGGCCACGCCGTCGCCACCCGAGGGGGTGGTGGCGATGGTGGTGAGCATCTGTGTCAACCCGCTCATCTCGGGATTGCCCTTCATCTTGGCTTTCACCGTGTAGCTGTAGATGCCGACGAGGCGCTCCTGCAACCGACTGTCGAAATTGTTGTAGGCTGTCTTGAAGTCCTTGAGAATCTTGGTGTTCTCCTTCTGGCGGTCTTTGTCATTCGTCGAGTTGTTCATGTACTCAAGCAACTCGTCGGGCAGTCCCTCGGCGGTGAACTGTACGTTCTTGGGTTTCTGTGCCATCAGTGTGGTGGTCAGCACCAGCGACAGCAGCAGGGCGATATATTTGTACTTCATAACGATATGTTTTTTACACAATAATTCAAAATGCAAAAATACGGCAATTCCACCACACGGATACCGTCACCCCCGAAAAGTTATCACAAGCCGATTGTTTATTAACTGACGTTGTCTTTACCTGAAATGTTAACAAATCTTAAGTATAAAAACCCTACCACAACCCTATCAACACCTACCGTGGTAGGAGTTGGTTAGGAGTTGGTAAGGAGATGGTAGGTGGTTCATCGCTATCAGGTACAGTGTATTATATACAAAAACGGGCACCTGTCACGAAAATAGGTGCCCATAGGGATTATTGATATCGAAAAATTAACTTAACAAATGTTAAATTACGTGCTTGCTAGTTGAGGCGGACCATGGTGGATATGACCTGTCCGGCGGTCTGCTGGCCGTCGAGGAGGACGTGCATGTGGCCGCGGTTGGCGCCTTCGAGTTCGCCGTAGAAGCCGAGGCTACGGCCGTCGAGGAGGCGGCAGAAGCCGGTGATGGTCTGGCTGAAGGCGTCGGTATGAAATTCAAGAGTGCTCATGACCATCTGCGACTGCCAGGGTTGTAGTTCGGCGGTGTTCCAGACGAGGGGCACCTGCTCGGCGGCCTCGGCACTGAGGTCGCAGCGCCAGTAGTGGGTGGGGAGGACTCCGGTCATCTGGTCCAGGCTGTAGCCCACGTTGTTATAGTACCAGTTGATGTCGTTGGGGTATTGGTCGGGGAGCATGCGGTAGGTCACGGTGCCCTGCGCGGGGTTGAAGGTGTACATGAAGAACCGGGTGTTGTATGCTTCACTGGTGCGCCTGGCGAGCCACTGCATGGTGGGGGTGTGGTAGACGCGGTCGCGGAGGGGGTGCTCCTGGTCGGGGTTCCAGCCCGTCCATTCGTGGGACTCGACCTCTTCGTCATCAATCCATGAGGCTGCCACCTGGGTGGCCTGGGCGGTGCCGCCGTTGACCTCGACGCGGAGGAACTGCAGCATGCCGGGGTTGCCCGAGTTGCCGTTGAGGGTGCGGCCAAGGAAAAGCTGCCCGTCGACGGTGACCATGAAGGGGTTCTGATGCCCGTCATTGGAATAGATTTCTTCGAGGCTGTAGCCCTCGGGGACTGGCGCCACGGTGAGGGGGAGGACCTGTGCCGCGTCGGGCAGCACGACATAAAGTTCGCCGTCGGCGTCGCTGTTGTTGCTGTAGTTGATGCGTGCGCCAACGAAGCTGCCGTCGGAGGGCAGCACGTTCTTATTTTTTTGACTATTTGACTATTTTTTCAACCCACCGACGCCTTGAAAGGCCAGCGTTGGTGGCTTACTTCTCAACCCACCGACGCCTTCAGTTTTTCAGCATTTTCGGCGAGCTGGAGGGCTTCGATGCAATCCTCGATGTCGCCGTCCATGAAGGCGGGGAGATTGTGCATGCTCCAGCCAATGCGGTGGTCGGTAACACGGCTCTGCGGATAGTTATAGGTGCGCACCTTCTCGCTACGGTCGCCCGTGGCTACCATGGTCTTGCGCTTGGAGGAGAGCTCCTCCATATATTTGTTGTACTCGCGCTCGTAGAGGCGGGTACGCAGGATGCTGATGGCTTTCTCCTTGTTCTTGATCTGGGACTTCTGGTCCTGCATGGAGACCACGATGCCGGTGGGGATATGTGTCAGACGCACAGCGCTGTAGGTGGTGTTGACGCACTGGCCGCCGGGGCCGGAGGCGCAGAAGGTGTCGATGCGCACGTCGCTCATGTTCAGTTCCACGTCGAACTCCTCGGCCTCGGGGAGCACCACCACGCCGGCGGCGGAGGTGTGGATGCGGCCCTGGGTCTCGGTGGCGGGGACGCGCTGTACGCGGTGCACGCCGCTTTCGTACTTCAGCAGACCGTAGGCGCCGTCGCCGGTGACGGAGAAGGAGATGTCCTTGTAGCCGCCCGAGGTGCCTTCGTTGAAGTCATTGATCTCTATCTTCCAGTGCTTCTTCTCGCAGAAGCGGGTGTACATGCGGAAGAGGTCGCCGGCGAAGATGCAGGCCTCGTCACCGCCCGTGCCGCCGCGAATCTCCACCACAGCATTTTTCGAGTCGGTGGGATCAGCGGGGATGAGCAGCAGGCGGATGTTCTCCTCCATGGGCTCGCGACGCTCCTGAGCGGCGGTGAGCTCCTCCTTGGCCATCTCGCGCAGTTCGGGGTCTTTCTCGCTCTCGAGCAGTTCCTTGCACTCGGCGATGGTGTCGAGCAAGGCTTTATATTCGTGGTAGGCTTTCACCACGGGTTGCAGGTCCTTGTAGTCCTTCGACAGTTTTACATAGCGTTTCATGTCCGCAGTGACCTGCGGGTCGTTCATCTGTTGCTCAATCTCTTGGTAACGAGCGTATATGGCTTCTAATTTATCTAACATAGCGGATGCAAAATTACAATTTTTTTTTGAATTTGAGGAGGATTTGATTGACGGTGGGGGAGACGTTCCATAGGATGACGGCGGCGGCAGCGATGCTGCCAAGGACGGCTGTCTTGAGGATAGCACCGACAATGATATTCAGGTTCATGGCAGGCGTAAGCCACTGGCTCCAAGCCCAGTCGAGTCCCAGCAGGATGGTGATAATCACCACGGTCTTCAACTGCCCCATGGAGAAGATGTTGACTTTGAGCCGCCACCACAGATAGCTATGCAACAGTGTGAAATAGAGCAGATAGGAACAGAGAGTGGCGTAGGCGGCGCCGTTGATGCCCATGGTTTCGATAAAGAGGTTGTTGAAGATGATGGCCGTGAGGGTAAGCACAGCGATAAGTGGCAGTCCACGAGAGTAGTATCGTGAGAAATTCAGTATGTCGGAACCTACCGAGAGAGAGGAATTGATAATCTTGGCCATGCCCAAGATGAACACCACGCCCACGCCGCCGACATAGTCTTTACCGTTGGGGATAACGGCGAAGAGAGGGTCGACATTAATCCATATCACATAGAAAATCAGCATGCTGACGAGGAACTGATGCAGGCTCACCTGACGTGCGAGGCGGTTGACCTCACCCCAGTTGTTCTCTTTGACGGCGGTGGCGATGACCGGCCGCGAGATGGCACCCAGCGAGCGGTAGGGCACCTCAACCACGTTGGCGATGTAGGAAGCTATGGTATAGACTCCCGTCAAAGCAAGTCCCACTTTAGCTCCTAGGAAGAGCGAGTTGAAGAGCGGTATATTGCCCGCCAGCGCTACGGCGGTCATATATAGCGTATAGCGACCAATCTCTTTCAGGCGGTCGCGCGTGAGGAAATGGCGGTCGATGCGGAATGAGATATGCCCTAGGCTAAAGAGATAGAAAAGGTTGAGCAACATAGCAAGGCCGTAACTACCGCAGAACATCCAGACAAAGGTGTCGATGGAGATGAGGTCGAAGCCGTAGAGCAGGTAGGCCACCAGATTGAAGAGGCGGATGCCCACCTCGCGCACCAATTTGGGTACCGTGATGCGCATCAGCACCGACGCATTGGTCTCGAACACACCCATATAGAGTGCGAAGAAGGTCAGCATCGGCAGCAGGTAGAAGTAGTCGGCCAGCAGGGGGGCGTTCTTTGAATAGACCGCCAGCAGGGGCTCCCTGAAAATCAGGAACGCCAATGCAAACAGCGTGAATCCCGCCAGCGGCAAGAGCAGGCTTAATCCGAAGATGCCATGATTATCATGGTCGTCTTTGAACCACGGGAAAAACTTGACAATTGACGAGCCGGTGCCCAGAGCGGCCAGCGACGAAAAGAGCATGGCGGCGTCAACCATCACGCGGGTTAAGCCAATCTCCTCTTGCGTCAGGTATTTGGTCAGTACGAAGAATGACACAAAGAACCCTATCGCCACGCCAAGATAGTTGGCGATGGCTCCCTTGATGCTTTGTCGTGCGATAACTCCCATGATGTTGTAACTAGTTTAAAAACAGGCTTGAAGTTTAAGACCGAGGTTCCACTCGTAGAGCACGCCCATGGTTTCGATACCCGATTCCTGGAGAGTGCCGGTGCTGGAGATGGCATTGCGGGTGTTGAAGTGGAACACATTATAGTTGAATTGGGCACCCAGATAGAACTTGCTCCATGAAAAACCCACCGTGGCGTTGGCCAGGATATTGGGTGTTGGCCAGCAGAGAGAGTTTTTCTCGTCAGTGTTTATCAGGCCGTCTAGGTCGTTGTAGGGTTTGACAGATAGGAAGTTGACCACCGTGAGCATGGGAATGAGGGTGCCGTTGATGAAGAAGGTGCACATGCCTTTACCGTTGGGATGCGGATGGCGGCTCCAGGGAACCCATGTGTAGGAGTAGCCACATCCAAGCGAGACCTGTAGCATGCCGAACCCAGCTATAGCGTAGTCGGGATTCATGTCTATTGTGCTCTGTAAATAGCGTGCTGCCAGCATCCACGAGCCAGCCGACTTGAGCTGTACCATATTGCCTGCGATGCCGGGAGGGTAGGCAAAACGTCGCGTGTTGATGATGAAGTATCCGTCCATCGTCAGCCGCCGTACCCGATTGCCTGTTGTGCTCTCGTAGTGATTGTCGAAGAGGGGAGAAGAGGGGTCGCTGTAAAATCCCTCTATCAGTTTTTGTCTGAAACTCAGATAATTGATGTTCAGGCCGAATTTATTTCCCCGGAAGGAGAAGAGGAAGGAGGAACTTTTTTGGCTCGAGTCGGGCGAGATCTCAAAACTCCATCCGGCCCCCAGCCGGCCGAGGCCCAGAATTACACCTGCCCGTCTGGATGGGCTCTCTTCCAGTCTGTCGATAGAGGCAATAAGGATATCGGCATACGTCGCATTCCCATTCTCGTCCAAAACGGGATTAAAGGAGGCATCCAGCACCGGGAAGTCTTCTATTTCCAAAGTGGTGGTCATCTTCACACTCTGGCGGCTGAAGTTAGAAGTAAGACTCGGTGTGAAGCCCATGCTCTGCTGGTAGATATAGGTCGAGTCGACGTTGCGTGGTTTGATGAGCCATCCGTCGTAGAACTTCTTCCACAAACTCTGCCCCTCGACCTGCAATCCACTGACCAAGGTGGTGATTAAGAGTATGATATGGCGTATCTTCATGGCTTCCTGTTTTGTTAAAAGACGAACCCGATATTAAGGTATCCGTGTGCTGAGCGGTCGTAGGAGTTGGTGCCGAGCATCAATGTGATGGGACCTAGGAACGAGCGATAGCCGAGGCTGGCGGCGAGACCCAGATAGTTGGTGGCAACATAGCCGTCGGTGGTGATACGATCCATCTCCCTGCGACTGCTGTGGGAAAGCATCGTGGCGTGCAGGCTGAGGTAAGTCTTTGTAAAGATACGGTAGCGTGCCTCGAGGGCATAGACAATGGCCGCGGGACCGAGCTCGATGGTGTTGGTCATCCCCACGAAGGGCAGCTGGTGCTCCAAATAGCGCCCGCGCATGGTACCTCCCGCAAGGTTGTTGTACCACAACTCGTCGCCGTCGTGCCCCCACATCATACGGAAGTGCAGGCCGGGGATGAAAGTGAGACGGCTACCCGACGAGATGTATCCTTCAATGGAGAATCCTACGTCGGTGATGGGTTTGATATTGCCTTTGATGAGTTCCTTGCTTTCATTGCGTAGGCTGGCGTCGATGTCAAGCACATAGCCGTCGGTGGCAAAGGCATCGGCATCCTTGGTGTCGACATGGGTTTTGAAGAAGACTCCCGAGGTGGGGTGGAACTCTGTGGAGTTGCTGTAGTCCGACTTCCTAGAGTTGAAATCTTGCAAAAGACCCAGGGAAAGTTCGACTTGCGGGATGTGCACCGTCGTAAGGCCAAATCGCAGGCGGCGCTCCACCATGTCCATGGCCGACTGGTTGCGGTTGTAGCAGCGGAAGGTGGCCTTGTGGGCGCGGTAGTCAAAGCCTAGATCGCCTAGCCCTCTCACAAACCAGCCCACGTGGGCTTTGACCCAGAGGTTGTATTTCAGCCCCATGTCGATGATGGCGTTCCAACCTGAGAGTTTCATGGCATTCCATGAGCCGTGCAACAGCAGGGTGGCACTCTCCTCCGAGTCGTAGCGGAGACCCACACCGATACGGTAGGGGAGCTCGGGCGTAACATGGAAGTCCAAGTCGTAGTGCTCCTCTTCGCCAGTGGGTATGACTTTGAAATTCACCGATTGGTACATGCCGGAGCCTTGCAGTGTGTGAACCACGTCCTCCACATCGCGGAGGGTGATTTTCTCTTTGTTGATGTCTCTCAGGATTTTAGAGATGAATCGGTTCTCGTCCTCCTCCATGCCGTGGAAGAAGACATCGTCGACAAACAGCGAGTCAGTATCTCTCAGGGCATAGGCACGTTTCTCATTGGCCACTTTCTGCCTCACGCTCTCCGTTTCGCCCAACTCGGCTTTAAGCTTCAGGAATTCCTCTTCGTGGGCTTTGGCGGCGTCGTATCCGCGACGGACTAAATCGGCGATGGCTTCGGCATTGAAGTCTATCATATCGATGCCTGACACATCGGGGTTGATATAGATTTGGCAGGCTTTGCGGTGCTCCTCAAGGCCGCGGTTGGTCATAATACTCAGGTACTGCTGCAGCTGGCGTCCGATGGAACGCAGGTCGTCGGGGTTGGTGGCCAGGTCGGTAGCCACTTCCAAACCGATGATGATGTCTGCCCCCATCTCTTTGCAGATGTCCACCGGTAGGTTGTTGGTGATGCCGCCGTCGGCCAGCAGGTGCCCTTCCCACTCCACGGGGGTGAAGAAAATGGGGATGGACATGCTGGAGCGCAATGCGCGTCCGAATTCGCCGCCACGCAGCACCTTGGGCTTGCCGGTCATCAGGTCGGTGGCCACGCAGGCAAACGGGATAGGTAGAGAGTCGAAACTTATGGAGTCCTGGAAACCAATGCTTAAGCAGTTGAACAGGTTCAGCAGGTTGTCGCCCTCGACGGCTCCCGTCGGCATCGCCGACATGCTCATCTCGTCGCGACGGGTGTATTTCCCATAGGGGATGTTCAGCAGCAATTCACCACCCTCTTTGCGCTTGCGCTGAGAGAGATAACGGCGCTCCATCTTACCTGTGATATACATGGGCCAGTCGATGTCGGAAATGAGTGCCTCCAGCTCCATCGGGCTGTACCCCAGGGCGTAGAGGCCGCCGAGGATGGATCCCATACTCGTGCCAGTCACGTAACTCACTGGAATTCCAATCTCTTCCATATACTTCAGCACGCCGATATGGGCTGCACCCTTCGCACCACCACCACTCAGCACCAGACCCACCTTGGGATGACCCGTTGGGGTGTCTGCACGCTGTGCCTGCACGCCGCCTGCCGTCGTAACAAGCATCGCACAAATAGTAGATATTATATATATGTATTTGATAAAAAGTGTTTTATACATATTGTCCCACAGTGGTTTAATCTGCAAAGATACAACTTTTTTCCAACCCTTGCGCGAACTTTTTCATTCTAAAAAAAACGCTCTTTTTTCTGCAATTACAACTCCTTGATTCTTAATCCCATCAGCCTTCCCCCTCTTACTCCCCTCTTACTCTCCTCCTACTCTCCCCCTACTCCTCCCTTACAATAGTAGGAGATGACAAGGAGGAGGTGGGTCGGGGATAGGCTGAAAGAATTATTTTTAAATAATCTGTCCGTGATTCAAAAAAAGTTTGTATCTTTGCCGCCACGTTGCACGTCGCCGAAAAGCCTTCGGCGAGGTGTAATTTTCTAACGGTCAAGAAAATAAAAATAAATAAAATAAACAATAAACAATGAAAATTTATCAGACTCAGGACATCCGTAACATCGCCCTCGTGGGCGGCGCCAAATCGGGCAAGACTTCCATGGCTGAGGCTATGGCCTTCTGCGGCGGCCTCATCAACCGTCGTGGCAGCGTGGACAGCAAGAACACCATCAGCGACTATCGCGACATCGAGCACGACCGCGGCTACTCCGTGGAAAACACCCTCATGTACACCGAGTTCGGTGGCAAGAAGGTGAACATCCTCGATGTGCCCGGCTTCGCCGACTACCAGGGTGAGCTCGACAGCGCCCTCAACGTGGTCGAGGCCGCCGTCGTCGTGGTCAACGCCCAGAGCGGCGTCGAGGTCGGCACCGAAATCGCCAACCGCGCTGCAGTTCCCCACCAACGCCGGTCTCGGTTTCAACCAGGTGGTCGACATCGTGGCCAACAAGATGTACACCTTCACCGACGGTAAGTACACCGAGGCCGACATCCCCGCCGAGTACGCCGACAAGGCCGAGGAGATGCGCATGGCCCTCGTCGAGGAAGCCGCCGCTGCCGACGACGCCCTCATGGAGAAATATTTCGAGAATGGCGACCTCACCGCCGAGGAACTCACCAAGGCCCTCAAACTCGCCATCGACAAGCGCGACCTCTTCCCCATCCTCTGCACCAGCGCCAAGGAGAACTTCGGCGTCAACCGTCTGCTCGAGTTCATCTGCCAGAACGTCCCCGCCCCCTGCGAGGTGGCCGATGCCAAGAAGACCAAAGGCGGCAAGGAGCTGAAGTGCAACAACGCCAACCCCACCGTCGCCTTCGCCTTCAAGAGCGCTAAGGATAAGAACCTCGGTGAAATCACCTACCTCCGCATCTACGACGGCGAGCTGGCCGAGGCTCAGGATGTGATCAACGCCTGCAACCAGAGCAAGGAGCGCGTCAGCCAGGTGCTCGTCTGCAGCGGCTCCAACCGCCAGCGCGTCGAGAAGGCTTGCGCCGGCGACATCGTCTGCACCATCAAGCTGAAAGACGTCAAGATCAACCATACCCTCACCACCCCGAAGAACACCGACGACGCCGTTTGCGAGATCGAGTTCCCGACTCCCATCTACACCGTCGCCGTGAAGGCCGCCAACAGCAACGACGACGAGAAGGTCGGCGCCGCGCTGAAGGACCTCGTCACCTACGACCGCTCGCTGACCCTCGAGAACAGCCGCGAGCTGCGCCAGGTCATCCTCGGCTGCCAGGGTGAGCTCCACCTCAACACCGTGAAGTGGTACTTCGAGAACCAGTACAAGCTGGCCGTCAACTTCACCGCCCCCAACATCCCCTACCGCGAGACCATCACCAAGAGCGCCGAAGCCATGTACCGCCACAAGAAACAGTCCGGTGGTAGCGGCCAGTTCGGCGAGGTGCACATGCTCATCGAGCCCTACTTCGACGGCATGCCCAACCAGACCAAGTACCCCATCCGCGACACCCAGGAGTATCCTCTCGAGTGGGGCGGCAAGCTGGTCTTCAACAACTGCATCGTGGGCGGCTCGATCGACGCCCGCTTCATGCCCGCCATCCTCAAGGGTATCATGGAGAAGATGGAGCAAGGTCCCCTCACCGGTTCCTACGCCCGCGACATCGTCGTCAACATCTACGACGGTAAGATGCACCCCGTGGACTCCAACGAAACGGCCTTCAAGATTGCCGGCCGTACCGCCTTCCGCGAGGCCTTCAAGCAGGCTAACCCCAAGATTAAAGAGCCTATCTACGATATCGCTGTCACCGTGCCCACCGAGGCACAGGGTGGTGTGATGACCGACCTGCAGGGTCGCCGCGCCATCGTCATGGGCATGGATGCCGAAGGCAAGTACACCACCCTCAAGGCTAAGGCCCCCTTGGCCGAGATGAACCGCTACTGCACCGCCCTGAGCTCCCTCACCAGCGGCCGCGGTACCTTCACCATGACCTTCAGCAGCTACGAGCTCGTCCCCGCCGACGTCCAGCAGGCCCTCCTCAAGGCCTACGAGGAAGCCGCCGCCGAGGAAGAGTAGTTTCTTGCTCCGCGTGGTGCAGGTTGCGCTTAATGCTGCAACTCCCAACGCCCCGCATCAACGACATCAAAGGGTGTCCCCATCGGGATGCCCTTTTTCTTTACGCCATTTTTTTATAACGCCATTTTTCTTTTTCAATAGGAATCATTATTCTTTATAATAACGCCATTTTTTCTGTTCTGATAGATAGCCCATTTCACCCATCCAGCCCATTTGCCCCAATTTTCAATTCCAACAGCCTCCCTTCTGTCTCCCTTCTATGTGGGTTCTATGTGCCTTCTTTGAAATCACCATAACCGCCATGAAATCAGCGCCTTGATTGTTTTGTATAAAAACCACTGAAAATCAACTATCTAACACTAGATGGCCCATTATCCCCACCTCGCCCATTCACCCCATCATTTTGTTCTGTAAGTTGCCTTGTCATGGCAACTCACGTCATGTGTGATGAACTTCAAAATGGCTGTCCGGTGCAAAGGACTTCAGCCCTGCCCCATGAAAAATAATCACCAACATTCTGATAATCAAACCATTTCAATTCTCCGCAAAAATATTTTCATTTCTCATGTTACTTTTTCGTATTTTTGCGACTAAATAGAAAGGGACGAAAACTGCCCGACCCATACCGTCCGCAGTCCGTCCTCGGGAAACGACGAGAAGAACATATGAAACACCGTGCCGGATCGAAACACGCTTCCAAAGCAGGTCATACCTTATTTGACCTGTTTAGGCTTGATTTGGTCCGCGCCGGCGACACCGCCGAGTTCCTTGAAATGCTCTCACGCTCCCAGCGCACCATCTTCCAAATCTGCCTCCACTACACCGACCGCTCCCCCGATGCAATCCGCGACCTCTACCAGGAAATCGTCTGCAACCTCTGGGAGTCGTGGCCCAACTTCCGGGGCGACAGTTCCACCGACACATGGGTGCGCCGTGTGTCCCTCAATGTTGCCGTCACCGAGATACGCCGCCACGCCAGGCAACCCCGATTCGTACCCCTCGAAGACTGGATGTACGACACCATCTCCGAGGAGATAGACAAGGCACCACCCGACTACTTCCGCCTCATCTCCGCCCTCGAACCCGACGAACGCGCACTTCTCTACTTGCGACTCGAACACCTCTCCATACGCGACATCGCCGAAACCCTCTCCACCACCGAAGCAGCCGTCAAGCAACGCCTCTACCGCCTCCGCCAACACATCGAAAAACTCAAACAACAATATAATTATAATGAAGAATAATTTACATGATTTACAAGATTTCGCAGGCGTCAGCGAGCAGGAGATTGTCTTCGATGACCTCCAGCCTCTCTTTGATGATCACTCCCGTCGCCTCGACGACCTCCTCCATCGCCCCGAGGCCCGTCCCACCTTCCTCAACATCTCCGACGCCTGTAGCTTCCGCATCCGTATGGTCCGCGCCTGGGGCATCTTAGCCCTCCTTTGTCTCGTGGCCACCATCAGTTGGGGTATCGCCCTTTGGCACTACAATTACGACATTTACTACCGACTCTTCACCCTCTTCATCGAATTTGTCTACATCCTCATTACCGTAGAGTCCATCGCCACAACCTTCGCCATCCTTCGCCACGACCCCGCCCATGTCAGCCTCGACTGTATGCTGCAATACGCCCGCCGTTCCGGTATGCACCCACTCTATATGCCACAGAAAAAATCGCGCCTCACCGCATACATCGTCCGTCACCGCAACTGTCGCCCATCTCCGCGCACACTATCCAATACCTTCAACTCCCAGTTCATTATTGGCAATCTAAAACGTACCGCAACTATTGGCATCGCCGCATCCTTCACCCTCGTCCTAATCGCTTGCACCACCACCGTCGGTGATGGGCATAACATTACACAAGACCATCCAGACCGTAGTGCCTCTGTAGAGAAGGCCACCATGATTATAACCAAGATATGAATACTCAAAGGCTTATATACAGGCTAACATCATGGCCAGTAACTCTGGCCATCTGTCTGTTGATAGTCTTAGGCACTGTGGCGATTAGACTATGTCCACGTACCGTACCCTTCGAACAATGTAGCAAACTATACCAAAAATATGCTGGCCATCCTGGTCTTCAATCCGCATTCATCAAGGATTATCAAATTGACGACACCATTCTCGTTGATGTGACCCTGATTGTTGCCACCGATTCCATTAGTTGGGATTCATTGAGAATAGATTTATCCATTCCCGAATTAGACTCAGAGACACAAGAGCAAATTACTGATGATGCAGTATTTACAAGACAAGTCAGTAAGCATGATAACTCGCAAACCATTGAAGGTGATACCTCTGATGTAGAACTGATGGCTATCTCATATAGCAAAAAAACAATTTGTGTTCTGCATGTTAAAAACGAGAAAGAAAAACATGCAATAATTTACCATAATTTGAAAAAAAATTTTAATAAATAACAACTATGAGCAAAACACTAACAACCATTGCACTCTTTGCAGTGCTCGGAACTCTGGCCGTCAGCTGCCAGAAAGAAAACATTATTGACGAGACCAACATCGTCGCGGAAAACGATACCGTGTACAAGGTGAGTTACACCGTTGACGGAGTAACCCACCAGCTCACTCTTGTCGGCGATGAGGCTTGGCACGATTTCTTGAACCGCATGGTGGCCCTAGCAGAAGAAGGACATGAGGTCAGTTTCCGTAACGAAGAAGCATCTTTGCGAGCTGTTTCCACAAAAGAGAAGGTTACGTATACCACAACCAATCAAGATGAGGCATTAGTATGGTCTGAGATGATGATTAAGGATGGGTATACTGTCACCATTAGCTATGATAAAGCATCGGGGATATACACCTGCATCGCAATCAAATAGCAATAACCCTAGGTGTAACAGGCCGAGAATCGGGACTGCACTATCCTTGCAGTCCCATTCTCTCCCCATGGCCATACCAAACAGCAATTACTCCAGTAGCCTATTCCCGATATACATCCTGAAGACACTGGAAGTAGTTGGTTTTTGGTACATGACTGGGCTTTAATGCTGTAATTCATACAATCAAAATCAATCATCATGAAAAAGATTAAGCTCTATATCATGTCTTTGCTGATGGTACTCCCATTGGCAATTGTCGCATCTCTGGACATCTTCTCCGAATGGCTACAATTTCGCCCCCTTGGCGATATGCTGAACACAGGAAACATCGTGGCTCTTTTCTGCATCATAATGATAATACTCGCGTTTTGCTTCCACCTGGAATTCAACAACAAGAGCAAGGATGCCTTCGATAGTCTCCCGGTTTCCATAACCGCCATCGAGAATGTCAATTCCGAGTTCATCTCATTTTTCATGACACTGCTGGCTGTTCTCGCCTTCGACCTGACCTCCGTCAGGGGCGCCATTCTGTTCATCATGGTATTGGTCCTGTTTGGCTGCCTTTTCGTGAAGACCGAGTTGTTCTACTCCAACCCATGCTTTGCCATTCTCAAATACCACATCTACCGAGTCAACACAAAAAACAATACGATTCCAGAGAAATCCATCGTCATTTGTCGCGACAAACTCTCCGAAGGTGATTACATCAGCACAATCAAACTCTCCGAACACGTTTTCTTCTGCAAAAAAGCTAATTAACAATGAATAAAACCGAGGAATTAAAAGCAAGACTGCAAACCATTGTCAAGCAAAAAGGCACCAACATCGATGTCTTCTTCATTATGAAAGGTGATGACGGCGGCGTGGTCAAGAAAGCCAATATCGCAAATGGCGCCACCGATGGACTCCGAAAGGCTCATCTGGACAATATCGGCCAACTGGTCTCGATGATGGAGGAGGGCCTTGACGAACTTACCGTTCTCAATCTGTCGGCTGCCGACGACAGAAAATCCGCCATCTATCGCTATGACCTGGAAGACAGGCCACAATTCTTTGATGCTTTCAAAGAAATCGCAGATCATCAGTACGACGACTATTTCTCCGAAGAAAATGGACGTTACTTCGATTTTTCCAAAGACGACCTCTCGCAGATTGACGCTTTCGTCATCCATATTGGGAATGCCGACAATTCTTTGATGATTTACCGAAAGAACTATTCTGTCAATCTCTTTAAACGTGACAAGATTTTCCTTGTCAAGAAGGACGACACCCGCTTCGACACGATGAAGGATGACTTCATCCGGCTGGATGCAAAGATAGACTTTCTCTATGTCAATGACGAGGTGTACATTTAC
This sequence comes from uncultured Bacteroidales bacterium, assembly GCA_900316235.1. Classification (GTDB taxonomy): domain Bacteria; phylum Bacteroidota; class Bacteroidia; order Bacteroidales; family P3; genus Colimorpha. The sequence goes on from ONCC01000004.1 coordinate 104,187, forward strand.
AATCTTGACGTCCTTGAACGCTTCGGCGATTTCCATCAGATTATAACCAAGGAGGCAACCGCTTCGTTAGAGGATATAGACACGCTCGGCTTAGTGTTTAATATTGACATTCTGTCAGGTAGGGTTGATGACCTCCGCTTTGCCCGCAAACTCGCCAAGATTTCCAAAGACTCTCCCGTTTTCAAAGTACCCCAAGCAGACATCATCGAATTCACCAAGAAACATCCATTCTTGAAAGACAAATTCAAATACACCGCAGATGGCAGTCAAATCGAGCTGAGCAGCAAGCTCTCGCAAGACAACTTCATCAAGTTGCTCAACGACGACTTCCTGCGTTCCGAACTGACCAAAATAGACTACGAATCCCCCGCCAAAAACCGCCTGTAACTAAACTTTATTATTAATTTCGGACATATAGACCAAAGGAATACATCAAATATCGAATTTTAAACCATAAAAAAAACAATAGAAAAATGCAACTGAATTATACAAAAGCAGCTTCTCAAGGTGTCGTTATCGAAACAATTGAAAAAAACAATAACATTTTTTTCGAAGTGGAGTATGAAAAGGCGAAGAAGGCAATAAATGACATCATATTCCAGCAAAAACAAGCAGGAGGCTCAACAAAGGGCAAGGAAACAATCCGAGTGAATAATCGAATAATATTTACAGGACAGAGAGGGTCCGGTAAGACTTCAGCACTTCTTTCACTAAAGCAAGATCTGTGGTTAAATGGTATAGTTGGAGAACACGATAAAACAAGTTTTTATTGTCTTCCCACTGTTGATCCGAGTTATTTTGATGGAAAGAATAACATCCTAACAACAGTACTATCATCCATGTTCTCCAACGCAAAACACACAATGAAAGAGTATGAAAACCATGGAGAACAGAAAAGAAATGAATATGAGGCTTTGTTAAAAGACTTTTCTAAAGTCTACAAAGCCTTGGGGCAAATAGAGCTATCCGAAAACAACCAATCATATACCATTGAAAAGCTGAATGATATAAGCAATGCATCAGATGTCCATTCTTTAATGAACATATTGCTCAAAGACTTTAAAATATTTCTAGGTGATGAGAAAACCAAATTTATACTCGTGATTGATGACCTTGACATGAATGTGGCATGTGCAGCAGATATGATGGAGCAATTGAGGAAATTCCTATCCCTGAATGATATGGTAATTTTGATGTCTGCCAATATCGATCAACTGCATTACGAAATGTGTGAACATTACAGCAAGGCATTTGTCAATACAATGAATGACAAAGAACAGTCTCGCTTTATTGAAATCGAAGATATGGCATCAAGATATCTTCTCAAGCTTTTCCCAACGTCAAGAAGAATAAACGTAGAACATCCCATTAGCCAATTGCTGAATGCAGATCTGGCGTTCCCTGAATTAGATGAGAACGGCGAAGTTGTAAGGATAGATAAGAACGGCAATGTTATAAAAGATGGTAAAGGTATTGTAAAGTATAAAAAGAAGGGCAATCTCCAATCAACAATTTTATCACTTATATGGGAGAAAACGAGACTTCTATTTGTTCCTGAAAAAAATGAGTTGCATCCAATTATCCCAAAAAATCTTAGAGAATTGGTACAATTTATTGATGTATTGGAGGATATGGGAGAGGTGGAATATAATGAGCATAATCTATTTAAAACGATTGATGACTATCGGATATGTGAGAGCAATGTAAGTAAATTTAAAGAATATTTTCTCAAAACATGGGTTCCAACTAATTTGTCAATCGAGGCGGAAAACATTTTCTATAGCATACCTGAAAAAGTAGATGAAATCAACAAATACCTGATTAACGCAATCAATGTAGTTGGGTCGAATAATAAAAAAAGGCTCATGTCAAGGGAGGTGGACTTGGATATCATTGAGAAAAACGCAGAAGGAGTCAGGATCGACCGTGATATTTATACGATGGTTAGTCCCAACGACCCTAGATTTGTTAAAGCCAATAAGATATCTGACATTTTCAACCAACCCTCCAACTATTCTTATGGTGATTTGTTGCTCATGCTTGACAAATATGAGACTTATTTTGAGTCAGAACATGACCGGAAATTTTCAAATGCCATTAAGATATTCTACAGCATTCTCCTTTTTGAAACCATGTTTTACCGTAGTAATAGCATTAATTATAGTGTAAAAAAAGATGATACAGAGGATATAAATAAAATAGATGAGCACGAATTGGAACAACGTGTCAAAAAACGTGTCAATGATATAATCCCCATACAAAGACTAATCGGCGGTACAATATACTACCCTAATTATTTTGAGATTATTACGAGCAAATACTTCAAGCAAAAAGGCCCTTCCTATGATGCAAAGCGAGCCTTCTATCACAAAGTCAAAGAGGATGAAACTGACGACATGCCACTTTTTTCTGTATTATATTATGGTGACATACGTCCCGATAGATACGATACTAAGCATGTATATGATACCACATTTGAACATGACTCGGTAGTGGATAGCGAAAGATATAAAACTTTCGATATATTGTCAATAATTAACAATATGCTTAATCCTTGGCAAACAATTGCTAGAGCGGATATAAATGAAATAGATATAGGGAAATGGCATGATCAAATAAATATGTGGAGGGAATATTGCAAACCGGGTGAAAGTCAAGAGGAGATTATTTCATTTCCCAATTCAATCCTACCTTTTTATTCTGTAGACATGATGCTTAAGTATATTCGAAAACAATACGATGTTCAAGAAATTGAAGAAAACGATAATGATAAAAGAGACAATGAATATAAAAAAGAAGAAATCGTTTCCAATTGGTTGGGATTAATGGAGTACGACAACGTCAGGATAAGTTTCAGTACAGTAAAAAGATTCATGAAAGAGAAACATCGTATAAATATTTCTTTTAATAGCAAGAAGGAATACAATGTACACTACGAGAATCCTAAAATCACTGATCTTTTAATGCAGATGGGGATTATTCTCTGTGACTTAAGTTTGAACCCACAAAAAGTAAATGAGATCAAAAACAATCTCATAGAAGATCTAATAAAAGACAAAGTTGTCATAGAAAAGGAGGGAAAATATTATCTTAGCAAATATGATAACTCATATATAATAAAAGCTTTATTAAGTAAAAAAATAATCCAGTTGTTACCTTATGAAAAGGAATACATAGTTGACCTCCAATCAATCACACAACCTTCTGCAAAAGGTTTACTGAAGAAATTGATTTCTATTAGGGTTGTGACAACTGGAAACAAAATAGTTGTATATAACGATTCTGATTACAAATTGTCCAAAGGTATAGAAATTATTACGGAAGCAAAAAAGTACATTAAAAAGTTGACGAATGATGATGAAGTAAATATTAGAGGGGGTGCTGGCAAAGAATACATGATAAACAAAAAACAATTGGCCAATAAAGAACATTTGACCAGTAAAGAAGGTGTATGCTGTTTCCGTGATTACGCTATTTCCCAAATTATGAAGTTGTATTCTGGAGGACAGAGAGAACAAGATATGCTCATAAAAAACCTGTATCGATACAATAGTATCACTGAGATGTATCGTTACTTGGTTGATGTGCTATGGAAAGATGCAATTATTGAATATGGCATCCGGCAAGACATCCAAGAGACAGTTCATTCGAAAGATTTCGTTGTAAAATACTATAAAGAATTGTTTAATGTTACCGAAAGAAATCTAAAAGAAATATTTGGAGAAGGTAAGCAATTTACGAATATTTACAAAAATATTTTCGACCAAGCAGTAATATCATTCATAGATGAGATCGCCCAAAAATCCTGAACTGTCATTTTTAATAGAGGCACTTAGCATTGATCCCGACGTCTTTTTCAACCGTGTTTTTATCGACAGGGAGAGATGCCAGTCCTTGCATAACCGCATGAACGAGGTTGTTGCTGATATCACCACCAATACCGTGAGTAATATAGAGTTGCGAAACTATACACCGGAAATTGTTGATGCATGGAGCCGCCAAGTTCAAAGCCAAGGATGGATGTCAATTGATAGCGAGAATACAAATGTATCTGTTTTTGAGCATGTAAGGAAGTTGGCCAAGAAATGCCTTTCAATCCGTGACGGCAATCCTTGTTTCAAGATGGAGAAACTATACCCTTGGCAACTTGCATCGTTTGGGTGTGGTGAGGATTTGTTTGTTGCCACCCTCTTGGCTGATAGGTCAATCAATATAGGAATTGATCCCGTGAATTTCCAATGGGACTATATCCTGAAATCAGATTTCCTCCCTCTCAATGATACGATTTCGCGTCGAGGTTTGACCGAGAATCATGCCCATCTGGGAGGGGCACAGCCTTTGGTGGATATATCGTGGATCTACCTGATGAATTATCCGTTCAACCAAACGGATAAATATACCAAGATTGAAAATCGACATCATTCGTTTTACACTATTGCCAGAGGTATGGGCCCCTATCGGCGTAGCAAACTGGAATACCTGATACATGCTGCAGCACGAATAAGACTATGGCTCTACTGTAAACTATATGGAAATACGGTTTCTTTTACAGAAAACCCATTAGAAGATATCATGCAGCTGGTTGAAGGTCGATTCAGTCTTATTAAGGACAAAATGGAAGATTGCATTGATGTGTATCGTTTCCTAAGTCCATTATCAGCTTATGGTATAAAAGTGGACTATGCCATTTCAACAAATCCCAACATGAATGTCGGTAATGGTTATTTATCGGGTGAACGAGAATTGTTATATCATAGCCTAAAACATATTTTGCAAACACCAGATGATGCCTACACTTGCGCTATATTCTACCTATACCTATTGATAAAACGTAGATTCAACCAATTGTTCATTCAGCAGAACAACAAGACTGGTTTCCAGAATTTCAAAGACTACAACGACAGAAAAAGTGATTTTATTGCCGGTACTCCGTACTACAATCTGGCGCAAAACATGGCTATTCAATGGAATATCACCGAGAACAAAATAAAGCAGCTTGAACTTAGAACGCTTCCCTATGATAGCATAGATAATATGAGGAAAATCTATGCAGATATTGACAGAAAAGCTTTTCTCCGTCCACCAGAAACCACCTTTTTCGATAGGGTGTTCAATGAGCATGGATACAGGATATACTCTGGCACAGATAAGTTTTTCTTTGTCATGCATTTCACCAAACAAAAAAGCCCTTCATGGAATGAAGAGGAAGAAAATTTGCTCCTATGCAGAGAAGATAAAAAGAGAAAAGAATACAAAAAGCAAGCTCAAATTCTCAGGAAACTGCGCGATAATAGGGAGTACTTTTCCAAAAGAATACTCGGCATTGATGGTGCCAGCAACGAGGTGAACTTTCGTCCCGAAAATTTTGGTCCCGTATTCCGATACCTCTCTGCATCGAATATAGGACCCGATGCATCTGGATATATTGAGGGTATTCCTGATTTGAAACGAACGTTTCACGTGGGAGAAGACTTTTACGATGTTGTAGATGGTCTTCGGGCAATTGAAGAAGCTGTTTTGTTTCTCGAACTTCGTCAGGGCGACCGTATAGGACACGGTGTGGCTTTGGGCATAGATGTGGACAAGTGGTATTATGTGCACAACAATGCCGTAGCAATGCCGAAACAAAACAAGTTGGATAATCTTGTTTGGATGCTTAGCAAAGCGAGAGAATGGAGAATAGATATTTCCACAACAACTTATGAGAGAATTCACACACGGATAGAACGTCTTTTCCAGGAACTTCACGGACAAGTGTTCCCTGGTTTGCTTACATACATGGATGCATGGGCCTTGAGAGGTGACGATCCTGAAGTTTACGAGTCACCATCTTGGGATGGACAGGGGCTTGCAAGGAATGATGATTGGGGAAAGATTCGTGTGCGAGACATTGAAAAATACAGAAAATTTAAGAAGGAACCGAGACAAGCAGTTTCTGTCTATCAATTATACCACGATTATCATTTCGACAGGAAATTGAAGAAACGTGCAAAAGAAGTTGAAAAAATGGAGTTTTGGCCAGAATATATAAAATTGGCTAAGCAATTGCAAATACACATGAAGGCCCTGATTCTTGACAAAGGGATTGGTGTGGAAAGTTGCCCATCATCTAATTTCTTGATAAGTAACCTTGATGAATTTAGGGAAGTTCCAACATTCAACTTATTCCCGATTAGGGAAGAGTGTAATGATTTCGTCAGGCTTAACGTCTGCATAAACACCGACGATCAAGGGGTTTTCTACACCTCTCTATCTAAAGAATATGCCTTACTGATTGGTGCATTGCGAAAAGACATGAAAAACGGATATCGTGAGCACTCTGACGATAAAATCATGGAATGGGTGGAGAAATTAATAAGCAACGGGGAATTGCTATGTTTCCGACATATGGCATGATTTCTACAGATTATTAGCCGCCGTCAATAGGCTGTTTTCGTACCTTGATTCGGCGCTGTTTGTTAACACTCCGTTATACTCTACGCTAAAAGGCAATTCCTGCCTTTTTTTAGTATGCTGCAATATCATTGTAGCTCTAAAATCATCACATCTGGGCCATCCGCCCCCCTCCCCCACTCCATGCATCCCAGCGGCCCTTCTGCCGCCGCCATTCCCCATTCCGCCCATCCCCGCTCATTCGCCCCACCCAAACCCTCTCCTTTATCTACTGTAAGCGGCTTTAGCCGCCATCTCTTTCCAGTGTATGTCGCGATTCAATCGCGACAAAAATTTTCAATTCCCGTGTTACTTTTTCACTGTTTTTGCAACTAATTATATAGAGGGCGACCGAAGTGGAGCCAACTCACCCAAAACAGAGGCCTCCCAAAACGGGCGGGCAACAAACATAAGATGAAAGGACAAAGAATGGGTTGATGACCTGAATGAAAGTAGACGCGCGCCAACATACTGAATTCCTGAAGATGCTCCGCCGCTGCGAGGGCACCTTGATGAAGGTATGCCTCTACTTCACCGACCGCCGCCGCGACGACTTCCGCGACCTCTATCAGGAAATCGCCTGTACCCTCTGGGAGGCGTGGCCCACCTTCCGCGGCGAAAGCGACCTCAACACATGGGTCACCCGCATCGCCCTCAATGTCGCCGGACAGGAAATCCGCAAGCGGAAACGGCTGCCCCAGTTCGTAGAACTCGACGAATCCTTCTACGAAACCCTCGCCGACGAAGCCACCGACCTACGCTACCACCGCCTCTACGACCTCATCGACCGCCTCGATGACGACGACGAACGGAAACTGCTCTTCCTCTACCTCGACCGCAAACGCCTCCGAGAAATCGCCGAGATAACAGGCACTACCGAAACCGCCGTGAAACAGAAACTCTACCGCATAAAACAAAAGTTAAACGACCTCAAAACAGCAGAAGATGAATAATAATACAGACATCCCCACCAACACATTCACGCCTGCCCGACCGCAGGGAGCGGCCTTGAGCACCGCTGAAATAAATCAAATTAGCGAAAAATCACACATTGACGCATTTGAGGAAGACGATATCTTCTCCGAACTCCAGTCCCTCTGGGACGAGCAGAGCCGCCGCGTTGAGAAGGTCCTTGCCGAGCACCCCGCCTTGCAACCCCGCGCCCTTAACTTCCGGCGTTACAAGCCCTGGCGGCGTCGTGTCATGGCCGAATGTCTCGCCCTCGCCCTCCTCAATATCGCCGCCGGTCTCTACACCCTTGCCTCTTTCCTCCCCGACCCCTACATCCTCATCCGCGTCACCGGCTATGTCCTCGCCTCCACCAACGCCCTCATGGCGTTCCACAGCCTCTACATCCTCCTCTCCTTCCATCGCCACCATCCCGCCCATGTTGCCACCTCCCGCATGTCGCGCTTCATCCGCCGCATGCATATGGAGCCCCACTATGCGCCGCGTCCCGACAGACGCAGGCCGCGTGTCATCCACGTTGATTTCCGCAATGCCGTCGCCACGGCTTTCTCTTCCGCCCGACAGGTCGCCGCCGTCAGCGCCGCCGCCATGGTAGTCTTTTTCTTTGTCGCCTGCACCCCCGTGGGCGACGGACACGTCATGTCGAAGTCCGACCGCGCCGACCGCGCTGCTGCCATCGTGAATGTTGACGAAATGGTTGCTCAGATATGAAACGCTCCTGGCTCATCACCATCCTTTTCTGCCTGCTCCTCTTGGGGGGTGGCGGAGCTGTTCTGCTTCTGCCTCAGGTCGTCCCCTTCTCCCAGTGCAGCGACCTCTATAAGCAGTATGTAGCCGTGGAGGGTATAAACGCTACATATATAAAGGACTATAAAGTCAATGACACCGTCTTTGTCGATGTCACCCTTCTGGAAGCCATCGATTCTACAGGGTGGGACATCCTCAAAAAGGATTTTGAAGTGGCCTCCCTCCCCCCCGAACTCCAACAAATCGTCGACAATGGGGAGGACTTGGTTTTTACAAAATCAATATCCAAATCCAAGATAGACACATCTGATTTTCCAAACGACTTACTGGCTATCTCCCACATGACACACATTGTGACGGTGTTCCACATCAATAGCGAAATTGAGAAATATGCAGTATTAAATCACAACTATAAAGAAGAGATTATTAACTAAAAACAATATTATTATGCACAAGACATTCACCACCATTGCGCTCTTTGCAGTGCTCGGAACCCTGGCCGTCAGCTGCCAGAAAGAAAACATTATCGACGAAACCCCTGTTGTTGCGGAAAACGGCACCGTGTACACGGTGAGTTACGCCGTTGACGGCGTAACTCACCAGATTACGCTTGTCGGCGACGAGGCCTGGCACGATTTCTTGAATCGCATGATGGCCTTGGCAGAAGAAGGACACGAGGTCACTTTCCGCAACGAGGAAGCAGCCTCGCGTGTTGTTTCTACCAAAGAGGTTGTCACCTATTCTACACCAGATCACGACGATGCTATCAACTGGGCGGCAAAGATGTTGGATGACGGCTACACCGTAACCATCCACTTCGACAAGGAAAAGAAAGTCTACAACTGCTATGCCATCAAGTAGAATCAACCACCACAAATCTCGCCCGCCTATGAACAAAACAGACACATAAAACTCGAAAACAATCAAAATTATGACAATCAGAAAAACAATATGGCTCACAGCCTTAATCATTTTACCAATTTTTTCCACCCAGGCCCAGCGGTTTGACTGGGTGAAATCCTACTCCGGCACCGACCGCGCGGGGCAGGTCGACAACTGGATAGTCGGTTCGGTGACCGACAACGACGGCAACCTCTACGTCCTCGGCCAGTGCGCACACGACGCACAGTTGAATGGAATCTCCCTCGTTCCCATCAATCACCCGAACCGAAACTGCATACTGATTGCAAAATTCACACCGAATGGCGATGTGGCATGGCACAAGGAAATTGCAAGTCCGGGAATCAATCAGGCATGTGGTATCACAATGGCGGGCGACACGTCTTTGATTTGCATGGTCAATATCACGCTAAAAGGAATGTTGTACTACCTTGACACCTTGTATAGCAATGCGCAAACGGAGATTATGCCCTCCGACTTGCTGGACACTCGCAGTGTCACCGCATTCATCACATTGGGATTAAACGGAGAATTGCAAGAAGACCATTTCCTGCAAGTAGCCTATATTGACTCCTCTGACAGCCTGATTACAACTGACATGCAGACAGGCAATCATGCAGATGCAAAAACCGTTTCACCCGACATCTTCAGTAGTTGTGATTTTTGCGTGGATAACCAAGGAAATATCATTGTGGCAAGAAGAGCATCGGATGAAGTTAGCATTGGTGGTGTGCAAAACTATTCCATAGAAAATGGTTTGTTGTCGGGATACCAGATTTGGGTTGATGGACATAGCCGATTTAACATATACCCGACAAACACGCCCACAACGGGAAACATTGCTTTGGTAAAGTTCTCCCCACACTTCTTAGACATGTCCCAAGTCAATTATCTCTTCGAAAACGAATCAGGCAGTTCCTATATCGAAATACGGTCGATGGCATGCGACAACAACAATAACATATATTTCGTAGGCACCACATCCCCGTCTCTGACCGACAGCGCAACACGAAATGTGCAGGGGCTACCGATAACGTTTACAACCTACAAAATAGGGACTGTAAGTTTTCTTGCCAAATGTAACCAATCGCTCCAACCTGAATATTTCAAATACCTCAAAAAAGATGACGAGCCTCAGCATTTTACGTTCCTTGAGTTTTCATCCTTTGCTTTCGGGGACACCTGCGAGTCAGTCTTTGTTTCGGGTTCGACTGACGGAATGGTGTTAAGCAATATCGTTACATCAGACGGAGACTCCCTTGACGTATGCAAAAAAGCTTTTTTTATGCAATTGAACACTGGGACAGGGCAAATGCTCACGTATGGCAAACCGCCAACAACAGAAGAAGGATTCTCTCAAATCCTCTGTGGGCACAACTCCCAAATGAGACACACTATTGTCGCCAAAAACAACCGTGTCATTATGCCTGTCCAGTTTAACAAATCCATTGCATGGAACGACACGGCAATACTGCTCGAAGAAAACCAAAAGGGCTTTGGCCTATATATGTGGGATTACGAAGGCCACCCCATCAATTTCATTCATGTCGAAACCTCACCTACCACACAGCATCTATTCGGTTCATTTGTCAACCTGCATGATAGCATTCTGTATTTCTCCGGCCATTTCGAATACCCTGTAAATGCCTCTTTTGGCATTGATGATGTAACATGTTCCGGCAACAGCATCGCCTTTATCGCCAAATATGTCAATTCGAGTTTTTCTACACCATATGAAACGCCAAATAACGTTGGAATAATAGAGATTGTTTCTGAGAACATTCTAATATATCCCAATCCTACAACCGCCACTATTCAAATTGAATTGCCAGAGCGCGAAAACATTGTTAGTTGTTTTGTAATTTCCGTATCGGGTTCCTTCCATCAGGAACCCATCAACAACAGAACATTAAATCTTAAGAATTATCCTGCCGGAATTTATTACATTGAAATCATAACAAATAACAATCTTTATAAACAAAAAATTATAAAACTATGACACAGAAGATATTCTTCAGATGCTGCCATGTTTTGATATTGGCAGCCTTTTGCCTGCTATCGCCAAAAGCCAATGCAGGCGAGATTCTCCACAGAGATGTTGTAACAACTTCTCCTGAGGAATTCACTTGTAACATAACCATTGTTGGCAATGTTGAACCAGAATGTATCCTTCCCTTGGAAAAGGACTGGTATTACAACGAAGAGCCCAACATATTAATTGCCTGTCAAGGAATGACCGTCACCTATACCGCTTATGCAGACATGGGTGGCAACAGCCCCGACAGTTGGACTTGGGAGGTAGCTGGCGCAGTTTCGTATTCTGACCATGGAAACGGTTCCATTACGGTTACTTGGGGAGAAGGCTCCATAGGACAGTTGACGGTAACAGTCTATGGCCCCAATGGTATCTCTTGCACAAAGACTGTCAATGTCCGTCTGATTGAGAAGCCGCACATCAATGTGGTTACTACCCCGGCTTATGTTGAATCGCCTGGAGGCCCCAAAATCATCTACGTCTGTCAGGGCGAGACGGTGGAATTTACCGAACTCTCTTCCACTACCAATACCGATATAGTGGGTTATTACTGGGAAAGCATGATGGGCGGCACATCCTCCACTCCCAACTACAGAATAGAGAACGTCTGGGCCAACGATCAGGTCATTCACCGTGTCTACAACAACTGCGGTTGCTACGACGAAGAGGTGTACGAAATTCAGGTGTTGACTGGTGACATTCTCGACCTCGGCTGCTATGGCACAGTCTGCGAGGGCGCAAGGGTTACCTATACGGCCAACAGCCCCTCTTGCAACCAGTTCTTCTGGTATGTGGAGGGTGGCACTATCGTTGACGGCCAGAGCACACCGCAAGTCACCGTACAGTGGGACAACCCACAGAATGGCTACGGCGTAATTGCCATTGATGGCAACCTCTGTGGCAATACTGCATGCCCTGCAATGTTGAGCAAGAAAATCCCTATCATCGAGAACAATCTCTCCATCAAAGGGCAGACCACGGCCTGTGTCGACGAGGCGGTCATCTACAGCATCCCCCTCTTTGGCTCTACCAAATATCATTGGAGCATTACTCCGAGTAGCGGCGTGAGTCAGGTGGCGGTCAACGGTGCCAACGAGCAGATGTATATCTTCACCACCCCAGGTACCTACCAAATCACTGTTTCCTACAAATGTGATTTCCTCGAATGTGGCGAGTTCCAGTCTGAACCGCTTACGGTGGTGGTCAAGCCGAAATTCTCCATCACTGGCGAAGACCGTATCTGTATCACAAACCTCTGCAATCTTTCCACCTCCCCTGTAGTTGTCGCCAATTGGAATGTCTACGATATGGACAACGGCAATCAGTTTGTGGCCTCCTATTCTTCTTTGTCCAATCTTTCTGTTTCATACCCTCATCCGGGCAAATATCTCATCACCGCCGAAAACAATAATTTCTGCCGCGCGGCCGAGTTTATCCTCAACGTTCAGGATGCCCCTCCGGCACCGTCTCTAAGCGACCTTGACCCGAATAATCCGCACACCGCCTGTCCATACGATGGTGTCAGGTTGCAAGCACACCCGCAAAATCCCAATTACACTATCGTGTGGCAACCTACCTGTACCGATGCGACCCCCAACCAAAGATCGGGCAATGATGTTACAATAAACTATGGGGCAACTGTTTGTAATATCAATGCATACACTTATGACAAAATGCTTAATTGTATGTCGGCTACCGCATACATACAACAAATTGCCAAACTGGAACCAGCCCTGCTTGACACCGCAAGACACAAAAGCGTTTGTCCCGGCACAACATTGCCTTTGTCTGCGCCCTATCAGGATGGGGTGTTATATGAATGGACTATCCAAGATAATATGCAGCGTTGCGCTTCAGTCCAAGGCAGTCATTTGGAAAACAGCATTGATTTAACAGTTCATGAACTAACGTCAGGTATCTATGGATATGATTTTTATGTTGTCCTCAAACGTACAGTATGCCATGTGGATTACTACGACACGTTTTATATTCATGTCAATGACCACTCTCCGACCAATTTAAGCCTCAGTGCCAATCCTCTAACAGCATGTCCCAATGAAATATTCACTTTTACAGGAACAGGTGGTGACCCCACAACTTATCGATGGCGTGTTGACGGAAGATTGGTTTCTTTTATCGGGAATCCGTACACTTGTTCATTCTCTACACCAGGTCCCCACTATGTCACGCTTTTGTATAACGAGATGGACGAATGTACCAATCTCAATTATTACGACAGTGCTACAGTTTCTGTTTTGGTACATCCTGCACCTGTTATAAATGGCATTGATTATGATGCTCCCACGCAGACCGTAAGTGTTGACATGGCTTCAGGAACCTACACATATCAATGGTACTACAATGGAGTGCTGCTAGTAGGCGAAACCAACTCATACATGACGACAATCGGTAATGGCACATACCAATGTGAGGTTACAAATTCTTGGGGATGCAAATCGTCAGAATCTAAATATATAGGCCCGTCAACACCAAGCAATGTATGCGACCTGCTTGCTGAAATGGACACAACATACGATTTTTGCAACTCTGAATTACATTTGATTTCTCCCGTTTCAACACCACCAACCATTAATTGGAGTTGTTCTGGAAGCAGTTCTCAGCGGACATTGACTGTCAACACAAGCGATAGACATTATGCAACGGTAAAATTTCATGATGTCGGAATATACTATATAAAGTCCTACACCAGTGGTAGCGGTTGTGAAGTGAGCAAAATCACCCATATAGAACGTTTTATCCCGGATTTCTCATTTGAGAAACAATGCGATAAAATTATTATCCACAACAACTCCCGTAGCCTTTCGGGAATAGAGCATATTTATTTCACGGTTGCAGGACATAATTCGTGTGATTTTGACTTTTCAACAAAGACTTATGAATACCCTATATCATCAAATGGGACATACACTTTTACACTGAGTATTTATGTAGATGGCAAACATTATAGTTGCGTCTATCCTAGCATTGTCTTTAATACAATTAACAATACTACACTGACTATCAATTCTGCAAATACCATTAACCCCCATCTAACATGCAACAATACTCCAATCGAATTGACAGTAACGCCAACTCCGTATTTTCCGATAACCGCCACAACATGGATTTTTGGTGACGGGTCAAGATTCACAGAGGTGGGAAATTCTATAAGTCATACTTTTGGAGTGGGGTCCAATTATCCAGTTAGTGCAACAGTTATTGACCCCAATGGTTGCCCAGTGACATCATCTTCGTTTATCTTACAATCAAATACCTATTCCCTGAATAATGCATATCTCGATACACTTGGTTCGATGGTTTGTCCTAATACAGCACGTTTAATTGAGTATAAGCAAACCCCAACAAGTATATACTATTGGAATGGTTCTTTATCATCATCAAGTAATTCTCTGTATTCAACTTTTAATACTGGACTATATTCTGCAATAGCAGTGAATAATTCTTATTGCCATGCACAGGATAACATCAATGTAAAATTTAAAAACAAACCTACTGCAATTATTGTTACCGAAAAGCAGAAATATTGTTTAGGAGAAAAAGTAATGTTGTACGGTGCAACTGGACCCGACTCAAATGATTGTACCTATCAATGGGATGTTACTAATTTGAACAATAATAGTATTACTCATTTCTATACCGCAACAGCTTCATTCGTTCCATCAGCAGCAGGAAACTACCAAATTGATCTCTGTATTACTAACACTTCTTCTGGATGTTTCGATTGCGCCAATCCGGCAACTATTACAGTCTATTCGACACCCGTAGCACCCTCCATTGGTTTTGGCTCCCGTCTCTGCATGGATGACCCGCCTGTGGAATTGGTCGGCAGTAGTCCCGTAACCACCGATTTGCATTGGAGCAACGGAAGCATGGGCACCACCGCCTACTATTTCACTCCTGGCGTGGCTACGTCGTGGTACTACGATCCCACCTCGGGCTGCAAATCTAACGAAGCTCATATCACCATCGAAGCACAGCCCAATTTCGATGCTATGTTGACTGGTTGCTATGAGAAATGCCCTGAATATTTCAGAAACAATCCGCATTTACCTGTATGGGGATTGACCACTTGGATGCAGGACATTGATTGGAAATGGTACCTTGATGGAAGTAGCATCGATGCAGGTTCTGGCAATTATACTTACAACCCTTTAATGTTGCCTCTTGTATGGTTCGGGAAATATAACCTTGACGTGGATTACAACAACAATAACTGCCATGTTAGCTCACCACTTCTTACCATCACCGAAAAAGAAGCCTGCGACTGCGAGAATGTCGACATCACAACCAAAACAAGTTGGTATGTGAAGGAATGTCATATATTCTACGACATCAATGTGACTGTCTGCAACAATTCTGATTTAGAAGACTGCTTCAAAGATTTGAAACCGCTCTTCGAATCGGAGTACATGAATGTTGTATGGACTGATTTCGGCGGCGCCACCCTTGCCCCTGGCGACTGCTTCTCTTTCAACATCCTGTTGGAGGTGTCGCAGTTCATCCCGTCACAAACAGCGGTGTTCCAACTTTTCGACGAGTGCAACAACTGCACAACTGATTTCAGTATCGACCTGATGCCGGAGAAAATTGAGTGCGAAATGGAGATGCAACTTGAATGGTTCGAAATCCGTCCCGATTTGTCAAGCAATGTCGCAGCTTATTTCGATTTCAAACTGGATGTCTCTCCCTGCCAAAACCTTATTGCATTCTGGACTGAGCCGCCTATGGTCATCAACTATTGGTATGATGGTGCAGCAACAGTGTATGGCCTCGGCATGGTGGATTTCGCCACACTCACACAACTGATGGCAGAAAGTGGTGAAATCTGCTTCTATGCCATCACCTGCGAGGGTGACAAACTCTGTAAGCGAAGGGTCTGCATCTCCGCAGAGGAGGTATACAATATCCTGCACGATATGGGGCTTGCTAAGACTAACACATCTGGCGGTAGCAAAGGTGGCAACACCAAGCGAATGCCCAACCCCGACCTTGGTAACGACACCGACCCGCGCCTGATGCCCAATCCCACCACTGGCGAGGTCAACGTCATAGGCACAACTGACGAGGTTGTCGAAGTTCTGGTAATGGACATGAACGGCCGCCAAATGGCCACCTTCGACAATACCTCCAACTTCAACATCTCCACTCTCTCCTCCGGCATCTACATTGTCCGTGTCAAGACCCATCGCGACAACACCGAAAAAGTCACATACCTCAAACTCGTGAAGAAATAGCCAAAACAATCCGTGGTTAGTGGGCACCCACGCCCACTAACCACTTAAATCTACAAATGTATAATCTTTTAAAAACACATAGCAATGAGGAAGAAAGCAGAGTATAAGATTTTTATTAGTTGGTCTGGTGAGCATGGGAAAGCTATCGCTAAAAAACTTAAACAGAGTATAGAAAACGATATTTTCTCTGGAAAAGTGAAGTGTTTCGTTTCTGACGTCAATATCACTTGTGGTGAAGATTGGAAAAACAAAATCAATAATGTTCTGAAAGGATCTCAGTTTGGTATCGTGTGCGTCACAAAAGACACTGTGGGATCCCCTTGGATTCACTACGAGGCTGGTGCCTTGGCAGGAAACGACATTTTGACCATACCATTGCTTTTCAATTGTAGTGAAAAGGCGATACAAGGGACTCCGTTGCAAGACAAGCAATGTGTACATTTTCATGATAAAGACCAACCCGGCGACAAATCATGGACACGCAATGGTGTACAGTTCCATGATAGGGTAAAGTTTTGCAAAATGATCTCCGACATCAATGATGAATTAAAACTGGTCGACATTGATAAAACGCAACTGGATATAATCTCGAAAAGGGCCTATGCAAAACTTCAGAGAGATTTTAAAAAGGTCTTTGGTAAATTAAAAGGGGAAGGATTCTATAATACCGAATATATCTACCCTAAGGAAATTAGTACCATTAGAAGAAATACTGTTTTTGTCAGCGCACCAATGAGCACATTGTTATCTGATCAATATCAGGTGCAACGCAAGGAATTAAAAGAAGTAGTCGGGGCATTATCCGCAATCGGTTTCTCGGAAGTGACCTGTCCTGCTGCTGAAATCGAGGACAAATCACATTTTGAAGGGAAAGATGTTGCTGTGCAGAATAACTTTAGAAAACTCAAACAAGTTGATAGTTTTGTCCTAATCGTTGACAAACCACGCCCATCAAGTTCTCTCGTGGAATTGGGTTATGCTATTGCTTTGTGCAAAAGAACCGTCATCTTTTACAAAAAAGACCTTCCCTATTTAATCAAGAATGCTGGTGACAATATTCCGCACGTACGTGTTCGGCAATATTCAACATTCGCTGACCTTAAGAAAGAAATACTTGCCAACAAAATGCTTCTTTTTAATGAGGATAATGACTAAAACAATTTTTGTTTCAACGCCAATTACTGGGTTCGGCAACATGCAAGACTTTTTGTCTTTTAAGGAATGTGCAGTGTCTGTTATTGATTTGCTTAAAAGTCAGGGGTATATTGTTTATAACGAATTTGAACACATTGAAAGTGAAAATTGTTTTGATAGCCCAAGCAAATCAGTTGATGAAGACTTTATGAAAATCGAAAAGTCAGATGTTTTTATTTTGATTCATCCTCGAAGAATGCAAACGAGTTCGTTGATTGAATTGGGCTATGCCTGTGCCTTGCAAAAGAGGATAATCATCATAGGTAACTTTAATGACCTCCCTTTTTTGGCAAAAGGATTAAGAGATTCTCGCTTTAATGCCCTCATACTAGATCATGACAGCAACATTTGTGAAACACTGTTCGGCGTCTTGCCTTTGATTGATAAATAATATTCGTGTAAAAAAGATAATGAAGAAATGACAAGCAATAATCATTTTGCTTTCAAAACCATATACAACGCTGTTCGTACAATCTCATTGCCAATATTATTCTTTGGACACACTATAGGTTGCTGGGAAAATCCCAACCTAATGTTTCCTTCTTTGTAGCACCTGTTTTTCATTTTATGGTGACCACGGCAAGCATGGGTCTTCCGTGGCTTTCTTTTTCTGGTCTTGCTGGCGACTCGATGCATAATATGAATCTTTCCTTGATTCTAATTCCGGCCCCCGGGCCTATTGTTTCATTTAAATTTTCATTATTATGCATTACCAATCAAAGCAAGATCTTGCTATGGCATATTTCCCCGACAACAGCAAGGAAACAGCAAGCAAACGCTTCGCCAACGAAATCCATTCCAACAAACCCCTCCTCGCCGCCCTCCAAGCCACCGGCTACTCCCGCCCCCGCAAACTCCTCTCCCCCAAACAAATCCAAATCATCTTCTCCTTTTTAGGTGAACCCTAACACCATCAACAACACCCCAAAAACAACAAGGGCGAGACCTCCGGCCTCGCCCTCTCTTTCTTTTATCAGCGTCTACTTATGATTATACAGCAATACCCGTCCGCATCACATCGTCATATAACGGCGACGGGTGCTCTGGTGACATCAATACCGGCTCAATCAAGAGACTGACCTTATCGACATCATGCCACAACGATTTAGAGAGTTCCAACCAGTTGTCTCCAATAGTTGGGACAATGACGGCGACATCTATATCGCTGTCTCTGTTTGCACCTCCTTTTGAGTAGGAACCGAACATCAGCACTTTAGGCTCCTGCGAGAAATGTCGTGCAATGATATGTTTGTACTGTCGCACAAGCTCTATTGCTTCGTTGCGGCTGAGAGCTTCTCCTTTATCCATATCTGCATTGTTTTGGTTTTTTCTATAATATATTGACAAGCATCCTTATCAAGTTTGCGGGCAAGTGCATCCTTTGTTTCGGGGTAGCGAGCCTCAATGTTGTATGTGACAACCGTATTGAGGAAGTCTTTTTGCTCATCGCTCATCGAGGCATATAAACCGCTGCCATCGGCAAGACGCTTGTGGCTATGTATGTAAGGAGGTTCCTCCTCCATGGTGGCGCACCAATAAGCTTTCAACATCTTCTCAATGACTTGGTGGCACATGAAAGCCACATAGAGCCATCTTCCCGTGGAATACATTGCTTCTGCCGTTTCAAGGTCATATTCGGCCACGCTCACCCAATATTCTATCCGTTCTTCCTTGTCCATAATACTTCATTAACGCAACTCTTTTTTATTTATTGTGTGGATACTCCTATAGGGCTTTTTTTATACAATAAAAACGGATAAAATACGTTAATAGATATAAAAAAATTGAATAATGAACATTTTGCATATCATTGGAAACGGATTTGATAAGGCAATGGGAATGAAGACCAGTTACCCCGAGTTCTATGAATACATAAAGTCATTGCCGGAAAAGGGTAGTCCCTTGCTTGAGTTGATGAAAAAAGAGATTGGCGCAAACAAGAAATACTGGTCGGATATGGAGGCGGCTCTGGGGAAATTCACGTCGCATACAAGAAACGAGCAGGAGTTTATTGACTTTTATTTTGAGCTTAGTGATAAGTTACGGGAATATCTTTCATCTGAAATATCGAAGTTTTCACCAGTAGATGCCACTAAAAACAAGATTCGTAATGACATTGTATTTCCAAGCCGTTATTTAGGTCAAACGGACAGAACCACCTTCGCAAAATTTTCCAACACACTTCCTAAAACAATAACTGCTCACGTAATGAGCTTGAATTATACTAATACACTTGAAAAAACTTTGATGTATGATAATAACGGGACGCTATCCTTGGGTAATACTAACTCACTACAACCCATTGTGCATGTGCATGGCTTACTTGATGATTCTATAATAATTGGCGTTGATAATGAATCGCAAATTGCAAACGAGGCCTTCCAGAAAAATGATGATGTGAAAGATATCTTGGTGAAGATTCAATCGAACCAAGCAATGAAATTTAATCGGCATACTGAGTGTGAACGGTTGATTACAAGTGCCGATCTTATTGTCCTTTTTGGTGTATCCATGGGCGAAACTGATACTAGATGGTGGAAACTTATTGGAGAGCAGATGTTAAAGAAGAAGACATTGCGTCTCATTCATTTCTTGTACTCGCCAAACGCAATAACCCCAACAAGGCGGCAGTTGACGGGTGCTGTGGAACGAAGGCAACGGTCTGATTTGAAAAAGAAACTAAACATAAGTGAGAAAGAATGGTCCGAAGAGCTGGACAATAGAATTTTTATTTCCGTCAACTCCAAAATGTTCAAGCCTGAAGAGTAAAAAGACGCCTATGCGAAACTACCAACTTAATGAAAATAATTTTTGTCAATTTCATTTTTATATGTATTTTTGCAAAATAAAAGGTAATAAGATATGACGGCGATAATTGGTGTAATGAACAAGCATGCAGTTGCTATTGCGGCTGATAGTGCAGTAACACTTGGTGGGGGCAGAAAGGTATTAAATAGTGCAAATAAACTATTCACTCTGTCCAAACACCATCCGGTAGCTGTCGCCATATATGGAAATGCCGAACTTGTAGGTACTCCGTGGGAGATAATCATCAAGGAATATAGGAAAAATTTGAAGGAAAAATCATTCCCTAAAGTGAATGATTATGTTAATGACTTTTTAGAGTTTCTTAAACAAAAACAATACTATTGTCAAGACACCAACGATGCGTTAAATCACATAAAGCAATTCTTACTAGGATTTTGTAAGGATTTGTGTCAAAATTTTGGTAACAATCCATCACAATTAACACAAGTTTTTATAAGTTTTTGTAATAATATTCATCCGAATTATTTAGATGGTTTTTCTGACGATACAGTAGATTTCTTACACAAGAATTTATCTCACGAGTTGGATACTTGTATACAGGGACTAAAAAAATCTGGACTAACCATCGATTATGATAAAGCAAAACAAATGCTAGTGAATTCCCTCACCAACGGGATTCCGTTATTTGTTTCTTCCGGTTTGGTTTTTACAGGTTATGGGGAAGATGAGATATATCCATCTGTTTTTTCTTGTGAAGTGGGATTCGTTATAAATGGTGTATTATCAATTATCCGAAAAAATCCCGTTCAAATAAGCAATGCAAATAATGCGTCCATCTGTCCTTTTGCACAAACTGATGTGATGCATACTATACTAAGTGGCATTTCTCCGCAAGTTCAGTCTATATATGCTGAAAGTCTCGCAAAAACAATACAATCGTTTACTAATCAGCTCGCAAATACAATAAATACCAATAATTCTCAACTTGCGCAACAAATACGTGGAATATCTGTTGAACCTTTTATTCAAACCTTTATTAACCTAAGCCAACAAGCACAGGCAAATCATTATACAGCACCTTTCGTCAATTCTGTTGCGAGTTTGGAGAAAGAAGATTTGTCTGATTTTGCAGAAAGTTTGATTACACTTACTTCATTGAAACGAAAGGTAAGTCCCGACCAAGAAACCGTAGGTGGTCCTGTTGATGTAATGGTCATCTCAAAAGGAGATGGAATTATATGGATGAAGAGAAAACACTATTTTGATGCAGAGAAAAACCATCATTTCTTTAGTAATTATTTTGAAAACTAATATCTCATGGTAACATATTGCATTTCACAATTAGAGGTAGACTCTCCAATACAAGAAATACCCGTTATGGAGTTATCTTCTCGTGAGAAAGAAGCTGCCGAAAAAATACATATGGCGACTTCCGAAGATGAAGTTGTTGAAATAATCTCCGATGAACTCGTCCGTTCTTTAATGGAACAAATATCAATAGAGACTCATTAATATAATCCTTTGGAAATTACCTCCACAGAAGACCAAAGCCGCTGAAAAGCGGCTTTTTTATACCCCATTCATACTGATTTTCATCAAGATCAGTATGAGCCATCTCCTTTCAGCCCCTTCCCAACCCTTCAATCCAGTTTTACACTCTCCTTTATTTCCCATATCTCTTTATATCGAAGGCAACGCTTCGCCCACGAAATCCATTCCAACAAACCCCTCCTCGCCGCCCTCCAAGCCACCGGCTACTCCCGCCCCCGCAAAATCCTCTCCCCAAAACAAATCCAAATCATCTTCTCCTTCCTCGGCGAACCCTGAAAGCCTACCGCCAAAGAGCCCCAAATCCACTACCCTGAACACAACGAAGGGCGAGACCTCCGGCCTCGCCCTCAATTATTATCTCTATCATCACCATCAAGAGTAACGCCAACATCTCCACCAGCACTCCCTTCATTCCATCCCTCACCACCATCATTTTTACCATCAAAATGAAAATAAATTTTGTCAGTTCAAAAAAAAATCATATTTTTGCACACCTAAATTTGAACTCGAAAAATCAATTATGAATATGAAATATAATGCTATACCACAACATTTTAATATCATAAAGAATACATATTTTTTAATAATATGTAAATAATATGTAGGCACACAATGTGTATTATGGCAGAAAGAAATTAGTAGAGCAAAAAAAGTCGTATTTTTCAGCCCCAAATTATGCGAAGAATAATATTAAATATCAGGACTTCCAGCCTACTTACGGCAGTTGCGTATATTGGACTATTGCTATTGTTCACGTTTACGATGGCTTTTGTAGAACTCGTGAAAGACGATGGGAGTTTTGTGTCGGTATGTAACCAGATATGGGGAACAAGAGTGGGACTATTTGTGAATGTGGGATTACTTTTTATGCTGATACTTGATTATGACCAACACAAAGCGAAGATTCCTAGAGGTCTGGCGGTCTCTTCACTAGTCATGATACTTTTGGTGATAATTATCTTTTCATTATCAGGTAATATCGTAGCAAAAAATAGTGCCGAACTGGCTTCTTTTTGGGTGAAGCCCTGGCTTACTTTGATTCTGTTCACAATATTTGCCATTTATCTGATAGTTGTCAAATACCAATCCTTAACCATTAATACTGATAGTGTAGTACAAGAAACATATTAACAGTCATGACATCATTTATTGTTTTAATAATCCTTGTGGTGTTGCTTTCCCTTTACTATGTAGGTAACAGAAAGAGAGTAAAAGAGCAGGGGGAGCAGCAGGAATTTGTGCAATCTGTTGAAGCAGGGTCTTTGGATAAAGTGTCGGCTGAGCAACAGAGGGCAGAATCGTTCTATGCACCGAAACGTAAACTTTATAAAAAAGATGGTACCGAGATAGACCTTACTGGTTTGATTCGCATTGTTTCAAATGGAGATTGTATGTTCCGCAGAAATATCGTGAAAGGTACCCAGCTTTATGTTCGTGCTGTCCAACGAGGAAAGGCCAAAAAGGAAGATCTGAAAGTGGGTGATATATTGCTGATACAATTGCCCGACACGGGCGTGTATAAAATTCGGGAATTTGAGAAAAGCAATGATGACAATACGCTCATAACATTCTACTACAACACGGATGGCAGCCATCATAATTCATCCAATCCACATCGCATAGAAGATGTTGTAGGTATTGTGAAATACAGAATATAAGCAATATTCAGTGGACTTCTCTTTAGTTGTGCTGGAACCCGGTTCATACAGACTACACGGTTTTTACAGATAGATGAAACGTGTAATTACTGTTGGTTAACTTTGTGATTTTCACTAATCGAGGTTGGCTTTTTGTCGACGTTGTTGTTGCTTATTTAACCTTAACGAAGCATTTACAATGCGTTAAACAACAACGAAACTAAGGACTAGTACCTACCACACACATGCTCTGATGGATAAAACTGCTATCGATGCCAGCTGACCCAATAGGTTTTTATAAGCCCTGTTTTTTTAGTTGCGCAAAGCGAGAGGAGAGCGAACTCGCTCACTATCCCGAGACCAACGTCACCGAAGGTGACGCTTCGCCCACGAAACCCATTCCTGGTATGCCTGCGAACACCTTTGAATAAGAAAAATGAAGTGAGCCCGCCATCAAAGAAATATCAAGTCCTTTACACCTAACACAACCAAGGGCGAGACCTCCGGCCTCGCCCCCTTTGTTCTCTACACCAGCACTAATACTGAAACCCTGCCAATATTTTTTGCCAATTCAAAAAGATTATGTATCTTTGCACCTAAAATAAGGTGTAATTTATAACTCAAAATATCAAAGAAATATATCATTTATATTATGGAAGTATAGCGTTTTTTATGTTTAATATGACTTTGAGAAAAATAAACTACGATATATTAAGATGGCAGAAAACAATATTATCCAATATGATGACGAGGCAAAAAAAATCCTTTTTATAGGAAATATTACCTCTTTCGTGTTTTATAATCAACTTTTTAAAGCACTTAGGGAACACTACAAAAAAAATGGTGTTACTGTCGCTCCTGTTTTCTCATTTATTCATGTTAATCGATTCGACCCTTTGGTTGTTCCCAATCTAATTAGTCTAGGCTTTATTTTGGAAAGTATTCATAAAAAGCCTACACATTTGGAAATAGCAAATACATCTGCTACTAAATTTTTAGATGAAGGATGGTTTTTCAAAGTCGTTGGACAGGAACATGTTTTTGGAGAAGAATTGTTTGACGAGGATGGAATACGACATATAATTAAACAAGTGACTGGCTATGGAATATATGATTTTGAACCTAAAATGTTGGGGTTTTACAATTTCTCAAATGTTAATAAACCATATAGGCCCGCTCATAGAGTGTATGTTTTTAGAGAAGATTCATACAGATATTATAGTATATTTATTCAAAAAAATACGACAGAAGAAGAACTTGGCAAAATTCGCACAAATAAATGTATAGAGCTAGAGCCTTTTATTACAAAAAGGTTTAAAGATCTTCTTTATGCAGTAGGAGAGTCGACGCTGAATAAAAAAGAAGCAGACGTTGTATTGGATATATTAACAGAGTTAATAACGAATGCTGTTTTGTATAGTGGCTCACATTGCTCTGTTATGCTTCAACGAATAGGAAATATTACTAAAATATCAATATCCGATTGTGGAGTTGGTTTTGAATATTCATTTGAAAAGAAACGGGAAAAATTTGGAAAAGAATATAAAAATGTTTTTGGTGAATATAGTGCTATTGACCAAACAAAATATAAAAACTTTCTATTTATATTTGAGACATTGTTTTACTCAAAAGAGAAAGAAGAAAGTACCGCTAGGGAAAACTTATACACGCTACTAAAAACAATCTTAAAAAAGCGTGGTGAAAATGAAATACAGGAAGGAACGATAAGAATTCATTATAATGACACACAGGTGATAATGACATCAAATAGATGTTCGGCATGTGAAAAATTTGCCCCCAAAGAGTGTGCAAAATGTTTGTTAAAAAATTATAACCCAACAACTGAGATTTCAAAATCCAATTTACGCTTTTTTGAAAGTACATTTAAAGGCGTTCATATTGAGGTTGAATTAAAATTCTAAAAAAGATGTATGCTAATTTAGAAACAGATAATACGCTCTATGTGTTTATGCACGCGGAACAAGTTTACACTGGTTCCGAATCATATGATTCATGTTCTATTATTGGGGAAACAACCATTGAAAACATATATTTGCATATTTGCAAAATAGATATCAAATCAATTATCATTGATTTTGACGAGATAAAAAAAGAAAAGAATGGTGTGACATGGATGGGGAAAATAATTCAGCATTGTAAAGAAAAAGATATTAATTTGACTTTGTGTAGGATAGAAAAAGGTCTATTGGGAGCATTAAAACTGGAAGAATCGCTAAAAATATATTATGATGCAGATTTTAGAAAAAAGGACAATGGTAATGGAACCGTAAATATTGTTTGTTCTGACAGTCCTATTTATAGTCTTACTAATGAGATAATATATAATCTGTATGAACAAAAACTTATAGAAAGAATGAACGAGCATGGCTCAAGATACATAATTGAAAGAGAGGCTAATCAACAATATAGCCATTCTAGCAATGTCAATTTACCAAAATATATAAATATTAAAGCATTTATTGAAGAAAAAGAATTATCATTTCTGGGATTGTATCTATTATACAAAAAGTCAAAACAGTTAAAATTATTTAATGATAGGTATAATCAGCCACTTCTTTTTTTTAGCTCAATGGCTGGGGCATACTTGGCATCCGTTTTTTCAAAATTAGCAAGCATTGACATGGTCTTTCTTAACCATTTAGGTCCCAAGAAGAAATTATATCGAGAACTCCATAAAGAACAATTGTTGGCAGATAAAGATTATTTAATTATATCAGATGTGGTGTGTTTAGGTGCAGAAATAGAACGTGCAAAAACGCTTATAGAGTATGCCGGTGGCAAACTTAAAGGGATATTATCTATCGTTTTAGTAGATGTTGTTTCAAACCGTCCAAACAAGGAGAAGGAAATCAATAAAATCTCTTTATTAAATCTCACAGCTGATAAGAATCCATTTGGTTATCAGATTATAACCGATTTTAATAATATAAAAAACTAATTATCAATGAGCGCAAGAATACTACATATTTCAGACTTGCATTTTAGAGCACCATCAGAGCACGACAAGAATATATATTATTCCGATTCTAATTTCTGTGATGATTTTATCAAATATATAAATAATAATATTGGTAATATTGATTACCTTATTTTTACTGGTGACGCGATTAATCAGGGCTATGTCAAAGCATTTGATGATGCAAAAAAATTTCTCGAGGAACTTATCACGAAGTTAAATATTAGAAAGGATAGAATATTGTTATGTATGGGAAATCACGACTTCGACAGGCATGAGCTTGAATTAGAAGCAAAAGAAATCCCAGCAGATGCAATAAACAAACAAAAAAGGATGGAAAATATTCATGCTAGCAAAGCAAAATATAAATATTTTAAATCGTTTGTCAAAGATATTACTGGTAAAGATCTAGACGTTCAAGACGCTATATATGATTCAATTGTTGATGAGAATAATAGATTCATTCTTATGGGTGTAAATACTTGCTATATTGAGTCGTTTGACATCAGCTCCCATAAAGGAATGATTGACAAAGACCAATTTACATACAAGTTAAATAGTGCTTTAGAGGGGAAGTCTGATTATAATGTTTTTTTAGCAATGCATCATAATCCTGCTTCAGAAGCACCCGGGAATGAAATATCTACATGGAAAGATATTTTAAAAAGTAATACAATCAAGAATCCCATTATTGTTTTTTCTGGACATATTCACTATATTGAAACATCTTATGGTGAGCAAGATGAACAAGAAGGATATAGCTCTGCTGAAACTTCTAAACCCGGAACATATTATTTTTCAGCAGGAAGTTTATTAAATAAGGAATATAAGGCTCGATCGTTTAATATATACGAGGTTGAGAATAGCAAAATTACTTACCACTTTCATACACACATAGAGTCTGGTGCAAAACCTTACTGGGAAGAAACAAAAGAGGGGAATACTATTATGCTCAGTGACCGTGTTTTTCTGCCAGATTCTAGAGAACTTGACGGCGAAAAAGAACTTCCTGGAGAACCTAACTCATTTAGAAATGAAGTTACTACAATAATGAACTATATAGGAGATCATAAATTGTATTATTCGGGGCATTTCCATTGGAATACTGATGAAACTACAGGTAAGAGTGACTTTAAATCTCATGGATATATTGATATAAACTATCTTGTGTCACACATTGAATCACTGGAAATAATTACACGATTGTTTGAGGGTAAAATTACTGAAATAAAAAATCAATACAAAGAAACTTTTGGTAAAACATTGCTGGTTTCAATAGGAATGGAATGCAATGTTATTGGTGCAAGATTATCAGTATTATTCCCCAAGTTTGACTATAGTTATATCCCGAGAAAACGTAAGGCGGGCGATCACGATGATATTGAGATAAAAATTGGACTGGACATTAAAGATTATGACACAATTATTATAATAAAAGATATCATGGTGAAAACAAGACAAGGAGAAACGGAAGAAATTATCAGAGATTTATTTTATGGAAAGAATGTTTATGTGGTTTCATTGTTCTATTGTGGAGATGCTACTAAGAAAGAAGGTATTCTTAAAAGTGTTGATAAAGCCCATTTTTACTCGCTTATTGATGAAATAAAAATTTTGATGTGCGATGTTCCTGACACAGAATGTCCTATTATAAAAAACAAGTTACAAACAATTTATAGGTGCTAATCGATATATTATGAGAACAATAAAACCACAAGTAGTCGTCGAATCACACGTGGATGGCGACTACATCTTGAAACAGATTGAATTGGCTGGACGTACAGCTTATAAAAGTGAAGACAAGATCACGCCCGATTCGGCAAAGGATTTTGTCAAAATGATAAGTGGCCGTGGACATCTGTCCGTAATAGAGCATCAGTCTGTTACCGTACGCATCATATGCGACAGAGGAGTTTCACACGAGATTGTGAGACATCGCCTTGCAAGTTATACGCAGGAATCAACACGTTATTGCAACTATACAAAAGGCAAGTTTGGCAGCGAGATTACCGTAATAGAACCCTGCTTCTGGGCACCTAACGATGGAAAATATCAGGTATGGAAGCAGACCATTGAACAAATTGAGGCAGGTTATAACAAGCTGATTGAACTTGGCGCAACGCCGCAGGAAGCGAGAAGTGTTTTGCCCAACTCTTTGAAAACGGAAATCGTGGTGACAATGAATTTGCGCGAATGGCGGCATTTCTTCACATTGAGAACATCACAGGCTGCACACCCACAAATGCGAGAAATAGCCATCCCTCTTTTGAAAGAGTTTCAAAAATTGATACCTGTTGTATTTGATGATATTAATGCCAACAACGCAGAATGACACTAGATATTCAAACACTAACAACAACCCACGAGGGCCAAACTTTCGATAGAAAGAGTGCTCGTATTGACCCGAAAGGGTTGGCCGTAGTCCTTGTGGCAATGGCCAATGCCGACGGTGGACGTGTGGCTATCGGCATTGAGGACGACGGTACGATAACGGGTGTCGACCGTTATATTGGAAATGTCAATGACTTGTTGCGCGTCCCGATGGATTATTGTGTTCCGAGAATCAATGTACACCCGGAATATATCAATTGCATAAACAACAACGGAGATGCCGACCATGTTCTGCTTCTCAATGTAGAACAGAGCAATCGGCTTCATGCCACCTCTGCCGACGAAGCCTATATACGTGTCGGCGACAAATCGCACAAGTTGGGCTTTGAGGAACGCATGCAGCTGATGTTCGCAAAGGGGGTGTGCTATTTTGAGGACGAGCCCGTCGCCAAAGCAGGAATAGAAGATCTCGACCTGAAATGTGTCGAGGAATATTGTGCGAGGATTGGCTACGGTCGTGACGCTCTGACCTACCTGCGTTCCAACAAAAACTTTATCACCGAGAAAGACGGTAGAGAATATGTAAGTGGTGCCGCTATCCTTCTGTTTGGTATAGCTCCCCAGCGATGGTTCCCGAGAGCGCGTGTGCGCGTCGTCTGCTATGATGGAACACAAGAGCTGACCGGCGCACAAATGAATGTGGTGAAGGATGAGATGTTTGAAGGACGTATCATCGATATGACGCGCGACGCACTCGCCTTCGTAAAAACCCAAATCCGCGAACACACTTTTCTAGGCGAAGGTGCCGTTTTCCGTACCGTCCCCGACTATCCCGAGTTCTGTTGGACTGAGCTTATTGTTAATGCCATCGCCCACCGCGACTACTCTATTTTCGGAACCGACATACAAGTCAAGATATTCTCCGACCGTCTCACTGTCGAGAGCCCAGGTATCCTTCCCGGCATGGTGAGAATTGGAAATTTGCGTACCACTCATTTCTCTCGCAATCCCAAGATTGCACAGATGCTTCACGAATATGAGTATGTGCGTGAGTTCGGCGAAGGAATAGACCGTATCTACAGGGAGATGGCAGAGGTCGGACAACCCGCCCCGGAGTTCAAACAATATGACTTCATGCTTCGTGCTACTATCAGGAAGGTTGTCCCTCAAGATGATACTCAAGGCACTCAAAGGGTTAAAGATACAGATAATCAAATGCATCAAGGTGGCACTCAAGATGGCACTCAAGATGGCACTCAAGAACTTTCAGATAAAATTTATGGTAAAATAAAAGATAATCCCAATATTACCATGGATGAATTAGCAGTGTCGCTTAATGTAGGTCGTAGGACTATTGCAAGGCATCTTAAACAAATGTCAGATAGAGTTCATTATGTGGGTAGCGGTTACAGCGGCCACTGGGAAGTAATACCATCCGAGAATAAAGATTGAGTAACCTTTAATTAGTTATAGCCACGGCAAGCCACTTCGCTTGCCGTGGCTTTTTTCGCCTTCCTAAATGATTATTACAGTGGGACAAGAAGGAATAACAATGGCAATAAATACATATTTTTTACGTTATTTAGTTACAACAGACCACAATATGCAAGCATCAGAAGAAACAATAAATCGATTGATTGCCAACTATGACTCCCATATAAAGATACACGGATACACGATAGAATCTATTACCGTCTTATATAATACCATAAAAGATTCTGAACTTGCAGATAATGATTATCTACTCAAGATGAAGACCCTGTCTGAAGTGATATTAACTTATTCATTTGCAGAAATTGAGTTAGCTGCAATCATGAGGGCAAATCTTAAGGAGCGTAACGACAACTTCTACCGCAGGACAATTCTTCTTCAGTCATTCAGAATAATATCCGAATCCACCAAAGCTCTTTTCGGATTTGTTAACAAGGACAAGAAAAACGCATTTTGGAACAAATTGACTACATTATTTGATCTTTCTCTTTTTTCACAGGATATTGAAGAAATAAAAACAGGTGTAGATGATTTGTCAAAGAATGTTATTAATAAAATTAATCGTGACATTGCCAGTCATTATGATTGGGATGCATTAGCTGTGGAGAGCTCCTACATCAGTATTAAAGACGAAGACCTAATATGTCAAAACCTAAGCAAATATGGTTATGTCATTGAACGAGTGTCTAAAATATCCAACAAGCTTCTCGGCCCTTTTATAAATTCCATTAATTTGCCAAAGCACCCCTCCGGGAGTGCCGTTGACCGGGTAATACCGTCAGATTTAGTGTGGCTGTTTGAAAAGTCAATATTAAAGCCCCAACTCATTGAAGTAATAAAAACATCCTATCCTGATAATACACGCCAACTCAATCAGGCCATAGCCTTGTGCCACCGTCTTCAGGAACTGACGACACTGGAAGAAAAATTTGGCATTATACTGAAAAACAATGAGGTATTTTTGTGTTATTCAAAAATTATGAATTCAATCTGCCTTTTGCTCTTCATGATGAATGATGCGTTGGCTGCCGCAGTGGCTCTCGTCAATTCAGAGTCGTTTTGGGAAAGTCGGATGAACCTGAAACGACTAGACGTTTCTGCATACGAGGCTCTTAACAAAGTAGTCGGTTTTGAAGAAAACCGCATGAATGAGTGCTTTTTTCACGAGATTGACCAATTGATATATGAGTTGCCCACATCTTTGAAAGATCAATTTATTATTCTAAAAAAAGATACAGACTTGCTTGTTAAAAAATATGGTTTTGACAAAGCTAACCAAAGAAATTCTTTTATTCATTATCGTTCAGGGGAAAAAGTTTGGTTGCTGCATTCATACAACAACTTGGTCGCCATCTCTATTCCCAATGCATTGTATAAGATTATTGAACTGCGGAAGTTGTCGACCAGAATAGTGCAATTTACTAGTTTGTTTTCAGATTCTTTCGGTTCCCTTCAAGAAATTAAATTCAAGGAGAATGTCAATCAAATGTTTAAACCATTACGGCTTGTCATTGATAAAAGCCAGAATGAAGAAACGAGAGAGAAAGCAAAAAAAATGTTAGATGACTTTCAAAATAAGATATTAAATATGGGGGTTGCTACTAAAAAACAAAACATTGAAAACAATAATAGAGAAAACATTATATGATATGGAAGAGAAGATGATTAAAAGCAATGCATTGCTGACATCCTACTTAAATGAATATATCAAAATGACCCAGCCTCAATATGCTGTGATGATTACTGGTAAATGGGGATGTGGAAAGACATACTATATTGACAGAATAATAAAAGAATGGGAAAAGGAAAAAGTAAGGACAGGCGGAGACAGTATTTGCTTGAAGCCTATTTGTGTGAGTTTGTATGGTATGCAATCCATCAGCGAGGTCGTGCGTCAAATTAAGATAAAAATTAACCCTATACTATATTCAAAAGGTGCAAAAGTCGCCAAGAAAATTGCACTTACCGCTTTACAAATCGTCACAAAATCTAAAGTTGATATTGACGGGGATGGTACGGGAGAGGAATTGAGTAATTTACTTGATGCAGAAGGGATTCTTGAAATATTTAAGAGCGATTCTTCCGCCATTAAAGGTGATAAGGTATTAGTTTTTGATGATTTGGAACGAAGTCATATTCCATTGGACAAATTCTTTGGTTTTGTAAACAATCTTGTAGAACACTCTAATTCAAAGGTGATACTGATATGTGAAGAAGATAGGTTGGAGGAATCAGCTGCGAAAGATAATTTGAAAGTTGAGTACAAGGATTTCAAAGAGAAATTGGTTGGGCAAACATTCTCGCTGGAAGTGAATTATGCTCAAATTGTAGCATCATTTATTAAGAATTCTGGTAATAAGGTTATCACTGACAACCTTAATCTAATTGTGGATCTTTTTGTTGTATCTAAGTGTGAGAACTTAAGAATAATAAAGCATTGTTTGCAGGATATTGAAAGGCTGTTAAAACAACTTCCATTGGAAATAGAGAATAATGACAACTATGCTGTGCTCGTAAAAAATGTTATTGCCTATTTGGTAATAGCATCTATAGAGGATCGCTTTGGTAATAAAAATATAGATTATTTTCAGTCTTACGGATTAATAAGACAAGACAAGGATGCAATCAAAAGGATTGAAGATAAGTATATCGGGATATTGGAATATTATAAATTGTATCATTCATCATACTCTATTCCTATTACCACGCTACTTAATTTTGTTCGGACTGGTTATCTCAATGCGCCGGAAAGAGTTGTTGCAGAAAGCAGGTTATTGCGGTCGAGAAATATGGCAAATTGGGAAAAACTTTGGCGTTGCGAATCCCTATCAAACGTAGAATTTCTTTCTCTGCTTAAGTCAGAGAAAGATAAATTCTATAAGAAAGAGCTGGAAAATGTTTTTGAGGTAGCACATTTGGCAGGAATATTGCTTTCATTGGAGAAACGGAGGCTAGTGAAACTGAATAGAGGGTATGTGGTGAGCAATGCAAAAAGGACTATAATTAAAATCCATAAAATATACCCCAATGATATTGCTCGGTTGGCACTGAATAGTCAGGGGTATGAGTTCCAGGAATCAGACTCAACTGAAATGAAGGATATTCTCTCTTTCGCATCGTCTCTTTTGCAGAAACAAATTGAAAGAATAGAGAAAGAGTATATCGTAAACGCATGGGATAGACTTGTGCCAGGGATGACTCTTAGTGAAATAGAAGCACTATTTGACCAATCAAAACCCACACACTTACGTCGCTACTCCATGGATGATATCTTCACGCAAGCAAGTCCCAAATCAATCGCAGAAAAGATAGTGGCCTTGCCAAGTGCGACCAAGTTAGAATTTGCACATTTCCTAATGGGTAGATATTATCTTAAAGGCACCGGAATAGTCGGAACGCTATCAGCTGAAATGATGAAAGATAAGGAATCTTTGGGGAAAATATCTAGAATTTTAAAATCTAAAGCGAAACGACTTAAACTTATTGAGAAAGAGCAAACGTTGTTGATTGCATCAAAAATGGATGAGGCTGCTGCAAAAATGTAATACCACTTAACTAATATCTGGCTGGCCGCTTTTCAGCGGCTTTTTTATTACCCCATCCACCCCAATTTTCACTAAAATCAGGGTGAACACCCTCCTTTTCCCCCTTCCCCAACCCACCAAATTTCACCTCGCATCCCCCATTATCCTCCCTTATCCCCATTTATCGCGACGCATCCCCTCAATCCCCGAAGCCGTTTTTTGTCGCCCTCGTACTTTTGCCGAGTCTTTCGAAGCCAAACCACAGGTGCACATGTGGAACAAGCTGAAAAGACGAATCAACAGAATGTATAACCTTTAACAACGAAAGGAACAACACAATGGCAAAAGTATTCGGAATCAACACCAAGATTCGTGGCAAGGTAGGTGAGTATATCTACCGCCAAACCAAGAAAGGTACCGTAGTAAGCGAAGCTCCAGTCAAACCGGTCACGCCAAGACGTAGCCAGCAGCAAATGAATATCCGTACCCAATGGGCTAACCTCGGTGCCATCTATAAGCAGTTTGACAGCATGTTACGCCGAGGTTTCGAGGGATTGCCTCCGCAGATGAGTGTTTACAATGCCTTTATCCAGGCCAATCTTGGCAATGTTAAGGTGTATATCACACGTCTCATGCGTCTCAATGGCGGCGCCATCCTCGCGCCTTATCAGATTACACGCGGCTCCCTGCCAAGTATCAGCATGGCAAAGAATGCCTCTAATATTCTTGTGAGTAGCGTCCACCTTGGTTCTCTTGCAATTAGCGCGACTACTACAGTGGCGCAATTCTCTCAAGCCATCCTTGATAATAATTCCTCTTTTGTTGAGGGGGACCAGCTTACCTTTTTTCATGGCAAACAGAGTATTGACTCCGTGACTCGGACACCACGTGTTTCCATTACTGGCTACAAAGTGGTGCTTGATACCGCCGATGATACGCCCCTATGGAATATCGTTGAAAAGATTGGCTTCTCCGTGTCCGACAACTGCTTGGCAACCTCGGAGGAAATTACCAACGGAGCTGCTGCCTGGGTGCATAGTCGTGAAGGTATTGATGGTACACTGAAGGTTAGTACCCAATTCTTCTATGTCGAGAATTCCGCACTGGCAACCTACCAAAGCCACACTGCGGTCACTGCCGCTATCAACAGTTATGGTGGCATCAACTCCGCCGCCGTCTATCTCCAGCCCGAACTCAACACCGTCACGCCCTGACTGCCGGTCTTCCGTCTGCTCGTCGGAGGGCGCTTCCTCGCCCTCCACAGCCGACGACTAACCCTCACCCGCAAATAAATCAAAGAAGGGTTGTCGTGTGTAGGTGGCTTCAGCCACCACCCATTAGACCCATCAAGCCCACTAACCCCATCAATCGCTATGGAAGATTTAGAAATCACAACCCTCCCGACCGCCGAGCCAAAGGCAGTCCATAAGCTCACCACCCTGGGCTACGACTCCGAAGGCAACGCCGCACAAGTCCGACTATCCGACTTGTCGCCGCAAATCATCAAGGCCGCGAGTATTGATTTCATGTCAGGCCTCTTCATCAGCCGACAGTCCTTTGTTGCCGACAGTTCCGAAGTCTATGTCAACGGCCTCCGCTACACCCTCGGCAAGGACTATAAGGAGTTGTCCGACGGTACCAAAGCCGACGGTCTAGAGCTCCGTGGCGTCGAGAGCGACGACGAAATCATCCTCAAAGCCATCCCCATCACCCATTAAAAAAAGAAAAACAACAGGCTTTGTCAGGTGTAGGCGGCCTTGGCCGCCGCCCATAAAACCCACATTGCCCATAAAACCCATCAAAAAGTAAAGTCATGCAGAAACTTAAAGTAAAACAAATCGATGGCGTCGTATCGCCTGCAGTCTCCGACGATTGGTCAACCCTGACCGACCAACTGGCCACCGCAGCTTCAACAAGTGAGAAAATCAACAATGCTGTAAGCGACGCTATGGGCGGCGCACTCCAGTCCGTCACCGGCGGCAGTGCCGAGAGTGGCAAGTATGTGTCTGCCGTCACCAAGGAAGGTTCCGCCGTCAAGGTCAGCAAGACCGCCCTGCCTGTCACAGGTGTCAACACCAGCAACACCGCCGGCACAGGCACCACCACCAAGGCCATTGTCAGTCTTGCGCTCTCCAATGGCAAGGTCGTGGCCACCGAGAAAGAGATTGCTTTCCCCTCTGCCCCCATCCTCACTATCGACAGCGTCGACTTCACAGGCGAAGTTGCCCTCACCAAGCCCATCTATGGCGAAAGTGCCCCGGCTGTTTTTGTCAACGGACTGATGCAGCCTCCCACCGACTACGCTGTCGCCGAGGGCAAGATCACCTTCAAAGACCCCTCCCACTACGCCAAGGGCGACACCGTCAACGTCATCTATCTCACCGCCGCTTAATCCTAACCAAGCAAGCCGACCGCACCGCGGGCAGTCGGCTTGTCTCCCTTTGTCCTGTATGCTGCAATACTATTGCAGCCCAAAGAAAAGCCACCGTGTTGGCGTCATAAGCCGCCGCCCATTAAACCCATTCTGCCCGACCGCAGGGAGCGGCCTTGAGCACCACTGAATCAAATTAAATCTAGCGAAAAGCCCCATGCGAACAATCACCGAAATCATCATCCACTGCACCGCCACGCGCCCCAACGCTATCTGCACTGTGGAGAGCATCCGCCGCTACCACCGTTCCCTCGGCTGGCGTGACATCGGCTATCATTATGTCATCTACCCCGACGGCAGCGTCCACGCTGGCCGTCCTGTCGAGCAACCTGGCGCACATACCGAAGGCCACAACGCACACAGCATAGGCATCGCCTATGTCGGCGGCCTCAATGCCGACGGCCACGCCGCTGACACCCGCACCGAAGCCCAACGCCTCGCCCTCCTACAATTGGTAAAAGACCTCAAGGAAGAGCACCCCATCACCTCCATCCACGGCCACAACGAATACGCCGCCAAAGCCTGCCCCTGCTTTAGTGTCCAGCAATGGCGCAAAGAAAACAATCTTTAACCCTTCCCATTTCAATTTTCAATTCTCAATTTTCAACTTTCAATTTATGAACAACCTTTGGAACATTATCCTATCCGTCCTAACCCTCGTCGCTGGTGGCGGCTGGCTATTCGACCGCCGCCGCCATCGTCAGGAGGTCGAAAGCCTGAAAGCCGACAACCGCCAGAAAGACATGAACCTCTCCAAGATGTACGTCGAGGAGTTCAAGGAGAACATCGCCGATCCCCTGCGGCATGAAGTCAGGGAATTACGCACCGAAGTAACATACTTACGCAATGCGATACAGAAGATTAACGACTGCCCTCATAGCGACGCTTGCCCTGTTTACAATGAGTTGCAGAAGCAGCAAGACCGTCACGCAGCAGACCCACAATGAAGCCGTCCACGACACCGTGATTGAAACCGTCACCCTTACCATCCACGACACCCTCCGAGAAACCACCACAATCACCATCCAAACCAACGCCACCGGCGACACCACACGCCTCACCACCACCCGCGACCGCGAAAGAATAACTAACCAAAACCGCACCGCCAACCACACACATCACACTACTCAAACCGAACGCGACAGCACCACCAAAGAAACTACCACCACGCCCATTCAACCCATCAACCCCAAATTCCCCATCAAACCCATAGTAATAGCTTTTATCCTCGGCCTCCTCCTCGTTCCCCTCATCAAAATCCTCCATCGTATTAAACACTAAACAAATAAAATGTTTACATGTCAGAAAAAAATCGTATCTTTGCAAAAATTTTAAACAAATATAATTATGAAAAAAACAATCTGGCTATCTTTTGATTTGGGGGTTGGTGGTGATTACGAACATTTGTATTCCTGGCTTGACACAAAGAAAGCAGTAGAATGCGGTGATAGTGTTGCCTGTTTTCAGTATGATGTAGGAACATTGACTGATGACAAGAAAATTTTGGAGAAAATTAAGTCAGACTTAAAAAAAAGTTTTGATGTTAATAAGCGAACGAGGGTATATTGTATTCGACGTGTTAAAGAAGGTTCTGATATAAATATAAAAGGATCTTACATTTTTGGCACAAGAAAGGGGAACCCCTGGGAGGGCTATGGAGCGCAATTAACAAAAGATGATGTAGGTGAATAGAGTTATCTTTGACACTGGTTTCTGGAGGGCCGTTTATGATAATCAAGATGATTATCATAAACAATCAATTAGTATATCTGAGAAAATAATTGATTCTGGAGAGTATCGAATTGTTATACCATTCCCTACTATGTACGAACTCCTAAGAACAGAGTTCGTTAAGAAAAAGAGTATACTTCAT
Organism: uncultured Bacteroidales bacterium; assembly: GCA_900316235.1. Taxonomy (GTDB): domain Bacteria; phylum Bacteroidota; class Bacteroidia; order Bacteroidales; family P3; genus Colimorpha. Next base: position 142,303 of record ONCC01000004.1, read on the forward strand.
AATCTTAATAAAACAATTACAAGCAACCCACATGTAGAATTAATATATGACGAAGCCTATCGAGACAAAGCTTATGAGGAAATGGTTTCTACTAGAAGGAATCTGAGTCTAGTTGATTGTATTGTAAGAGTCATGCTGGAAGATGCCAATCTAAAGATTACAGGAATAGTGACTTTTAACAATGGGGATTTTGATGATATTTGTAGAAAAAAACAAATTGAATTAATATGTTATTAGTTTATTTGTTTTAGGGGGGGGGGGGGCTATACTCAAAGCCTCAAGGAAAAGTAGGTTACGTGCCGACTGAAGTAAAATCAAAATCCACATGTGGCTGTTGTGAAGGAATACTCATGATCCTTGATATGTGACACCATATTCTCCATTCTTTAAAACATATGCATCAACTGATTCCTCTTTATCTCCAAGATGTAAATGAAACCCGATTGGATCGTCTTCGTTAGATAATAGCTCACTCACCCAAGTCTTACTGTATGTTACAGATGTGGCAGAAATGTGTGTGGGTCCATCATTGAATTTAAGATTTTTACAATTGTCAGATGAGATGTCTTTCAATGGCCAGAACGCCCAATCTATGGAGAGTGACCTATCATCTTCTTTACTGTTTTGAATTACTGATACACACAACAAGAAAATAAATTTTCTTGTATCAAAAATATCGTACAAGTCATCATTTTCAAACACATCACGAATATATTCGATAGAGGGTATTATTCCCCTTTTTTGCCATAATAGATAATAGTAATCAACAGAATGAAATAATTCGTATGACATCCTTCTGCCGGTATACTCTAAAAGTTCACTAATTATTTTAGAACGATTATTGTCAAAATAATATTTCTCATTTTCTTGTTGGTCAATAAAATCCTTTGATAATTTCAATGAAAAATTCTTTCCATCAAATTTCCATGTGCTGCGAATATCATTTGCCGTGTATAAATATGTTTTTGTTTCATCAGGATTCTCAGGTCTAACATAGACAAATACCAAAAAATTTTCTACAACATAACCATGAGGAATTTTTACAATCGAACTATTAGGGAATGTCTTCCTCCCTTTTGACTGACATTTCAAGCTATAACAAATATTTTCTGTGCCTTCTTTAATAATAAAAAAATCCCCTCCCTTTTTGTCATAATTTGGATTGGTATATGAATAGCCAAACCTTGAAACCAATGATTGAATATGGCATAATGCTTCAAGCTCTAACGGTTTTGTATCCATGTCAATGTCTTTGTTTGATTGTTCCTATTATACATTGCAAAAATACGAATAAAATCCAAATCAACCAAATCTTATTCCGAAATTGTATTTCTCAATCGATAGCTACGGTAGCGGTTGGCTCATCAATATTGTGGGTCTAAGCAACCTGCCGCCCTTCGCTAGACATATCCGCCACTCCAAATCACATATCTTGGTTGCGGGAAATACGCAATGCCAAATACAGATAGAAGAACGCCTCGGGGTTGGATTTCTTTTAACTTATTGAGTTTTGTATACTCATAGTCGGCACATGGCCAATTTGCCATACTCTCAAAATGCCGAATATATGTAAAGATACACAAATTTTTGGCAATAAATAAAAATTATTGACAATAATTTGATTTTGTTAATTGTATTATGCCCAATTGTGGGTGTTTTGTTCATACGGTATCAGCGGTATATTATATTGTTTTGTGTTAGTGCGTTAGTGATAATACATGAGGTTCCGCCGTGGTGTGCCGTCAGCTTAACCGACTGGTATGCCGTCAGCTCGGCTGACAACTATCGTCGGACCATCGCCGAAGGATCACCGAAGGAACAATAAGTTTAAATGTGGGGATGCTTTAAAAAATGCGTAAATGCGTTAGTGGGAATGCGCTTTGAGAATGCGTGAATGTGTGAATGCGTTAGTGTGCTTTATAAATGTGTGAACGTGTTAATGCGGGAATGCGCTTTGAGAATGCGTAAATATGTGATTTTTCGGATTGAGTATGACTTTTTTTACTTACATTTTGTATATCTTCAGGAGGATAATCACCGATAGGAACAGCTTGATTATCAGTAGATTGTTTATTATTTGCGTAAAAATGTGTAATTTTACAGTGTTCAATATTAGAAAAATGTGTATATTTGCATCGGAAAATAATATAAAAATGTGTAAATAGAATATGAAAAGGAAGATATACAAGCAATTGCTGAATTGGAGGAGCAGCATGGAGAAAAAGCCTCTGATTATTGGTGGTGCAAGACAGGTAGGGAAGACATATTCTGTCCGTGAATTTGGACAGTCGTACAACTCGTTTATAGAGATCAACTTCATTACACAGCCTTTCTACAAACAGATCTTCTCAGAAGGGTACAATGTGGATGCTGTCGTCAAGCAAATATCGTTTCTCAATCCCAATGCCAAGTTCATCGAAGGGGATACGTTGATTTTCTTTGATGAACTACAGGAATATCCCGACTGCACTACATCGCTCAAATTCTTCAAGGAGGATGGCCGATATGATGTTATCTGCTCCGGTTCGATGATGGGACTGAACTACAAGGACATCACCTCGAACAGCGTAGGGTACAAGACAGATGTTATGATGTATTCGATGGACTTCGAGGAGTTTCTGTGGGCGAAAGGATATGACGAAGAATTTGTTGAGATGCTGCTGTCGCACCTGATTGACCTTCGGCCTTTCAATGACCTTGAGATGCGACGACTGGATTCTCTGTTTCTTGACTACGTTGTCACGGGCGGAATGCCGGATGTGGTTGCCACCTTCATCAATGAGGGGAATTTCTCGAACGTCCTGCCGCTGCAACGTCAGTTGTTGGCCGACTACGAGGAAGATATTATCAAATACGCCCAAGGTCTCGACAAAGCCAAAATAAGAAGTGTTTACAGGAACATTCCCGTGTTTCTGGCCAAAGAAAACAAGAAATTCCAGATAACCAAGGTGGCCAAAAACGCCCGCAGCCGCGAGTATGCAGGATGTGTGGAATGGTTGAGGGATGCCGGCATTGTCAACGTGTGCCACTGCCTGAATTTTCCAGAGTTGCCGCTGAAATGCAACTATGACGAAAGCAAGTATAAACTCTACTACCACGACAACGGGCTGCTGATGGCGGCATTGGACGAGGAATCGAGCATGGACCTTCGGCAGAACCGCAATCTCGGTGTGTACAAAGGTGCCGTGTATGAGAACATCGTATCGGAAGCGTTGGCCAAGCAGGGCTACCAGCTTTATTACTACAAGACGGAAAATGCCCAGCTGGAGATGGATTTCTTTGTCCGCGACAGCACGACGCTTATCCCTGTGGAAGTGAAAGCCACTACGGGTGCCACTCCGTCATTGAATAAACTAATTGACAGAGACAGCTATCCTGATGTGAAATGGGGAATCAAACTGAGTCGCCAAAACATTGGCTTCAACGGCAAGTTCTACACGTTTCCGTACTATTGCTCTTTCTTGTTGAAACGATGGATGGAAAGCCGGCGGTAAAAAATGGGATGAGGGTCAGAATGTGGGAATGCGCTTTAAAAATGTGTGAATGAATTCGTGAATGTGAGAATGTGTTTTTCGCTTGATTTGATTAATTTCAGTGGTGCTCAAAGCCTGCAAAGCAGGCAGAATGCGTTAGTGTATTCGTGAATGTGTTAATTCGTGAATTCGTTAGTAAGGGGATTTGCGAATGGGCAGTTTCATTGTATGGTTGTGCAATAAACAGAGGATTATGCCGTTATTATATGCGACAAAATAATCAACTATGGAATTCTTGAAATGGCTGGGGTTTGACCCTGAAAAGCATAGCGTCAGGACGGAGATTCTCGCCGGGCTGACTACCTTCCTCACGATGGCCTATATCCTGGCCGTGAATCCCAATGTCTTCGATGCGCTGGGCGGCGAGATGTCGAAAGCCAACGGCGCTGTCTTCACCGCCACGGCCCTCGCCGCTATCCTGGGCACACTGGCGATGGCTTTCATCGCCAAGAAGCCCTTCGCCCTTGCACCCGGCATGGGACTCAACACTTTCTTCGTCTACACAGTATGCATCGCGATGGGCCATAGCTGGCAGTTCGCGCTGACGGCAGTTTTCATCGAAGGTATTGTGTTTGTCATCCTTACGCTCACCAATGTGCGCAAGTGGATTGTCGACGCACTCCCGCTGTTGCTGAAATATGCCGTGGGGGCCGGCATCGGCCTTATCATAGCTTTCCTTGGCTTCCAGAACGCCGGCATCGTCGGTCAGGATTCTACATTGGTCAGCCTCGCCTTCAAACTGCCCGACGGCTCCTTCAGCGGCACCGCCCTGCTGGGTATTCTAGGAGTTATCGTCACGGGTGCCATGGTGATGAAAGGCGTCCGCGGTGGCATCCTCTGGGGTATCCTCGCCACCACGGCGCTAGGGTTCATTCCAATATATAATGTTATGGGGGAGGATGGCACCGTGAGCCGTGTGGCCCTCACCTCGCTGAGCGGCATCGTCTCGGTGCCGCCGAGCATCGAGAACATTGCCTTCCAGTTCACTTGGAGCGAGCTCACCAGCGCCAAAGGCATTCTTGACATGATAGTGGTGCTCTTCACCTTCATCTTCCTCGACATATTTGACACCATGGGTACCGTCATCGGGGTGAGCGAGAAGGCCGGTTACGTCGACAAAGAAGGCAATGTCGACGGCATCAACGAATGCTTCATGGCCGACTCGATAGGTACCATCTGCGGTGCCGCCCTCGGCACCAGCACCACGACCACCTATGTGGAGAGCGCCGCCGGTGTGGCCGACGGCGGCCGGACAGGCCTCACCGCCTTCTCTACCGCCATTTTCTTCGCCATCGCTCTCCTCTTCGCGCCGCTCTTCCTCGCCATCCCGTCAGCCGCCACAGCCCCTGCACTCATTGTGGTGGGCATGATTATGATGACTCCCGTTTTGAAGATTAACTGGGAAAACCCTGTCGAGGCGCTGCCGGCCTTCATCACGATGGTGGTGATGCCCTTCAGCTTCAGCATCAGCGACGGCATCCTTATCGGTATGATAAGCTATGTGGCCCTCAACGCCTTCTGTGGCAATCTCAAAGACATCACCCCCACCATGTGGGTGCTGGCGATACTCTTTGTGCTGAGATATATCTTTATTTAGCCTCTTCGTGAGAAGTACGGCCCGCTCTGCATTTCTGGATTTTTTTTCCGTGTCGCTGTTCATGTGGAAAAAATTATGTATCTTTGCAGCCAGTTTCGGCGTGTGAAAATAATAATAGATGGATAAACTGAAGAAACGGAAACTGACTACCGTAAGCGTGATGCACTACATCAGGCTGGTGTTGCGTTCGTCGGCGTTCATCGCGCTGCTGGTGCTGTATATCCTCCACCACACGCGTGGCGGACAGGAGGTCGGAGAGATTATCGAAAGTCATCCTGTGGCGCTGACGACGATATGGCTGCTCTTCGTCATCGAGATGGTGATGCGCTTCTTCCCCTCGAAGCTGGAGAGCCCCGGATGCCAGAAACAGTTCGCCCGCAACTATAAGAAGACAGGCCGGACGGAAATCAAGATTCAGGACAACAACGCCGTCTTCCTCGTGGCGCTGGTATGGATATCGCTCAACCTGGTCTTCGGCGGCCTCCACATGATGGGTATCTTCGACGACGGCATCATGCTGCTGCTCTGCGCGGCCTATTCGGTGTGCGACATCATCTGCATCCTCTTCTTCTGCCCCTTCCAGACCTGGTTCCTGAAGAACAAGTGCTGCGCCACCTGCCGCATCTACAACTGGGACTACGCCATGATGTTCACGCCGCTCTTCTTCATCAGCAAGACCTATACCTGGAGCCTGCTGGCCCTCTCGATAGTGCTGCTGGCCCGATGGGAGATCACCTTCTTCCTCCACCCCGAACGTTTCTCGGAAAACACCAACGGATACCTCGGATGCAGCAACTGCTCCGAGAAACTGTGTCACCACAAGAAACAACTCTACGGCTTTTGGCGCAATACCGCCCAGGCGTTGAGAAATCGCGAAAAAAACATTAAATGATATGGCAGACGACAAAAAAATTATCTTCTCGATGGTAGGCGTGGGCAAGCTCATACCGCCCAGCCGCCAGATTCTGAAAGACATATACCTAAGCTTCTTCTACGGAGCCAAGATAGGCATCATAGGCCTCAACGGTAGCGGCAAGTCGTCGCTGATGAAGATTATCGCCGGCGTCGACAAGGACTACCAGGGCGAGGTGGTCTTCTCGCCCGGCTACAGCGTCGGCTACCTCGAGCAGGAACCCAAGCTCGACGACAGCAAGACTGTCAAAGAGGTGGTGCAGGAAGCCGTGCAGGAGGTCGTCGACCTGCTGAAGGAGTACGACGAGGTGAACAACGCCTTCGCCGAGCCCGATGCCGACTTCGACAAGCTCATCGCCCGCCAAGGAGAGCTCACGGAGCTGCTGGAAGCCCACGACGCTTGGAACCTCGACACCAAGCTGGAACGCGCCATGGACGCCCTCCGCTGTCCCGACGAGGACCAGCTGGTGGCCAACCTCAGCGGCGGCGAACGCCGCCGCGTGGCCCTCTGCCGCCTGCTCCTGCAGGAGCCCGACATCCTGTTGCTCGACGAGCCTACCAACCACCTCGACGCCGAGAGCATCGACTGGCTGGAGCAGCACCTCCAGCAGTACAAGGGCACCGTCATCGCCGTCACCCACGACCGCTACTTCCTTGACCATGTGGCCGGCTGGATACTCGAACTGGATAGGGGAGAGGGTATCCCCTGGAAGGGTAACTACAGCTCCTGGCTGGAGCAGAAGACCGCCCGTCTGGCCATGGAGGAGAAGCAAGAGAGCAAGCGCCGCAAGACCCTCCAGCGCGAGCTGGAGTGGGTGCGTATGGCCCCCAAGGCCCGTCACGCCAAAGGGAAAGCCCGTCTGGCCGCCTACGACCGCCTGCTCAACGAGGACGTCAAAGAGAAAGAGCAGAACCTCGAGATATTTATTCCTAATGGCCCGAGGCTCGGTAATAAAGTGTTGGAGGTGAATGGTGTCAGCAAAGCCTACGGCGACAAGCTGCTCTACGAAAACCTCACCTTCTCCCTGCCGCCTGCCGGCATCGTGGGCATCATAGGCCCCAACGGCTGCGGCAAGACGACGCTCTTCCGCCTCATCATGGGACTCGAAAAACCCGACAGCGGCACCTTCGAGGTGGGCGAGACCGTCAAGATAGGCTACATCGACCAGCAGCATGCCGAGATAGACCCCGAGAAGAACGTCTACGAGATGATCTCCGGCGGCAACGAGAACCTACAAGTCGGTGGCCGATTGATCAATTCGCGCGCGTACATATCCAGATTTAACTTCAGCGGCACCGACCAGAGCAAGAAGGTGGGTGTCCTCTCCGGCGGAGAGCGCAACCGCCTGCACCTGGCCCTGACGCTCAAAAGTGAGGCTAACGTGCTGCTCCTCGACGAGCCCACCAACGACATCGACGTCAACACCATGCGCGCCCTGGAGGAGGGCTTGGAGAACTTCGCCGGCTGCGCCGTGGTCATCAGTCACGACCGCTGGTTCCTCGACCGCATCTGCACCCATATCCTCGCCTTCGAGGGCGACTCGCAGGTCTACTTCTTCGAGGGTGGATATACGGAATATGAAGAGAATAGAAAGAAGCGCCTCGGTGACGACACGCCTCACAGGATACACTACAAGAAACTGAAGGCATAAAAGAAGGGCCCCTGCCAATTGGCAGGGGCCCTTCTTTTATGTGTGTTATTCGGTAAGGCTGCGATATTTCTCTACTTCGCCTTCTACATTTTTTACTTTGCTATGGGCCTTGTCAACATCCTTCTGGGCATCGGCTTTCTTGTCCTGACTCTTGGAAATACCACCCTCTAGTTTCGTGATTTCATCCTGAAGCTCAGCAATTTTTGCCTTGTATTTCTCAATCTCCTTCTTCTTCTCAGCTATTTTGTCTTGGTCTTTCTGGATGCTCTTGTCTATTTTCTCGACAGCACCCACGGCTGAGGCATGCTTCTTCTGGGCTTTCTTCAACTCTCCTTGCTGCTCCTCCATGTTCTTCTGGGCTTCGAACTTATTGACATACTGTACGAAATCCTCAATAAAACGGTGGAGATTCTCTAGATGTTTATCGCTTTTTGTAGTGATTTGGACGGGAGTGGCGCAAACGGTTACTTGGGTCTTCTTCTTGTTGTCCTTCTCAATTTTTACGAAGAAGTTGACGGGCTCGTCGTCAATGTCGACGAAGAGTTGGTCAAGAGCGGCAGTGAAATCCTCTACTTCTTTGGTTTTGAGGTCGGCATCTTTGAGGCGCTGTTCCATGGCAGCTTCCACAAGTTTACTGTTTTTTTCAATGTTGACGGTGAATCCCGGAACGGTTATGGCGAGCACTTTGACGTCTATTTTCTCCACTTTTTGTCCCATGGAGGAGACGAAGACCAGCAGCATGGCTGGCAATAATAGAAATTTCTTCATCATGATGTTCTCTGTTTTAAATTGGTTATTCTGTGTGTTTTAATGCTAAATTCAACTGCAAAGATACGCATTATTTTTGAAATGGCAAAAAGGTAGGAAAAAATAGTTATCAACAATGGGGGAATGGGTGGAAAAAAAGTTGTATTTTTGCAACTCGAAACAAACCTTGACGATTATGCCCCAGTTCACTCATTTGCACGTACACTCGCATTATTCGATGCTCGACGGAATGTCGAAAATTCCCGATCTGGTGAAGAAGGCCAAGGGTGACGGGATGTATGCAATGGCGTTGACTGACCATGGCAATATGTTTGGCATCAAGGATTTATTGGATACCGTGGCGAAAGTGAATGCGGGCCGTGCCGAAGGCGAACCGGAGTTCAAGCCCATCGTGGGTACCGAGGCCTATTGTGCCCGTCGCACTCTCTACGACAAAGACAAGAATTTCAAGGAATTGAATCCCGAGAACGGGAAGGAGCGTGTGGTAGACCGCTCGGGTTACCACTTGATACTGCTGGCAAAGAACCTGCAGGGTTATCATTCACTCTGCAAGTTGGCTTCGATAGCCTACACCGACGGCTTCTATGACCGTCCGCGTATCGACCATAATGTACTCGAACAGTACAAGGAAGGTCTCATTGTCTGCTCGGCCTGTCTGGGTGGTGAGATTCCACAACTTATCCTGGCGGGCAAGTTGGAAGAGGCTGAGAAACAGGTGCTTTGGTTCAAGGAACGTTTCGGTGACGACTACTACATCGAGCTCATGCGTCATAAGACCGACAAGCCCAACGCCAACTACGACACCTATCGCATGCAGATGAAGGTTGAGCCGGAGCTGATAAGACTTGCCAGGAAACATAATATCAAGCTGATAGCTACCAATGATGCTCACTTCGTGCTCGAAGAGCACGGCGACGCCCACGATCACCTCATCTGTCTGGCCACGCAGAAGGACTACGACGACCCCAATCGCATGCACTACACCAAGCAGGAGTGGCTGAAGAGTCCCGAGGAGATGGCTGCGGTCTTTGCCGACCTGCCCGAGGCACTGGAGAACACCATGGAGATTGCCGACAAGGTGGAAGTCTACAGCATCGACAGCGACCCTCTAATGCCGGTGTTCCCCATCCCCGAAAGTTTTGGGAAAGAGGAGGATTGGCGGCAGAAGTATACCGAGGAGGACCTCTTCAACGAGTTCACCCGCAACGAGAAAGGTGAGGTGGTGCTGAGTCAGGAGGCCGCTGAGAAGAAAATCAAGAAGTTGGGAGGATACGAGAAGCTCTACCGTATCAAGTTTGAGGCAGATTACCTTTCCCACCTGGTGTGGGAGGGCGCCCACAAGCGCTATGGCGAGGAACTGAGCGAAGAAGTGCAGGAGCGTATCACCTTTGAGCTGCATACCATCAAAACAATGGGTTTTCCGGGATACTTCCTGATAGTCAGTGATTATATCCGTGCCGCCCGCGAGGAACTGGGTGTCAGCGTGGGTCCTGGTCGTGGAAGTGCGGCAGGAAGTGTGGTGGCCTATTGTCTCTGGATTACCGACCTCGACCCGCTGCGTTACGACCTCCTGTTCGAGCGTTTCCTCAACCCCGACCGTATATCGCTGCCTGATATCGACGTGGACTTCGATGATGCCGGCCGTGGAAAGGTGCTCGACTGGGTGACGAAGAAATACGGCAAGGAGCGTGTGGCACATATCATTACCTATGGCACCATGGCCACCAAGAGTTCCATTGCCGATGTGGGACGTGTCGAGAAGGTACCCCTCAGCACCGTCAACCAGCTCAAAGGATATATCCCCGACCGAGGTTTTCCCGACAACATCAAGGATGACAAGGGCAAAGCGCCGAAGGTGAACCTGAAGAACTGCTACAAGTATGTCCCCGAGTTGAAAAACATCATGCAGAATGGACCTGACGACCTGCGCCGCATGCTCACCTACGCAGAGGAACTCGAGGACACTAACCGCCAGATTGGAATCCACGCCTGCGGTGTTATCATTGGCTCGCAGGACATCACCAATGTGGCGCCCGTGTGTGTCATCAACGATAAGGACTCGGGCGAGGATGTGCTCGTCACCCAGTACGACGGCCACGTGGTGGAGAATGTGGGACTGATCAAGATGGACTTCCTGGGCCTCAAGAACTTGACCATCATCAAGAACTGCATCCGCATGGTGAAGAAACGTCTGGGCGAAGAGATCGATATCGACCACCTGCCGCTGGACGACGAGCTCACCTACAAGCTCTTCTGCGAGGGCAACACCGTGGGTGTGTTCCAGTTTGAAAGTGCCGGTATGCAGAAGTACCTCCGCGAGCTGCAGCCCCATGTCATTGACGACCTCATCGCCATGAATGCCCTCTACCGTCCGGGTCCCATGGACAACATCCCCGAGTTCATCGACCGCAAGCAGGGTCGCAAGCCCATCACCTACGACATTCCGGTGATGGAGAAATATCTCAAGGACACTTATGGCATCACCGTCTACCAGGAGCAGGTCATGCTCCTGAGCCGCCTGTTGGCGGGCTTCACCCGTGGCCAGAGCGATACGCTCCGCAAGGCCATGGGTAAGAAGCAGATTGAGAAGATGAACGAGCTGGAGGTGCTCTTCTATGAGGGTGGCGAGAAAAATGGTCACCCCAAGGAGATACTAAGTAAGATTTGGGAGGAATGGAAGAAGTTTGCCTCCTACGCCTTCAACAAGTCGCATGCTGCCTGCTACTCGTGGGTGGCCTACCAGACGGCCTACCTCAAGGCGCACTATCCGGCGGAGTATATGGCCGCCGTGATGACGAGTGCGCAGACCGACATCAAACGAGTCACCGAGCTCATGGAGGACTGTAAGAGGCAGGGCGTCGAGGTGGCGGCACCGAGTGTCAATGACTCGGAGATGGACTTCAGCGTCGACAAAGATGGCAAGATACGCTTCGGTATGCAGGCCATCAGTGGCATGGGGGAGGCGGCGTCGAGTGTCATCATCGCCGAACGCGAGAAAAATGGCCCCTATGCCGACATCTTCGACTTCCTCAAGCGCGTCGACATGCATTCGGTGAACAAGAAAAATATGGAGGTGCTGGTGAAGGCCGGTGCTTTCGATGGCATCGGTACCATGCATCGCGCCCAGTATTTTTATAAAGAGAACCAACTGGAAACGACTCCTACCTACCTCGACCTACTGGTGAGGTGGGCCATCCGTCGCCAGGACGGCGCAGGCTCCAATCAGATGTCCATCTTCAGTATGAGCGAAGAGCTTGCTGAGGAGGATCATCCGCCCATCCCCGAGTGCCCTGAGTGGACCACCCTCGAGCGCTGCCGTTCCGAGAAAGAGGTTATCTCCACCTATCTCTCGGGACATCCCCTAGATGACTTCAAGTATGAGATGAAGGTGTTTACCAATGTCGGTGTGGCTCAGCTCTCCTCGCTGCAGCAGTTCGCGGGCCATGAGGTGCGCTTCGGCGGCATGGTCACGGGATGTAAGAGTGGCGTGTCGTCCAAGGGCAACCCTTATGGCTCGATGGTTATCGACGACTACTCGGGCAGTTATGAGTTGCGACTCTATGATGAGGAGTTCACCGACTGGAAGAACTTCTTCACCAACGACACTTTCATCTTCTGTCGCGCCAATGTGCGCTCTTTCAGCTATAAGGATAAGCAAACTGGTGCCGACAAGACCTACACGCGTATGAGGATTCTTTCCATGTCGCTGCTGGGCAAGGTGATGGATAAGTTCACGTCGAAACTTTCATTCGTTGTCCCATTGGAGGCTGTAGATGAGAATTTCTGTAAGAATCTCTCTAAGTTGGCGCGCAAGCACAAGGGTGACGTGCCGCTGCAAGCCATCGTCGTTGATGCTCCGCGTAATCTTACACTAACCCTCAACACTGCCGACCTGCGGGTCGTGACGCATGATATGATTGCCGACCTGGAGCAGTTACCGGGGGTCAGTAGCGTGCAGCCGATACTAAAAAGCTAGGGTATGCAGAATATTGAGTTCCATACCAGGGTAGGAGTGCCGCCGATGCCGTTCGGTATCGATTATGCTACGGGTATCGTCAGTCTTGGATCCTGTTTCTCCGACGAAATTGGCCGGCGGCTGCAAGAGTGTGATTTCCATATCGAGCAGAATCCTTTCGGCACGCTTTACAATCCTGCCTCTGTCGCCTCGGCGCTGCACCGCATCATGTACGACTGCGAGATAGGTATGGAAGACCTCGTGGAACACGAAGGCCTATGGCATTCGTGGCACCACCATGGCAGTTTTTCGAGGACTACCGCTGAGGAGTGCCTGAAAGTCTGCAACAACCGACTCCACCGAGCACATGAGGCATTGAAACAGGCAGGCCTGCTGATGATTACTTTTGGTTCGGCATGGGTTTACGAGCGAGAGGGACAGGTGGTGGCCAATTGCCACAAGCTTCCGCAGGATAACTTCGTCCGCCGCAAGCTGTCGGTAGATGATATCGTTAGCCTTTGGCGGCCATTGCTCGACGAGCTCCATGCCTGCTATCCCCTGCTCCACGTTCTCTTCACCGTCTCGCCCATCCGCCATATCGGTGACGGTCTCCATGGAAACCAACTCAGCAAGGCTACCTTGTTGCTGGCCATCGACCAGTTGGTCGACCACGACCTTCCTACGCCCCAAAAGAAAGGCGGCAAGATGCCTGAGGCCGAAAGACCCTGGACGGTCTATTTCCCCTCTTACGAAATTGTCCTCGACGAGCTACGCGACTACCGCTTTTATAACCCCGATATGGCGCACCCCTCGGATCTGGCTGTCGATGTCGTCTGGGACCGCTTCCAGCGTGTCACCATGTCCCCCGCCATCAGCGAACAGGCACACCTCAACAGAAAACAACATAAACGTCAAAAACATATACCGTTACACCAACAATGAAAAAAAATATAGCACTTGTTATGGGCGGGTTCAGCGGCGAGCATGACATCAGCATCGCCAGCGGGAACCAGGTCTATGGTCAGCTCGACCATAATAAATATAATGTCTATAAGATTGTCATCGACCGCGAAGGGTGGTACTGGGAACAGGAGGGCGAACATCGTCCTGTCGACCGCGGTAATTTTACCGTCGACGACAATGGACAGACCATCCACTTCGACCTGGCTTTCATCATTGTCCACGGCAATCCCGGCGAGAACGGCGTGCTGCAGGGCTATTTCGATATGCTCGGTGTAAGATACACTACTTGTGGATTCTATACCTCGGCACTGACCTTCCAGAAAGGCTATTGCAATCCCGTGGTCAAGAGTTTTGGTATCGTCAAGGTAGCCGAATCGGCTTTGCTTTACAGCATGGATGACATCGCTAAGACCAAGAGCATAAAACTGCCTGTCTTTGTAAAGCCCGCCGCCGGCGGAAGCAGCGTGGCCACCACCAAGGTGAAGACGCAGGAACAACTGCTGCCGGCCATCCGCGAGGCCTTCACCGAGGATCACGCCGTGCTGGTGGAAGAATGTATCAATGGCCGTGAATTTGACTGTGGTGTCTTCCGCAAGGCGGATGGCGAGAAGCTTGTCTTTCCCATCACCGAGATTATCCCCAAGGGTGGCCATGAGTTCTTCGACTACGAGGCTAAGTATCAGGGTTTCAGTAATGAGGTGACACCCGCCGAATGCCCCGAGAGCATCTCAAAACACATTCAGGAGGTCTCCTCCAAACTCTACGACCTGCTGGGTTGCAAGGGAATTGTGCGCTTCGACTATATCCACGACACCGCCAAAGACGAGCTCTTCTTCCTGGAGGTCAACACCATCCCCGGCCAGAGCGCCGAGAGCATCGTCCCCAAGCAGGCCAAAGCCATGGGTATCAGCCCTGCGGAGCTCTACGAGATGAGTATCCAAGCCGCGCTTGCATGAATCTCCCCGCACTTCGTGCGGGAAAAACAGAAAAAAAACAGGAACCGTTGAGATTCCTGTTTTTTTGAGGTCGCTTCCGGATTTGAACCGGAGTAGCAGGTTTTGCAGACCTGTGCCTAGCCCCTCGGCCAAACGACCTTTTCATTTCGAGGTGCAAAAGTACAAAGTTTTTCCCACATGGCAAAATTAATTTTGAATTTAGAACCATAAAATTTGAATTAGGGATTGATAATTAGTTCGTTAAAGCTTATTATTTTTGCTCTCTTTCTGCCCTCAGGGCGCCCCTCCTAGGGGAAGAACAGGACTTTCTCTGCCTTTTTTTGCATCTTTGTCATCGCTTATCAGAATAGGGTAGGAGAAGGCGAGGGATAAGGGAGAAGTAAGGAAAAAATAAATTTGGGGGAATGTATTATAATTTGTAATTTTGCAGTATGAAACGGTATATAGGATATATTGTAATACTATTGTTTACAGTCTTTTATGGCTGTGGAAGGGAACGTGGGGTCGATCCCCTGCGGCGGTCGCGTGTGGACGGGTTGAACAAGGAGGCCTTTGTCAATCGCTACCGCGACCCGCAGCGTTGTCTCGACTGCTCGCAACAAGCCCTGAAATATATCCATGACTCTCTGCCTGAGTATGTTGACGGTAGATTGCGCGCCTGCAACAACATGGCTTTCGCCTATTTCCTGATGTCGGATTACCCCGAGGCCAACCAGATGCTTGACATGGTGGAGAAAACAATCACGTCTGTAGAGACACAGCCTACTGCGTCTCCCATGGAGAATGGCGATATTGAATTGGTTATCAGTAATCTGTTGCGGGCGAGATTGTTGCAGCGCAACTGCCAGATTGCTGACAGCTACCGCCTGCTCTATGACATCGGTCGCTCGGGAACCCTCGAGCGTAACGACGATAACCTGCTCTACAACTACGCTCAGACAGAGTACTATATCACCCTTTTAACCCTCAATTTCCACTATCGTAACGGTAAGGAACAGGATGTGATGTCGACCATCCGCGAAGTGGAGCGTCGACGGGAGGGATTGAAGGTGGATTATGCTCAGGATATGGCACTTAACTATGCTTTGGCTTATGGCCTACAGAGTGCCGGCGAGAGCCTGAAGGCCCTTGAATACTGCGAAAAGAATTTCGATATCCTTGACCGTCTGTCCTTTATGCGTGTGCCAGGCGATACGGTGAGCGCTTTCTGTCTCTACAACTACGCCAATACGCTGCAGATGACGGCTTCGATATGTAAGAGCATGCCGGGGACGATACCTGCCGACAGTGTGCTCTCCCTCTATGACGAGGCGCGACGCTGCTTCTTCAACTATGGTGACCCCTATCAAATGCTTGGCGGAGTGACCTCTACGGCCCGCTATGCGTTGCTCATCGGTGATACTCTTTTCGCCCACGAGGTGATTCGCGAGTGGCAGGCCCTGCGCGGCACATGGACCCCGTTTGCAGCACCCAAAATGGAGCTGGAATACTTCGACCTCCTCATTCGCAGCAACATAGCCAAGAGTCCTGCGGAGAACCGCCGCTGGTATGAGCATCGCTATGAGATCCAGGAATATATCACGCGCAACGAGGAAGAGGACTTTGCCCTTCAGAACTCGCTTGATATGGCACAGCGGCGGAGCCGTCTGATGACCATCTTCAGCATGGCTTTGGGCACGCTGTTGGTGGCGCTGGCGGTGCTGGCGGTACTGCTGTGGCGCAATGCTCTGAGGCTGAGGCGTGAGAAACGTCAGCTCGAGGCCGCCAAGCGGCGCGATGTGGAGCGTATCGCCAATGTGGAGACCTGCCTGAGTGTGATGCGCCACGACGTCAGCCCTTTCATAGGCTACCTGAGGAATCCCAACCTCTCGGCTGAATTGAGGGACGAGGTGTTGTCGCAGCTGCTGAGGACCTTTGATAATATCAAGAACTGGACCTCGCTGTCCATCCCTTCAGGACTGGTTTTCAGTGCCTCACACTTTGTGTTGCAGGAGGTGTTCGACGACGTGAGCCGCATGGTTATCTCTCCCCGGAAGGGCGTCGTGCTCGACTTCCAGGCTACCGATGCCATCGTCTGGGGCGACCGCCTGCTGGTGACCATTATGCTGAGAAACTTGGTTAACAACGCGTTGCAACATACCGAGAATGGTAGCGTTAATATTGTAGAGACGCGGCCTGCCGCGTCTCCCTCGCCTGCCGCCTCTCCCTCGGGGCAAGAGAAGAATAAGGAGGAATTCGTGGAGATTGTGGTGACGGATACGGGCGTGGGGATGAGTGAGGAGCAGAAGGAGAACCTCTTCCGGGCAGACAGGCCTAGTGGCGACCATGGGTTTGGCTTGATCTTATGCCGCTATATCGTTAAGAAACATGACGATAACACGCGCCGCGGTTGTCGAATCTGGGCCGAGAGTACCCTGGGCGAAGGGACGGCGATGCATGTGGTTTTAAGTAGTTAAGTAGAATAGTATGATGAAGAATATACGAGTAATGATGGTGGACGACGAGCCGCTGATTAGGAAGGCCGTCGCGATGGAGATGAACGAACGGGGTTCGAACGCGACCATAGGGAGCGAACGTACCATGAACGCGACCATAGGGAGCGAACGTACCTCGTTCGCTGAGGTGGAGTGCCACACGGGCGACTTCACCACGGAGCAGCGCTGTGTGGAAATGGTGGAAACTTTCGCTTCGGGACCTAGCCTGATGGCGGCGTTGGAAAACGCAGAGATACCCGATTATGTGTTGGTGGACATGGAGTTCCAGGGCGAGCCCACGGGAGGGCTGTTGATTACGAGGAGGCTCCATGAGCGCTATCCGCAGGTGAAGATTATCATCTTCTCGGGGCGGTTCGACAACCCTTCTTTAATAAGCGAGAATCGCGCGCAGCGCATCAATGAGATAGGTGCCGTGGTGATGGAGGCCTTGCGGCTGGGTGCCAGTGCCTTCGTGAGCAAGAACGCTGCCGGAGGCTTCTCCATCGAGAATATCCTCCGAGCCATTGCCTGTCTTGAGCGTGGCGAGCAGTTCTATTTCAACTACCCTGTGATGCTGACCTTGAAGGAGGCCGCCGAGAAGTGGTTCGACCTGGTGGGGCCGCAGGCCGCCATCGAGGTGACGGATGCCGAGCGGCAGCTGCTGCTCCTCGAGGCTGCAGGGTGTACTGCCAGCGAGATCTCCAACCAGCTGGGCGAGAGCGATAAGGCCATCCAGGAGCACCAGAAAGAGCTCTCGCAGCGGTTCGACATCGTGAACAAGAGTGCCGCGAGGGTGGCCAAAGCGTTGTCGCTGGGTTTGATAAGTCCGGGCGACATCCACTTCCTGCCGAGAAATTAATAATTAACCAAACATACAATATCATGAAAAAAGTATTATTATCCCTGATGGCCATGCTGCTGGTAGCAGTCAGCGTGAATGCCAAGCCTGTGGATGCCGTCAAGGCCCGCCAAGTGGCGGAGACCTGGATGACAGCCAAGGGCATGAAGAATGTATCGGCGTTGCAGGACGTCACGGCGCAGACCCCTTTTACGGAGTTCTATGTCTTTGCCGCTGATGGGGGTGGCTTCATCCTCGTCAGTGCCGACGACTGCGTGAAGCCCGTGCTGGGTTACTCGGTGACCGGCACGTTCGTTGTCAAGGACCTGCCCGCGCATGTCCGCGACTTCTTTGCGGGCTATGAGCAGGAGATACGCTACTGGAAGCAGCAGGAGGCCCGTCGCAACGGTCTTTCTTCGGCCAATGGCCCGTGGCCGGAGGTCAGTGGTCAGTGGCAGATGCTGGCTAACGGCGAGATGCCGCCGGCACTGTTGACCACCGCCGTGTCCCCCCTGCTGACCACCACCTGGGGTCAGCAGCCTTTGTACAACGATCTCTGTCCCTACGACACCCTTGGCGCCTCACGTACTGTCACGGGCTGTGTGGCTACCGCCACGTCGCAGATTATGAAGTATCACAACCACCCCTCCACGGGCTATGGGAGCCACAGCTATCACGCCTCCAACGATTCGTCTGATTATGGAACTCTTTCGGCCAACTTCGGCAACACCACCTACCAGTGGAGCACGATGCCCAATGCGCTGAGCAGCACCAGCTCTGCGGCCCAGGTCAATGCCGTGGCCACCCTGATGTACCATGTGGGTGTGGCCGACGAGATGGGCTACAATATCGGCAGTCGCGGCGGCAGCGGCGCCAATAACTACAATCTCTACGGCACCCTCCAGCGTTCGTCGCAGTCGTCGCTCCAAGCCTACTTCAAGTATCGCCCCGACATGGTGGTCTTTGGCCGCAGCGACTATAGCGATTCAGAATACTGCGCGATGCTGCGCGCCGAGATTGACCAGCAGCGCCCCATCCTCTATTCGGGCCGCGACTATGCCGGCGGCCACAGCTTTGTGCTCCACGGCTATGACAACAACGGCCTCTTCTATGTCAACTGGGGCTGGCGCGGCAGCGACGACGGCTACTATGCCATCGGAGCCCTCAACCCCGGCGAGGGCGGTGACGGCGGCAACGCCACCTACACCTTCAACGATGCCAATGTTGTTGTTACAGGTATCCGCCCCAATACCAACTGGAGCAGCACCGCCACCACCACTGTCGCGGCGACCATCAGTGGTGGCGTGGGTGGCACCCTCTACGGCGCCGGCACCTACAACTTCGGCGACACCATCCCCCTCTATGTCTCTGCCGACGAAGGCTACCGCTTCGCCGGCTGGAGCGACGGCGACCGCGAGAACCCCCGTCAGATGATCGCCAACGGAGGCTCCTATTCCTTCACCGCCAATGTGGCACCTCTCCAGGGCGACACCCTGGGTTACTGCGCCCCCAATTGCCGCAACCTGACCCGCTACGGTGTCAACTATGACGACAACCGCTGGGGCATCCGACTCCCCGCCTCGTCACTGCCTGTGGGTCACGACCTAACCTCGGCGATGCTCTATGTCTATGAGCCCGGCACCTACACCCTCGAGGTCTACACCGGCACCACGGCTCCCACCACGCTAGTTGCCTCGTCGGCAACCGTCTATATCGACTCCGACAACGCCAAGCAGTGGATTCCCTTCACGCTCACCACACCCCTGGCCGTCGATGGCACCCAAAACCTCTGGGTCACTTTCGTCTGCCCCGATGCCGACTATCCCGCCACCGTCACCTACTGGAGCGGCAACACCGACGGCTTCTGCTTCGGCGACAGCATGTACGCTTATTCTAACTATAATTCCTTCATGATCAATGCCCTCTTCAGTAACAATACCGTCACCGCTGGCGACACCGTGAGTTACTGCGGCAACAGCGAGTTCTCCACCAATATCGGCACCAGTAGTTCCAGCACCAAGGAATGGGGCATCATGCTGCCTGCCAGCGTTATGACCGGCAGCTATCTGAAAAGCGTCATGCTCTATGTGCTTGACGGCTTCACCGGTACCTATACGCTGAACGTCTACCGTGGAGGCGACACCGTGCCTAGTACGCTGGCACACACGCAGGTCGTTAACTTCGCCAACGAAGGATGGCAGGAGGTGATGCTCGACGCATCCTTTGCCCTCGACAGCCAAAACCTCTGGGTGACCTTCTCTACCGTGGGCACTTATCCCATGGCGGCTTGTGACTATACGGGCTCTGCCAACAGCGACTGGTTCACACTAGGGAATGGCTGGACACATTGCACAACCTATGGGCTCGATTACTCGTGGATGATCAAGGTTGTCACTTCGGCCACCGCCCCCGCGCTTCCCGCTCCGGCAGTGTCGATAGAAGGCCAGTATCAGATAGCCAAGGGTCAGCCCTACACCTATACCGCCACTGGCACCGAGGGCGCCACCATTACCTGGAGCCTCCCCGGCGCCACACCCTCCACGGCCACCGGCAACAGCGTCACCGCCACATGGAACACCACGGGTGAACATGCTGTCATTGCCACCATCAGCAATGCCTACGGCACAGGCACCGACACCCTGTGGAACTATGTGGTCGACTACACCGTGGGCGACACCGTCAGCTATGCCCTCAACCGTCCGCACTTCAGCCAGGTGGGTGGCGCGCCCTTCTCGTGGGGCATCATGCTCCCCTCGGCATTCCTCACCAACCGCAACTACCTCAACGCTGTCCAGGTAGGCATTGAACTCCCCGGCTCCTACACCCTCAGAATCTACCAGGGTGGCGACACGGTCCCGCAAACCCTCGCCGGCACCTACTCCATCACTGTCACCGCCGCCGACACGGCTCAAGAGTATACCACCTTCGACCTTCCCACCCCGTTGGCACTTAGCACCAGCCAGAACCTCTGGATAGTTGTCAGCCACACTATGGGCTCTGGATTATATCCGGCCCGCACCTGCTACAGCATCATCGACCAAAACAGCGACTGGATTACCCTCGACGACACCGCATGGTATCACCTTTACGAAGTGGGTATCGACAACTCCTCGTGGATGATCAAAGCCGTCACCTCGACCTCCTACACGCCTCCCGCACCTGTGGAGGACACCTGCTCCATCTCCACCTTCCCCTATACCATGAACTTCGAGAACGGCGCCCCCTGCTGGAGCATCCGCGACAACAATGGCAGTGGTGCCACTTGGGGCCTTGCCCAAAGCTATGGCGTTGGCGGCAGCAACTGTGCATACGTGATGTATGAGGACCAGGCCGACGACTGGCTGATTTCGCCGAGTGTCGTCGTTTCCGGCAGCTACACCGTGGCATGGAAGACCCGCGTCATGCAGTCGAACAACCCCGAGACCTACCAGGTGTGGGCCCTGGGAGTCGATACCTCCATCATGATTTATAGCGAGACCTTCTCCGACACCACATACGTCGACCGTCAGGCCACCTTTACCGTTCCTGCTGGCGACTCCGTCCGCATCATGTGGCGCTACATCAGTGCCGACATGTATATCCTGTTCCTCGACAATATCGTCATCTCGCAAGGCGTCACGCAGTACACCCTCACTGCGGGCAGCAGCGATGCCACGATGGGCAGCGTCACCGGTGGCGGCACCTACAATGCCGGTGCCACTGCCACCCTCACCGCCACTCCCAATACGGGTTACCGCTTTGTGCAGTGGCAGGACGGCAACACCGACAACCCGCGCACCGTCATTGTCACCAGCGATACCACCTTCACCGCCACCTTTGCTTCCTTCGCTTCTTGCATTGTCAACAGCTATCCCTACAACCTCTCCTTCGACAGCCTCGATGCCGCCAAGTTCTCTTGCTGGAGCATCGTCGACAACGACGGCGACGGCTACAGCTGGATGACCAACTCCTTCTCCGGCTACATTGCCAGTGCCTCCTATATTAATAATGTTGGCGCCCTCACGCCCGACAACTGGTTTGTTAGCCCGCAGTTCCAGCTTACCACCGGCAACAGCTACATGCTGAGTTGGCGTGTGGCCGGTACCGACAATACTTACTTCGCCGAGCACTATGGTGTCTATGTCTCCACCACCGGCACTGCCGTCTCCGACTTCACCCTCTTGCAGCAGTACACCCTCACCTCGCGTGCCGAGACCTCGGTCAGCGTCGACCTCAGCGCCTACGCCGGTCAGAACGTCCGCGTTGCCTTCCGCCATTGGAACTGCACCGACCAGTACTGGCTGCTCCTCGACAGCATCACCGTCACCGAATCCACGACACCCCTCCAGACCTATACCATCACTGCTGTTTCGGCCGATACTTCGATGGGTACTGTCACCGGTGGCGGCACCTACTATGCCGGCACCACCGCCACCCTCGTGGCCACGCCCAACAGCGGCTATGTCTTCGTGCAGTGGCAGGACGGCAACACCGACAACCCCCGTAGCGTCGTCGTTAACGGCAACGCCACCTACACCGCCACCTTCGAGTTCGTGGAGGTCGACGACTGCGTGGTCGAGATTCCTTATGTCAACAACTTCAACAGCGTCGACAGCTTGGATTGCTGGAGTGTCTACGACCCCAACGAGGACGCCACCTCTGACGGCTTTAACCGCTGGTACCTCTTCAATGGAGTTGGTGTGGGCGGCACCAGTGCTTTTGGTATCGCCAACACCACCGGTAGCGGCTATCAGGGCGACTACCTTATCTCGCCCAACGTGACCGGCGCCGGCGATTATGTCGTCACCTTCAAGGTCCGCACCTACAGCCCCGCCACCCTCTACTACGAGGTGTATGCCTACGGTGTCGACACCGTGGGTGTGTACGATTCCATCGCCGACACCAACTTCACCCTGCGCACCTATAACTTCTCCCTCGGCGAGGGTGACACCACGAGCATCGTCTTCGTCTATCTCACCACCGGCGGCAGCTACCTCATCCTCGACGACTTCTCCATCATGGCGCAGAGCGCTCCCCTGCCGCCCACGCAGTACACCGTCACCGTCCTCAGCAACAATGACGCTTGGGGTAGTGTCACCGGCGGTGGCACCTATGACAGTGCTGCCACGGCTACCCTCGAGGCGGTGCCTGCCAGCGGCTACCGCTTCGCCCACTGGAACGACGGCGTCGTTACCAACCCGCGTAGCGTCACCGTGACCTCCAACATCACCTATGTCGCCACCTTCGAACTCATTCCCGCCTCGCAGTACACCGTCACCGTTCTCTCGGCCGATACCACCATGGGCACGGTGAGTGGTAGCGGCACCTATGGCGAGGGTGACAACGCTGTCATCACCGCCACTGCCAAAGAGGGCTACCACTTCACCCGGTGGAACGACGGCAATACGCAATCCATGCGCTCCGTCACCGTGACGGCCGACATCACCTATATTGCCAACTTCGAGGCCAATGCCGCCAACCAGTACACCCTCACCGTCGTCAGCAACAACCCCGTCTGGGGTACCGTCACCGGCGGTGGTGCCTATACGGCAGGTAGCACCGCGCTGCTCACCGCCACGCCCAACGAGGGTTACCACTTTGTTGAGTGGAACGACGGCGACACCAATGCCACGCGCACCGTTACTGTCAACGGCAATGCCTCCTACATCGCCACCTTCGCGGTCACCATCCAACAGTACACCCTCACCGTCCTCAGTGCCAACGAGGCCATGGGTACCGTCACTGGTGGTGGCACCTATAACGAAGGCTCCATCGTTACCATCACCGCCCGATCCAACGCAGGTTACCGCTTTGTGCAGTGGAGCGATGGTGACACCAACGCCTCGCGTACCCTCACCGTCACTGCCGACGCCACATACGTCGCCACCTTCGAGGTCGACGTGACCATCGACGACGTGGCAGAGCTGAATCTTATGCTCTATCCCAACCCCGCCACCGACCATGTGACCCTCACCGGCCTTGCCGTCGGCTTGAGAGTGACCCTCATCGATGCCGCCGGTCGCCAGCAAGGTAGCTGGACGGCCACTGGCGAGCAGATGACCCTCGATGTCAGCCGCTTGGCTTCCGGCCAGTACTTCCTCCGCATCAGCGGTATGGGAGTCTACAAGGTCAAGAAGCTCGTCGTCGAGTAATCGATAGTAAGATAGTAGTAAACCGATTTTCAATAACAAACCGATATGATTATGAAAAAGTTTTTAATCGCCATAATGGCTATTGCGACACTTTTCTCTGTGTCGTGCAACAAAGAAGACGAAAAGACAGGAGACAACACTTCGATTGAGGGACGCTGGGATGCTCCGCGTTTCGCTGATAACCCGGACGATATTGCTTTTGTCGCCATCTTCTCCGGTGAAAAACTCGACCTGTATGTTATCCCCTGGGGACAGCACATGGTGGGTACTTATGCTTTGACCGATGGGATGGTAAACTACAACATCTCCGAGGCCTATCAGGCCTATACCGATGTCGCCTTCGACGGTGAAGGCAACATGATCAGCTGGTCGTGGAATGCCGGAAACCTTGACGCTACCACCCTCACGCTTGCCGAAGGGTACGACTGGTATGCGATGAACGAAAATGATTTCAATAGTGCCCAACAGAACTTTGGTGAGTTTGAATTCAATGTCAATGGTGCTACAGCGACAAGCACCTTGGTGGGCATCCCCAATCTGACATTCCACAAAGTACAATAAACCAATAGGAGATTCTCTACAAGAAATAGCCCGGGACAGTTTCTTCTGTCCCGGGTTTTTCTCTTGCTCAACTTTCCCTCGCCATAGTGTCATTGTCCTTGGATTGATGCCCTTAGATGTTCAGTTTCGCACCTTTTCCGCAAATATTCTTCTCCCCCACATAACTCATAATTCATAGATGGAACCCCGGTGGGGCAGCGCCCATCTTATCTTTTCGGCAGGGAGTCGTGTCCGTACCATCACGTTGCAGGAATTGTGTATTAAAGGGACAATTTTGGAATTCGGTTTGTTGGAATTCGGTTTGTTGTCAGTTTAGTCTTTTGACTTAAAAATGCCGGAGATTAATGTTTTTAATATATTTATTTCCAATATATTGTAATTGAATTTTAACTTTTATTTGCAAAAATAAAATTGATTTTGTAAATTTGCACCGTCGTTTAGCCCTAAAGTGGGCGGGCGGCGGACATATTGAAAAGACGTTGAGTTAAACGTTATGCTGCGGCTACTTGAATCTCGCAAATTCAGAACCCATCCGCAAGATAACGCAATGACCGGCGTCCATGGGTATGATATACATAGTATTCCTATAGTATTTCATATTGTTAGGACTTGTTGGCAGAACCAACAGACCTACAGCGTGGGCTTCGACATTGCTTATCCTCGGATGGAGGCAATGCGAGAGCCTAAGTAGCGGGATAAGCAAGACAGTTTAGACCCGCGCTTTTTCGTATGCTGTAATGAAAATATCAGGAGGTATACTATGGCACTAGTAAATGTAGTACGCTACGAGAACCACCCCGACGAGGTGGTGGGCAAGTACACCGAAGACGACATACGGCTGGATTCACAGCTGATTGTCTATCCCGCACAGACGGCTTTCTTTGCTCGTGGTGGCAAGATTCTCGACGAGTTCACGTCGGGCACCTACACCATCAACAGCGAGAATATCCCGCTGCTCAACAAGATTATCAACCTGCCGTTCGGCAAGGAGTCGCCCTTCGGGGCCGAGGTGTGGTTTGTCAATCAAACCACCATGCTCGACTGCACCTGGGGCAGCGCCCATCTTATCTTTTCGGCAGGGAGTCGTGTCCGTACCATCACGTTGCAGGAATTGTGTATTAAAGGGACAATTTTGGAATTCGGTTTGATATATTGTAGTTGAATTTTAACTTTTATTTGCAAAAATAAAATTGATTTTGTAAATTTGCGGTGTCGTTTGGTTCCTGTTAAACATCATCGTCTAACCATAAATATGAAGAAATATTACAAAATAATTCTGTTGTTGACATTGTCTCTCTCCGCTTGTCTCGAGAAAGACAATACCACATTTGTTATTCCTCCTTATGAGGTGACTATCCCAGAGACAATCATTCCCTCTTCAATGATTGACTCGCTGAGGCCCTACATGACTATCTATGATGGCGAAGATCCTCCCGTCATTGAGGGCGGTTTCCTGGCCTCTCCTATGGAACTCGTTCATGCTTCCGATATTTACGTCAATAACAACTTCTACAATACTAAACTCCTCTTCAGTTCGCAGAGTTGCCGTAACATGATTTGTTACAATGAGGAGCAGTCTTCTGCTCAACTCATTTGCGACGATGCTATCGTTACCGGCCGTGGATCCAGCTTTACCTTCGCCGGACAAGCAGAGATGCACAATGCTGTCGCCGGATGGTCCTGTGTACTCGGACTCGTCATTTCCGGCGAACGCTCCTCTGACGGGACCATCCGTCGGCTCGAATATGCCAATATCATGCTTGAAAAGAATGACCCCTACAATGTGCTTATCGAAGTAGGCGACTTCCGCGTCTACCGCGATTCCGACGGCACCACCACCCCTCACAGTTGGCAACCTTCTGCTTCCACCAACCCCGTCACAGATAATATTATGAAACTATGAAAAGGCTGATTATTCTTCTGGCAACGGTGACCATGGCTCTCTCTTCTACCGCGCAAAGCGTGGAATTAGAATGGGCCTCTTTACCTAAAAAGGCTCTGGCTCTTCAGGTAGGTGGACGCCTAAACGATATGTCTCTCTCCTTCGCTGGCTACGACAAATATGAACACTCGATGGTGATAGGACCCTCTCTAGGCCTCTCTTACCGCCACCGGATTAAATCCCCTCTCTACCTCCGTGCCGACCTTCTCTATGCCGTACGTGGCATGGACCTCAATTGGTGTGATGTCAAATACTCCATGTGGGTGCCCTATCTCGATTTTCGCCCCATGGTACATCTCAGCCTCTGCCAGCCCTGGTGGGAGGTGGTGCCCTATGTCGCCCTTGGTGTCGAGTGCAGCTTCACCCTCCCGGGAAAGATTGAATACGAGTCAAATTCCATCCCCACTACCTCTCTGGCTTTGAATAAAAGCAATATCAAGGCATTCGACTTTGGCTTCAGAGTGGCCGTGGGTACCGATGTCCATTTTGAGGTTTTCAACCGCGATTTCTTCCTAATGGTAGAGGTCGGCACCGATTTCGGCCTTCTCAATAACTTCTCCTCTGCTGAACAAGAAGGTGATGCCCAGGTTATCAATCCCGGATTGGGGCACACAACCAATGTCGGTACCCGTAAAAACCGTGGCATTGAGCTCTCTGTAGGACTCGGCATCCCTCTCGTTAAAAAGAAATTAGTTTCCGCGAGAAGATCTTATTTCGATCCGAGACTCTCATTGGAGGAGTATCTGAAAAAGGACACTATCCCCGAAGAACCTGATATCGACACTATTGTCGTCGACACCCTCCCGGTGCAGACAGAGGCTCCTGTCAGTGCTTCCGCCCGTCATCGCGTAGAGGACTACCAGTACAAGGGTTGCTATACCCTCGGGGAGATCCTCCGCATGGTCGCCCGCGGAAAAGATGTCTGCGACTTGCGCATCTGTATGTTCGACATCAAGTTCGCTTTCGACTCCTACGAACTCACCCTCGGTTCTCAGGAGCAACTCGACCGCCTTGTCAAACTCCTGAAGGAGTATCCAAAATATAACCTCCATGTCAATGGCCATACCGACAGCATCGGCAGCGACGCCTACAACGACCGTCTCTCCCTCAACCGTGCTTCCTCTGTGGTGAACTACATGATACGTCAGGGTATCAGCCCCTCGCGACTGAGCTATGAGGGCTTCGGTGAGCGCTATCCCATCGAGAGCAACGGCACAGAGTATGGCCGCCACATCAACCGTCGCGTCGAATTCGAACTCTACTGCACAAAGGAACGCAACGTCGAGCTCGAAATAATCGATGACGAGGAAGAAGATTATGAAGAAAACGAATAATAATATAATATATAGATAATAGATAATAGTTATGAAAATACATTTGTCCTTTCTTTTACTGCTCTTGCTCTCCTCTTCGCCTTTTGCTCTCCATGCGCAGGTGGCTACTGTGTCCATGGGTGGCCATGTAACGGGTTCCGAGGGCGAGTTGACCGTCTCTCTGGGACAATGCGCCACGCAAACGCTCTACGACACCGCCGTCACCGTCAACGTGCGCACCGCATCCATCACAGAAGGGGTTCTGCAGCCTTATCTCTCTTTCGAACTTAACCATATCGATGACATAGAACCCCTCTCGTGCCTCATCAACCTCTACCCCAACCCCACCACCGAAAGTTTCACTCTTGAGAGCGACGAAACCATCTCCCCCCTCCACTACACTCTCTATTCCCTCAGCGGACAACTCCTCCTCGAAGATTCCTTTCTGCAGCAAACCTCCGTCAATGTCTCCAATCTCCCCTCGGGCCACTATATGCTGCGCATCGAAAACAAGGAGAAAAACCAGTTAAATGTGTATAAAGTAATCAAAATCAGATAAGCTATGATAATGGTTAAAGGTTATAGGTTAAAGATTAATGAAAAATGGATACGCAATACTGTCTGCGTATGTCTATTCTTCATTCTTCATTTTTTATTCTTCATTCCAGCACAGGCACAAGCCCCCAAGCGTATCAATTATCAGGCGGTAGTGCGCGATGCCAACGGCCGCCTCGTGGAAAACGGCACCATCCCTGTCCGCATCACTATCATGCAAGGGTCTCCCACGGGCACAGTGGTCTACACAGAGAATGCTACTGTCACCACCAATAGTTTTGGCCTCTTCTCTCATGAGGTGGGTTCCAATGCCGACCTCGGTGTCGTTGACTGGAGCAATGGTCCCTTCTATCTCCAATCTGAGGTGCAGCTCACCGAGGGCGCTATGTTCAACATCGTCACCAACCAACAGCTCGTCAGCGTGCCTTATGCCCTCTATGCCGGCATTGCCGACAGCGTGCGGGGCGTTCCTTTCGAGGAATCGCAGGTGCTTTGGATGTCCAACGATACCATCTTCCTCACTGGCGGCAGTTTCGTGGTGCTGCCCCTAGATTTCGATGGCGACTATAACCACCTGACCAACAAGCCTACCAATATCAGCCAGTTCACCAATGACGCCGGCTACATCACGAACGAGGTGCAGGTACTCTCCATCTCCAACGACACCATCTTCCTCACTGGTGGCAGCTTCGTAAAACTCCCCGCCGGTTTCGACGGCAACTACAACAGCCTCACCAACCGTCCCACCACCCTCAGCGCTTTCACCAACGATATGGGCTTCATCACCCAGGAGGTGCAGGTGCTTTCTTTTGGCAATGATACCATCTACCTCACTGGCGGCAGCTATGTCGTTATCCCCGACTACACCGAGGTACAGACCCTCGCCGACGTGGTGGCTCTTGGCAACTCCGCCGGTGGCGAGCAGCTGAAGAATCTCCTCGATCCCACCGACCCGCAGGATGCTGTCACCAAACGCTATGTCGATTCCATCTGGGCGCTGCTGGCAGAAAATCCCGATGCCAACTACAGCACACATAACGTCACGCAAGTCGATGTCTGCGACACCTTCTCCTGGCATGGCACCACCTACTCCTTGACGGGCACCTACACCTATGCTTACTCTAACGAAGGGGGCTTCTATAGTGTCGATACCCTGAAGCTCCACGTCCGCGTGGGAACCCACAATGTGGAGAACGTCACCGCTACCGGCACCTACACCTGGCATGACAGCCTCTACACCGCCTCGGGAAACTATTTATATAACTACCTCAACCTCTACGGCTGCCCCAGTGTCGACACCCTGCGCCTCACCCTCCATGCCGGTAGTGCCGACTGTACCTCTCTCCGCTTCGCATCCGACACCGCTCAACTCAACGCTTGTGGTCGCGTCTCATGGTATGGGGCCAATATCCGCACCTCTGGCATGTATGAGCATAGTCTCGGGAATATTGCCGTCGGCGGCTGCGACAGCGTGGTGCGTGTGCAGATAGAGATTCTTCCCATGTTCCATGGCGACACCTCGGCCCGTACCCCCACGAGCGTCACTTGGCGTGGTAATACCTATAGTGTCACTGGCGACTATTCCGATACCCTCACTGCTGTCAACGGTTGCGACTCCATCTATACACTCCATCTGGTCATCGGCACCAATGCTGGCGTGGGCTCCATCCCCGGTCGCTTCTCCATCGGTAATGGCGAGTATGTGCGCTTTGCCTGCGGAAACCTCCAGCATCTCTCCTCCGACCAGTTCTGGAAGTTCGCCGAACACCAATACGAGGTGCTCAATAGCACCTGCGCTGCCGCCTACTATCCTACCTGGAGTGATATATTTGGCTGGGGCACCAGTGGCTATCACAACCCCAGTGACCCCCTTAACCTCTACTACCAGCCCTACGACCACTCCAACACCTCCGCCGCCCAGGGCACCTCTGCCTATACCTACAACCAGTACGGTTATGGTCCTTCGCTGAATATGACCGACACCAACCTCACAGGATCCAGTGCCAACTACGACTGGGGACAGTACAATATCATTGCCAATGGCGGCTTCCAACAAGGGCTCTGGCGCTTGCTTTCCAACGATGAGTGGGACTATATTCTCAACCAGCGCAACAATGCCTCCTACCTCCGTTCCATCGGCCGCGTAAATGGTATCAATGGCTTTATTGTCCTTGCCGACGACGGCAATGCCCACCTGCCTGCAGGACTCTCCTTCACTGCCAATGCCACCTCTTATTATACCAATTCCTACTCTCTTACCCAATGGGAGGCGCTGGAAGATTCGGGGGCACTATTTCTTCCTGTAGGTTACTACTGGACCTCCACCAGCGGCGGCTCTGGCGCTGCCTATTGTCTCACTATTACTGGCAGCAACGTCATCCAAGCCCCTTACAACCGCAGCAACCAGAACTATGTACGTCTGGCGCAGGATTATGATCCCAATGCAATGACCTGCAGCTGCACCTACTACGACACCACTATCATTTCCTCGGGCACCTTCTCCTGGCACAGCCACACCTATACCGAGACTGGTGATTATATGGAGGCCATTACCAATGCTGCCGGCTGCGACAGCATCATCTCCCTCTCGCTGATTATCGAGGATCCGGGCGTCCTCCCTTCCTATTTCTCGGTCAGCGCCACTCACCAGGTGCGCTTCTCCAAAGGCAACCTCCAGTACAAAGCCTCCAACAACGTCTGGCGCTTCGGCCACCACCAATACGACTATCGTGGCGCCGACAACAGCAAGCGCTCTGCCACCTATACCGGCTGGATTGACCAATTTGCTTGGGCTACCAGCGGTTACCATGATAGTACCGACTTTGGAAATACTAGTTATCAACCCTGGTCTTCTGGCGGTGGTCCTTCCAGCCGTATGGCTGACTGGGATCTCGTCAACACCAGTGCCCAGTACGACTGGGGCGTCCACTGCCCCATTGCCAACGGCGGCAAC
>ONCC01000009.1 GCA_900316235.1 uncultured Bacteroidales bacterium
GCAGGGCATCTTGCTGCGGCCGAGGCGCAGATAGACGGGGCCGACGTGCTCGGCGGCGGCCAGCGTGGCGGCCTTGGCCTGGTTGAAGTCGGCGGGCACAAGCACGGTCATGTTGGGCAGCACCTTCATCAGGGCGATGTCCTCCATGGTCTGGTGCGTGGCGCCGTCCTCGCCGAGCGAGATGCCGGCGTGCGAGCCGCAGATTTTGACGTTCTTGTTCGAGTAGCAGACCACCTGGCGTATCTGGTCGTAGACGCGGCCGGTGACGAACTCGGCGAAGCCCCCGATGAAGGGCACCTTACCGCAGAGGCTCAGGCCGGCGGCGATGCCGACCATGTTGGCCTCGGCGATGCCGCACTGAATGAAGCGCTCGGGGAACTCCTTGGCGAAGCCGTCCATCTTGACGCTGCCTTTCACGTCGGCGCTCAGCGCCACGACATTCTCGTTCTTGCGGCCAGCCTCTACCAGGCCTTCGCCCATACCGGCGCGCAACTCTTTGCTTGATTGTTTTTCGTAGTGGGTCATTGTTATTTTGTTTTTATTGTTTGTTTTCTGTTTTTGTGGGGTTAATGGGCTTAATGGGTTTAATGGGCAGCTGACGCCTAATATTTATTTTGCCCATTAGACCCATTCTGCCCATTAAACCCATTGTTATCTCTGTAGGCTTTCCTCGCCCTGTACATCTCCTCTTTTATTCCTCCGTTCTCTAGGAAGTTCTTCTTCTGCCACTCGATGAGGCCTTTTATCAGCACGTCGCACTGGTGTATCAGCGTGATGGCGATATTGGCGATGGTCTCGTCGGTGCGGTCTTTTATCTTCTCCCGATACACCGCCGAGTCCAAATGCTTCTTGCAAAAGGCACGCGTCTGCACACAGCGCGGGTCGTTGTACGGCCACTGCTCCAATCCGCGCACCCGCAGGTAGTCCTCATAGTCGAGCAGCAGCTCGTGCAGCGAGGCCCGGTTGACGTTGGTGAGCCTTATCTCCATCTCCTTGGAGGTCACCCCGTCGATGTTGCCCTCCGCCAGGTTCTGCTTGCCGCTCCGTGCCGCCTGCACCATCTGGTCGATAGTACGGTCGCCCTTGCACAAGAACTTGTTGGCAAAATAATACGTCACGTCGTAGACGCACTCCGCTTTCTGGAACGCCTTCAACGTGCGATAGTTGTTGTCTTGCCGTATAAAGTCCTTGTTTTTCATTATTATATTATCAATAATTGTAGTAAGTCTTTTTATACGCCATATTACACCAATAAAATTCTTTGAACTTTATTTTACCATTCTCGTATCTTGTCATAGAACGCACTTTATAATTCTTTCCGGGAATGCCGCGTTTGTTCTTTTTGCAAGTGCGTACTAACTTTAGTTCAACGCAAAGTGTAGAATCATTGTTTCGTAATATCCATTTGTTCCGACCAATCTTCTCCAATGGCTTGCATACGACAGAATCCCTATCCTCCCGTATGTAATAAGAGATTGAAAACATTGTATCAGCCTGCATTATATAATATTGTTCCCAGCCTGGCATCTTACTGATGTCGTGGCATGCGCAACGGTCTCCAAAATCGCCCATACGTTCTTCATCCTGACACCATGCTATGCAAGGTATCAGCATAAGATAGACGAGTATTGCCACATACTTTTTCATTGGTCAGAACTGTATCTTGGTTGTCTGTGAACTCTCAATCACGAAGCGGCGGGTTTGGACTTTATTATATAATGTGGCGTTCTGGGGGTGGAGGACTAGTTCGTACTGGCCGGGTTGGAGCAGGAGGCGCTCGCCGGCGGTGCTGGGGTTGAGGTCGGTGGCGAACTCCACCTGGCCGTCTCTTAATCTAAATATGGCGCCGGTGGTAATGCCCTTGGGCTTGCTGAGGACCAGCATGCCGGGCATGGGCACCGAGAGCTCGGTGGCGGCATTGCCACGCACCTCGACGCCGCGTAAGGTGGTCACGGGCAGGGTCTGCACCTCGACGTCGTAGCGGCCTGCCAGGTACTGCCCTGTCTCGCCCATCTCCTGTGCCGCCACGCGGTCGCCGCTGCCGGCGCGGCGCACTATCCGGCGGATGGGTGAAGACGGCCATGTCGTAGGTCACCAGCGGGTCCAGCAGCAGCGTGTCGGGCTTCAGCTTGCCGTCCACGCTGTAGATGGTGCTCTGGCGGATGACGCCGGTGCGATGGTCGTAGAAGGCCACGGGGTGCTCCGTCTCGTAGAGCTCGCCGCCGCCGTCCACCATGTTCAGCACCACCTTGGCCTTGTGGCCGCTGAGGCGGAAGATGTCGTAGAGCGTCTTGGCGAACTCCTCCTCATGCGCCACCGGGAAGACGCTCCCGGCGCAGGAGGCGTGGGCCGACAGCTGTCCGCCGATGCAGAGCACGAAGGTCTGCACCACCACGCCGCTCAGCTGCACCTGCCGGGCCACATCGCAAATCTCGGCGTCGCAGTCGTCCATGCCGTCGGTGATGATGAGTATCAGGTTGCGGCTGGAGCCCGTGGCGGGGAAGTCGGAGAGCGCGTCGGTCAGCGCCGCCGCCGCCGTGCAGCCCCCTTGGGGCACGAGGGTCTTGATCTTGCTCTGCAGCTGGTAGATGTTGTCGCTGCCGAAGGGCACCTCGAGGCGTGTGCCGAACTGCTCCTTGTTGAGGTGGCCGAAGACGCGGAGCTGGCGCGAGATGCTGTCGAGGAACGACAGCAGCACCTGCTGCGTCACCTTTATCTTGGAGCCCGACTGCCAGTGGTCCCACATGGAGTTGGAGCAGTCCATGATGAGCAGCAGACGGGTCTTCTCCGTCGACTGGGCCTGTGCCACCCCCGCCAGCAATAACAGCAATATTATGAGTAGTCTGCGCATTTTATACTAGAACATTTTAAAGTGCAAAGATACAAAATATTTTTTTATCCGCAATTCAAAAAAAAGTCGTATCTTTGCACCGCATTTTATGCGTAAAAATTAATAATAAAAATAACAATATCACAATGAAGAAAGCATTTTTATTCCTTGGCGCTATGGCTATCTGCGCCAGCGCTGTGTTCGCACAGGATGAGAAAAAAGAGAAAGAGGACGAGGGCTACAAGTTCGACACCATCAAGGTGCTGCCCATCACTTCCGTCAAGAACCAGAACAACGCCGGCACCTGCTGGAGCTACTCCGGCATCGCCTTCCTCGAGAGCGAGCTGCTCCGCATGGGCAAGGGCGAGTATGACCTGAGCGAGATGTACGTGGTCGAGAAGACCTACAACGACCGCGCCTATGCTGCCGTCCGTACCCATGGCGACGTCTCTTTCAGCCAGGGTGGCGCCTTCAACGACGTCATCTACTGCCTCCGCAATTACGGCATGGTGCCCGACGAGGTGATGCCCGCTGGCAAAATGTACGGTGACACCCTCTCGAACCACACCGAGCTCAGCGCCCTCACCGACGTGATGGTCGAGGCCATCGCCAAGGGCAAACTGAAAAAACTCCAGATGAGCCCCGACGGCCAGCCTCTGTGGCAGAAGGCCATCGCCGCCGTCCACGAGACCTACCTCGGCCCTATCCCCGAGAAGTTCAAATACAACGGCAAAGAGTACACCCCCAAGAGCTTCGGCGAGAGCCTCGGCCTGAACCCCGACGATTACGTCAGCATCACCTCCTACACCCATCACCCCTTCTACGAGCAGTTCGTCATCGAGATCCAGGACAACTGGCGCTGGGGCCTGAGCTGGAACCTACCGCTCGACGAAATGATGGAGGTCTTTGACTATGCCATCGACAACGGCTACACCGTGGCTTGGGGCGCTGACGTCAGCGAGCCCGGCTTCCGCTACAGCCGCAAAGGATTCGCCGTCCTCCCCGCCACCGAGGCCCCGAAGGCCGGCGTGGGCAGCGACCAAGCCAAATGGAGCGGCATGAAGGCCGCTGACATTGCCGACGAGGCCGCCAAGCACCCCACCCCCCAGCGTTGGGTGACCCAGGAGGAGCGCCAGCAGGCCTACGACAACTGGGAGACCACCGACGACCACGGCATGCTGATCTTCGGCACCGCTAAGGATCAGATGGGCAACGAGTACTACATGGTGAAGAACAGCTGGGGCCAGTACAATGGTGAGTTCGGCGGCAACTTCTTCTGCAGCAAAGCCTTTGTCCGCTACAAGACCATGAATATTGTGGTCCATAAGGATGCCATCCCCGCCCACATCAAGGCTAAGCTCGGCATGACCGACACCAAGGCCGACACCAAGAAGGGCAAAAAGAAATAATCATTCACATTGATTAAAAAGCCCTCCGCTGGCTCGGAGGGCTTTTTTGATATTATGCGAGTACTGCTCATCACACCGCCGCTCACGCAGCTCAACACGCCCTATCCCGCCACGGCCTACCTCAAAGGCTACTACCGCGAGCAGGGCGCGGAGGTGCGGCAGGTGGACCTCGGCATCGAGGTGGCCGATCGTGTGCTTTCGCGTGAGTTCCTCGCAGGCATCGGTCTCGAAGAGCAAGCACAGCTAATAGAGCCTATCAAACGTTTCCTCCGAGGACAGGACGACACCCTCGGGCCCCGCATCGCAAACCGTTCTTTATTGCCCGAAGGCAAGCGCTTCGAGCAACTCGACGAGGATAACCTCGAGTGGAGCTTCGGCGTCAGCGGAACCACCGACAAGGCCATGCACCTCGCCACCCTCTTCATTGAGGACATAGCGGATTATGTTAGGGAGCACGTCGACCCCCACTTCGACCTGGTGCGCTACGCCGAATACCTCAGCAACGACGCCCCCACCTTCGATCCTCTCTACGCTGAGCTGCAGCAGGAACCTTCTGTTATCGACCGGATGATGCTCTCGCTGCTCGCCGACTGTGTGTCGGGATTTTGCCCCGACAAAGTTTGCCTCACCATCCCCTTCCCCGGCTGTCTCTACGGAGCCCTGCGTTGCGGACAATGGCTCAAAGCTAACACTAATGCCACCATTGAGATAGGCGGAGGTTTCCCCAACACCGAATGGCGCCAGCTTTCCGACCAGCGCATCTATGAATTCTGCCACGAGGTGGTTATCGATGGTTGTCGCGAGGCCGACCAATACTGTCCGGACTTCAGCGATCTGCCATTGGACAAATACCTCTCGCTCACCGAGATGACCAACCCCATGCATCGACTGTGGAGCCAGGGCCGGTGGAACAAGATGGTGATGGCTCACGGTTGCTACTGGCACCGCTGCGCCTTCTGCGACACCTCGCTCGACTACATCGGCAACTACCACGCCCCCAAGGCCACCACGGTGGTCGATCACATGGAGCGCATCATGGAGCAGACCGGCCGCACAGGCTTCCACTTCGTCGACGAGGCCCTGCCGCCCAAACTGCTTCGTGAGGTTGCCGAAGAGATACTACGCCGCGGTCTAGCCGTCAGCTTCTGGGGCAACATAAGGTTCGAGAAAGCCTACACCGCCGAGCTCTGTGACCTGCTGGCCGAGGCCGGCATGGTAGCCGTCAGCGGCGGCTTAGAAGTAGCTAGCGACCGTTTATTAAAACTCATCGACAAAGGCGTCACCATCCAGCAGACCGTCGAGGCCTGCCGCCACCTGCGCGATGCCGGCATCATGGCGCACACCTACCTCATGTACGGTTTCCCCACCGAGACGTTGCAGGAGAGCGTTGATGCCCTGGAGACCGTGCGCCGCATGTTCGACGAGGGAATCGTACAGAGCGCCTTCTGGCACCGCTACGCCATGACCTGCCACTCCCCCAGCGGCCTCAACCCCGAACAATACGGTGCCCACCGCGTCACCCTCGAGCCAAATCCCTTCTGCAACAACGAGGTGGATTGGGAACCCGGCTTCGATTATGACATAGAGGCCGTGGGAGCAGCCTTACGGATGGCTACATATAATTATATGAACGGCCTCGGGCTTGACCAGCCCGTGCGTTCGTGGTTCCCGATACGGGTACCGAAACCTTCAGTGAAATAAGATTTATCGGGCGATGTCCTCGTCGTCGCTGTCGTTGCGTTTGCTGCGACGGAGGCGTTTGATGTAGAGCTCGATGCTCTTGAGACCCCAGTTGATGAGGATGACTACACCCACCGAGATGAGTGCCTCTTTCCACATACCGTAGCCACAGAGACATCCCACAGCGGCGCTGCACCAGATAGTGGCGGCAGAGGAGAGTCCATGAATGGTGAGTCCGTTCTTCATGATGACGCCGGCGCCGAGGAAGCCGATGCCCGTCACCACCTGCGAGAGGACACGGAGGTTATCGTTGTTCACTGGGCCGCCCGCCAGCTTGGCACTCATGATGACGCTCTCACTTATCAATATAAATATACAGGCACCGACAGCCACCAGCGAATTGGTGGTGAGACCGGCCTGACGCTGCTTGAGCTCGCGCTGTGTGCCAATGATAATGCCGGCGAGAAGTGCGCAGGCGAGGCGGAAGATGAATGTTTCTAACGGCATTCTTAAATTAAGAATTAAAAATTAAGATTTTCCGGCGAGGATGACGACTATCTCACCTTTGACTTCTTTCTGCTGGAAGTGGGCGAGGACGTCGGCGAGGGTTCCACGGGCGGTCTCGGCGTGGAGTTTGCTGATTTCGCGGCTCACGGAGACTTGACGGTCTGATCCGAGTACCTCAATAAGTTGCTCCAGCAACTTCACCAGCCGGTAGGGACTCTCGTAGATAATCATCGTGCGTTCCTCGTCGGCGAGGGCGTTGATGGCCGTCTGACGGCCTTTCTTGTGCGGCAGGAAGCCGAGGAAAACGAAGCGGTCGCAGGGCAGGCCGCTGTCGATGAGCGCCGGCACGAAGGCCGTGGCTCCTGGCAGACACTCCACCTCAATACCCTCTTTCACTGCTTCGCGCACCAACAGGAAGCCCGGGTCGCTGATGCCGGGGGTGCCGGCGTCGGTGACCACAGCGATGGTGGTACCGCCCTTCAGCCGCTCGACGAGACCCGCCACCGTCTGGTGCTCGTTGAAGATATGGTAACTCTGCAACGGCGTCTCGATGCCGTAGTGCTGCAGAAGCACACGCGAGGTGCGGGTGTCCTCGGCGAGGATGAGGTCGACAGACTTGAGAACCTCGACGCCACGGAAAGTCATGTCGCCGAGGTTCCCAACGGGTGTCGGTACTAAGTACAATTTCGACATTATTCTTCCTCGAAGTCGTCGGGGATCTCCATGTCGTGGTAGACGTTGGTCACGTCATCGTCCTCTTCGAGGATGCCGATGACCTTCATGACCTTGCGTATGGTCTCGGTGTCGACCTGACGCAGGGTGTTGGGGATGCGCTGGAGCTCGGCGCTCTCGCACTCGATACCCTTCTGCTCGAGCATCTTGACCATGTTGCCGAAGTCCTCATAGGCGGTGTAGAGGGTCAGGTACTCGTCGTCGGCCTCCATCTCTTCCAGGCCACCGTCGATGAGTTCCATCTCGAGTTCCTCGATGTCCATCTCGGGCTTGCGGGGGATGACGAAGACACCCTTGCGGGTGAAGAGGAAGGCGAGGCTGCCATTGGTCTCGAGGGTGCCACCGTTCTTGTTCATGATAGCTTTGACGTTGGCGACGGTGCGGTTGTTGTTGTCGGAGAGGGCCTCGATAAAGAGGGCGATACCGTGGCTCACGTGGCACTCGAAGGTAAGCTCCTGCATCTGGGCGGCATCCTTGTCGTTAGCCTTGTTGATGGAACGCTGCAGGGTGTCTTTGGGCATGTTGCAGCCACGGGCGTTCTGCACGAGCAGACGCAGACGGGGGTTGCTGTCGGGGTCGGGACCGCCTTCGCGCACGGCGATGGTGACCTGTTTCAGAATGTTACTCCACTGTTTCGAGCGCTTGGCATCAGCGGCGCCTTTGGCTCTCTTAATCTTTGACCATTTGTTGTGTCCTGACATAATGATTAATGTTTATTTGTTGTTTGTTTATTTGTTTAATTATTTTTCCATTGAATGTAGGTAATCGGCATCCCCTGCTCGAGAAACATCTTCTCATAAAAAGTCTGCGTGAGCTTTGCCTCACCGTCGTAGTCAGTGTGGTAGAGGTCGTTGGTGCTGAAGAGCACCTCGACATTGCGCGTCGGTAGCACCTCATTGAGGGTGTAGTCGTAGAGTTCCTGACTGTCGGTCTTGAGGTGCATGGTGCTGCCGGGGGCGAGGAAGCGGCTGTAAGTGTCGAGGAAGCGGGGCGACGTGAGACGCTTGTTGGGCTTCTTCAACTGTGGGTCGCAAAATGTAATCCAAATCTCCGAGACCTCTCCCTCGGCGAAGAAGCGGTCGATAAGCTCGATGCGTGTGCGTATAAACGCCACGTTCTTCATCTGTTCCTCATTGCTGGTCTTGGCCCCGCGCCAGAGACGGGCACCTTTGATGTCGACACCAATGTAGTTGCGCTCGGGATGGATGCGGGCCAGCGCGATGGTGTAGTCGCCCTTACCGCACCCCAACTCCAGTGTGATGGGATTGTCGTTGCCGAACTGCTCGCGCCAGCGTCCCCTCAGGGCAAACCCCTCCTTCTCCAGCTGGTCGAAGCCTACCTGGAAAAGATTGGGGAACGTGAGATTCTCCGCGAAGCGCTGCAGTTTGTGATGTCCCATCGAATTACAACTGCTTGATTACTATATCACCGTCGTACCAGCTCTTGATGTGATTGTAGAGGGCCTCGGCCTTGGTGCGGGTCGGAGCACTGCCCATCGAAACATAGTACATATCATTCTTCTCAATGATATAGGCGTCACAGCCCTGCTCATGCAGACGAGCTGTCATCCTAGAAGCTGTTTGCTTATTAAGGTAGAAGCCGGCGATGATGTCAAAACCCTGCTTACTGTTCTTCTCAACATAGACACTCTGCGGAGCATCCTTGTTGTCTTGAACATTCTTCTTGTCCACGATAGCACGCTCGGTTTCCTTCACCTGCTGCACCTCGGCGGCGGTGCGCTGAGTCCCGGTAGGTTCGATACCCAACTCGTCAATCACCTGACTCAAAATACCGTCAAGAAGAGCGGCATTCATCAACTCCCCTTGGACAATATGGCATGCTGCGTTGGCATAGCTCCGTTTCAGCCACGGTTCGGCATGGTTGTAGATATAGTCTTCGTAAGGAATAAAGCGCTGCACAGCAAAACGGGGACCGAGCAACTGTCCCATCCGCTCTTCGACATACTGGCGTACACGGTCAATCATCGGTACTTTAGCCAGACTATAGTTATGCGATACCAGGAAGTTGTTGATATACTCCGTCATGTTGGAGCAAACCATGTCGCAGTTGCGTCCAATCTCGCGGTCGCTATATTCAATCAGGTCGGGATTGAACGTCAATTCATTGACGGCAGGGACATCGAGGTGCTTCACCATTGCGGTAGTCTCAACAGGGGTTGCAGGAGCCTCTGGCTTAGTGTTGTAATACTGGGTATAATAGTAGTAGCCGCCAGCAGCCAAAGCCACCAGTAACAACAGAAGCAGTATCCAGAGAAGCCCACGGCGTTTTTTCTTCTTGGGCTCAGTAGGGGCGGGCACGGATTCAATCTCCTTCACAACCTTATTCCATTCATCCTTGACAGAAGTCTCTTCAGTCTTGGGCTCAAGAGCAGGTTCGGGTTCTGACTTGGGCTCGGAAATAGGCTCGGGTTCAGGTTCAGGAACAGGTTCAGGGACTGGTTCAGGGACTGGTTCAGGGACAGGTTCGGGTTCAGACTCGGGCTCGGGTTCAGGTTCGGGCACAGGTTCAGGCTCAGGCTCGGGTTCAGGAGCGGGTTCAGGAGCGGGAGCAGGGATTGCTTCAGGGGCAGGAGCGGGAGCAGATTCTTCCTCGAACTGTGCAAAGGGATCTTCACTGTCGCTGTGGTCATAGGTTTTCACCTCCTCGAGCGGAGCCTCTCCGCCGTTGCCAGCCTCGATAACAACGCCTTCAGCCATCTCGAATCCATAGTTGGCGCCACTCTTTTTGATACTACCCAAATTCTCCAGACGATGCTCGCCGGTAGCATTCAGCTTGTCCTTGAGGGCATCGAGGTAGTTGCGCCACATCTGGCGAGCCACATCGTCGCTCACACATTCGCGCTGAGCGATAATTTTGACTATACTGTCGTCACCGCTGGTAGACTCTCTATACACGATACGGCGGGTGGCAGGATAATAGATGCGCGTCGCCGGATCGTAGTGGGGCGCCTGCTCCACGCTGTCAAACGTTCCGATTTCGGGCAGTTCCACTTTCTGTCCACTCTGCAACAATTCAACGATTAAACTGGTTATATTCATAATGTTACTATTTTTTTTCGTTCATTCTTCTCAGTTCACTCTCGGCAGTTTCAAGATCCTCCGGAGTGTCGATACCGATGTTGGCCACCGCCGTCTCGCGCACGGCGATACTGTAGCCCGCCTCGAGCCAGCGAAGCTGCTCCAGCTTCTCGCTGCATTCCAGCCCGCTCTGTGGCAGGCGGCATACCTCGGCGAGCGTGGTACTACGGAAGGCGTAGATGCCCACATGCTTGAAATAGCGGCCCTCACGGAGCCATTCCTTCTCCTCCACCCCGCGGCGGTAGGGAATCGGCTGGCGACTGAAATAAAGGGCTTTGCCATTCGTGGCCGTCACCACCTTCACATTGTTGGGGGAGAAAAGCTCCCCACTCTCTTGAATGGGGGTCTTGAGCGTGGCGATATCGACAGCAGGGTCCTCGAAGCAGGAAACCAGTGCCTGCAACTGCTCGGGCTTCACGAAAGGCTCGTCACCCTGCAGGTTAACAACCACATCATACCTACGTCCCTGCTGTCCAAGAGTTTCCATCACCTCACCACAGCGGTCGGTACCGCTGCGATGCTCGGAGGAGGTCATCATCACGCTGCCCTGGCCGAAAGCCTGCTCCATGTGAGCAAAAATGCGCTCGTCATCGGTAGCCACCACAGCGGCCTCGATGCCGGGGGTCCCGGCGGCCACGCGGTAGGCATAGTCGATGATGGGTCGTCCGCCCAGCAGAGCCAGCGGCTTGCCGGGGAAACGCGTCGAGGCGTAGCGTGCAGGTATGACGGCTAGAACCTTCATTGCTGGAAAAGGCTATTGAATTCAGCGTCAATCTTGTTGATTATCCATCCCAAATCCTCGCGA
This sequence comes from uncultured Bacteroidales bacterium, assembly GCA_900316235.1. GTDB lineage: Bacteria > Bacteroidota > Bacteroidia > Bacteroidales > P3 > Colimorpha. The sequence goes on from ONCC01000009.1 coordinate 11,062, forward strand.
CTCTCCACGAAGTCGTGCTCGTCGGTGTCCACCACCAGCATCTTGCCCTCGTAGTCCGCAGCCCAGGTCTCGTAGCGGTTGTTAAGATTGGTCAGGTAATCCAGTCGGATGCTGCTCTCGTACTCGCGTCCACGCTTCTGGATATGCCGGATGAGTGTCGGCACATCGCCGCGGACATAGATGAGCAGATCGGGTTTCGGAAGCAGCGAATAGGTCATCTCGAAAAGCTTGGTGTAGGTGTTCAGGTCACGTGTGGTCATCAGACCCATGCTCTGAAGATTGGGGGCGAAAATACATGCATCGTCATAGAGCGAACGGTCTCGGACGAAACTCTCGCCCGCAGCCTGCAGCTCGGCCAGCTGTTTCGTGTTCGCATATAGCGAATGGACCATCATATTGAACGACCAGCGCCGCATGTCCTCATAGAAACTGTTGAGGTAGGGGTTTTCCTCCGTCGGACCATACACCGCACGGTAGCCATAGTGTTTCGACAATAGCTTGGTGAGTTCTGTCTTGCCAGCTCCAATATTTCCCGAGATTGCTATCTGCATACTATTTTTTTAGTGCCATATAATCCCTTTTTTATTTGATTCAGAATTATATGACAACATTAAACCATAACCTTTAAGGTTGCAAATATACGCATTTTTTTAATATAAGTGGAAAAATAATTTCCTCTCACCGACCTGTCATCCCCCTATCAACACCTACCGTGGTAGGAGTTGGTTAGGAGTTGGTAGGGAGTTGATAGGTGGTTATCAGCCAGTTAGCATTAAGTGTCTATGAGGTGCTTTGCCGGTTGTTTTTTAACAGATTTTAAGTTAAAATCGGTACATCAAAATTGCTATTTTAACATTATTTGCGGGTGTGAAAATAATTGTGTATCTTTGCATTTTTGAAGACCGGCATGCCGGGACTTCGAAAGTTATTATAAATATCATTCAACCACACAATTATGACGAACATTGACAATCTGGACACCCTCATCAAAATGGCCCTGCGCGAGGATATCGGCGACGGCGACCACTCCACCCTCGCCTGCATCCCCCCAACTGCCACCGGCACAGCCAAAATGGTGGCCAAAGCGGACGGCATCCTCTGCGGCGCCGAAGTGGGTGAACGGGTTTTCACGCTCGTCGACAGCAATCTGAAAGTCAACCTCCTGAAGCACGACGGCGACGCCATCGTGAAGGGCGACATTGTGATGACCGTCGAAGGGCCTTCGGGCTCCATCCTCACCGCCGAGCGCACCGCCCTCAACTTCATGCAGCGCCTCTCGGGCATAGCCACCGAGACCCACCGCATGGTGCAAATGCTCAACGGATTGCACACCCAGCTCCTCGACACCCGCAAGACGACGCCCAACATGCGCCTGCTTGAGAAATACGCCGTCAAATGTGGCGGCGGTACCAACCACCGCATCGGCCTCTACGACATGGTGATGCTCAAGGACAACCACATCGACTTCGCCGGCGGCATCGAGGCGGCCATCGACCGCACCCGCGACTACCTGAAAGCCAACAACAAAGACCTGCGCATCGAGATTGAGGTGCGCAACCTCGACGAGTTGCAGCGCGTCCTCGACCATGGCGGAGTGGACCGCATCATGCTCGACAATTTCGACACCAAGACACTTGCCGAAGCTGTCCGTCGCATCGACGGCAAATATGAAACCGAAGCTTCGGGCGGCATCACCGACGAAACCCTCCGCGCCTATGCCGAGACGGGTGTCGACTTCATCTCGGTAGGCGCGCTCACCCACCACATCAAAAGTCTCGACCTCTCACTTGTAAAGAAATGAGCCAACTGAAGGTCTGGTTACGCATGCTCCGCATGAAGAGCAAGCAATGGGGACGCCACTTGCTGTACAAACGGCCGGTGCGCCTGCTGCTTTACTATGCCTACAACGTATCGCTCCCGGGAGGAAAGAAAGTTCCCATCTATCACGTGTTGAGCTACTTCTTTGTCTCCTCCTTCGGCGGCGGCGGCATCATCACCCAGCACGCCAAAGCGCTGGCATACTCTTTCCTGGCGGCTATGCCTCCGTTGCTGATTTTCTTCTTCTCGCTCGTCGCCTACTTCCCCGTCGACGGCCTTCAGGACGAACTGCTGGCCAACCTCGACGGCTTCCTTCCCGGAAAAATCATGGGGCCCATCTCCGACACCATCAACGACATCATGGGTCACAAGCACTCCACCCTCCTCTCCATCGGCTTCATCACCTCCATCATCCTGGCGGCCAACGGCATGAACGGCTTCATCCTCTCGCTCAACTTCGCCGACCGAAGCATCGAGCGGCGCCCCTTCTTCCGCCGTTTCCTCATCTGCATCGCCCTGGTGTTCATCATGTATTTCCTTGTGGTGCTGGTGCTCTGCCTCCTCATCGGCCACAAACAGCTGCTGCACCTCATCTTCAGCCAGGGATGGCTCTCCGACACCAAAGCCAACACACTGATGTTCAATATCGGACGTTGGGTACTCCTCTCGCTGGCGACACTCACGGCCATCTCCATCATATACTATTGGGCGCCAGTGAAGAAACAGCGCGTGGGCTTCTTCTCGCCCGGTTCCGTGCTGTCCACCGGCATGTTCTTCGTCCTCACATGGGGTTTCAGCGTGTATATCAACAACTTCAGCCGCTACAACCTGCTCTACGGCTCCATCGGCACCCTGCTGCTCCTCATGCTCTGGGTATACTTCAGCTGCATCGTCCTGCTGGTGGGCTACGAGCTGAATATCAGCATCTACAACGGCAGCCTGCTGGTCAAGAACCGCGCCGCCAAACGCGAACTGAAAGAAAGAATACAAATTTTCAAAGATGATAATACAAAAGAATCACGGAAAGGTGGTGCCAAACGATAGCACCCCGAAGGAAACATTCAAGATGGTGGCCAAGACAATGGTCAACCTCGAAGAGGTGCTCGCCGATGAGCTGCGCCAGCTGGGCGCCCTCAACGTCACCCCCATCACGCGCGCCGTCGAGTTCGAAGGCGACATGCGCCTGCTCTACCGTGCCAACTACTGCTGCCGCACGGCACTGGCCATCCTGAAACCTTTCGCCGAGTTCGACGCCAACGACGAGCAGGAGCTCTACGACCAGGTGTACAAAATCCGCTGGGAGAAGATTCTGGATGTCGACTGCACATTCATGATTGACAGTACTACCAGCGGCGAGGTGTTCACGCACAGCTACTATGCGGCTCTCAAGACCAAGGACGCCATCGTCGACCGTTTCCGCCGTAACTTTGGAAAACGGCCCTCTATCGATACCGAACAACCTGATTACAAGTTCAATCTCCATATCCGCGACAACCACGTCACCCTCCTCATGAACTCCAGCGGCGACTCGCTCCACAAGCGCGGCTACCGCCAGGGCGTGGGCGTGGCCCCCATCAACGAGGTCCTCGCCGCCGGCCTCCTCAAACTCGCCGGATGGGATAACGCAATCACGCAATCACACGATAACGCAATCAATTTCTACGACCCCATGTGCGGTAGCGGCACAATGTTGATTGAGGCCGCCATGATGGCCAACAACATCCCCGCACAGTACTACCGAAACCGTTTCGGTTTCATGCGCTGGAAAGAGTTCAACCTCGGCGAGTGGAAGAGCGTCAAGAACGAGGAAGACCGCAAGATTGGTGCCTTCGACTTCGAGGGCGAGATCTGGGGCAACGACATCGACGAAACCGTCATCGCACAATGCGAGAAGAACCTCGAATACACCAAGTTGCACAAAGACGTGATGCTCCACATCGGCGATTTTGCCGACCAGGAGCCGCCCGAGGGCAAGACCCTCATCGTCACCAACCCGCCCTACGGCGAGCGCATCAAGGTCGAGGACCTCAACGCAATGTACGAGAAGCTCGGCGACACCTTCAAGCAGAAGTACGGCAAGGATTGCGACGTGTGGCTCATCACCTCCGACTTCGAAGCCATGAAGCACATCGGCCTGCATCCCTCCGCCAAAATCCCCGTGCAGAACGGAAGCCTTGACTGCCGCTTCCTCCACTTCGAACTCTACGAAGGCAGCAAGAAAGTCAAGAATCAGCAGGATGCTGAGTAGCGAAGAGGTGAAACACATAGCCCTCCAAGTGGGCTTCGACGACTGCGGCATCGCCCGCGCCGAAGCCCTTACCGACGAGGAATACCCCCTGCGCGAGTGGCTACGCCGCGGCTGGCACGGCGACCTCGACTATATGGCTCGCAATGCCGACAAGCGCATGGATCCGCGCCTGCTCGTCCCGGGAGCCAAAAGCGTCATCTGCTGCGTATCGGCCTATCCCCCACCCGATAACATCGGAGGCACCGCCGCCTATGCCCGTACCCGTGAATATCATAAAGACATCAAACAGATGCTTTTCTCCTTGCGTGAACGGCTGGGCATTGAAGGCAAATGTTGCTGCGACACCGTCCCCATCAGCGACAAGCACTGGGCCGCCCGCGCCGGCCTCGGCTGGATTGGCCGCCACACCCTCCTCGTCACCCCCCGCTGGGGCTCCTGGGTCAACCTCGGCGAGATTGTCACCACCGAAGAGTGCTCGGAATACTCCGATTACTCAGAAAATTCAGAAAACTCCGACTTCTGCACTAACTGCGGCCGCTGCGTCGCCGCCTGCCCCAACCACGCCATCGCCCCCGACGGCCCACCCATGCTCAACGTCACCCGCTGCACAGCCTACTACACCACCCACCATCAGCGCGAGCTACCCGCCGACATCAACACCCGCGGCTACACCATGGGCTGCGACCTCTGCCAACTTGCCTGCCCCTTCAACCGAATCAAGTCTTGAGCCAGTCGAAAGATTTGTCCTTCCATGTGATGTCGGTCCGATTCTCGAGTCGGTAAGCCGACCTTTCGAAGGGTATCTCTCGGTAGGCACGGTCGAGATTGTGGAAACGAAGAAGATTGATTACCCAGAAAATGAGATACAGTAGGTAAAACGGGACGACCAACAGTACCGCCTGCTGCCATAGGTGTACCGTCTCGTGGCGTATGTCACGCTCCATCAATGCATCGCCATTATAGAAGACAAATGGGAACAGCGTGATAGCGTGGAATCCCTTCGGTGGAAAATGCGGTGTATGTATTATCATCGGCCGCATAGTCAGAGCAGTTTCAAAGCTATCGCAGCACAGGCTTCAGCGTCGGCTAAAGCGTGGTGGTGATTCTCCAAGCAGTAGCCGCAGGCCTCGCTGACGGTGTGCAGCTGGTGGTTGGGCAGATGCTTCAGCTTGCGGCGCGAGGCGCGGAGGGTGTCGTAGAACCGGTAGTCGGGCCAGTCCATCTGGTACACCTGCATCACCGCCCGCAGACATCCCTCGTCGAACATGGCGTTGTGCGCCACCAGAGGCAGTCCTTCGATGCGTGGTGCTATCTTCTCCCACACCCGCGGGAACACCTCGGCGTTGTCGGTGTCCTCCGACCCGAGGCCGTGCACCCGTTGGCAGAACCAGGCATAGTAGTTCGGCTCCGGCTGTATGAGGCTGTAGAACGTGTCGACAATCTCGCCGCCGCGCACCACCACCACTCCCACACTGCACACGCTGGAGCGGCACCCGTTGGCCGTCTCGAAATCTATCGCCGCAAAGTCTTTCATTTGTATCTCTTTAGCATTGCCGTTATTTCCGTTTTCATCTCCTCGCGGAGGCTTTCGGGTTTCAGCACCTCGACGGTGCTGCCAAGGGAGAGGATCTTTTGTTTGAAGTCAAAGGTGGGGCGTACACGCAGCGAGAAGATGGAATACTCCTCGGTGCGTTTCAGCTCGTGTTGACTGCTGTGCAGGGGCAACGAGCGCAGGTAGTTGGCCTGATAGGCGTTAACTTTCAATCGTATGGACTCTACGGGTGAGTCATCCACAATGATGCCGTAGGCTCCTTCGAACATCCTCTTCAGGTCGAACTTCGGGTCGCGTTTGTAGGTCTCATCCTGCAGCTCCACCTTCGTCATGCGGTCGAGGGCGAAGATACGGTATTCGCCGTCGCGACTGGCGATAAGATACCAGCGGCGCTCGAACATCTTGAGGGCATACGGCTGCACGCCGCTGTAGCTGTAGGGCGACTCGCTCCAGTAGGGTTGATATGTGAAGTTAAGCGTGCGCAGCTCTTTCAACGCCTCAAGCAGCATCGGCAACATCCTGCTGTCCGTGGGCTCCACCAGGACATAATGCGCTGCCTCGCGGCTATCGGCGACGACGTGGTTCACCGCGATGGAGTCCATCATCCACTGGCGGAAATACTCCCTGCCTCCATCGTCTGCCAGACGGTAACGGTACTGACCGCCATCTATATAGCACTCAATCTCGATGCCGAAAAGGTCCATAATCTCGCTGCGGTGACGGTGGAAGGAGCGCCGTGCGAAAGCACCCTCCTCATGCAACTCTTCCGTAGCGTTCCAACGGTCGCCAATCTGCTCCAGCGTCAGGCCTTTGTCGCCTGCACGCATCAGCGTCCCCACCAGCCAGGTATATTTCTTCAGGACGTTCATACGTTGTTCTTGTTAATAATGTTAATCAACATTTTTACCTTCCATAATATTACGGCAAATGGTTATAAGATGTCCATATAATTCTCTCGCGTGATGGTCTTGACTTCCACGTCGGGATATGCTCCGAGAAAAGTTTTACTGATTTTAGCCTTCTTCGTGGGGCTCCACTTGAATTCGTATGCTTTCATCCGTCCGTCACACTCTTCAATATAGTCAACTTCCTGTTGTTGCGTGGTACGCCAGAAATAGGGCTTTGCATAGGTGAGATCGTAGCTGTTCTTCTTCAGCAGTTCACTTACCATATAGTTCTCCCACAAGATACCTATGTCGGCACGCATGTCTATCGGCGACAGGTTGCCGATAAGCGCATTGCGGATGCCGTTGTCGTAGAAATAGATTTTGCGTCCCGACTTGATTTCTGTACGCAAATTACGGCTGAAGGCACCCAGGCGGAAAATGACCTGAGCCTGCTCCAGCAGGGTGATATATTTTTCCACGGTGGCACGGTCGAGTTCCACCATTCGGCTCAGCTCGTTGGCCGACACCTCGCTGCCTACCTGGAACGCCAAAGCCTGCAACAGCCTGACCACTTTGTCGGGCCGCTTGATGCGTTCCCAAACAAGGACATCTTTGTATAGATAGCTTTCGGTGAGATTGTTCAGCACCTCGCGTTCGTTGCCTGGATTGCATACTACGTCGGGATAACTGCCAAACACCAGCCGTAGGGGGAGTTTTTGCCATTCCTGCATAGCTCCGTAGTGCGCCGCCAACTCGCCATACGACAAGGGGAACAAACGGTATTCCCACTTGCGTCCCGTCAAGGGCTCGTTGACCTTGTTGGCCAGGTCAAACGACGAGCTGCCCGTAATGATAAGCTGTACATCCGGAAAATTGTCCGTCAGCAATTTGCTCTTGAGCCCGATATCTTCGATGCGCTGGGCCTCGTCGATAACGACAATATCGTTTTTCCCAAGCATACTCCGATAGCGCTCCACCGTAATGTTCGCCATCAGCGTACGGGTCTCCAGATTGTCGCCGCTCATCCAAAGCACATTTTCTTGCCCTTTCAGACATTCTTTCAGCAGGGTGGTTTTGCCTACCTGACGGGCACCAATCAGCACAATAGCCTTCCCAGAGTGCAACTTTTTGGCGACTACATCGCTCATTATCCGACTAATATGCATTGTTTCTGTATTTGTTTTACAATGCAAATATACTAATTTCTGTGAATATAACCATCAAAATATTATAATTTTTTGCTGAATATGCTCTCGACATATCAGAAGATATCCATTTTGCGCCTCTGTCATTTTATTGCACAGCAAGCACATTTTTCAATGCTTCCATGCGGGCACTTTATATTCAATAATAGCTTTCTATTCCCAAATAGTAGTATCTATTACATGACTCCTTGGATTATTGATTTCATACCCACAATACGAGCAAATAACAGGCACTTCTTTGTCAAAGCAACCCCCACACGGACATTGGACACTATCATATTCCAACAAACGTTCGGTTGTCCACAACTCCCTACCACATTTATTGCAATGCAAGACATCAAAGAATCTATCTGAGCCCTCATTCCAATGAAAACCTTTATGACAATGAGGACATTCTATTTTGTAAAGGCAACCCATAGTCAGTCAATTAAAAGAAACACGATTTCCTCTCCCAGCGTTTGCACTTGTAACTGGAATTTAGGGTTTCCCAACGGGCGATTTCGGCCAAATCTGCTTGCCTGCAAGGTCAAAATAATAGGTCTCATCGCCATCAAGGAGACGAAGCAGGCCGTCTTTTGTACACCAGTATTCGGGCCATTCTGCCAAACGGTATTTCGGTTGTACAATGAATTTGCCTGAATGGTCAATGAACCCCCAATTATCGTTGGCTTCCCGCTCCCCAATTCTTACTGGCGCCACTCCGTGATCGAAACTGTCTGCTCCGTCAAACTGCGGAGGAATAGCCATTTCCCCAGTTCTGTCAATAAAACCGCATTTTCCGTCAACTGACACCATACATAGCCCCTCATGAAAGTCGTCATAAACATAGATATTTGCATCTAGTGAAATAACCACCTCGCCGCTTGTGTCGATAAATTTATACCCTTTGTCCCAACCAAGTTCAGCAACACAGGCAAGCCCTTCGGAAAAGTCATGGGCGATTTCATATATTGGCGGAATGACGACATTCCCATCACCGTCTATATATCCGCAATAATATTCCTCATCAGCTGCGTCCCAAACGCGAAAAGGATGCAGTTGTTTCTCTGATGGTTGTTTCATATTATTTAATATTTGGATTATTAATAGGCTGATTTTCAGCCCATACAAATATATCTTTTACCAACTGGGGTGTCAACCATCTTGTCTCTTTATATCTCACATGTCGCTCATTATACATAGCATATTGGATAAAATACGAACCTCTGATATTCGATACTGCATATTTGTTTTGACCAATGCGGTCACTTTCCTTGCGAAAACCATTCTCTGGGTTGATTCTGAACAATTGGATTTCCTTACCCAAAAGGAACAACGGTTTCTCATCATCTCTCACTTTGATTAAATCGTATCCAAACCACGTATGCTTCCCATACCCCCAATAGAAACCAGATTCTTTGTTCGCTGCAATTATTAGATGTGGTTTAATATGTTCTTCAATATTCTCAAGCGTTATTTCCAAGACCTTTGCCTGAAACTCTGGATAGGGCTTTAAGACACTAATGAATTTTTTTTGTTCAGATTCAAAATAAGGGAATAAATCCAGATAAGCTGTATGGTTCAGCAGAAACTGATCAGTACCGGTAACCTGCTCTTTTTTTCTTTTCCAATAGTTTCCAGTCGTTTCTTGATATTGATAATAACAATCTTCGCTACCGATACTCGGATTAATCCCCGTTAATAATATGCCACCAGATGGGTTCTTGTAGCAGAAAGAGATTCCCTTCTTTACAAAATCGGCATCGATACCACATTCCTCCTTTAGTTTTTTGTATCGATTGCACATATCTTTTTCAATTTTAGAAAGTTCCTGGTAATTCGAATTCATAGTATTGTGTATTAATGAGTAATTATGTCGAAATGCAAAAGTCGGAAATTATTTTCATACAACCAAATCTACGCAAAGCTATTTTTCAAAATAGTGTATTTTTAACATTCCGCCTTTTACGGCGGCAAAAATACAAAACAGGAGTGCCACATCGTGACACTCTGTAGAAAAACATTTTCGGGGGGATGATTATTTCACCTCGTTCAGTGCGCCGGTTTCGGAGTCGATGATGAAGCCGCGCACTGTGATGTCTTTGGGGACGAGGGGGTGGGTGCGGATGGTCTCGACGGTTTTGCGGACGCTTTCCTCGGTGTCCTTAAAGCCCTCCAGCCAGTGGTTGAGGTCGATGCCGCATTTGCGGATGGTGTCAAGGGTCTGGTCGGTGATGCCCCGGGCCTGCATCTCGTCGTGGAAATGGTCGTAGCTCATGTGGCAGGCTCCGCAATGAGAGTGGGCCACCACCATGATGCTGTCCACGCCAAGCTCGTAGATGGCCACTATCAGGCTGCGGATGGCCGAGTCGAAGGGAGTGATGACCAGGCCGCCGGCGTTCTTGATAATCTTCGCGTCGCCGTTGCACAGGCCGAGGGCGGCAGGCAGCAACTCCGTGAGGCGGGTGTCCATGCACGACAGCACGGCCAACTTCTTGTCGGGATATTTGTCCGTGACATACTTCTCATATCCCTTTTCCGCAACGAACTTTTTGTTGTATTCAATAATACTGTCTATCATAACTATGCTATGTTTTATTTCGTTTTTTCATCCAATTCTGTCGCCGCAGAAGGCTTTTCGTTTGCATTTGGTACATCGTCGCCCCTGCCAGACGCTGTCGAGATGGTCGGCGGCGGCATCGACCAACGATGGTTCGTCGGTGAGGATGCCGGCCTCGAAGTTGCGGTTGTTGTCGCCTTTCATACCGATGCCGGCACCAGTGAGGTTGGCGGAGCCGATGTAGGCGGTGGCGCAGTCGAAAATCATTATCTTGAAATGCACCCTTGGGCAGAGTCTCCGTTCCAACCTGCTCCACAACCCCGGATACTTGTCGAAATCCTCGCGGAAGTTCTCTCCTGGTTCCTTGGCATGAAGCAGCCGCACATCGACACCCCGTTTCAGCAGATTATCGAGCACCGACAGGAATGGCACCACATCCCTTCCTCCCTCCACATACAAGTCCTTGAGGTCTGCGGTACCAATCCACAGGTCGTGCTTTACCTGCGAGCAGCGGGCAAGGACATCGATGTAGTGGTCGCTATCGGAAATGTATTTCAACATAAAAATATAACGCCAAGCAAGGCTTTTTATTGTTGGATTACGTCTGACAATTTGGCAGAAGGGCGGTTGTGGCATGATTTTTGTCATTTCCTGTACAGAGTTTAACAAAAAAAATAATCGATGAACAGACACATCTACAAACCCACGTGCGCGTTCCGGTTCCGGCGCTTCTGCCGTGCCAAGTGGGCGGCCTACAGCTCGATGCACCGCGAGGTGACCATCGGACGGCTGGCAGCTCGTGTGGCCGACAGCAGCCTTGCCAAAGGCGCCGCCACCTTGGCGCTGGCCATCACCCTCTCGCAGGGCAACCTCATGGCACAGAGCGACGACGACCGCGAGACACGCACCCTGCCGGAGGTCACCATCACCCTCGGCACCGACAGCCTCGCTTTCGAGGCAGAGCCTGCGGCGGTTCTCACCGCAGATGATTTCCAACAATCCACCATTCATTCCATTGGCGACCTCGTGGCGCAACTGCCCGGGGTGGACCTCCGTGTTCGCGGTGGGGGCGACGTGCAGGGGGACCTCTCGATGCGCGGTGGCACCTTCGACCAGATGCTCATCCTGCTGGGTGGCATCAACCTCACCGATGCCCAGACGGGGCACCATAGCCTCGACATTCCCATCGACATTACGATGGTGGAGCGCGTCGAGCTGCTGACACCCGCACAATGTATGGCACGCGGCATCGTGGCCTTCTGCGGCGCGGTGAATATCATTGTCTGCGAGCAGTACCGCGACCGACTGCTGGCCGACATCAGTGGCGGTAGCTATGGTAGCGCCAATGCCTCGTTGCTAGGCACAAAAGCCCTCGGCCACTGGACGCTGACGGGGGCGGCGGCCTATCACCGAAGCGACGGCTACCGCGAGAACAGCGACTACCAGCATGGTAGCCTCTTCCTGCAGGCCATGCGTCACAACGACCGCAGCGATTGGCATCTGCAACTCGGCGGCCAGATGAAAGACTTTGGCAGCGCAGGGTTCTACTCCACCACCTATCCCGACCAGTACGAGGCCACACGCACCCTCACCGCCTCGGCTTCGGGCTCTTTCAAGCTCTCATCGTACCACTTTCAAGTTGCCGCCTACGGGAGACTGCACGGCGACCGTTTCGAGCTGTTTCGCAACGGCTATGTCGACAGCGTACCCTCATGGTACAGCGGGCATAACCATCACCTCTCCTCTCTCGCCGGAGCACGGGTGCGCATGGTGAAGCCGCTGGGCTTCGGCAAGCTGATGGCCGGTGCCGAGGTGCGTCGCGAGGGTATCTGGAGCAATGTCCTCGGCACAGCCGACAGCACCCTACCCCACCCCTACACCCATTCTGCCAACCGGACCTCGGCAACCCTCTTTGGCGGATATGGCTTTTCTTACAGGAAATTCAGCGCCGAGGGCGTCGCCCAGGTGCTCTACAACACCCATTTCGGCACAGACTTCGCGATGTCGGCAGATTTGCACTACTCTTTTCTCAATTTTCAGATTGCCAGGACCTACCGTCTACCCACTTTTACCGACCTTTATTACCAGGGAGCCAACCAAATCGCCAACTCCCACCTCGCCCCCGAGAGCAGCACAAATATCGAGCTGAAGGTGGAACAACATCTTGCCCCATTCCACTTTCAATTCTCCACCTACTATCGTGCCGGGCAGGACATCATCGACTGGGTGCGGCAACCCTCGGTCGAGATGTGGTACTCGATGAACCACACCGCTGTCGATGCCTTCGGGCTCGACCTTCAGACGGACTTCCGCATCTCCATCCTTGACATTCAGCTCAACTATTCTTTCTGCCATATCGTCCAAGATGCGGGCGAGTGGATTTCCGGATCGGCCCTCGACTATTTGAGGCACCAGCTACACTCCACACTAACCCTGGGCCTCGCCCCCTTCACCATTAGCCTCACCTCTGCCTATCGCTTCCGCGAGGGCCATTACGTGCTTGCCGACGGAAAAACGGAGCCCTACGGAGGTGTGCTGTTGGCCGATGCTCGTGTATCGTACACCCTCAGCCACACCACCTTCTATCTTGAGGGGCACAACCTCCTCAATACCGCCTGGCGAGACCACGGTGGCGTTCCCCAGCCGGGGTTAACGCTGCTGGCAGGTGTTCGGCTGAATGTATGATTGTTCGAGCGACTGACAAGATGGCAGAGTGGACTTTCCTATCTGAGAGAGGGGGAAAGGAAAGGGTGCCAGAGTTGGAACTGGCACCCTTGGGAATATCCCCTTGGGTTGGAAGAACCCAGTGGGGCGATGGGTTTAATGGAGAGATTGGGTTATTTTTTTGTCAGGGTGTAGGTGACACCTTCGAATTTGAGGGTCATCGTTGTCTTGTTGACGGTGAATGCAATGTTGACAGGATTATAATTATCATCTCTCAAAGACAATGTACCCTTACCTTCTGAATAGTCGTATGTTCCCAACAACGCATCGCTTTGCATAATGCCCGTACTCATATCAACATAGGTCAGGTCCGCGAGTTTTGGACCATTGAATTCAACCCGGACAGAAATCACTCCGGAAACGCTGTTGGGGTCTTCGGCCCTCCACATCCATTCTGTGTCTGCTACCGTTTCGGGGGCATCCGAGGCTGTTTTGTTGTCATCGTCCTTGCTGCAGGAGGCAAAGGAGAACATTATTGCTGCCACAAAGAACAGCATGGTCAGTTTTTTGATTTGTTTTACCATTGTTTGTAGTTGTTTGTTATTAATTGTTTTTCTCGGGCCTTCTCCGCATTGCGGATTTCGCCCTTCCTACATACTATTATAACAGACTTTTTCCCGAATCTCTACAAGAGGGCGTTTTTTTAACATTTTTTGTCAAAAGTGTCACCTCTTTGCATGAAAAATGCCTCCAGACAGGATAAACTCTACAAGCCACGAAATCAATACCTTCTCCTTACCAACTCCTAACCAACTCCTACCGCGGTAGGAGTTGGTAGGGTGTTGATAGGGGGTTGGCAGGGGGTTGGGACTGACAAAATGGCAGTCGGGTACTTGTGGCACAATATTTGAAAATTAAGAATCAAAAATTAAGAATTAAGAATTATGCAAGGCAAATTGAATGTACAGACCGAGAATATATTTCCGGTCATCAAGAAATTCCTTTATTCGGACCATGAGATATTTCTGCGCGAGCTCATCAGCAACGCCGTCGACGCTACGCAGAAGTTGAAGACTCTCTCGACTCGCGGCGACTTCAAGGGCGAGTTGGGAGACCTGACTATCGACGTCAAAATTGACAGCAAGAAGAAGACCCTCACCGTCAGCGATCGTGGCATCGGCATGACCGCCGACGAGGTGGAGAAGTACATCAACCAGATTGCTTTCAGCGGCGTCACCGACTTCATGGAGAAGTACAAGGACAGCCACGAGCCGCTCATCGGTCACTTCGGCCTCGGCTTCTACAGCGCCTTCATGGTCAGCGACAAGGTGGAAATCTTCACCAAGAGCTGGAAGGACGAGCCCGCTCAGCACTGGAGCTGCGAGGGCAACCCGGAGTTCACGATGGAGGAGGACACGAAGCACACCGACCGCGGTACCGACATCGTGCTGCATATCGCCGACGACTGCAAGGAGTTCCTCGAAGAGGGCACCATCCTGCAACTGCTGAAGAAATACTGCCGCTTCATGCCCGTGGCCATCCGCTTCGGCGAAGAGAGCGTGTGGGTCGATAGCGAGACCGACTGCGACAAGGACGGTAAGCCCAAGCGCGTGGAGAAGAAGCAGCCCCGCATCATCAACGACCCCGAGCCTGCATGGAAAAAGAGTCCATCGTCGTTGACAGATGAGGATTATAAAAAATTCTACCACGAGTTGTTCCCCATGAACTTCGAGGAGCCGCTGTTCCAGATTCACCTCAACGTCGACTACCCATTCAACCTCACCGGCATCCTCTACTTCCCCAAGGTGCGCAAGACCATCGACCCCAACCGCAACAAGATACAGCTCTACTGCAACCAGGTCTTCGTCACCGACCAGGTGGAGGGCGTGGTGCCGGACTACCTGATGCTGCTGCACGGCGTGCTCGACAGCCCCGACATCCCGCTGAACGTCAGCCGCAGCTACCTGCAAAGCGACGGCAACGTGAAGAAGATATCGCAGCACATCAGCAAGAAAGTCGCCGATAAGCTCGAGGAAATGTCGAAGAAAAAGGAAGGCGAAGAGAAGAGCGCCTTTGAGGAGAAGTGGGACGACATCAAGATCTTCGTCCAGTACGGCATGCTGACGGATGAGAAATTCTGCGAGCGCGCCATGAAGTTCTACCTGCTCAAAGGCGTCGATGGCAGCTACTACACGCTCGACAGCTACCGCGAGAAAATCAAAGCCCTGCAGACCGACAAGGACAAGACCGTCTGCTACCTCTACGCCAGCGACGCCGAGGAAGAGCACGCCTACATCGAGAAAGCCAAGGCCAAAGGCTACGACGTGCTGCTGATGGACTCGCCCCTGGAGAGCCACTTCATCAACCTGCTGGAGCAGAAACTGGAGAAGAGCCGCTTCGTGCGCGTGGACAGCGACACCGTCGAAAAGCTCATCCCCCACGACGACGCCATCCCCGAGAAGCTCAGCAAGGAGGAGAAAGAGAAGCTGCAGCCCATCATCGAGGGCGAGGTAGACAAGCAGAAGTTTACCGTCCAGCTCGAAAGCCTGGAGGAGAGCGACGCGCCGATGCAGGTAACGCAGAGCGAGTTCATGCGCCGCTACCGCGAGATGGCGCAGACCTCCGGCGGCGGCATGGGCTTCTACGGCGAGCTGCCGGAGAGCTACAACCTCGTCGTCAACATCAACCACCCCCTCATCAGCCGCGTGCTGAACGAGACCGACACGGAGAAGCAGAAAGAGCTCGTCCACCAGCTCACCGACCTGGCCCTGCTGGCCAACGGCCTGCTTAAAGGCGAAGCCCTCAGCAAGTTCCTCAAGCGTTCGGTTGAGATGATTTAATACTGACGGATATAGGTAAGATTATCTAAGACGAGGAGTGTGTCATTCACCGTGAATGGATACTCCTCGTTCTTCCATTGCATGGTGTTCATGTCGCGCACCCTGACGACCATCACCCCCTGGGGGATAGAATAGGTATACTTCATGTCTATCACGGTGTCGACGGCCTTGATGTATCCGGGACCCGTCACCGAGTAGAAACCCGTTTTCGTTTTTCCTAGGTTGTCGGGGCCGAAAATCACATAATTATACGATAACTTATCTATTTTGATATTCTCCTCCGTAATGCTATCGACAACCGTCACACTGTCAATTTTCTGATACTTCCATGTGGTGTTCTCAAGCGAAACGGGTGTCCGTTCAATAAGGTTGGGACCTTCGTATTTACTGCACGACGAGACCGCTAGCAGCAAGGTCAGCGACATTGCCGCCATCAGGGTTTTTGTAGTGTTCTTCATATACAATGCACTGCGTTTTTGACGATGCAAAAATACAACATTTTCTACACACGGCAAAATATTTTTTTCAAACAGAGGGCAAAAAACACAATAAAACGCCCTCGGCAACGTTAATAGAACATTAATATTAAAAAAAGAATCTAATGAAAAAGACATTATTTACCCTCGCTGCCTCAGCGCTCCTCTTCACCGCCTGCGGCACCAAACAGGAGCCTGTCAACGAAGAACAAATAACCAATAATAACAATACAAGAATGGAACTGAAGAACGTCAACGAGCGCGTCAATATGGGCGCCAAACTTTATGTCACGCCGCAGCCGGCACTGATGATCGCCACCTACGACGCCGAGGGCAATCCCGACGTGATGATGGCCGCCTGGGGTGGCCAGTACGAGGGCAACCAGGTCTGCTTCCAGCTCAGCAGCCACAAAACCACCGACAACCTGCGCCTCAACAAGGCCTTCACCCTCAGCTATGCCGACGCCCGCACGGTGGCCGAGAGCGACTACTTCGGCATCGCCAGCGGCCGCGACGTGAAGGACAAGGTCGCCCACGTGGGCTTCCACTGCACCAAGAGCGCAAACGTCAACGCCCCCGTCATCGACGAGTACCCCCTGGCCATGGAGTGCAAGGTGGTGGAGCTCATCGAGCGTGAGAACGACGGCGCCTTCGTCGTGGGCGAAATCGTCAACGCCGTCGCCGACCCCGCCATCCTCACCGACGGCAAAATCGACATCAAGAAGCTCAACCCGCTGGTGTGGGACGGCTCGTCGTTCAACTACTACACCATCGCCGACAGCGTGGGCAAGGCCTGGAACAGCGGTATGAAACTTAAATAATCAAGATAAACCATGAACATCATCATCACCGGCGGTGCCGGATTCATCGGGAGCCATGTTGTCAGACTGTTTGTCAACAAGTATCCGGAGTATAAGATTATCAACCTCGACAAACTGACCTATGCCGGCAACCTCGCCAACCTTAAAGACATCGAGGACAAGCCCAACTACAAGTTCGTGAAGATGGACATCTGCGACTTCGACGGTGTCTATAAGTTGATGCAGGACGAGAAGGTCGACGGCATCATCCACCTGGCTGCCGAGAGCCATGTGGACCGCAGCATCAAGGACCCCTTCACCTTCGCGCAGACCAACGTGATGGGCACCCTCAGCATGCTGCAGGCCGCCAAACTCTACTGGGAGAACCTGCCCGAGAAGTTCGAGGGCAAGCGTTTCTACCACATCTCGACCGACGAGGTCTACGGCGCCCTGGAGATGACCCACCCCGAGGGCATCAAGCCTCCCTTTACCACCAAAGCCAGCAGCGGTGAGCACCACCTAGCCTATGGAGAAAAATTCTTCACCGAAGACCTTAAGTATCAGCCGCATAGTCCTTACAGCGCCGCCAAAGCCTCGAGCGACCATTTCGTGCGCGCCTTCCACGACACCTACGGCCTGCCCATCATCGTCACCAACTGCTCGAACAACTATGGTCCCTACCAGTTCCCCGAGAAGCTCATCCCACTCTTCATCAACAATATCCGCCATCGTAAACCCCTGCCGGTCTACGGCAAGGGTGAGAACGTGCGCGACTGGCTGTATGTCGAAGACCACGCCCGTGCCATCGACCTCATCTTCCATAAGGGCAAGATAGCCGAGACATACAACATCGGCGGCTTCAACGAGTGGAAGAACATCGATATCATCAAGGTGGTTATCAACACCGTAGACCGCCTGCTGGGCCGTCCCGAGGGGCAGGACATGGACCTCATCACCTATGTCACCGACCGTGCCGGACACGACATGCGTTACGCCATCGACAGCAGCAAACTGCAGCGCGAACTCGGCTGGGAGCCCAGCCTCCAGTTCGAGGAAGGCATCGAGAAGACCGTCCGCTGGTACCTCGACAATCAGGAGTGGATGGATAACGTCACCTCCGGCGACTATCTGAAGTACTACGAGGACATGTACGCCGGTAGATAAACCCACCCACCCATTTGTTAAAAAATCATAAAGACCATCAATGTGATGGTCTTTTTTTTGCTCCCAAAACGTTAAAATCACAAATACAGGTCAAACTAACACACTCTTCGCACAATCAACCTATTAACTACCTACCAACACCCTACCAACTCCTACCGTGGTAGGAGTTGGTAGGGTGTTGGTAAGGGCTTCGTAGGTAGAATATCGCTACCCGGTAACAACCTTTTTTCTATTTTTTTTCATCTGGACGCAATAAAGAAATATTTTCTTCGTTTTTTAACTATAATTTTAATTACATAATAATATTTATAATTATGAATAAGGAACTGACAAAGGCCGAGGAACAGGTGATGCAAGCCCTATGGAAAATAGAGAAAGGGTTTGCAAACGAGATTGTTGCAGCCGTGGAGAGCGAAGCGGCATACAACACGGTGCTCACGGTGGTGAGGATTCTGGAGCAGAAGGGCTTCGTGGCGCACGAGACCTTCAACCGCTCGAACCGCTACTATCCGCTCGTCACACGCGAGGAGTACATGCAGCAGCAGCTGGGGCGCCTAACCAAGAGCTACTTCGGTTCGGCACGGGCATTGGTGTCGTTTCTCGTCGACAAAAAGGAAGTCAGCCTCGAAGACCTCGAGTCAATAACCAAAGAACTTGAAAAATGATACACTGGATGTTATTCTCGACCTTGGCGGCAGGGCTGCTGTACGGCCTCTACTGCCTGACGCTGCGGCGCGACCGCTGGCTGCAGCTGAACCTTTGGTATCTGCTGGTGGCAATCGGCTTCAGTATGGTGTTCCCCTTTATCAAGCTACCCGACGGCCTCGGCCAGGCATCGCAGTCGGTGGCCTCGGTGGAGGAGTACCTGGTGACGATGAACGAAGTAGAGATATCGGCCATCACGGCTCCGCGTACCCTCGGAGTGATGGTAGACCTTTACCTCGTCGGCGTTGCGCTGTGCGCAGTTTACCTCCTGTTCCAGCTGGCGGCGCAGGTGGTAATTGTCATCAGGCTCCGGCGCAGGCATAAGGTCTATAGGGCAAGCGACGGCTTTGACATACCACGCGGTGCGGCGCTCATGCTGCTGGATGACGACACGGCCACGTACTCCTTCTTCAACCATATAGTGGTGGGCACGCGAGGCCTGAACGATGACGAGGTGCGCTGCATACTGGCCCACGAGTCGCTGCACGTGAGGCAGGGCCATTCGGTCGACCTTCTGTTTGCAAGGCTACTGTGCTGCCTGATGTGGTTCAACCCCTTTGCGTGGCTCATCATGCGCGAGATACGTGCGGTACATGAGTTTCTGGCCGACGCCGCGTCGATCGGTGCCTGCGGCCGCGAGGGGTATCTGCACCTGCTCTACAGTCAGACTACCGGTACAGGATATGGCCATATCACAAATAAATTTCACAGTATTAACATCAAAAAACGTATTGTTATGATGAACCAAAAGAAAACGCGCTTCGGCGCATGGAAAATGCTGGCCGCGTTGCCCGTGGCGGCAGTGCTGATGGTGGTGGGTTGCAAGCCCGCCGTAACAGAGAATCCCGACACCTCTGTCGAAGCATATGCCAGCATACATGATATGCCCGCGGATACCACTGACACCTACCTGATGGTGGAAGCGGAGCCTGAGTTCCCCGGTGGCATGGAGGCTCTCATGAAGTACCTCTCCGAGAACATCAAGTATCCCGAACAGGCAAAGAAGGAAAACATCCAGGGCAAAGTGTATATGAGATTCGTCGTGGAAAGAGACGGCAGTATTGTCGATGCCGAAATATTACGCGGCATCGGTGGCGGATGCGACGAGGAGGCCCTCCGCGTGGTCAACGCCATGCCCAAATGGGAACCTGGCAAACAGAAAGGCACGCCCGTTCGCGTCCAGTACAACCTGCCCATTGTCTTTAAACTACAATAGCAAAACACATTGGAGGCACAATAAGAAGTCGAAGATGACGTTATTAACAATATGAAAAACATCATCTTCGACTTTGGCAATGTGCTGGTGCAATGGCACCCAGAACTGATATACAAAGAGCATTTCGGCGACGAGGCCAAGGCCTGGTGGTTCCTGCGCCATGTGGCCGACAACGAGTGGCGTGGCCGCATCGATGCTGGAGAGAGTTCAGATGCCTGCATCCGCGAACTGAAAGCAAAATACCCTGAATATGCAGAAGCCGTCGAGCTCTACCGCTCGCGATGGAAAGAGATGCTCACCGACGAGGTGCCCGGCATGCGGGAACTGCTTCTAGAACTAAAAAGTAAGAACTATGAGATATATGGATTGACGAATTGGAGCATGGAGACCTTTCCCGAGGCACGTAA
This sequence comes from uncultured Bacteroidales bacterium, assembly GCA_900316235.1. Lineage (GTDB taxonomy): Bacteria > Bacteroidota > Bacteroidia > Bacteroidales > P3 > Colimorpha. The sequence goes on from ONCC01000009.1 coordinate 31,583, forward strand.
GCATTTCGGCATCCTGCAGATGATTGACCGCTACGTGGTCAGCGCCGAAGAGCACCTTATCAAGCCCGACCCGCGTCTCTTCCAGATACTGCTCGACCGATACCAGCTCAAGGCAGAGGATTGCATCTTTGTAGACGACAACCCCGACAATGTGGCCGCCGCCTGCCGCATGGGCATGCACGGCATCCACTTCATCGGGGCCGACGATTTGCGCCAAAAACTGGCGTTGTAATGTTTCCTTATTCGCTCTTGCGGATGCTCTTGTAGCCGCTCATCAGGCCTGTATTGGCACTGCCTATGAAGGCGAGAATCTGCTTGCCCTCGTCGGTTTGACCGTAGCGTTCCTTCACCTGCTCCACGGCATCGCTGACATTCAATCCCTTCACAAAGATGTAGCGATAGATGTCGCTGATGCGGTTGATGCTCTCCTGCGAGAAGCCACGACGCTGTAAGCCGAGACTGTTGACACCGCAGTACTGGATGGGATAGCGGGCAGCCTTCACATAGGGAGGGATATCCTTGTCGATAAGGGCACCACCCTGGGTGATGACGTGCGAGCCGATGTGGATGAACTGCAGGCAGGCAGTTTTGCCGCCGAGGATGACATAGTCGCCCATGATGATATGGCCGGCCAGCGTAGCGTTGTTGGCCAACACGCAATTGTCGCCCACCACACAGTCGTGGGCCACATGCACGTAAGCCATCAGCAGGTTGTTGTTGCCGATAACCGTCTTGCCGCTGGCAGCAGTGCCGCGGTTGATGGTGCAGCACTCACGGATAACGTTGTTGTCGCCAATCTCAACAGTAGTGTATTCGCCGGCAAACTTCAGGTCCTGCGGCACGGCAGCGATAACCGCACCGGGGAAGATCTTGCAGTTCTTGCCGATTCGGGCACCGGGGAAGATGGTCACATTGGGGCCAATCCACGTGCCATCACCTATCTCCACATCCTCATAGATGGTGGTAAAATTCGAAATCTTTACGTTCTGGCCAATCTTGGCATCAGGATGAAGGTCGTATAAAGTCATTATCTATTATTTGTTTGTTTCTGTATTGGGATGTTCTTTCATGTATTCCATCAGGAAGCAGGCGAAGGCATTGTTGGCCTTGTGTCCTGGCTTGTAGATGGAGAAGTGGGCATTGAGCATGCAGCCTGCCAATCTCACGTCGCCCACGAAGTCAAGCAGCTTGTGGCGCGCTGGCTCGTTGGGGAAATAGGGGTTGGTAGTGTTGAGCACGCCGTCATGTACCTTAAAGTTATTGATATCCTTGTTGAATATTTTTCCCAACCGTTTCAGCTGACGGGGTTTCAATTCCTCGTTGACATACACCAGGGCATTATCCAAACTACCGCCCTTGATTAGGTTGAATCGCAACAGAGGCTCAATCTCGTGCAGAAAAACAAAGGTGCGGCAGGGTGCGATGCCCGCTGGATATTCCGAAAAGTCATTCATATCGGCCTCCTGACGTCCAATGACGCTATTCGGGAAGTCTATCTCGCAATGCACCGAGAAGTGGTCGCAGGGCTCAAGATCGAACACCGAGCCTGTAGGCTCATACTCAAAATGCAAAGGTTCGGTAAACGTGTAATATTTGCGTGGTGTAGCCATGGTGCGGACACCCACGCGTGCCAACTCGAGCATCCAGGGACGCGAGGAACCATCGATGATGGGCACCTCGCCACCGTCAAGTTCTACCAACGCATTGTCTATCCGCATTCCGTGCAACGCTGACACCAAATGCTCGATAGTGGCTATCGACTGGCGCCCGCTGCCCAACGTCGTACCGCGCGATGTCGTTCCCACGTTCGTTGCAAGGGCCTGCTGTGTGATGATATTTGTTCGGTCGGTACGGCGGAAGGCTATGCCGAAATCCTCAAAAGCCGGCTTCACCGTCACCGTCACCGTTCGTCCCGTATGCAATCCAGGACCCGTTACTCTAAATTCTTTTTGTATGGTGGTTTGATAATCCATTTGCTACTATTTGGTTTGTTGGGCAGGGATAAAGTGCAGCGCCTCCATGCGGAACAGCTGGGGGCAGTCGTTCTCCAATCCCGCCTGATGACGGCTGAAATGCAGCGGATGCACCAGTGTCGTCAACGACTCGATGGGCTGATTCCAGAACTCATTGCTCCGGCGGTTCAATCCACTGATGATATACATTGTCAGGTCGTAGCCTGTGGCCGCCAGCGGCGACGTAGGCTCCGAGCCGTAGGTATCGCGGAAAGCCTTCAGGAAGTCCACATGCACCGCATTCGTCATGTCCCACGACGAAGAGAAGGTGTGGTAATTCAGAAGCTGCAACTGCGCGAAGTCGACATCATTGTAGTCACGCGTCCAGTCGCTGATAGTGTAAAGCGTCGGGCTGTCGGTCTTGAAAGCAGCCAGACGATTAAGCAAATTGCTCACATACACACGCATTTGGTCCATCTTGTGGTCGTAGACGCTCAGGACATTGCATCCAGGTGTAGCCTTCAGCGTTGAAGTCAGCTTGCCGCTCTGGTTCCAGTTGAAGAGGGTGTATTTGATATCACCCCTCGCGCTAAGCTGGCGCTTCAGTTCGTCCATCACCGGCTTCTCACTCGAAGCATTGGCGCCATGGATGATATAGAGATGTCCTTCCGGACGCTCTGCTTTCATGTTGTCCAACATCACGCGCACCTGACTCTCCAGCGAAGGCTGTATCTTCACCATCAGGCTGTTCTCCGCACAAATCTCGCTGCGCGTAGCCATGGGGTTAACGATGTATACGCCTGCCTTCTGGGCCAACTCGGCAGCCTTGTCGAAAGCATCACGAAACAGCAGAGCAACAACGAAGTCGCTCTGAGCCACACCATGCGAGGCAAATGCCTCTTCCACCGCGGCAACGGTATTGGTCGACACATCGACCACATTGAGTTCCACACTGATACCCTTTTCCGCAAGTTCGTCAAGCGCCATGCGAACACCCTCGTAGAATTCGATGAACTCAAACTGACGGTAGCTCTTCTTTCCACGCTGCTCAACATCGAACTTCGTCGTCGAGATATCCTCCATCTGATCCAGGTGCAACGGCATCATCACCGCCATGCGTATCACCTTGCCGGTCTTTTTCACCGCAGGCGGGTTCTTCGGAGTATTTTGAGTGCTCTGTGTACTCTGAGTGTTCTGAGTGCTCTGTACCCCCTTTGTGGTCGGGGTGCTGGGAGAACTCACCTCGATATTGGCAGGAAACTGGCCCCTTGCCGGCAACCATACGGTGTCGCCAGGGTGTAGAAAGTGGATATCCACGTGCGTCACCGCATCATAACTTTCCACCTTGTAGGCCTTCGAGATAGAGTAGACCGTTTGGCCCTTCTCCACGATATGCACATAGTACTTGCGACCGTGCAACATCTGCGTCTCGGTCGAGATTTTGACCGGCGCCGTACCCGGAGCTTGACACCAGGCCGTCAGTCCGGCCAGCATCATCGCTGTTATAAAAAATAGTTTTTTCATACGTTTGGACCTATTCCCATTCAATAGTTGCAGGAGGTTTGGAACTGATGTCATAGCATACACGGTTCACCCCCTTCACCCTATTAATAATTTCATTGCTCACCTTCGCCATGAAATCATACGGCAGATGGCTCCAGTCAGCGGTCATACCATCCACGCTTTCCACAGCCCTCAATGCCACAACACTTTCATAGGTTCTCTCGTCACCCATCACACCCACACTCTGCACCGGCAGCAGCATGGCGCCGGCCTGCCATACCTTGTCGTAGAGGCCCGCGTCGCGCAAACCCTGGATGAAGATATGGTCGACCTCCTGCAGGATGTGCACTTTCTCGGGGGTCACATCGCTCAGGATGCGGATGGCGAGACCGGGACCCGGGAAAGGATGACGGCCGATGAGCTCGTCCTTGATGCCCAGCTGACGTCCCACACGACGCACCTCGTCCTTGAACAACGAGCGCAGCGGCTCCACGAGCTGGAGCTTCATATAGTCGGGCAAACCACCCACATTGTGGTGACTCTTGATAGTCTGACTGGGACCCTTAACACTCGAACTCTCAATCACATCGGGATAGATAGTACCCTGACCGAGCCACTTGGCGTCGGTAATGAGTTTAGCCTCGGCATCAAACACATCGATAAAGGTCTTGCCGATGGCCTTACGCTTCTTCTCAGGCTCCTTCACACCAGCCAGCACATCATAGAAACGCTGCTTGGCGTCAACACCCTTCACGTTGAGACCCATATCCTTATAGCTCTCGAGCACACTCTCGAACTCATTCTTGCGCAACAGGCCGTTGTCCACAAAGATGCAATGGAGCTGATGTCCGATGGCACGGTTCAGCAGCACGGCAGCCACGGTGCTGTCCACACCGCCGCTCAATCCAAGCACCACCTTGTCGTTACCCACCTTCTCTCGCAACTCCTTGACAGTGGTCTCAATAAAGCTGGCAGGCGTCCATTCCTGACGGCAGCCGCAGATGTCCACAACGAAGTTGCGCAGCAGCGTGACGCCATCAGTCGAATGGTGCACCTCAGGATGGAACTGGATAGCGTAAGTCTGCTCACCCTCAATCTGATAGCCTGCATACTTCACGTTCTCTGTCGAGCAGATGGTCTTGTATCCCTCGGGGAGCACCTCGATGGTGTCGCCGTGGCTCATCCAGACCTGGCTGCCCATCGGAACACCTTTCATCAGCGGATTGCTGGTATCGATGAAATTGAGGTTGGCGCGGCCATACTCGCGAATCTTGCTCTGCTGCACACGTCCACCGCCCCATTTAGCCAGATACTGAGCACCATAGCATACCGCCAGCAACGGCAGCTTGCCTTTAATATTGCTCATATCAGGCACAGGGGCGTCGGCTGCGTTGCAGCTATAGGGACTGCCCGAAAAAACAACGCCCTTCACGTCGGGCGTGAGGGCCGGAATTTTATTGAACGGGTGGATTTCGCAGTAAACATTCGCCTCACGAATCTTGCGGGCAATAAGCTGAGTGTATTGAGAGCCAAAGTCTAAGATGATTATCGTATCCATATAATTAAAATAATTTAAAATGCAAAGATACAAAAGTTACCCGACATAGCAAAATTTTTTTCAAACAATCCTCCCTAAAACACACCCCGGAAACCGCACCTTCTCCCATCACCAACCTCGCACTTTCCACCTACCAATTCCCTACCAACTCCTTACCAACTCCTACCATGGTAGGATTTGATAGGTCGTTTATATTGTTAAAACAGGTAATATTAACGCTTATTAACAAAGTTCTCACCATCTTTTAACAATAGTTAATTTCTGTTAATACTATCGATTTTTGCACAAAGAAAAAACACGTTTTTAAATTAATTTTCATTTATATGTTATTTTTTTCGTATCTTTGCACGTTATGAACAAAGTGAAAAACATACTCGGAATCGCCGCAGTATGCTTGCTGCTAGTGAGTTGCAACGGATTCAACAAACTACTCAACAGCAACGATTACGACGCAAAATACGCGGCGGCGTTGAAATACTACAACGAAAACAGCTTCTCGCGCGCTGCCCAGTTGTTCGAAAACCTCACCCTCTACTACCGCGGCAAGGAGAATGCCGAAAACATCGCCTGGTACTATGCCATGTCTCTCTACAAAGAGAAAGACTACTTCACTGCAGGCTACCAGTTCAAACGTTTCGCCCGCCAGTTCCCCTACAGTGACCGCATGGAGGACGCGTGTTTCTACTCGGCCTACTGCAAATATATCGACTCGCCCGAATACAACCTTGACCAAAGCCAGACGAAGGAGGCCATCGAAGAGTTCGAGTCATACGTCGAGCGCTGGCCCCGAAGCACACGCATCCCCGAGGTGAACAACTGCCTTGACGAGTTGCGCAAAAAACTGATTCGCAAAAACTACGAGATAGCCTATGGTTATTATTTCATCGAGGAGTACCACGCTGCCTACGAGTCGTTCAAGCAGTTCCTCAACGAATACCCCGAGGCTCCGATGAGAGAAGATGCCATGTACTACATGCTTGAGTCGAGCTACCGTTACGCCATCAACAGCAACGAAGACAAGATGTACGAACGTCTGCAGCAGGTGGTCAACGACTTCGACAAGTTCAGCAGCAGCTTCGGGAACTCGAAACGCCTGGCCGACGCACAGAACATCTACACCAAAACCCGCGAGGCCATGGCCAAATGCAAAGAGCAAAAATAAAAAAAAAGCAATAAAAAACAATGGAAGAGAAAAAGAAGAAAGTGGTAAACACCACCATCACGCGCAACACCGCCGATTTCAGCAACATGACCAACAACATCTACGAGACCGTCGCCGTACTCACCAAGCGTGCCAACCAAATTGCCGCCGAGGAGAAACGTGAGCTCCACAACAAAATCGATGATTTCAAGAGCAGCAATGACACCATCGATGAGATGTACGAGAACCGCGAGCAGATTGAGATTGTGCGTCGCTACGAGATGCAGCCCAAGCCCACCCTCGAGGCCACCGAGGAGTATCTCGAAGGCCAGATATATTATCGCAACCCCGCCAAGGAAAGCGCCGAAGAAAAACAAATCGAGGCTATCGACGAGGAGATTAAGAAGATAGAAGGCTAAAATGAGAATTGTCGTCGGCATCACGGGAGGTATCGCGGCCTACAAAGCACCCGAACTGGTGCGCTTGCTGAAAAAGGCAGGGCATGAGGTGCGGTGTGCCGCCACGGAGCATGCACTGGAGTTCGTCACCCGTACCACACTGGAGACGGTGAGCCAGAACTCGCTGTACTGCGATCTGTTTGCCTCGGGCCGCACCGAACACATCTCCCTTAAGGACTGGGGCGAGATGCTAGTGATAGCTCCCGCAACTGCCAATATCATCGGGAAAGTGGCCAATGGCATCGCTGACGACGCATTGAGCACATTGCTGCTGGCTTTCTCCGGAAAACCTGTCATCATGGCCCCCGCCATGAATTGCGAGATGTGGGCGCATCCCGCCGTGCAACGCAATATCGAGACGCTGAAGTCTTGGGGTATCCGCATGGTGGGTCCCGAAGAGGGCGAGCTGGCCTGTGGCGTGAGCGGCGTGGGCCGCATGGCAGAACCCGCAGCCATAGCGGCGGCAGTGTACGCTGCAGTTCAACCGCAGCAGCTGCAGGGTCAACACTGGCTGGTGACCGCTGGACCGACCTACGAGCGCATCGACAGCGTCCGCTTCATCGGCAACTACAGCAGCGGCAAGATGGGGTTCGCCCTAGCACAGACTTTGGCCGACGCCGGTGCAGAAGTAGAACTGGTTTCTGGCCCCACATCGTTATCCATCAACCATCCGCGAATCCATCGTACCAGCGTAGAAAGCGCCCGCGAGATGTACGCTGCCGCCACTGAGGCATTCCCCCGCTGCAATGGCGCCATCCTCTCCGCCGCTGTAGCCGACTACCGCCCGTCAGAATGTACCGACCATAAGCTCAAAAAGAACGGCTCGGAAGGCATGCACCTCGACTTGGTGCAGAATCCCGACATCCTAGCCACCCTCGGCAGCATGAAGACCTCCGAGCAGACACTCGTAGGCTTCGCCCTCGAGACCGACAACGAGGAGGCCAACGCACAGCATAAACTGGAGAAGAAGAACCTTGACTATATTGTTCTCAACTCGCTACGCGACAAAGGTGCCGGCTTCGGCGTAGACACCAACAAGGTGACCATCATCGGCCGCAACGGAAGCCGTAAGGAAAGCCCCCTGATGAGCAAGCAGGAGGTGGCACACCTAATCATTAAGACTATAACACTATGAAGAAACTATCCATCATCGCCATCATACTGGCCTCCGTGGCAATTGCCGGCGAGGCCTTTATTTTCGCCACACGAAAAGACAAAAATGAAGAGGAGGCTCTCCATACCCGCGCCATTCGTGCCGACTACCGTGTCTACGCTCCCTCCATCCCCGATACACTCTATTTCTGCGGCGAGCGCGTGCCACTCAACCTATGGTATGTCCGCGAAGGACTCGACCGCGAGCTAGTTTCCAACATGTACTACCAAAGCAGCACGCTCTTCAACATTAAGCGTGCCACCCGCGTTTTCCCCACCATCGAGCGCATCCTCAGGGAAGAGGGCGTGCCGCAGGACATGAAGTACCTCTGCGTCATCGAGAGTAGCCTGCAGAATGTCACCTCGCCCGCAGGCGCTGGCGGCTACTGGCAGTTCATGAAGGCCACGGGACAGAAATACGGACTTGAGATTACCGACGAGATAGATATGCGCAACGACCTCGAGGCCGCCACACATGCAGCCTGTCGCTACCTCAAGTCACTCAAAGCCCGCTTCGGCGGCTGGACCGAGGCCGCTGCAGCCTACAACTGCGGTGAGAACGGCTTGGAGAAACGCCTTGCCAACCAGCAACAGCAGTCGTACTACGAATTGCATCTCAATAAAGAAACCCAGCGTTACGTCTACCGCATACTGGCCTTGAAGCTCATCATGCAGCACCCGCAGGACTACGGCTACACCGTGCGCCGCTGCGACACCTACCCCGAGCTGCCGTATGAGGAGGTAACCCTCAGCGGACAGAATGTCGACCTGGTACAGTTCGCCATCGACAATGGCACCACATACAAGATGCTCCGCACCATGAACCCCTGGTTGCAGACCGACAACCTTAAAAACAAAACCGGCAAGAGCTACACGGTCCGCATCCCCACCAAGAAAGGCACCGAATACAGCACCATCACCAAAGGTAAGCACGACACCACGGTAATAGAAAGCATCTGATGGACGACGAGAAGATAAAGATATTAGGGGCGCGGGAGCATAACCTGCAAAACGTGGATTTGGAGATTCCGCGGGGGAAGCTGGTGGTGTTCACCGGATTGAGCGGCAGCGGCAAGTCGTCGCTGGCGTTCGACACCATCCATGCCGAGGGACAGCGCCGCTACATGGAGACCTTCTCGGCCTACGCGCGACACTTCATAGGCAATATGGAGCGGCCAGACGTGGACCTCATCGAGGGCCTCTCGCCCGTCATCTCCATCGAGCAGAAGAGCACCAACAACAACCCGCGCTCGACGGTGGGCACACTGACAGACACCTACGACCTGCTGCGTCTGCTCTACGCCCGCATCGGCAAGGCCTACAGCACCGTCAGTGGCAAGCCCATGGTGAAGTACAGCGAAGAGAAGATTCTGGAGATTATCACCTCGGAATACGGCAGCCGCGACATCATGATTCTCGCCCCGCTGGTCAAGGGCCGCAAGGGCCACTACCGCGAACTCTTCGAGCAGGTAGCGAAGAAAGGGTTCCTTAAGGTGCGCGTCGACGGCGAGGTGAAGGAGATCACCTATAAGATGCAGGTGGACCGCTACAAGGTGCACGACATCGAGCTGGTGGTCGACCGCCTGCGTGCCGACCGCAACGCCACCCGCCTTCGCGAAGCCGTCCAGACAGCCTTCCGTCAAGGCAAGGGCATCCTGATGATATTGAACAACGAAGACGGCAGCATACGCTATTTCAGCCGTATGCTGATGGACCCCGACAGCGGCCTCTCCTACCCCGAGCCAGAGCCCAACACCTTCTCGTTCAACTCGCCCTACGGCGCCTGCCCCCATTGCAACGGCCTCGGCGAGGTGGCACAGATCGACATGCAGAAGCTCATCCCCAACCCCAAGAAGAGCATCAAGGACGGCGCCATCGAGGTGCTGGGGAAATACTCGCCCACCAACTACGTCTACCGCAAGCTGGAGCTCATGGGCAAGCATTATGACTTCACACTCGACGACCCTTTTGAGAACCTCAGCGAGGAGGCCGTCAACGCCATACTCTACGGAAGCAACCATTTCGCCGGCATCGAGGACCCCGAGGACCCGGGCTACCTCAGCGAGTTCCAGGGCATCGTGAACTATATCACCGAACTAGCCGGCGACGAGAGTCCCGCCAGCCTGCAGAAGTGGGCGGCCTCGTTTATGAATACCGTTCCGTGTCCCGAATGCCACGGACACCGCCTGAAGGCCGAATCGCTGGCCTTCCGCATATTGGATAAGAACATTGGGCAGTTGGCCGACATGGACCTGCTGGAGCTGGAGGAGTGGCTGCGGGCATTGGAGCCGCAGCTCGACGAGCGCGACCAGAAGGTGGCGCACGAGGTGCTCAACGAGATACTGAAGCGCCTGTCGTTCCTCAACAACGTGGGCGTGGGCTACCTCTCGATGAACCGCAGCGCCAAGTCGCTCTCCGGCGGCGAGGCGCAGCGCATCCGTCTGGCCACGCAGATAGGCTCGCAGCTCACCAACGTTCTCTATATCCTTGACGAACCCAGCATCGGTCTCCACCAGCGCGACAACCAGCGCCTTATCGAGAGCCTCAAGCAACTGCGCGACCTGGGCAACAGTATCATCGTCGTCGAGCACGACCGCGATATGATGCTCGCCGCCGACTACCTTGTCGACATCGGGCCGGGTGCCGGGGTGCACGGGGGGAAGATACTCTTCGCCGGAGACCCTAGAGAATCTAGAAAATCTAGAACTCCTAGAGAATCTAGCCTAACTCTAGACTATCTAGAAAGAAAGAAAGACATCGCCCTGCCGCAACGCCGCCCAGTCGAAGGCCGCGAGCATATCCTATTAAAAGGCGCCACCGGCAACAACCTCAAGGGCGTCGACCTCGACCTGCCGCTGGGCATGTTCGTCTGTGTGACGGGCGTTTCGGGAAGCGGCAAGTCGACCCTCATCAATGACACCCTCCAGCCTATCCTCAGCCAGCATTTCTACCACTCGCTCCGCGCCCCCCTGCCGTACCAGAGCATCGAGGGCATCGAGCATATCGACAAGGTCATCCAGATAGACCAGAGCCCCATCGGCCGCACGCCGCGCTCGAACCCCGCCACCTACGCGGGCTTCTTCGACGACATCCGACGTCTCTTCGCCGAGCTGCCGTCGGCACGCATCCGCGGCTACAAGCCCGGCCGCTTCAGCTTCAACGTCAGCGGCGGCCGCTGCGAGCACTGCAAGGGCGCCGGACTGCGCACCATCGAGATGAACTTCCTGCCCGACGTCTACGTGCAGTGCGAGGTATGCGGCGGCAAGCGCTACAACCGCGAGACGCTGGAGATACGCTACAAGGGCAAGTCCATCGCCGACGTGCTCGACATGACCGTCAACGAGGCAGTGGAGTTCTTCGACGCGCACCCCAAGCTGCGGCGCAAGCTGCTGGCCCTGCAGGACGTGGGCCTCGGCTACATCACCCTCGGCCAACAGAGCACCACCCTCAGCGGCGGCGAAGCGCAGCGCGTCAAGCTCGCCACCGAGCTCAGCCGCACCGATACCGGCAAGACACTTTATATCCTCGACGAGCCCACCACGGGTCTCCACTTCGAGGACATCCGCATCCTCCTCGGCGTGCTGCAGAAGCTGGTAGACAAGGGCAACAGCGTCCTCGTCATCGAGCACAACATGGACGTCATCAAGGTGGCCGACTGGGTCATCGACCTCGGTCCTGACGGCGGTCGCGCCGGTGGCCGCATCACCTTCGCCGGCACGCCGGAGGCCTTGGCCAAGCAGAAGGACAACTTCACGGGGCAGTACCTAAAAGCAGAATTAGAAGCTATGAAGCGATAATGAAGGGGCCCCGCGGCGCGAAGCGCCGCGGGGCCCCATAGCATATATAGCCCTGCCATCGACCCCTCCCCGAGAGGGATGTTTGTCAACTGCCGAAGTTGACGTTGTCAAGTTCCGAAGTTGACATTGTCAACTGCCGAGGTTGACCCGGACGCCCTCCGCAGGAACTGTCGCTATTGTCGTCCCCCTCAAAAAAATAGTCTGTTTCGGACCGTCACCGCAGCAGCCACTCCCGCACCTCCGGCGGGATAACCTCCGAGCTGCTGGTGCTGCGGCGGTAGCCGGCCATGACGGTGCGGCACTCCACACACACCACCCCGCTCTCGCTGTTGACGACACGCTGCATGATGGTGAGGCTCTTGTTGCCCAGCTTCTCCACCTCGGTGGTGACGTGGATGCGGTCGTGGTAATGGATCTGCGCCTTGAAGTCGACATCGTAGTGCACCACCATCACGGTGAAGTCGCCCTTGGTCGGCGGCACGCCGTGTGAGGAGAAGAACTCGTCCTTGCCCAGGTCGAGGTACTCCATGATGACGGCGTTATTGACGTGCCCCATCTGGTCCACATCGTTGAATCTGATTTGAATATCTGTTTTATGCATGGGGTTAATGGGTTGAATGGGTTGAATGGGTTATTTTTTGAGTGAGAAGTAATATTCCAAACCTCCACCTTCGCGGTTGCGGGCGTATATCTCGCCGCCGTGGAAGAGCACCGAGTGTTTGACGATGCTGAGGCCGAGGCCGGTGCCGCCGTTTTGCCGTGAGCGGCCCTCGTCGATACGCACGAAGCGATCGAAGAGGCGCGAGAGGTATTCGTCAGCCACACCCTTGCCGGTGTCATAGTAGTGGATATAATAGTAGTCGGGGCTCTCCTTGTAGGTCTCCAACACAATATTAATATTGCTGCCAGCATAGGCGATGCTGTTCTCCACCAGGTTGCGGAAGATGCAGTAAAGCAGTTCACGGTTGCCACCCAGCGGCATGGCAGGCAGGTTGTTCTGGATGGTGATGCCGGCGGCAGCGGCCTTGTCGGCGAGGTCGTCGATGGCCTCCTTGGCCACCTCGGTGGCATCCACCTCCGTCCGCGGGAAGAGGTCGGCACTCTCCTCGAGCTTGTTGATAATAGAGACATCCTGTATCAGGTCCGAGAGCCGCAGTGTTTGGCGGAAACAGCGGTCGAGGAAATAGCGGCGCCGCTCGTCATCCACAGGCTTGTCGGAGAGTAGAATCTCTAGGTAGCCGCGGATAGAGCTCACGGGTGTCTTCAACTCGTGGGCGATGTTGGAGGTCATCTCCTGCTTCAGCTGCCGGTTTCGTCGCTCAGCCTCCGAGGCTTCGAGCCGCAGACGGTTGGCCTCGTCGGCCATCTGCTTCAAGCGCTTGTTCTTCAGCATCAGACGTATGTAGAGCACCAAAATGGTGAGCACCAATATCAACAATATCACATCAGACCAATCCATAGCCAAACCCTGTTTTGTTCACAATCCGTTGTCCTTCACTGCCGAGCTTCTTGCGGAGACGAGCGATATGCACATCCACCGAGCGCTCACCCACCAGCGTATCGTCCGGCCACACGGCCGCGAGGATTTCCTCCCTCGTGAAGAAACGCCCCGGCTGCTGCCGGAAGAGGTCGAGGATAAGGTGCTCCCTTCTAGTAAGACTAGTTAAACTAGTTGAACTAGATAAACTAGAACTACTAGATCGCCGCAGCACCGCCTTCACCCTCGCCAGCACCGTGTCGAACGAGAACGGCTTGGTGATATAGTCGTCAGCCCCCACGCCGAAGCCCTGCAGCTGGTCGTCGTGTGCATCCCGTGCCGTGAGGAAGATAATCGGTGTGTTGTCTCCCGCCTCACGCATCCGCTGTGCCATCTCGAAGCCCGACATGCGGTCCATCATCACGTCCAAGAGAATCAATTGAAAAGTGGAAAGTGGAAAGTGGAAAGTGGAAAGCACCTCCTCGGCAGAGGCTGCCGTCTCCACCTCGAACCCCTCGGCCTCCAGGTTAAAACGCAGTATCTCCCGCAGGTCCTCCTCGTCGTCAACTACAAGTATCCGTGTCATACCTCAATAACGTGTCGATACACAAATTATTGTACAAACAAAAGGGAGACTCGTTTGAGTCTCCCTTTCGGTGTGGCATCGACTGGATTTGAACCAGTGACGCAAGGATTTTCAGTCCTTCGCTCTACCAACTGAGCTACGACGCCATCGTCGATTTCACTCTTGAAATCGGGTGCAAAAGTACGAACATTTTAGAAACTGACAAAATTTTTTTTCAATTCACAATTCCAAATTCCCAATTCTCAGTTAATTTTCAACTACTTCCGATTCCGATTTTTTTTCATCCGCAGCAGCCTTTTGTGCCTTTGGAGCGAGGAAAGCAAGCTCGATAATCAGCCAAATCACACCAATTGTGATAGCGGCATCGGCCACATTGAAGATGGCACTGAAGAACTCGAAATAGTTGCCTCCAATCACCGGAATCCATTCCGGCCAGTAGAAGTCGAACAACGGGAAATAAAACATATCCACCACCTTACCCTGCAGGAACACACCATAGCCACCCTCCGGCGGGAACAGCGTGGCGACATCATAGTAGCTCTCACTGAAGATCATCCCATAGAAACAGCTGTCAATCAGATTTCCTATAGCTCCAGCGAAAATAAGCGTAAGACTGGCAATGAGTGAAGTACGTCCGTTCCCCTTTAACTGTTTCCAGATAAACCAAGCAATACCCCCGGTGGCAAAGATGCGGAAAAGCGTCAAGCCTATCTTTCCGACGGAACCACCAAAAGCCATACCGAAGGCAAAACCCTCATTCTCTATAAAATGCAGTCGGCACCATTCCCCGATAAGCGGGATATCCTCGCCTATGTGCATATGGGTCTTGACCAATATCTTCACAATCTGGTCCACCACAATGATGGCTGCCACTATGACAGCGTAGATGATGGCTCGTTTTTTCTTATCCATTGTTTCTCAGTTCTATTTGCTCCAACAATTCGTCATACCACTCCTGTCCGAAGCGGCGGATGAGTGGTTCTTTCAAGTAGACATACAGCGGCTCTCCTTTGCCTTTGGCGCATCGGCAGATGTCCCACTGGTGATAGTTGACGGCCGTAAACTCACCGAAATCCTCCACGCGGATAGGGTAGAGGTGGCACGACACCGGCTTGTATAACCCCTGCAAAGCACAGAAAGTACAACCGTCGGGACCAGGAGTGACGAAAGCACAGGCACCGCCGTCGATGAGCGTAGTGCCAAGGTCACCGTCTTTGTCACGCACTGCAACTCCATGAGTTTCAACAGCAGCCCTGCCCTCTTCCGTCATCTTCGGCAACGCCTCGGGCAACACTGCCTCAATCTTCCTCACCTCCTCCTCCATCAGCGGTGCCCCACTGTCGCCATCCACGCAGCAAGCGCCCTTGCACACGCTTAGGTCGCAGCAGAAGCGGCAGTCGGCCACATCATCGGAAACTATACTATTCTGCACTATAATCATTTCAGCACCTCTATCATCTTGTCGGCCAACACGGCGGCCAGTTTATATTTCGATTCCACGGTCCATCCCGCCACATGAGGCGTGAGTACCGTGCGTGGTGACCGCTGCAGATAATGTACACATTCCGGTACATCGCCCAGCCCATCGGCCTGCATATTCTCATATTCCAGAACATCCAGTGCCGCACCGCGAACCTTTCCGCTCTCCAATCCTGCCACCAACGCCCCTGTGTCCACCACGGCGCCGCGTGAGGTATTGAGAAGGTAGAACGGCTTGGCCATCACCTCAATGAACGCCGCATCAAGGTAATGGTGCGTCTCCTCCGTCAACGGCACATGGAAACTCACCACATCGGCCTCACGCTGAAGGGTCTCTAAAGAGACTCGCTCTAGATCAACTAGTTTTTCTAGATTATCTAGATACTTGTCATAATATATCACCCGGCAACCGAATCCACTGAGTCTCTTTGCAAACGCCTGACCCATATTGCCATATCCGATGATACCCACCGTCAATGGTCCCAGTTCATAGCCGCGGTTGGCCTCGCGCTGCCACAGTCCTCTCCGTACCTCAGCGTCGGCACGGGCGATATTGTTCAGCAATGCCAGCAGCAGTCCCACGGCATGCTCGCCCACAGCATCACGGTTGCCTTCGGGTGAATTAAGACAACGAACACCATGCGCCTCGGCATAGTTCACATCGATGGTTTCCATGCCAGCTCCTACCCTGCCGATGCACCGCAATGACGGCACACGGTCAATGAAAGCGCTGTCTATATTCACCTTGCTCCTCACCACCAGGCCCTCGAAACCTTGTGAAGCCTGCACCAGTGACTCATAGTCATGGTCGGGTTCAACGCTAACCTCGATGCCCGCTTCGCGCAACCGTTGTGGAAGTACCTCATGGGTTCTATCTGCAATCAACACTTTCATCCCTAGTTCTTTATCGCATCATTTTCTTCGTCATAGTCTGTCAAGACAGCATTCTGTCTGCGACTGCGGCGCGGACGTTTGTATTCTTTCATGGTCTCCCCGGCCACTATGCCTGTCGGAACAGCTATAATACTGTAACCCAGGAGCATCACAAGCACCGAAAGGAAACGTCCAGCCGATGTCATCGGCACCAAGTCGCCATAACCTACCGTCGTGATGGTCACCACCGCCCAATAGATGCCCGTAGGGATGCTCTTGAACTCGGGGTTGACTTCACTCTCAAAGGTGTACATCAACGTTCCCAGAATCACCGCCGCCACCAGCACAAACATCATGAATATCAAAATCTTGATAGCACTGGCTCGCAAAGCATTCAGAAGGTGATAAGCCTCTATCTGGAAACGTTCCATCTTGAAGATGCGGAAGATACGCATCACCCTCAACAGACGAAGCACCGTAAGCGACTGTGTGACAGGAATAAGCAGACTCAAATAAGCAGGGAATATCGACAGAAAATCAATCACACCCCAAAACGAAAAGACATACTTCCGAGGGTGCTTCAGGCAGTAAATGCGCAGGTAATACTCAAAAGTGAAGAGAAGAGTAAACCCCCATTCCAATGCCTTGAATATCAGATAGGAGGCAGAAAGATGCGCACGACTGGTCATAGTGTCGGTAGGGCCGTAGACACTGTCGACCAGCAGCAGGATGATGTTGGCCACGATGGCTACCAGCAGCCAGACGTCGAACTTCTTGCCGGCCGGCGTATCGCTCTTGAAGATAATCTCGAAGATCTGCTTCTTGGTCAGTTGGCGGTAGCGCTTGGGCATCAGCCATTCAAACAGGATCTTGTGCATCACATTCCCCGTGCCCTTGCCCAGACGGCCAAAGAAACCCTTGTAGTCAAGTCCCGACAGCCACTTCCGCACCCGCCAAAAGGCATCCACTATATTGTCAATCAATTTCATACACTAACATATTTTCATGCTCTGGACGGAACACAGCGCTTGCCGCACGCTGGACATCCTCAGCCGTCACCTTACGGTATTCTTCAGGTTCGCGGTTGACCAATTCGGTGTCGCCCAACCAAGTATAATGGCACAACGCCATAGCGCGGTCAGCCGCCTTGTATTGCGAATAGACGAAGGTGCTCTCGTAGCGGTTCTGCACCTTCTCCAACTCGTTTTTCGTCAGACCCTTCTCGGACAGCAGGTAGGCCTCCTGGCGCAATGCGTCGGCCACCTTATCCACATCCACGTCCGGCAAAACCTTGGCGCTCAGCACTATCAACCCAGGCCCCGCCTCGCCACTGATATAAGCGTCGGCCTCGCTCACCAGCTGTCCCGGTCGCACCACATTATTGTATATGCGGCTCGAACTGCCGGTACACAACACATCACTCACCAGGTCGCAGGCCCTGAAATCTCGTCCCCAATGGTCGCACATCGGCCACGCCAGATAGACGGCCCTCGACGGCACCTCACGCCTGATTACCAGCCTCCTCGCCTCCTTCTGCTCCTCTTCCTGCGGATAGTTCCGCTCGCTTGCCATAGAGCGTCGGCATCCTGTCGGCACACACTCGGCTCCCCACTCCTTTTCCACAGCCGCAATCATCTCCTCGTGCTTCATCGGTGCCGCCACAGCAAGTATCGCATTGTCAGCACGATAGTATCTCTCATGGAATGCCTGCACATCCTCCAGCGTAGCCTCGGAGACATGGCGTATGTCAGCCCCGATGGTAGCCCAGCGGTAAGGATGCCTCTTGTAGCACAGAGGCCTCATGTTCAGCCACATATCGCCATAGGGCTGGTTCATATAGCGCTGATTGTATTCTTCCGTCACGACGCGCTGCTGCACTTCCAATGCCTTGGCATTCAGCGCCAAGCTCGCCATACGGTCGGCCTCCAGCATCAAGGCCGTCGAAAGTCCCTCCACAGGTATGGTGATGTAATAGTTGGTGTAGTCGTTGTTGGTGAAAGCGTTGTTGTCACCACCCAGCGACGATACCACCGCGTCGAAATCGGGCACCCGCTCAGTGCCGCCGAACATCAGATGCTCAAAGAGGTGGGCAAAACCCGTGCGGTGAGGGTCCTCGTCGCGCGCGCCCACATTGTAGAGCACATTGACCGTCGCCAGCGGCGTATCCCACGCCTCATGTGTCAGCACCGTCAACCCATTGGATAATATGTACTTCCGATAATCAATCATACAAATACAAACTGCAAAGATACGAATTTTTTCCAACATACCGAAATCAAAAACAATCTACCACAAAACATAATTGTTAACAAATCCTAAATACAATCATCCTACAAACAACCTATCAACACCCACCATGGTAGGAGTTGGTAGGGAGTTGGTAAGGAGATGGTAGGTAGTTCATAGCACTCTGGTAGTAGGAATTATACACTAAAAAAGGCACCTTTTTCGCAAAAGGTGCCAAATGGTGGTTTTTTATCTGAAATTTTAACTTAACAAATGTTAAATCATCACATACTCTCGCGGAGGATTTCTACCACCTCGGGGCGCGTCAGGGTGCGATAGCCCACGGGGAGAATGAGGACGGCATCGGCCACCTGCTCAAGGTTCTCCTCAGTGACGCCTAGCTCGCGACTGTGCATCACCACACCGATTTCTTTCATCCACTCTTCGAGGCACTTGAGACCTTCCGTGGCCACCTGCTCATCACTCTTGCCTTCGGGGCGAACACCCCAGACGTTCTTCGCAAAGCGGACAAACTGGTGGAGGCCGTCGTGCATCACGTGGCGGTAGTAAGGCATTGATACCGTGGCGAGTGTCATGCCGTGGGTAGCATCGGTAACCAGGCCGATGGCGTGACCGATCTGGTGCACCTCCCAGTCGCCGCCCTTGCCGCATTTGAGCAACGAGTTGAGTGCCCAGGTGGCTGTCCACATGATGTTGGCGCGGGCCTCGTAGTCCTGCGGATTTTTGGCGGCGATGCGGCTGCTGTGGATGAGCGAGCGCATAAGGCCCTCGATGATATAGTCGGTGGTGCAGTCGCGGTCGCCGGCGAAATACTGCTCCATGAGGTGGCTCATAATGTCAAAGAAACCTGCAACCATCTGGTACTGAGGTACCGTCATGGTGAAACGAGGATTGAGGATAGCGAACTTGGGGAAGAGGGCCGGACCGAAGACCTTGCCACGTTTGAAGCCCTCTTTGCGATTGGTAATGACGCTGCCGCCATTCATCTCGCTGCCAGTGCCGACCATTGTGAGGACGGCGCCGACGGGAACTGTCTGGCAGCTGGGATTCTCCTGGTTGACCCAATATTTCTGCCAAGCATCCTCGTTGCAATAGGCTGAAGCAGAGACTGCTTTGGCATAGTCGATGGTGGAGCCGCCACCCACGGCAAGGATGAGGTCGACGTGGTTGTCCCGCACCAGTTTTCCTCCTTCTGTCACCTTCTCGAAAGTGGGATTTGGCATCACGCCAGGGTCCTCTACGATGGTCTTGCCTGCCGCTTTAAGTGCCGCGATGACAGCATCATAGATGCCGTTTTTCTTGATGGAGCCGCCGCCGTAGCTGAACATCACCGTCGGCCCGTAGTTCTTCAGTTCCTCGACCAGATGCCCCAACGCATCCTCACCAAAATACAATTTCGTGGGATTGTGAAATTTAAAATTGCCTTGCATAATAATATGTATGTTTTCGTTATTATTTTGAGTGCAAATTTACACATTTATTTTGACATGGGGAAAAAAATGCTAAAAATGTGAGCCAAAAACGCGGATTTCGACTCTTTATATAAAAGGGGAAAAATATGCGAACCATAAAGAAATCCGTTTTGCTGCTCATTGCGCTGCTTTCGACTGTTGTCGCCGGAGCGCAGCAGATTGTGCCCAGCCTGACGGGCACGGATTTCTGGATGTCGTTCCTGCCGAATTACGGCCCATACAGCGAGCGTTCGGTGAAAATAGCCTCCGAGGAAAATTGCACAGCTTACATCAGCAGCCCCACCATTTCCTGGGACACCACGGTAACCATCGAGGCCAACAAGGTGTCGCACGTAGCTCTTCCCGACGTCTATCCTGATGGTGAATCCACCACCTGCTGCAGCTGGCATATCATCACCACGGCCCCGTCCATTGTCTATGCCTCCAACTTTACCGATGCCAGCCACGACATGTCGGCCATCCTGCCCACACCGACGCTACGCAACGACTATATGGTGCAGACATACGGACCTTTCTCAAATCAGGAGGTAAGCATTGTAGCCCCCTACGACAGCACCGAAGTGGAGATTATTTTTGCCGATATTATTCCCGACGAGTACAGACAAATTCAATACTCTGCAGGCGACACATTGAGGACAACGCTCATGAGCGGAACGGCATACCTTTTAAGGGCATCATTCGATATTGACCACGGATTCACTGGCACACGAATCCATACCACAAAACCCGTTGCCGTGTTTCAAGGACAGAGTTGCACCAGTGTTCCATGGGCTGCTCAAGCATGCGACCATCTGTACGAGCAGTGCATCCCCACCCACTTCTGGGGACGACATTTTGTGGTGATGCCAACCGTAGGACGTAGTGTTATGAGTCTGGCGAGCGGGGAGCCGGCAGGACTGTTCATCGGCGATATGGCAACGATTACCGCCCGCGAGGACAACTGCATCGTCACCATCGAGGGGGAAAACGCAGACACCCTCGCCGCTGGCGAGTCGTATTCCTTTTGGGTAGCCAACCATCCTCCCGACACCATGGGGAGCGATTTCTTTTATATTCTACAATCACACCTCGACTTCTATCAATCCGATGCGTTGTCGGTCAGCACCTCGAGTCCCGCTATGGTTTGCTTTTACATCTCAGGAATCTCCTTTGGCGGCACGCCCGGCGATCCGGCAACAGTCATTCTACCTCCCATCGAACAGGGAATCAGCCGTGCCATTGCCGCCGTCTATAACACTCCACTCACCCAAAGCCATCATATCAACATCGTGGCCAAGAACGATGACGCCCCCTTGGTGACCATCGACGGGCAAAGCATTGCCTCCGAATTCACCGCCACAGCCGAAGGGTTCAGTTGGGCGAGAATCGCCATTGACACCGGCTCGCATGTCATCGACGCCGACACAGGTCGGTTCCTCGCCACGTTCTATGGTCTCGGCGAGGCCGAGAGCTATGCCTACATCGCAGGTATGGCCGTGCGAAGTGCCGACTACGACATACATGCCAACCGACACACCGCTTGTCCGGGAGATACGGTAACCATCACCGTGCGTCTCGGCGAAGAAAGGCTGGGAACAGCATGGCAACTCGATGGCCAACCGCTCGGTTCCGGCATGGATACCGTCCGTCTTGTGCTCAACGACGCGGGGCGGCACAGCGTCGTCATAACCATCACTCCCGTAGGGGACACCGTATGGGAAATCATCACCGTCAACCCATCATACACCGTACTGGAGAGCGACAGCATCTGCTCTAGCGACAGCCTACAATGGCAGGGGCAGATACTCACAGAAAGCGGATACTATGTCGACACCCTGCACACCGCATTTGGATGCGACTCCCTCTTGGCTATGCAACTCAACGTTCATAACGTTCCGCGACCGACATTCACGTTGGAGACCGACTGCGAGAACTATCGATACAGCATCATGGGAGCTGTCGAGGAAGACACTTCTGGCTTTGCACTTGTATGGCACGCTTCTCCAGCCGACCCCGACCTCGAGGGTCAGCCGTGGGACAGCCTTGCTCTTTCTCCCAAGCAGCTAACGATTTATTCTCTCCATATTGACGACGGACACTGTCCCTACGACACCGCCTTCACCCTCAAACCCATCGAGTGGC
This sequence comes from uncultured Bacteroidales bacterium, assembly GCA_900316235.1. Lineage (GTDB taxonomy): Bacteria > Bacteroidota > Bacteroidia > Bacteroidales > P3 > Colimorpha. Next base: position 53,399 of record ONCC01000009.1, read on the forward strand.
CGGTGGCGAGGATGGAGGTGCGTCCGGAAATGCCGAGTTACGATCACCCCGATTTCCAGGCTTACGACCGTAGCCTCAATGCCGATGACCGTCAATGGTGGGTCGACAGAGTGCCCGCAGGAGATGAGCCCATTCTGCAACACACAGTCGACCCCTTTGTCGACAGCGTGCTCCTCACCCTCGTAGCCTTCAACCAGGCTTGCGCCGACACCCTGCATCGGACATTGTACATAAGCCACTCTGCCGTGTGGGTACCCAACGCCTTCACACCCGACCAAGAGACAAACAACCGCTTCGGCGTGGTGCTCAACGAGGGCGTGGCCGAGGAGCTCCATGTATATAACCGGAACGGTCTATTGGTGGCTCATATCGTGGGCGAGAACCCGCAATGGGACGGCACCCATGGGGGCTCCCCCTGCCCGCAGGGCGCCTATGTGTGGCACTTGCGTTACCGCCACGACAACCGTAACGACCACAAGACCTTGATGGGCACCGTCACTCTGATACGCTAATTCATTTCTCCTTTCTCATTTTTTTCGTATCTTTGCATTTTTATTTTTACGCTCATTTTATTATAATAAGTTGATTATGTTGGAAATCATCAATCAGATTAGTTTTGTAGAAATCGTCAGCGCGTTCATTGTCATGTTCGCCATCATCGATATTACGGGTTCCATCCCCATTTTCATCAGCATGGAGGACAGCGGAAAACACATCAAGCCGCTCTACGCCACCAGCGTCGCCCTGGGACTTTTCCTGGTGTTCTTCTTCACCGGCGAAGCCTTGTTGAACCTCTTCGGCATCGACATTGCGTCGTTCGCCGTAGCCGGTGCTTTCATTCTGTTCCTGTTGGCATTGGAAATGGTGATGGGTCGCGAGCTCATCAAGAACGAGAGCGTGGGGTCGGGAGCCTCGATTGTCCCGGTGGCCTTCCCCCTCATTGCCGGCCCCGGCGCTATCACGGCATTGCTCTCGCTGCGCGCCGAGTACTCCACAGTCAACATCCTCATCGCGCTGTTTCTCAACATCGTCATCGATTATCTGGTCATCCGTCTGCTCAAGAAACTGCAGCGCTGGCTGGGCGACGAGGTGGTGTTCGTGCTGAGGAAATTCTTCGGCGTCATCCTGATAGCCATCTCGGTGAAACTCTTCGCCTCCAACCTAGCCATCGTCATCCACAACGCCGGACAATAAAAAAAAACACTCCTACTGCAATTTTTTCGCCAGCAGCGGTACTAATAGGAGTATTTTCGTTAATAAAAGACACACATCAATGAATAGAAAACACGGAGTTTTGAAGATTTTTGCTTTGGCAATGATGGTTCTGCTGGCTATGCCGGCATTGGAAGCACAGCCCGGCGGCCCGGGAGGATTCCCCGGCGGCCGTCCGTCGAGAGGCGAGCGCTCCAAGGGCAAGCCCAAGTTCCCCGGACAAGACTGGAACAGCCAGAGCAACGACAAGAACGCCGACTCCGTGAAGAAGAAAAAGAAAGTGAAGGAAGGCGACACCTTCAAGGTGGTGGGATCGCTGCGCGACTCCGTCAGCGGCGAGTTCCTGGCCTTCGTCAACGTGGCTGTGCTCGACAGCGCTGACTCGACCTTCGTCAAAGGCGGCGCCACCAACTTCGACGGCCTGTTCGAGATCAACGGCGTGCCACTGGGTTCCTACCTGCTGCGCATCACCGCCATCGGCTACCAGAACCGCATGATACCTTTCAAGGTGGAGAACAACACCGCCCTCGGCACCATCAAGGTGATGCCAGGCTCCACCACCCTCGACGCCGTGGAGATTACCGCCGAGCGCCCCATCTACGCCATGGACGGCGAGAAGATGATTTACAACGTCAGCGAGGACCCGAGCATCCAGACAGGTACCACCGAGGACGCCCTTCAGAACGCCCCGGGCGTGGAGGTCGACGTGGAGGGCAACGTGACACTGCGCGGTGTCTCGAGCGTGGAAATCTGGATTAACGACAAGCCCTCGAAACTCACCGAGGAGAATCTCAAGACCTACCTCCAGACCCTCCCGGCCAACGTACTGGCCCGCATCGAGACCATCACCAATCCCTCTGCCAAGTACGCCACCGACGCAGAGGCAGTCATCAACATCGTCACCTCGGCACACATCAAGAGCAACCAGTTCGTCAGTTTCGGCGTCAACGGCTCGAACCAGCCCTTCGTCTCGCCGTGGATTAGCTACATGTGGGCCAAGGAGAAACTGAGCATCAATGTTTTCGCCAGCGGCCGCTACTCCTACCGCGACAACAAGAGCGAAGGCTGGTCGATGCGGCGCAAAGACAATGCCGTCGGCGACGGCTACGACACCACCCTCTACCAAACCGACACCTCGGAGAGCGGCAACCGCGGCTACAGCGGCAACATCTTCATGAATGTCAACTACGAAATCGACTCCACCAGCGACCTCTCCATCGACGGAGGCGGATTCCTGAACTATAACAAGAGCTACTCCGACCGCAATACCGAACAGTTCTACTTCTCGCCCCTCGACACCATCGCCTATCGCACCGGCGACACCACCACGTCGCCCTCGGGCTTCGGTCACTTCGGTGCCGACTACACCAAGAAATTCGACAACGAGGGACACAACCTGCGCCTGGGTATCAACTCCCGCTTCTCGCGCAACGCCAGCGACGAATACTACAGCCGCGACTACACCACCTACACGCTAACTCCCGCAGCCGCGGACGAGGAGCGCTACCTGATGACCCGCAACTACAACTACGGCTTCGATTTCGACGCCCGCTACAACCGCCCCTACTCGCAGGACGGCGAACTGAGCTATGGCTTGCGCGCCGACTTCCAGAACACCGACAACGACTACAAACGCTATAACGACCACGACGGCACCCTCGTCGACACCCTGCGCACCTACCATTTCGACGGCAAGGAGTGGGGCCTCAACGCCGACGTCAACTGGACCCACCGCTGGGGCGGCTTCACCCTCAGCACCGGCCTCGGCTACGAGCTGGCACACACCTACTTCAACTACACCTCCGACCAGCTCTACCCCGACGGCACCCCCTTCGCCGACGACAGCTCCTTCTTCACCCACAGCATCCGCCCCTCCATCCACCTCACCTACCGCACCGAGAGCATGCACAACCTCAAGCTCAACTACTCGATGCGCATGAGCCATCCCGGCGAGGAGAACCTGACACGTTTCCGCATCTATGGCGACGATAGCTACCGCACCGGCAACCAAAAGGGTCTCAACCCCAGCTACACCCACTCGATGGAGGCCGGCTGGCAGAAGTTCTTCGAGACCTTCGGCAACGTGGGCATCGAGGCCTACGGTCGCTGGAGCACCAACGAGATTAGCTCGCTCACCGATGCCGAATACGACAACCTCCTCGAGCGCGTCGTCAGCTACTCCATCCCCTACAACATGGGCACCTCGTGGCGCTACGGCACCAGCCTCAACATGACCTACCGTCCCAGCGGTTTCTTCAACGTGCGCCTCTACGCCAACCTCTACAACTACGGCTACCGCTTCGACAACTACAACGGCCAGGACTACCAGAACGACAAATGGTCCTACAGCGTGCGCGTCAACGCCTGGGCCAAAGTCTTCGACCAATACCAAATCACCATGTCGCTCAACTACTCCTCGCCCACCATCAGCCTCATGAGCGAGCAGAAGGCGCGCTACTGGTTCAACATCGGCGCCCGCAGCGACTTCTTCAACCGCAAGCTGTCGGTCTTCATCAACATCCAGGACCTCTTCAACTGGGGCGCCCGCTACGGCTTCGGTTCCGAGAACACCAACCCCTACTACCTCTCCAGCAGCACCAACAAGATGCTCAACAGCCGCTACATCTCCGCCGGCATCACCCTCCGCTTCGGTAAGCTCGAACTCGAACGCAACGCCAAGGAAGGCTCAAGCGAGACCGGTGACACCCTATAACGCATGAGACATATCTTCATCATCAACCCCTGCGCGGGTGGAGAAGACCATGCCGACGCAATCACCCATAGACTACAGGCTTCGAATATCGAAGCCTTAGTCTATATTACCCAGGGGGCAAAGGACGCCACGCGCTATGTCGACGACTACTGCCGCCAGCATGCCGGCGAGGCGCTGCGTTTCTACGCCTGCGGCGGCGACGGCACACTCAACGAGGTGGTCTCCGGTGTCATGAGTGGTCAGCGTGTGGAGGTGGGCTGTTATCCCTGCGGCAGCGGAAACGACTATGTGAAATACTGGCAGGGTGTCGACTTCCACGACCTCAAGGCGCTGACGGAAGCGCCGTCGGTCGAGGTCGATGTGATGAAGGTTCGCTACCAAAGCGATTCCGGCCTGGCGGTACGCTATGCCCTCAACACCTTGAACTTCGGCTTCGAGGCCGAAGTGTGTCGCGCCATGGACGAGATGCGCCGAAAGCCCTTGTTAGGTGGCAAGATGGCCTATCCTTCGGGCATCCTGAAGAGTCTCTTCTCCGGACGGCACAACCCCTGCCGCATCACCGTCGACGGCGAGCTGTGGCAACAGGGCGACCTCATGCTGGCGTCGCTGGCCAATGGCCAATACGAAGGGGGTGGCTTCCGTAGCGCCCCGCGCTCGTTGAACGACGACGGATGGATTGAAGTGACTGCCATACGACCCATCTCCATCGTACGTTTTGCGGGCATGATAGGCTACTATAAAAAAGGCACTTATCTCGACCGGAAGAAGCTGCAGCGATTCATCTCCTACCGCCGTGCCAAACATCTGGTCATCGAAAGCGACCGTCCTTTCTACATCGGCATCGACGGCGAACTCCTCCACGGCTCCCGATTCGAGATCGAGAACCTCCACCGCACCCTGCGCTTCATAGTTCCTTTCTAAGCTATTTCACGACGAATTTGACTGTTCCCGCGTATTTATTGCCTTCAATCTGTAATAAATAGACGCCTGCTCCCAGTGCTGCTACGGGGATAGTCCCCTGGGTGAAGCCGGCTTTCACCTTCTGCCCCATCATATTGAAAATGGTATAATCCACCGCCTCACAAGGAAGACCCTTCAGGCAGAGGACATCGATGGCCGGGTTGGGATACACCTCTGGCGACTGCGGGAGGGAGGCCTCCCGGACAGCCACGTGCGGAGTCGTGGGGATGATATTCACGATAAGGCCCTCTATCTTGGTCCATCCATAAGAATAGCCATTCGGGTCGGGAAGGCTGTACCAGTTGTCCTTGGCACCGCCCCAGCCGAAGTTGAGGTGGAACTTCCCGTCTCTCTCGCGATAGCCGTCGACCACCACATTGTGCCCGGAGGTTCCGGCGGGATTTTCAACAGCTAGATGGGCAGGATAACCAGCCAGTATATTGGAAATTAAGATAGCATACATCGTCGAGTCGGCTTCACAGAGCAGCTGACAGTCCTCAAAACCGAAGCGCTGATAAGCCTCAAAGGCCTGATTCACGGAGAAGGTGCCAGAGCCATAGGAATCCGACGCCGAATAGACCTGCTTGCAGGCCACGCCGCAGGCAAAAACAATGGCACCCTTCAATGAGCCGTCAAGCTCCTCTCCACGCTGAAACCGGGCATCGGCGGAATCCAGCATCTCGTTCAGTTGCGGGAATGAGGGAAAATCGTATGTCTCCCAATCGTCATCGATATGGAATTGACGGCCGAAATAATTACCGGTGAAATAGTCGTCGCCATCGTCGAAACGGGTGCCTTGCGTCGTCTGCAGATAATTGAGTATCTGACCCATGGCGGTAGCAGGACATCCAGTATAACTATGCTTGTTATTCTCCAACGGATCCGCCGGACAATGTTGATTGTAGGGAGCCCCCTGCGACCACTGTGTGGTGAGAAGCGGTTGTTGCGCCCATCCGTTCACAGCGCAAAACAAAAACAATACAGCAAATATTCTGTTCATGTCTTACATTATTATCACTAAATTCGGGGTGCAAAGATACACTTTTTCCCAAACATGAATCATTTTTATTGTATTTTTCCAAATAAAAAAGGAGTCCCTCATCGGAACTCCTTTATAAAAAATACAACTGTTTATTGATGCTTTTTATCAGTTTTCAATTCTCCGCTGGTAGTGGACGGGGGGCTTGTCTGGCTCGGTAAGTTCGAGGCGGGTGCCGGTGCGGTCGAGGTTGGTGGCCTGTGCCTGACGATTGTTCTCCTTCAGGCGCAAGAGGAATGAGGCATTATGAGCCATCTCGACAATTCCCTGCTTCAATTCGGGAATCTTTTTCGCCACCTCCGGTGAACATCTGATAGTACTGTCTACCACCTCGATCTTGAGTGTCGACATGTCGAAAGTGTTCACGAGCGAGTCCCCTTCGATGGCCCAACTGCCCGACAGCGAGATGCACACCTGAGCCTTGTCTTGAAAATCGAAATGAATCCATTTAAAAGTAATGAGATTGGTGAAGGTGTGATCCTTGCGGAACTGGTAATCGATATGGTTATCGTCATTGGCCATTACGGCATCCCATACGCCAACCATATCGGCCTCTTTGGCATGGCGTACCGTCATCAGGCTCTGGTTGCGGAATTCTTCCAAATCCTTCTCCGTGATGCCCATCAAGAACTTGTTTTCCTCGTTGAGGTTGACATACTCCTGCAGGAAATCACGGAAGTTGTTCATGCGTAGGGGAGCATGGTCTACATAGTTTCTCACCTCTTGGTCTTGGAGCAGACGGTGGCAAATTTTCATGAAGGCCTCCCGGTTGGCTGTCCCGCTTTCCTCCATGATGATTCGGTATTCATCATCCTTCGTCAGAGGCTTACGGTAGTAGACCCACTCCTGCTGCTGCCGCTCGCAGAGGCCGCGGGCGTTGTAGAAGTCCTGCACATTGCTCAAAAACTTCTTGTCGCCAAGCGTGCGCCACGAGTCCTGGCTGCTGTTGAAAATATGCTCGTTGCTAGTCTCGATTTCGCGGTCGACGCCAAAACCACAGGTGGACAGGTATTCGAAGAAGGCAAAGAGAGTGTCGTCGGAGACACGTTCGAGGCTGTCGATGTTCCGAAACAGATAGTTGGCGATGCGACTTCCATTTTCCTCAACTTCCAAGCGTTTCTTATAGACCTCGAGGCTCTGGTCGATATCGCTGATGATAGTCATGGCCAACAACCGTGTAGCCTTCTTGGCTTCACGTTTCTCGAGCCATGCGGCGGTGCCGAAGGTGAGGACGATAGAGATGGTGGTGGCAATGATGGTCAGCAGCAGTTCCTTGACGATACTGCGGCTCTTGGCATTGCCGCTCTGATTTGCTGTCTGCTCGGCCGACAGCTTGGGCATACGGAATTTGATGTTCATTTGCTTGGGTAATATTGTGTCATTGTGTTGTGCATTTGGCGGATGAGTTGAGGGGTCTGGTAGGGGATGAAGAAGAGTCCCCGCTCCCAGCTGTGGTCGTAGCGGCCGTTGAAGCCGTAGGCGATGAGGTAGGAGAAGTTATCGGCGAGGTACTCCTCGGCAGCGAGGAAATAGTCGGAGTTGTGACCCATGACGTCGTAGAAGTCGGTGGCCTGCCCGATGGGAATGATGATGTTGGGCTCATCGAGGGGAACCAGCACACCTTGCGTATAGTAGAAGAAGTTGGCCTCGGGATCGGTCGCCGCGGCTTCGGCATAGCTGCTCGTGTAGACGGCGGTGAGGATGCAGCGGCGCTTCACGCCCCCGATGGTAAACTCGGCCCAGTTATCGTAGCGCTCCACGTCGGGGTTACTCTCCAGCACGTTGCGCACCGCGGGGCCGAACTCCATCTCATGGTCCATCACCGTGAAGCCGACGAGGCTGTACATCAGCTGGCGGAATCGGGCATCGTTGCGAGTGAGGACGTGGAAAATCTCGTGGGCAACAACCTCACGGATGAAGTGGATATGGTACTCCCAGTAGTCGGCGTCGAAGGCTGTGTCGCCCTGGAAGGCGCGGGCGGTGCGCTCGGTCACGAACGAACTAAGGTAGATTTGGTTCTTGTGGGTGTAGCCGCCAGCATAGCCTTCGTCCTCCATGTCGCTCTTGATGAAGACAATCTCATCATCGAGAGGAAGCTGGATGCCAAGCTCGACGCAGCGGCTCTCGATGAAGTCCATCACCTTCGAGAGGGCTTTCTTCTCGTCCTCGGTGAAGTCCACAATCTGGGCCTCGGCCAAGGCTTTGTACTCGGCGATGGTGGCGCCGGAGTGCCACGTCTTCCAGTCAAGGTCGTTCTGATTCAAGCCGTCAAAGTAGGCAGTGTTGGCCATCTTCAGCTGGCGCCCTTCGGCCTGCGAGGCAAAGTGGTAGCGCAGATGGTTGTTCACGGACGAGCCGTCGTCTTTCTGGCAGGCGGTGAAAACTGTCAAAATCAGGCCTGCAAGGAGCAGGATCTTGGTGAATGTTTTTTTCATATCGTTATATGCTTATTTTCAGTATGTTCTGCCAAATCTCATTTGAATCCCGAAACGATGCCTCGTTTTTATGGGGAACAAAAACCTCGTTTTTATAGGTGACAAAAACCTCGTTTTTATAGGTGACAAAAACCTCGTTTTTATCTGCACCAAAAACGAGGCATCGTTTTTGGCATCATTTTACGACCACCACTTTCCGGGCTGGGCGGTTGCCGACCTTGACGAGGTAGACGCCGTTGCGGAGGCCGCTGTTACGGACCTCGCGGCCGACCATGTCGAAGATATGCACCTCGTCGGAAGTACCGTCAACCACAATGCGGCCGTTCATAACCCATAACCTATATCCCATATCCTCTACGTCGTCGATGCCCTCGGTGCCGAGGAAGTGGACGTGGAAAGTGAGCTCGGTACCGTTCTCCTGGATGTTGGTGATTTCGAAGCTGGTCTCCGGCGTGCCGTCGGTGAGGTAGGGGTGCGGGTCGGTGGTGGGGCCGAACGAGGTGCGGCCCGTGGCGGCGCTGAAGTGAGCATTATTGATGTCGCCGTTCACGGTGTCGATGGCGCTGCCCGGACGGAAAACCCAGTACTGGTTGGCTTGGGTGTAGAAGTCGAAGAAGGCATTGGCGAACATGCCGTCGTAGCCCGCCGGC